>NZ_JBGGWA010000021.1:0-72514 GCF_041321145.1 Paraburkholderia sp. IW21 | reverse complement strand
CTGAGTCATGGTGGACTCCTTGCGGTTTGCCGCGTGCGTTGTCGCTTCGGGCTACGCCCTTCGCGCCAGCGCACATCAGCACGAGAAACCGACCACTGTCAGATTTAGTCTAGTTCAATACACATTAGCGGTTTGAGCTGCTTTCTTTTGCCTACTTTTCTTTGCAGCAGGCAAAGAAAAGTAGGTGCCGCCCCGCACAGGGGCAACACTAATAAACCACTAACGAATCAAGGAAAGGCACCAAAGCCAGAAGCACAGACAAACCCCCGCCGAGCAGGCAACAAAACCAAACCTTTACCGCTGAGCAAGCGACCGCGCCAAACGCTGAGTCTCCCCCACAAACAACTGCCGCGGCCGCCCAATCTTCTGCTCCGGATCGGCAATCATTTCGTTCCACTGCGCAATCCACCCAACCGTACGCGCCATCGCGAAGATACACGTAAACATCGCAGTCGGAATACCCAACGCCCGCTGCACAATACCCGAATAGAAGTCGACATTCGGGTACAACTTACGCGACACGAAGTAGTCGTCCTCAAGCGCGATCTTTTCCAGTGCCATGGCCAGCTTGAACAGCGGGTCATCATGCAACCCCAACTCTTCCAGCACCTCGTGGCACGTCTCCCGCATCAGCTTCGCGCGCGGATCGTAGTTCTTATAAACGCGATGACCAAACCCCATCAACTTCACGCCAGAGTTCTTGTCCTTCACCTTCGCTATGAACTCGGGAATGTGGTCGACCGAGCCAATCTCCTCCAGCATGTTCAAAGCGGCTTCATTCGCGCCGCCATGCGCCGGGCCCCACAAGCAAGCGATCCCCGCCGCGATACAGGCAAACGGATTCGCACCCGACGAACCCGCCAACCGTACCGTCGAAGTCGAAGCATTCTGCTCGTGATCCGCATGCAGAATCAGAATGCGGTCCAGCGCGCGTACCAGCACGTCGTTGACCTCGTACTCTTCCGCAGGATTGGCAAACATCATGCGCATGAAATTCGCGCTGTAGGACAACTCGTTCTTCGGATAAACAAACGGCTGGCCCACGGTGTACTTGTACGCCATCGCCACCAGCGTCGGCAGCTTTGCGATCATGCGGATCGCGGATACGTCGCGATGCTGCGGATTGTTGATGTCCAGCGAGTCGTGATAAAAGGCCGACAGCGCGCCGACTGCCGCGACCAGAATCGCCATCGGGTGCGCGTCGCGGCGGAAACCGCGGAAAAAGAAATGCATCTGCTCGTGCACCATCGTGTGCTGTGTAACGGTGTTCACGAACGCTTCCTTCTGCTGCGCATTTGGCAATTCGCCCTTCAGCAGCAGGTAGCAGGTTTCGAGAAAGTCGGCGTTCTGCGCCAGATTGTCGATCGGATAACCGCGATACAGCAGTTCGCCTTTGTCGCCGTCGATATACGTGATTTCGGAATTGCATGCCGCCGTCGACATGAAACCCGGGTCGTACGTGAACTTGCCGGTCTGGCCGTACAGCTTGCGGATGTCGATGACATCCGGTCCGAGCGAACCCTGATAAATCGGCAAATCTATCGTCTGGTCGCTATCGGAAAAGCTCAGCGTTGCGTGTGTCTTCGAGTTCATCTACACGGTCCTTTTACTTTCACATCGCACACGTGCCGGCATGCTCGATCGACGAATTGTCGCTTGGCATGCTCAGGCTCCGCTTCCCATTCTACGGATCGAAGGGGCTTTGATTGCGGCGATTGGCCGCAACAATCCATCTCGACTGACGCAACATTCGTTGCGTCAAAGACGTAGCAATACACCGCGCACACACGCGCTGAGTCAGCTAAGCGGTACTGCCTGCCAAATGAAAGTTAGAACGCTTACCGCAACAATGTATTGCGGCAGTCAAGCTGCACAAGCGAGTCCGCTCTGCGATACTGAATCCGTGTTTTGCTACCCCTGCGAACACATCGCTGTCTTGGCCCGCCGTCCTGCGGCGGGCTTTTTTTATCAGCCAGAAAAACAGGAAAGACCGATGAACGCCTCTCTCGAAACGCTGTTTCCCGATCACGTCCACAACGAAGACAACGTCGTCACGGCGCTGAATCATCAGGACATCGTCGTCGCGTTGTCGGCGGCGCTGAGGACGCAAGACGTGGCAGTGCTGCATATGCTCTACCCGCGCACCGACGCCCGCACCCATCGCAGTCTCGATACACTCGTGAATGTTTTGCACGGCCACGGCCTGCATGAAGTAGCGGACCTGATCGCGCAGGAAGCCCACTATCTGCTGTTCAAAGATCCCGTGAAAGCATGGAAAGCCTTCCACGAAATTCGCAACGACTCGCTCGCCATCGGTGTGCATCTGTATTATCACGGCCTCGTCGGCGAAGCCGCGGAACGCGCGCTCGATAAAGACGCGCATCGAAAAGTGTAAGCGCCAACCAGTGAACGGTCGGCGAGTGCCGATCTCTCGGCGCGCGAATCGCCACAAGGAACTCCGCATGGACTCACTACGCGTTTATTGAGCGCGTACCGGCCAGTACTGCGTGAGACTCACCGCGACACAGCGGTAATGCTTCGAAAGTCCCGCGACCTGCGGTTGCCAATAGCGGTAGTCGCACAGCCGCTAGTTGTGCGCGGCGACTCATGCGGCACGCCTGGCACCTGCACGGGCACCGCATCGGCAAACAAAAATGCGCGGAACGTCCCGCGTCAAATCACTCGTAGGCGAGATCGTCAAGTAAGCCGGCGGCAGCCGCCGCGCCCGCGCCACGCACCGCGCAAGTGAGTGGCTCATCGGCGACGCGCACGTCGAGGCCGAGTTCGTTGGTCAGACGGCGCCCCAGATTGCCGAGCAGCGCGCCGCCGCCGGTCAGCACGATGCCGCCATGCGCGATATCGGTGACCAGTTCGGCCGGCGCCGTTTCGAGCGCGCGTTTGACGGCGCCGATCACCTGACGCAGCGGGCCGTCGATCGCATCGGCGATATCGTGGTTGCTCAACTGAACCGTGCGCGGCAAACCGTCGTCAACGCTGCGCCCGATCGCATTCATATGCTCGACCGGCACGTCGCGCAACGCCGAACCGATGCCCTTCTTGACGTGTTCGGCGGTTTGCTCGCCGAGCAGCACGCCATACAGGTTGCGCACGTAACTGACGATCGCCATGTCGAAGCTGTCGCCGCCCACGCGGATCGAGCCGCTATACGCCAGGCCGCCGAGCGCGATCACGCCGACTTCAGTCGTACCGCCGCCGATGTCGACCACCATCGAGCCGGTTGCCTCCGATACCGGAAGGCCCGCACCGACCGCCGACGCCAGCGATTCGCCGATCAAACTGACCTTCCATGCGCCGGCCGCCACCGCGGCTTCCTTGATCGCGCGGCGCTCGACCTGGGTCGCGCCCCCCGGCACACAGACGGTGAACGCGGCGCGGCGGCTGAATAGCGGTCGCGGGCTGGCCATGTCGACGAATTGCCGGATCATGTGCTCGGCGGCGGAAAAATTGGCGATCACACCATGCCGCATGGGCCGCACCGCTTCGACGTTGCGCGGTGCGCGGCCGAGCAGCTGATGCGCTTCGGTGCCCACCGCCGCCACGCGTTTTTGCCCGGCGGCCGACTCTTTCTGAAAAGCCACGACAGATGGCTGGTTCAGCACGACGCCGCCGTCGTCGGTATAGATGAGGGTATTGGCCGTACCGAGGTCCACCGCCATGGCATGACGGAACAGTCGATCGAAAAGCGGGTAATGCGGCGTCGGTCTGGCCATAGGAAGGCTCTGAGATGTCGTTATCCGCCCGTGCCGGGCAGTCTGGAAAATGCGCCCCGGTCACCCGAGCCGCCTGGCACACCCAGTGGGGCGTTCGCGGTCCGGGCGGCGGAGTGATTTCCATGCTAATGACCAGATAACGGCAAGAAGATCAGAATCTTTAGGGCCACTTTTCAATCGGGACTGTGTCAGTCGCGCGATAAAGCGCCAAGCGCATGCTCCAGCGCCTCTCTGCCGAGCGCCACACCGTCGGCGTTGATCGTATGACCAATGCCGGGCAACGCGTAGGCGTCGACGGTATAGCCGGCATGGCTGAATGCATCGGCGGCGTACTCCAGTTCCTGAACCGGGATCACTTCGTCCTCCTCGCCATGCACGAGCGTGAGCGGCGTGCCGTTCTGCGCGGCGATCACCGAAGAGAGCCGCCCCGAATACGCGATGACCGCGGCAGCGCCTTCCGCGCTCGTGGCCACGTGATGCATCGCCATGATCGAGCCTTGCGAGAAACCCACCAGCGCAAGGCGGCCGAAAGGAACCTGCCAATGCGCCAGTTCGGCTTCGAGCATGCGCCGCAGCGCAGGATAGGCGGCGACGACGCGCGCCTCGCGATTGCCCTCGTTGACATCGCGCAGGCTGAACCACTGACGTCCGCCGAAGCCGCCGTCGAATGCATCGGTGCCGTCGAGCGAGGTGAACGCCACGTCCGGCAGGCTCTCGCTCCAGATGTCCGCGAGCGGCATCAGGTCGCGCGCATTGCTGCCCACGCCATGCATCAGCACCACCAGTGCCTTGGCAGGCACCGTCGCCGGCGCGCGCCGCCAGCCATGTTCGAATTGCTCCCAAGCCATATCCACTTCCTTCTAGCTGTACTTTCGGTTCGTCTTTCCGCACGCGCGGCCGACCACGCGGCAACCCGCTGCCTCATGCCTGCTTCATACATGCTTCATACATGCCTCAAGCAGCCTCATGCCGTTCCGTGCAGCCCTAGTCGCGAGCATACGCCGCCGGATCTGCTTTTGTCGTCAGACCTGCATGGGTCGACGACGTAAAAACGTGAATACAGGTATGCTTTTGCGATCATTCGACAGGCCGTCTGTCGCATCGCGCGGGCGGCAAATAACACATCCGTTGCACCGCAATCCGGAGATCGTTTGAGCCAGCCGACTTCCGCGCCAGCCGGCGCGCCGCCAGCACCACCGCCGCCGCTGCAAGGCGGCAAACTGGTTCTGGCGACCATCGCCGTCGCGCTCGCCACCTTCATGAACGTGCTCGACACGTCGATTGCGAACGTTGCGATTCCGACCATTTCGGGCAACCTCGGCGTCTCGGTCGACGAAGGCACGTGGGTCATCACCGTGTTCGCCGCGGCCAATGCCGTGTCGATTCCACTGACCGGCTGGCTCACGCAACGTATCGGCCAGGTCAAGCTGTTCGTCGGCGCAATTCTGATGTTCGTGCTGGCTTCGTGGTTGTGCGGCATTGCGCCCACGCTGCCCATCCTGCTGGTCGCGCGGGTGTTCCAGGGCGCGGTGGCCGGCCCGCTGATTCCACTGTCGCAAGCGATTCTGCTCGGCTCCTATCCCAAGGAGAAATCGTCGACCGCACTCTCGCTATGGGCGATGACGGCGACCGTCGGCCCGATTGCGGGCCCCGCGCTCGGCGGCTGGATCACGGATAGTTACAGCTGGTCGTGGATCTTCTACATCAACATTCCCGTCGGCATTTTCGCGGCCGGCATCACGTGGATGATCTATCGCACCCGCGAGTCGGCAATCCGCAAACCACCCATCGATGTCATCGGGCTCGGCCTGTTGATCACGTGGGTCGCGTCGCTGCAGATCATGCTCGACAAAGGCAAGGACCTCGACTGGTTCTCGTCGCCGGTGATCGTGATTCTCGGCGTCACCGCGCTCATCAGTTTCGCGTTCTTCCTCGTGTGGGAATTGACCGAAGAGAACCCGATCGTCGATTTGCGGCTCTTCCAGCAGCGCAACTTTCTCGGCGGCACGATTGCAATCTCGGTTGCGTACGGCGTGTTCTTCGGCAACCTCGTGCTGCTGCCGCAATGGATGCAGGAGTATCTGAACTACCGTTCGGTGGATGCCGGTCTCGTCACCGCGCCGCTCGGCATCTTCGCGGTGCTGCTCGCGCCGGTGATGGGCCGCGTGTTGCCGCGCTCGGACGCACGTATCATCGCCACCCTCGCCTTCATCGGCTTCGCGATCGTGTTCTACATGCGCTCGAAGTACGTGATCGAAATCGACACCTGGCACCTCGTGCTGCCTACACTGCTGCAAGGCATTCCGATGGCGCTGTTCTTTGTGCCGCTGACCGCGATTATTCTGGCTGGCCAACCGCCGAACAAGATTCCGGCGGCGGCCGGCCTGTCGAATTTCGTGCGGGTGTTTTGCGGCGCGGTAGGCACGTCGATCGCCGGCAATGAGTGGAATAAACGCACGGTGCTGCACCATGAACGACTCACCGAGCAGGCCAGCGTCAACAACCCGTTATTCAATCAGCAGATCGATTCGACCCAGTCGTTGCTGCATCTGAATACGCAATCGGCGCATGCGCTGTTCGATTTCACCGTGAACACTCAGGCCGCGATGATGGGCCTGAACGACATCTTCTATGTGTCGGCGATCATCTTCATTCTGATCATTCCGCTGATCTGGATTACGCGGCCGGCCAAGGGCGGTGGCGGCCCGGATGCGGCAGGCGCGCACTGAGTGCGACACTTCCGGTCCCGGCGACTCCGGACGACCAAGACGACTCCCGGCGATACCAGCCGATAAAGCCTCACGCGGCGCGGGGTCAGCGGAAATAGCGAGCGGGCGTGTCGCCGAATGCGTCGCGGAACACGGCGATAAACGACGACACGTCGCTGTAGCCGACCTCCAGCGCCACTTGCGTGACGCTCCCGCCAGCGCCGAGGCGCGCCAGTGCGACCAGCAACCGCAGTTGCTGCCGCCACTGGCCGAAAGTCTGCCCGGTCTCCTTGGCGAAGAGGCGCGCCGCCGTTCGAGCGGTCACGCCGGCGGCCGCAGCCAGATCGTCGAGTACCCTCTGCTCCGCCGGGTTGGCGTTCAGCACCTCTGCGATCCGCTGGATGCGCGGGTCGCGCGGCCAGTTCAGCGCCAGCGGCGCGGCGGGCAAACCGGACAGGCGATCCAGTAAGACTTGCACGAGGCGCGCGGACGGTTCATCGAGCGGTTTGTCGTGCGGGATTTCGGCCGCGGCAATCAGCAACGCTTTCGCCAACGGGTCGAGCACCAACGCGCCGCTTTGCGCGGGTAGCGGTGCGGCATCCCCATCTGCGTACAGCACATGGAGCCGCACCGGCTCGCCCGCAGACAGACAATGCAGTACGTTTGCCGTCAGCCAGAGCGCGTGGCCTGACGGGATGACCCATCGTCCGGATTCGGCGCGTACGGTCAACACACCGGCGCTCACGTGGATCAACCGCGTGCGACGATAGGCGCGCCACGGCGCGTCCAGCACGTCGTAGCGCTCGTCGACCACGAATACCGGATGTTCGACGCCGTTCGGATCGAAGGCTTCCTTCATGGATGTCCGTTTCGCCTGACTGTCGATAGAAAGGCAGCAAGATTAGCATGGCCGGTGCGAAACCACGTTCGGCCCGGGGGGCCTCGCCGCGCGAACAAATTCGCGTCGGGTTGCCGGTAGAATCGCGGCTTCAACGGTCCGATCCCAATGAACTACGCATCCATCCTCGACCAGATCCATCGCGATCTTCAGCCTTACCTGGGCACCGGCAAGGTGGCCGATTACATTCCCGAACTGGCGAATGTTCCTGCCGACAGTTTCGGCATGGCAATCGTTACGGCCTCGGGCGAAGTGTTCCGCACCGGCGCCGCCGATACGCGCTTTTCCATCCAGAGTATTTCCAAGCTGTTCGCCTGCACCTTGGCGTTCCGGCTGCTTGGCGACGCACTGTGGCAACGCGTGGGGCGCGAGCCTTCCGGCAATGCCTTCAATTCGTTGATCCAGCTTGAAGCCGAACACGGCAAGCCGCGCAATCCGTTCATCAACGCGGGCGCGCTGGTCGTCACCGACGTGCTGTGCCGCCGTTTCGTTCAAGCCGAGACGGCGCTGGTCGAATTCATGCGACGGCTGACGGGCGAAACCAGCATCGACTACGATTCGCGCGTCGCGCTGTCGGAGTTGCAGCACGCCCACCGCAATCGCGCGATGGCGCACTTCATGGCGAGCTTCGGCAACATGGAAATGCCGCCGGAAGTGGTGGTCGCTGCGTATTGCCGACAGTGCGCGATTTCGATGAGCTGCGTCGAACTGGCGAAGGCGGCACTATTTCTGACCAATCATGGGGTTGTGCCTGCCACAGGAGAACGGATTCTCGACACCAGCTCCGCCAAGCGGCTCTCGGCGCTGATGCTGACCTGCGGCACGTATGATGCGGCCGGCGATTTCGTCTACCGGGTCGGCTTGCCGGCGAAAAGCGGCGTGGGCGGCGGGATCGTTGCGGTGCTGCCCGGCGAGATGGCCGTGTGTACGTGGTCGCCCGGACTTGATAGCAATGGGAATTCGCTGGCGGGGGTGCTGGCGCTCGAATGGCTGACGACTTATACGGGGCGGTCGATTTTTTGATTCTTTGTCGTCGCTCGTTCACGGTATGGCGGCCTTACCGGTTGTCCGCCTTCCCCACCGCGCTTTTCCGGTCAAGCCACTCCACAACTGTCAGAGCTTTTTAGAAATGACCAGTGCGCGCTCATCGTAGCCCTTCGCAGCGTTCACCCGTAAAGCTCGCTCACGTAACGCTAGTGCCCAAGTACCGCGCCCAAATTGAGTTCGTCAGCAACTTTTTTCAATCGCTTGTCGCGAGTCCAGATGGTGACGCCGGGCTGCAGCCGCGCGGACGCCAACAGAGACGTGTCGACATATCCGATTCCACGATTGAAAAGGTTCTCGCGTTCGATCAGAAAAAAAGTCTCTTCCGGCGTTGCAATGGGCGCGCGAGGGAGATCGAGCAACGCGCCAAGCACAGCCTCGCGGTCACGCAGACTACCCAGTGAAATCTCTCCAATAACATACGGATGAGCCAACACGCGCTCCTCGACCAGCAAGCTAACCAGCATAGGATCTGAACCGATGATGTGGTCGATCCAGACTGACGTGTCGACAAGAATCATTCGATGCCCTGCCGGCGGCGCGGTGCTCCCTTGATATCCGGCTGACTGCCGCCAAGATTCGCAAGTCGCTTGGCGGCTTCGCGTTGGATCAAGGCCTTGAGGGCCTCGCGCACAAGCGCTGTCTTTTCGTCCAAGCCCGTATAGGCTTGGGCTTTGGCGATCAAATCGTCGTCAAGGGCGATGGTAGTACGCATGCTATCCTCCCGAAATTTCAGCATCAATTATAGCATCGTTTAGTGCTGTTTATTGTGCATTCCCCAACCCGGCGACGAGAAGCGGTCATCAGTCCCTGACGCCAACGGTTATTGCATCGTCGATTTTCAAATTTACCGGAATTGATCGAACGAAAACCAGCGTCGAGGAACGCCAGCGCGTCGACGGGCTGGATGTAGCCTGAATCGTAGTAGCCCCCGCCCTCGTCGGTGGTGGTAAAAATCGCCGTGCTGGCCCATAGCTTCGGATCGCTCTTAACGCATCGACGAATTTCCCGCCACGCCGTTCACCGTCGAAGCCATTGGCGCCGAAATCCGGCAGATGCTGCTTGCGGCCGGTTGAGATTCAGGACGCCGGCAGCGTTGATGACCGCTTGCGGCTGACCCTCGGCCCAATCTGCTAACTCTTGTCGTCCGCATCCGGTTGGTCAATATCTGCGTAGTGGTTCGAATGTTCGGCGTTCTGCGCCTCCGCAAGCAGCGGACATCCGCCGAAGATAAGTCGAGGGCCAACGGGAATCGGCCGGGGCAGCGTTGGACGGCTCGGTCACCTGCACCGCGACCACACATACAGGAACTGCGCGGCCGTCCGGCATATAAAGCGTGCGCGGCACCATGTGGTCGGGGTCGACCTTGCCATGACCGAACTCCGTCGCATCCACCCAGTCCTGTACGAGGACGATGACCGCGGGCCACGAATACGTGGCGCTAGGGTTGCGACAACGCCTTCGAAGACCTGACGAGGTCTTCAAGCATCATCGCGCGCTTTGTCGAGTCCGTATCACGGCTCGTCATGAAGCAAAGTGCAGCGGCCGGAAGACCACTCCGGTCGTGTATCGGCGCCGCCATGCAGTAGCGGAACGTGTGCGACAGACCTTCGGTGCAGCAATAGCCCTGCTCAGCCGCGCGTTCGACATCGCGAAGAAAGTCCTCAAATTCGACGTGCCTGCCGTTGTCGAGGATAAAGTCTTCGTCGGGGATCAGCGCTCGAATCTCGTCTTCGCGCAGATGGGTAAGCAACAGGCGGCCCGTCGCTGTCCACGGGATCGGCACCTTAACGCCGATATCGGAGCTGATATTGAATGGCCGCGAGCTGTTTTCCGACAGCACAACGGTGTACTTGTTTCCCTCCAGCATGCACAGCTGCGCGGTCTCATCGTGGTTCCTGACGAGCGCGAGGATCGCCTGATGAGCACGGCTGATCAGATCGTTGTGCACCGCATAGTCAGAGCCGTAGTAATGCATCTCGCGGCCGAAGAACACGCTGCCGTCCGCCGCCGTCTCCAGCCACCCGGCTTCGGTGAGAATCGTGACGAGTTCGTAGATGCTTGAGCGCGGCGCGCCGGTTGCTTCAATCAGTTCGCGCATCGTCATCGGACGCCGCACGATATGCAACTGCCTGAGAATGCCCACGACGCGGTCGACGCCGCGCGCCCTCGATGATTCTGGTGCAGACATTTGCTTCAACTCCATCGGAGATTGGGCTCGCGGTTTATGTTTTTGTGTGACGCGAGTGCAGCGCGTAACGAAGGACGCTTCGCCAGCTTGTAGCCCCAGGTCCGGTTGCGATCAGTGGTCAAGCACACGATGCAGGAACTGACGCGTACGTTCGTTCTGCGGGTTCACGAAGATCCGTTCCGGAGCGCCCTGCTCCGCGATCACACCCTTATCCATGAACACGACACGATCCGCGGTCTTGCGCGCGAAGCCCATCTCGTGCGTGACGACAACCATCGTCATGCCGTCACGCGCCAGCCCGCGCATCACTTCGGTCACTTCGCCGACGAGTTCCGGATCGAGGGCGGACGTAGCCTCGTCGAAGAACATGATGCCCGGCTCGACTGCTAACGCCCTTGCAATCGCCACGCGCTGCTGCTGGCCGCCTGAGAGCTGGCTTGGATAGTGCTCGGCGCGGTCGGCGAGACCCACGCGATCGAGCGCATCCATCGCCCGCTTGCGCGCATCCGCCGGACTCATCTTGCGCGCCTTGATCAGCGCGAGCGTGACGTTGCCAAGCGCGGTCTTATGCGGAAACAGGTTGAATTGCTGAAACACCATGCCGACGTGCCCGCGGATTTCTCTTGCCCGTCGCGCGTCATGTAGGGGCACTTCGTTGACCCAGACCTCGCCCGAATCGGCCGTTTCCAGGCCACTCATGATGCGCAGCACCGTGCTCTTTCCAGAACCGGATGCCCCGATCAGCACGAGCACTTCGCCAGGCCGCACATCGAGGTTGATCTCTTTCAGCACCTGCGTGGCGCCAAAGGACTTACTGACGCCGGCGAGGTTGATGATGGGTCTGGGCGGCGTGGTAGTGGTGGCAACGGTCATGACAACAGGCTCCTTCTTCGATCATGGTGGCGCACCCACTGCGACAGTGGAAAGCACACGATGAAATACAGCACGGCAACGAGTCCATAAATTTCCACCGGTTTTCCAACCCGGTCGACGATGGCCTGGCCCCCGTGCATCAATTCCGACATGCCGATCATGCTGACGATCGACGTGTCCTTGATGAGCGACAGATACTGGCCGATGAGTGGCGGCATCACGATCTTTCCAGTCTGCGGCAGAACCACCGAAAAGAAAGCCTGGGTCTTGTTGAGCCCGAGGATCTGCGACACCTCCCACTGTCCTTTCGGAACAGCTTCGATGCCGGAACGGAACACCTCGGCAATGTAGGCGCCTTGATAGACGCTCAAGCCCACCACACCGGCAGCGAACACATCGATCGCATAGCCGAAGTACGATACGCCGAAATAGATGAACATCAGCGTGATCAGCACAGGCGTGCCGCGAAACAGTTCGGTATAGAGTCTCGCAACCTGCGGCGTACCCCATGGCCCGAATGAGCGCAACACGGCTGCCAGCAGCCCGATCAGCGTTCCGCCGACAATTGATGCCGCAGACAGAAGCAGAGTCGCCAGCAGCCCCTGAATCAGGATCGCGAGGCTCGTCATTAGCAATTCGCTTGACATTTTCGATCTCCGGTTTGGGCGCTCAGGTACGATCGGCCTGCCGCGCGATGAGGAACGAACGGCGCGTACGTTTCTTCATGACCAGCGGCGGATGAAAAACGCGCACGCCGATCTGGGCCGCCCCCCACGACAGGAAGTTGCTCAACACCAGATAGATGATCAGCGTGATCGTGAAGGTCTGGATATAGAGCAGGGTGCGTGCATTGATCACCGTCGCTGTTCCGCTCAGCTCCGGTAGCGCGATCGCTGACAAAAGCGATGTGCCGAGCAGCAGCTGAATCAGATTGTTGACGATCGCCGGATAGACGGCGCGCGCGGCCTGCGGCAGAACGACCTCCACGAAGATCTGCGAGCGCGAGAGGCCAAGGATCGACGCCGCTTCCAGCTGACTGCGCGACACGGACTGGATACCTGCTCGAAATACCTCGGCCAGGTATGCGCCGACGTTCACCCCTAACGCAATGACGCCTGCCGTGTAGGCGTTGAGTGTGATGCCGAGCGATGGCAAGCCGAAGAACACGATGAAGATCTGCAGCAGCACCGGCGTATTGCGGATCGCTTCGATATAGACACTCGCAATGGCGCGCAGCACTGCGACGCGCGACGCGCTTGCGAGTGCGGTCAACAAGCCGAGCAGCATCGCAAGGATGAAAGCCAGCAGCGTGATCTGGAGTGTCAGCCACGCCGCGTGAACGAAATCATTCCAGTAGCCCGCAAGGGTCAGCCATTCATAGCTCATGGTTCCTCCGTCTCTCAACCGACGCAGAGCAGGCGCGGATTCAATACTGTGGATTCAGCGGGAAGCGCGGGTCTGCGCCGAACCACTTCTTGTAGAGCTGCGCGTTCATCTTCGACGCGTTGACCTGGAACAGGAACAGGTTCAGGTAGTCGAGCCAGACCTGATCTCCCGCCTTCACGCCAAACGCGTTGTATTCGAGAGGAACCAGCGCTTCGTTGGTCACGGTCAGATCCGGATCGAGCGATGCCTGATAGGCGAGGAAGTTGTTGTCCTCGATCATCGCGTCGGCCTGGCCCTGCCTGACGGCGAGGATTGCTGCCTCCGAGCTGTCGAATTCCTGAATCTTGACCTGCATATTCAGCGAGCGCACTTCATCGCCGTTCGTGGAACCCTTGACGGTGGCAATCGTACGGTTCGACATGTCCTTGATGGAATTGATGCCGCTGCTCTTCTTCACGAGCAGCGCCTCGCTTGCTACCACGTACGGATTCGTGAACGCGATTTCCTTCGCACGCTCGAGGTTGCGGGTGAAGTTGCAGAACACCACATCAACCTTGCTGGTCTGGAGGTTCGGAATGCGATTGGCGCTCGTCGTATTCACGACTTCGAGCTTGACGCCCATTTGCTTCGCCAGTTCTTTCGCCAGATCGACGTCGTAGCCGTCAGGCTGGCCGGCCTTGTTGTAAAAGCCGAACGGTGCAAAGGTCAGGCAATCGCCAACTCGCAGCGTCCCGCGCTGCAGGACCTGCTTCAGCGTCGAATTGGCCGCGCCGCCCTGATCGGGCGTGGCAATCTTTGTGCAGCCGGCAAACACCAGCAGAGCGGTCACCGCGAACAAACCAGCGAATTTTGCGCTTTCTGTGACAAGTCTCATTTTTTTGGGTCCCGATCTGAAGTGAGGAGTCGGTGCGTGGAAAAAACAGCGATCGGCGTGGCGTTCGCAGCGTTCTTGAGCGATGAGAGGCGAAACTGACACCCCGTCAATACTCGATTGTCTGATATATCGGATTAGTGTCTGACACAGCAGATGAGACGCAGTGTTCCACGGGAAAAAAATTGTGGCAATGAGGTATACACCCGTGCGGCTTGAAAATCACATGCAAATTCGGGTATCACGCAGACTTATCCGTCTGGCGCAAACGATCGATAGCGAATCCGGTCTGCACAGCGGTGGAAATACACGCCGAACTCGAAGAAGAGATCTTTTGTCCGGCGTAGCGCCTTGTCGAAACTGACGACGCGACCCTCACTCTTTGCAGTGCACAGCGGGTTAGTGCAGGGCTTGCGGTGAAGTTCCATCGCAGGAGGGAGAGATGATTCGCGGACCAATCAGGGCAAGAACCTCTGGATCCGTGATGAAGTCGGCTGCCGAAGTTGCCCCCAAGATCACGTCCGGCGACTGGGGGCGTGCGATGGCAAAGCCCTGCACGTAATCCACCCGCATCGCCTGCAGGATCTCCAGGGTTTGGGCGTCTTCTACCCACTCTGCGATGCTTTGCATGCCAAGGTTGCGCGCAAGCCCGATGATGGCTTCGACGATCGCGGCGTTAGCGGAAAGCTCCTGCATATTCCGCACGAACCCACCGTCGATTTTCAGCGCGTCCGCAGGTAGGTCCCTCAGGTAGGGGAACGACGTGTAGCCGGCGCCGAAATCATCGAGCGCGACCTTTGCGCCGAGCCGCTGCAAGTTGTCGACGAGGCGCCTGGTGTTGTCGAGATCGTGCAACGCCACACCTTCAGTGATTTCAATGCACAGGAGGGGAACAGCAGCCCGGTACCGATGGAACAATTCGCCAATCTCCGCAACGAAGTGTTCATCATTCAACGACGCGCCGCTCACGTTGATGGAAATGAAGCGGGTATGCGAAAGCATCGTGCGATGCTGGTCAATCCACTCCAGGGTTGTTTCCATTACCCACTTATCGAGCGCGGAAATGGTGCCGTTGGCCTCCGCTGCTGCGATGGCCTTTGACGGGGGGATGATCGTCCCGTCCGGCGCGCGCATGCGAAGCAGCACCTCGAAATCGAGCGCGTCGTAAGGCGTCTTCAGCGACATGATTGGCTGCATTTCGAGGAACAGCCCGGCAAGCGGCAACTCGCCGTTGAAGCGCTCGATCAGATTCAGATCGCGTGCGCGTTCGACAAACATCGCTGCATCGCGCGTATAGACGACGACCCGCCCACTACCGTTGAGTTTGGCTTCCCGGCAGGCTGCATCAGCGGTGGAGATCGCATCCTCCGCGCTGAGCCCCGGCGGAGACTCGATCAGTCCAAGCGATGCACGGACATGAAAGGCCCGCCGACCGATCTGGTAGGGCTCGCGATCAATCGCATCGATGATCGACTGCGAAATCGACGCGGCCTGCTCGATCGAGGATTTCCGGAAAAGAATGACGAATTCGTCGCCGCCGATGCGGCACACGCGGTCGCTCGGACGCAACTGCGATTCGATCCGCAGGCAGACCTGCTTCAATACCTCGTCGCCAATGTGATGGCCGAACAAATCGTTGATCAGCTTGAACCGGTCGAGATCCAGGTAGGCGATGATGAGCGATGCCGCTGGGTATGCAGACGAATTTTCCGTGTGGCCGATTTGTTTATCGATACCGCGCCTGTTCAGCGCGCCGGTTAGCGGATCGTGATCCGCCAGAAAGCTCAAAGTGCGTATCGCCTGTTGCCGCTCAGTGACATCCTGAATGGAACCTTCCAGTTGCGAGCCGGCGTAAGCGGCCCTGACAAGATAATGTCTCCGTTTGTCGCCGCCAGATCTGGGGGCGGCGATCACGCCTTCATACGTCGGCAGGCCGATGCCGGGTGTGGCCGCGGTATCTGCGACGCAGTCACTTCTCTCGCGCGACAATTCGACTTCAGCCGAGTCGCTATTCAATGCGTGGCTATAGATCAGTTGCCAGCTGTCGGCGGCGAAATAATCGTCCCAGTGGCGGCCTGTTGTGCCGCCTTTCATGTCCAGCATGGTTTCGAGTGCTGTGTTCCACCGTACGAAGCTACCGTCCGAGGCAAGCGTAAAAAGACCGACCGGTGTGGCTTCATAGGCATGACGCAATTCGGCCTGCACCCGCAATCTCTCGGCCCGCTCGGCGCGGATCTGCTCGGCGATCGCCAACGCGGCCATCAGGCTGGACACTAGCGCTGCGGTTACGCTGTTGAGCGCCGGAAAGAAGAAATGCGTTTTGAAGGCTGCGGAGGCGACCTCGGAGAGACTCGCGAGCAGCGCTACACCCAATGCCGCGCTGTACCAGAGCGCCGTTCTCGACGGGGCGAGCACCAGCAGGCGCGCGAGCATAAAAATCAGCACCGCGATCGCGCAACTGGCTATTCCCCACATCACAGGAAGATAAAGGGGCACCGGCAACAGGATCGATGCCAGAAGCAGGACCGGACCCAAGGCAAGCACCGTTTGGAAGAGGCGTCGATATCCCACGCGGGAGAGATCGTTCCTGAAAAGATTTTGAAATAGTGTGCAGGTCAAAATGTAATAGACCGGCACGGTGATCTTGCGGATTAGCGAAATCCAGCCAAAGGGTATGGGATAGCCGAGCCAACGATCGTCCCATCCCATCGAGATCGCACCGAGCCGCAAATTACCGAAGAGCCACGCGGCGAAAAGCACATAGACCCAGTCACGATTAACGACCGCCGTAATCAACACGAAGGCGGCCAGCGTCACCAGCCCGCCCTCTAGCAAGCCGGAACGCCGATAGAACGTGTCGTTTCTTCGTTTTAGCTCGTCCGTTGACTGCTGAGACGCGCTTAGCACCGCGGGTCCGCTGAAGATGGCCCGGC
The DNA here is from genome assembly GCF_041321145.1 of Paraburkholderia sp. IW21. Lineage (NCBI taxonomy): Bacteria > Pseudomonadati > Pseudomonadota > Betaproteobacteria > Burkholderiales > Burkholderiaceae > Paraburkholderia > Paraburkholderia sp. IW21. The sequence continues at coordinate 55,879 of NZ_JBGGWA010000021.1, read as the reverse complement.
AGATCACGCCGCCTGGCCGCTCGGAGATGAGCGCAATTCCGCTGCCTGAGAGGGTCATCTCGCCGGATGACGCCTGGTTCCTTGATACGCTGCCGATCGGTACCCGCGTCCTTGCATCGAAACAGGCGATCTGCTGGATATGGCGGGACGGGAACAGTGTCGTCGTCGCGTTCGCCCTCTCCGACCGAGACGTGTGGATATCAAACCAGATCGGCGTCTCGCTAAGATGCGTGTCGTAGCGTGTCTGCAAAGGCTGAGAGGGAAGCGCGGCGGCGGCGCCGTCCACGCCGAGGTGGCCGTCCGGATCGCTGAGTACGTGCATCCACAGCGGTGTACCGCTCTCGGGCTCCGGCGCGGCAGCTGGGTACAGCGACACGAGCAGCGACAGAATGCCGATGGCAACCGGCACTGCATAGTAGGAAAATAGCTGCGAGAATGCGTTAATCGTCAGGCCGGAACGGCTCCAGGTCCGATACCGCTTGGCTTCAAACCATTCCATGCAAACCTGCCCGTCAAGGTGGAGCTTTGTCATCTTTCCCGCCAGTGAAGTCGTGGGTTCGGGCGGCGGGGCTTCGTTAAGCATCGTCAGCACCAGAAACGCGCTGACGATGCTTCTTCATCGTTTTACGGCAAATCAACACTTAACATGAGGCTGTCTCGTGTATCGACTACCGAAGCACGGCGCGGTCAATCAAGGCAGGCAGCCTAGACGGGCAGAGCATCTGCGCTGTTCTGCAGCGAGCCAGACGAGCTCGTCGTATCCCCGAAGGAACTCGCGCTTCTGACCCAGTTTAGAGAAGGCGCAGCGCTCAGGTCGATGTCCTGATGATGCGTTACCAGCATGAACTCGTAGAGCGGGTGCCGCGCCTCACGCCACCGCCGCTCGGTGGTGCCGACGTCAAACGCCATGATACGGTGCGGGATGTTGGTTGCGTGGGCAAGGGGAATAAACTCTTTGTCGCCATAAACGTCGCGAAAAAGCAGCGCTGCGTATTGCCGGTCAAGTGGCGTCCGGGCTGCGATGGCCATCCAGTCGATCTGCTCACGTACGCAGTATAGATACAGCGCCTTGAAGAGCCCCAATTTGACCATCCGGCCTGGCTCGCCGGCCTCCACGCCAAGTCGCGTGGCGCCGACAAGTCGGCCGGACAGCCAGTCCGGCAGTTCCAGAGACTGCTCGAGTGCGAGGGGGCGGAAACAGTTGCTCTGGATCCTCATCGTCCCGACCGGACTGCGGTCGAGCTTGGACTCGGCGAGTAGCACGAGTCCACCCGGATCGCGGTCATACGGCTCTTCCCGATCCATCGTTCGTGCGAACTCCGGCACGTGTCGATGATAGGCCGCCTGCCGCATCCTGAGTGCGCGTAATAGCGCTTCATCGTTATCGACTACACGTACCGTGAATGGCAGGCGCGCTTCGGCTTTGCGCCGCGACATTCTGTCAGTATCGTAGTCCGTGGTTGCCGGAATGGAAAATGCCCCGTGAGTATCGTCGGCGTTCGCGGTTTGGTTCTTGTCTAGCATTGTAAAAACTCCCGATTGAGCTGCCCCCGGCTGGTGGCAGTAGAGGGAGCTTCGCACGGCCACTAACGGGCTGTTTGAAACGGCGCCGTGGCGCACCGTTTCCGCTTTTTTCGCCAATGCGTCGCTGCCGAGGAAGTCTGGAGCGGTCGCATCTTGCTGATTGGCGGCCCAACTGCGTGGGGAGCCGTCACGCCCAGTCAAAAATGCGGCGATCAACCGTGGTTGGCCAGAATGGACCGACGTTGGGTAGCAGATGTTGGATCTCGATGCATCCCGGCCAGTGTGATGGCGCATGGCGTGACGGATACTGCGTTGCCCGGCGATTCCGCGTGGCGGATGGCTGCCGGAAAAGGTAGTCCCAAGCGACGACACGCTGCGACCGTTGCCACCGGCGTCATTCGCAGCCACCGGTCACCCGTTGGCTGGTGCATGAGAGCTTGTGAGCAGGCACCCCGTTGCGTGTCCGAAATCCAGCAGGAAGCAGAGCCGCTGCGCAGCCGGCTCCCCCAAACTGCCCGAATGCTCGAGCGGTTCGCGGCAGGCGCATGACATTCCCACCTGCATTCTGTCAACGCGCGGACGATGCCAAAGGGCGTGGCTTGACCGGCACCGCAAACCTTGATGCCGCCGAACGGGTTGGCCAGCACATAGATAGCGCTACTCGATCGATGGGCCTACGGAACGGGCGCGCGATAACCCCCTCGCTACCAACGCACTCCGGTTGGGGAATGGCCCGATTTATGGGCTCGTGTCTTCGTATCAGCCTTTCCTGGAAGGCTCACCTCGCCAGCGACATAGGTTTGGATGGAGCGCCAACTGACGGTTGAATTTATTGATTCCAGCATCCGTACTGCCGTACCGTGCCCCGCAATAAGGATTTTCATCCCAGAGCGACCACAATATCTTGTGATGGAATCGGCAACTATCTGTTCGCCGGCGCTGACTCGGGTGGCGAACGTGCCGCCGCGATGTGTTCGCTGATTGGCACCTGCAAGTTGAACGGCATCAATCCGCGTGTTTACACGGACTTTGTACTGGCCCACATAGCTGACCATAAAATCAATCGCATCGACGAACTCCTGCCCTGGCGCGTAGCCGACAAGCTCCGCAAACAGACCAGCCCACTGCCTCCTGATGCCTGACGCGACCAATCCAGATAGATCATGTCCATGATCGACGACCATGGACATGATCTCACCCGATCTACCCGTAACTATCCATGTCATCATCATGCCTCACGCGCGTGTGCGAAATCGAGCCCGCGCGTCGTGAGCCGCTTACAATCCGGCAGCATTTCGCGTTGCCCAGACATCAAATGAACGCGGCACGTCATCGTGCCGTACTCAAAGAACGCTTCGCGACATGGCATGGTTGGACTGTTACTGGCGCAGTCGAGAAATTTATCTGATAAGGATAACTACTCTTGAGCTATACAGGTAGTCTACGCCCGACAACTTGACGGAGCCCTCGTGTGTAACGCGGGTTTGAACCACGCCCTTTACATGAAGACTTCGACGCCAGCGGCATCGAACGTTCCCTCTTCGATGACGAAATCAGAGCCGTCTTTGGTGCTTGACACCTCGAGTCGACACGAGTGCACATAATGGGTCGCCCTTCATGACGACACGTCTAACCAGAGGTGATTCATACGCTTCGCTACAGCTGCTCACTGACTGCCATTAGCCAACCGAGTCACCAGCACGCGCAGCCGCTACTCTGTCGCCGATCATGAAACGGACACTTCGCGCTGCCGAATGTCTGTCTAAATATGTTCGGTGTCACGCAGTCGCTTCAATGATCGCATGGCGTAATCGTTTGCACGCGGAAAGAATTTAGCCCGCCAGCACAACTCGCCGCCGTGTGAAGCCATAAATAAAGGATTGCCATGCCTACGCGAACCGCCTCCCTCGCCTTGCGTGAAGCCTTTCGATGCTCTGGCCAACAGTTGGATGCCATACTGCAGTTTGCCCAGGAACAGGGCCTAGAGGAACAGCCATTTTGGTCAGTGGTCCTCGAATGGTGCCGTATCGTGACTCCAGCTAGCTCGCTCGATCTGCTTCGAGAAGGTCATCCAAAGTGACACACCGCCGCCTCGAAGCGGCAGCATAGCCAGACGGCTCGACTTCGTGACTGATAGTGGGTAGACGCAGGCCACATACACGCTGAAAAACGCGAACGACAGCGCAAGGATCAACAGTCCAGTCATCGAGGATTTATCTTGAGGTAGTCGTCCTTTCCGTGCATGTACGGACCCGACGCCTTCCTTCAATCCAATGGGCATGCGCACCCAGCGCGTACCGCTATTTCGCCGCCATCCGCAACGCGCCATCAAGACGAATCACCTCGCCGTTGAGCATGACGTTCTCGCAAACGTGTGCGACGAGCGCTGCGAACTCGTTGGCCCGTCCAGGTCGCGCGGGAAACGGCACGGACTGTCTCTAACGCTTTCTGCACCGCCCGGGGCATTCCGGGTAGATGGGTGTCTCGAAGATGCCCGGTGCGATGGTCATGACGCGGATGCCATCACGCGCAACTTCCCGCGCGATAGGCAAGGTCATCCCGCAGATCCATTCCATTTCCTTGTTGCTCAAGTTAGAGACACTGCATGCCGCCCATGCGCGGCAGCCGACGTTACAGCGCGTCTTTTGCGTTGCGTTCCCTGCCCGGTGTGCGATCAAAAAACTTCCGGTAGCAACGGCCAAGATGGGAGGCACCGGTGAACCCGCAGCGCATCGCGACGTCGAGCAGCGAGTACGTCGATTCATGGAGCAGCTTCTGCGCCGCCTTCAGCCGCAACTCAAGATAGAACTGTGACGGGCGTACGTTGAAGTGCTTGAGCCACATCCTTTCGAACTGGCGAGGCGAAATTCCGACCAGTGATGCGATGGTCTTCATCGGAATAGGACGTTCGATGTTCTGTTCCATCAGCGTAATGGCGTTGACAACGCGCCGGTCCTCAATACCGTAGCGCCACTGGATCGCCATTTTCTGGCTTTCCTGGGATGCCCGCATTCGCGTATGGATAAACTGGTCGGCAACTTCGGCCGCTAGTTGATGACCATGCTGACGAGCAATCAGGTCAAGCATCAGGTCAATCGCGGCGGTACCTCCCGCACAGGTCAGGCGATCGCCGTCGATGCAATAGAGCTCGCGGGTCACTTCGATGGATGGAAATTCGTCGGCAAGCGCCCTCAAGGCCTCCCAGTGGATCGTGCAGCGCCGCCGCTCGAGCAGCCCGGCCCGCGCAAGGATCAGTGTGCCGAGACTGATGCCTCCCACAGGCCGACCTGTCGCGGCATACCGCCTCAGAAACTCGAAAGTCTGCTCATTGCGATAATTCTCCACGCCGATGCTTGCCACCACAAAGAGATGACTGAATTCGGGTGCCGAGGTCATCGCGAACCCGGGCAGTAATGCAAAGCCGGAACTCGAGGACACCGGTTCGCCGTCAGCACTGATGAGATGCCAGCTATAGAGAGGCTTGCCAGCCAGCCTGTTGGCCGCGCGCAGCGGCTCGGTGGCCGAACTCAGCGCCATCATCGAGAAATGCGGAACGAGGAAGAAGCCCACCTGCTGGGTCGTCGGGTTGCCTTTAGTGTTTTCTGATGGGTCCATGAGGGCGTGTGGATCGATGACGGGTGAGGTCGCCAGTATTCGGGCAGGTACATATGACGGCCCCTTCGTCGAAGTCTCGAAGGGACGTGCTGGTTGACCTTGCAGTTAGACCCGGATTTCGCCAAGCACCAGGTCGAGGAATGGCGCGATCGGGGTGTCTTCCGAGCCCAGTTCGTCGACGCGGGCCGCCAGTTCCTTCGCCAGCCGCTCGCCGCACGTGCCCTCTGCAAAGCGGCCGAACTTCTGCCGGATCGCGGTGGCGCCGAACGGCAGGTCCGGATCACCCAGCGCCTGGGTCGGACCGGACTCAAAGCGGCGGCCGTCGTTCAGTTCCACACTCACCTCAGCCATCCGTTCATTCGGAAAGCGCGCGGTAAATTCGGCCTGTTCCTCCGTACGTATCACGTGGCTGAGGCGCAGCACTTCGGCGTCTGTGAGACCGTCGCCCTGGATCGCGTCGAAATTGACCATGCCGTGCTTCAGCGCAACGGCCACGGAAAAAAGCAGGCTGTACTGCGCCTCCTCCGTCGTCGCCGGCTGCGCATGGGCGAGGCGCGTTGCATGATGGAATGTTGCGACGCGCACCGAGCGGATCTGTTCGCTCGCGAAACCGTGCCGCTGTTTGAGTGCCTGCGCCGCATCGATGGCCGGGTGCGCCCAGCGACATACCGGTTGCGGCTTGAAATACTGTTCCATGATGCGCCAGCGCTCGCCGAGATCACCCCAGTACGCCTGTGCTTCAGGCTGCTCGACGGTAATCGCCGGTGCCCCGGTGAACCCCTGCTTTGCCAGAAAGCCGGCGCTTAAGCCCGCCATGCACCCCCATCCCGAACCGTCCTTCACCATCGTCGGATGGTCGATGCACCGCATCATCTGGCTGCGCGGTCCGTGGTATTCGGCAATGCCGAGCGCCTCGCGCGTCTGCTGCGCATCGAGCGGCAGCAGGCGCGCGACGAGCGACGCTGCGGCCAGCGCGTTCCACGCTCCCGACGTGTGATAGTCGCAGGCGCTGGCATGCAGGGCAATGCCTGCACGCGTGCCGATCTCGTAACCCAGCACGAGCGACGTGAGGAATTCACGGCCGCTCATGTCGGGACGTTGCTCTGCGAGCGCAAGCAGCGCCGGAAGCACGGTCACGCCCACGTGACCCTTCGTTTCCGCATGGCCGTCGTGGCCGTCGCAGCTATCGATGGTCATCGCGCCCGCGAGGCCTGCGCCGATCGGGCTGGCTATGCGGCCGTCGAAGAGAATGCGCGAGCGCCGCCTGCCAGCCGCGAAGAATTCGACCGCGTGATCGCACGCGATGCGCGATAACGCGGTCTGCCGGCCCGCCAGCGCAACGCCCAGCAGGTCAAGCAGACACAACCTGCCCTGTTCGACGACGGTGCCAGGCAAGTCGCCGAACGTCAGATGATGGATGAACGGAATAGCCGGGGTGCCCATCAGTCAGTCTCCAGTAAAAATCGGGGGGCGTTTCTGAAAAGTCGCCGCGAGCGCTTCGCGATGGTCTGTAGTGCGATGCGCAATGCCCTGAAACGCGGCCGATAATTCCAGCAGGCTGGGCAGGTCCATCCGCTGCCCTTCCCGGATGAGCCGCTTGGACATCCGCAAAACGCCAGGCGGATTGCTGGCGATCGCCCGCGCGAGCGCGAGCGCGGCATCCATCAATTCCTCGTCGGGCACGACCCGGGACACCAGCCCCCATTCGTGGGCGCGCTGCGCATCGATCGGCGTGCCGGTAAAGATCATTTCACTGGCTCGCGAAAGCCCGATCGCGCGGGGCAGCAGCCAGGCCCCGCCGTCGCCTGGAATGATCCCGACTTTGGCGAAGCTTTCCGCGAACACCGCGCTGGCCGCGGCGATGCGGATATCGCACATCAGTGTCAGGTCGCAGCCGGCGCCATGCGCCGGACCGTTCACGGCCGCGATGCACGGCACATCCAGCTCATGAAAGGCCTTGGGAATGCGCTGGATGCCGCGCCGGTAGTTCTCGCGGATCTGCGCCGAGTTGCCCGCAAACGTGCCGACGTCGTCGCGCATGTGCTTGATGTTGCCACCCGACGAAAAGGCTGGCCCCGCGCCGGTCAGCACGATCGCGCGCACGGCGGTGTCCGCCTGCGCGCGCTCCAGACTCGTCACCAGGGCATCGACGACGTCCATCTCCGTCAACGCATTGCGCGTGGCCGGCCGGTTGAGGGTCAGCGTTACGACATGCTCGTCCTGCTCATACAGTACTGCGTCGCTCATGATCAGGCTCCTATCACCAGTTTTTGATAGACCGCTCCGGCCAATTCGTGCCGCAACACCTTGCCGCTCGGATTGAGCGGTAGCTGGTCAATGAAGAACACTTTTTTCGGGCGCTTGTACGGCGCGAGGTCGTCGCTCGCCTTGCAGAACGCGACGACGTCCTCTTCAGTGAGCGCGGCATCGCTGCGCACCACGAACGCGGTAACCGCCTGCCCCCACTTCGGGTCAGGTACGCCGATAACCGCTGCCTCCTGCACGCCGGGGCAGTGATACAGGACTTCCTCGACTTCCCGCGGATAGATGTTTTCGCCGCCTGACACGATCATGTCGTCGGCCCGGCCGTGGAAGTGAAAATACCCGGCTTCGTCGACACTGAAGAGATCTCCGGTATACAGCCAGCCGCCCTTGAACTTCCTGTCCGTTTCGACCGGATTGTTCCAGTAGCTGCCGGCCAGTTGCGGACCCTTCACGATGAGCTGGCCCACTTCGCCCGCGGGCACGATTTCGACCGGCGTCACCGCCCGCTCCGGATCGTTCGTCACCACCCGGCAGGTGCTGATCAGCGTCGGCTTGCCACAGGAGCCGAGATAGGCCAGCGCATCGCGCGGATGCAGCAGCAACGTCAGGCTCGCTTCGGTCATCCCGTAGCCGTTGAAGACATTCGGGCAGAACGCGTCGATCACGCGCTGCATGGTGGCGGCCGGGATCGCCGCTCCGCCCGTCGTGATCATGCGCAGACTGCTGACGTCGACCGACGCGAAATCCGGGTGGAACAACATGTCCTGGATCTGCGTGGGCACCGCGAACAGCGTCGTGATGCGATGCCGGGCAATCGCTTCGAGCGTGGCCAGCGGCTCATAGCGCGGCAGGATCACGTTCGCCGCGCCCACCATCATGTGGGGCACGAAATAGGCCTGCATGCCGCCAACGTGGTAAAGCGGCGCGATATGCAACGCGGCGTCAGTGCTCGTCAGGCTGTATTCCATCACGCAGTTGGTCGCGATCGCCACGTCGTTGCCGTGCGTGTGGATCGCGCCCTTCGGCCGGCCGGTGGTGCCGGACGTGTAGACGAGCGCGGAGATGTCGTCTGGTTTCAGTTGAGGCAGCGGCGCATCGAGCGCCTCAATGCCGTCGATCAGCGCGTCGAAGGAATGGTGATGCGCGGGCAGGCCCGACACGTCGGGTGATTCGCCGCAAACACAGACGAAGGTGCGCAGGTCCGGCAACGCCAGCTCGATCTTGCCGATGACCGGCAGCATCGAATCGTCGTAGATGACGGCGCGCGCACCGGCGTCCCGCAGGATGAACGCCGCTTCGTTGGCCGAGAGCCGGTAGTTCATCGGCACAGCAATCGCGCCGAGCAGCTGGCACGCCATATACGCCGTTGGCGTCGCATCGGAGGTTTTCTGCAGGATCGCCACGCGATCCATCTGCCGGACACCGAGGTTGAACAGCGCCTGCGCGAAGCATCTGACACGGTGGTTCCATGCCGCATAGGTGAACGTAGTGTCGCCGCAAACGAGTGCGAGGCGGTCGGGATATTTTGCGACCGTGTTTTCGAAGAGGGACGTGATCGTGAGCATGGGACGGTGTGAAGCTATCTAGAGATTGATCCGGATGTCCGGAAGGTCGCGACCTGCGATCAGGTATTTGGCGATCTCGGATGTGCCGCCGACGATCGTGAGCGCGCGGGCATCGCGATACAGTTGCTCGGCGCGTCCGAACTCCTTGGTGATCCCGTCGCCGCCGAGGATCTGCACCGTTTCGTTCGCGCAGTAATTCGCGGTTTCGGTCGCTACCAGTTTGGCCATGGCGGCCTCCTTCATCAGCGCCTTGCCATCGGCCCCCGCGTCGTACATCTTTGTCGCCCGGTAGGTGAGCAGTTCCGCTGCGTCGATCCGCCAGCTCATCTGCGCGATCTTGTCCCAGATAAGCTGCTTGCAGCCGAGGGCCTGCCCGAACGATTGACGCTGCTGCGCATGCGCCGTGGCAATATCAAACGCGCTGCGCGCGACGCCCAGACCCGAACCGCCCAGAATGGCCCGCTCGAAATTGAACATGCCGCGCATGATGCGAAAGCCGCCGCCCTGCTCACCGAGCAGGTGATCAGCCGGCACACGGCAGTCGTTGAATTCGACCTCACCCACGATGCAGCCGCGCCGACCCATGAACGTGTAATTGCGCGGAAACCGGATGCCGGGTGCGGTGCCAGGCACCGCGACGGCCGTCATGCCGGCCTGGGACGGATCTGTGCCGGCCGCGATGCCATAGACGATGTAGACGTCGGCTACCGACGCGTTGGAGATATATCGCTTGAAGCCGTTCATGACCCACTCGTTGGTCTTTGCGTCAAAATCGATCCGCGTTTCCATGCCTGCGGAATCGCTGCCGACGTTGGGTTCGGTCACGCAGATCGCACCGATCGCGGTCCCATCCAGAATCGGTGCGAGATAAGTGTCACGCAGCCGCTCGCTGGCATGACGGTGCAGCGGATAGGCGCAACTCAGCGCGGTCGCAATGGTGGTTTCAAACGCGTAATTGAGGTACGCGGCTTCCTCGGAAAGGATCGTGGCATGGGTGAGCCCAGGATTCGTCAGCGTGCCCCGATACAGATCGGGAAACATCAGCCGCAGATAGCCGGCCTCGCCCAGCGAGCGGACGACGTGCTTCACGGCCGACCAGTCCTGACGGTCCTCGATGTCGGTGACCCGCGGCGCCAGTTCACGTCGAAGGAAGTCGCGCACTTCTACACGAAACGCCCGGTCGGCGTCGTCAAGAAGAAAATCCTGCATCGTCGTACCTCAGGCCGGTTGGAAGTTGAAGTCACGCGTTCCCGCACGCTCGCGCGAGGCAAACGCCCTGGCGTCGCGCACCGTGGGCAGCAGGAAACGCGCACGACGGACCGCTTCGTAGTCGAGCTCGCCGACGACGAGGCATTCTTCTGCCTCCGGACCCTGCGCTACCGTCTTGCCGAACGGATCGAGGATTCGCGATCCCCCCCAGAAACTCATCATCCCTTCGGTGCCGATGCGGTTCGCCATCACGATGCCGACGCCGTACGTGAGTGCATGAAAGCGCAGATTGACATCCCAGCCGGCAGGATTGTCGAAGCCCTCCCCGACCGCTTCGCGCGCCGAACTGATCGATGCAGCAAGCAGCGTAACGCCATCACAGGCGAGCTCATGCACAAGGGCCGGATTCCACAGGTCCGCGCAGATCGGCGTCGCAACGTGCCAGCGTTCGTCTAACGCGAAGCTCTTCGGCGCCGGACCCGCCGCGAAGTACAGCCCCTCTCTCAGCTTGCCGTATGTGGCGAGCATTGCCTTTCGATGGACGTGGATCAGCCTGCCGTCCGTCACCGTCGCGGTGCTGTTGTAGAACTGCCCGGCAGGCGCTTCCTCGATAAAACCGAACACCGTGTGCATACCACCGCTTGCCTCGGCGAGTTCGCGGATCGCCGGGTCATCCCGCCTCATCGCGAGGCGTAACGCCTCCTTGCCGGCGCTGTGGCCATGGAGCGAGAGCTCCGGAAACACCAGGAAACGCACACCGCGCGTGCGCGCGTCGTCAATATGCGCAAGATGTTTGGCGACATTGGCCAGCGCATCGCCATATGCAGTTTCGACCTGCGCGGCGGCCACCTTGATCAGGGTGGGCCCGGCGGCGCTCGCAGCAGTCTGTGATGTCATGGTGTTGATCCTGTTAGGCGTTGTGCGGCGCGGGGTTGCCTTGTGTTGCTGGCAGCTCAGATCAGATCAGATCAGACCGGACTGTTTCAGGAATTCGTGGGCGACGTCACTGAAAGACTTCTTCGACACGTCGACGCTCGCGTTGAGCCGGGCCATCGTCGGCGCATCGAGCTTCGCCGACAGTGAATTCAGGATCGGTCCCAGCGTCGGGTTCGCGTCGAGCACCGCCTTCCGGATCACCGGGGTGAGCGCATAGGCGGGGAAGTAGCCCTTGTCGTCTTTCAGGATCACAAAGTTGAACGCCGGCACGCGGCCATCGGTTGCGAACACCAGCGCGATGTCGACCTGACGGTCCTTGAGCGCCTGATACGTGAGACCCGAGTCCATCCGCTTGACTTCATCCTGCGTAAACTCGAAACCGTACATTTTCTCCAGCGGACGCAGGCCATCGGGGCGCGCATAGAATTCGGAATTACACGCGAACGTCAGTGTCTTGCCGGCCTTGATCGCTTTCGCCAGATCGCTGATGGTCGAAATGCCGAGCTTTTTCGCTTCGTCCTGATTCATCGCGAACGAATACGTGTTGTTCGCGCGCGATGGGTTGAGCCACACGAGACCCTTCGCTGCGTCGAGCTCCTTGACCTTTTTATAGGTGTCTTCGGGACTGAGCCGGTCATTGACCTTGTTGTAGGTAATCAGCGAGGTACCGGTGTACTCCCAGTACACGTCGACCTGACCGTTTTCCTGCGCCTGCCGCAGCACGGCACTCCCCATCCCGTCCTTCTTGGTCACCGTGAAGCCCTTCGCTTCCAGAAGCTGGGATGTCATCTCCGCCATCAGTTGCTGTTCGGTGAAGTTCTTGCCGCCGACCACGACCGTCGCAGCAAGCGAAGGAATCGCCCACAGCGAGGCAAGCAGGACACAGATCAGCGCGAACGCGCACGCAAAGATTGAATTTTTCATGGTCTCCTCAACAGGTGAATACAAGCAACAGGGGGTTCAGCTTTAGGGGGTGACGCCGGGCGAGACGAGCCGGCGCTGCATCTGGCCGACGAAGGCGTCGGTTAAAATCGCCAGCAGCGCGGTGGGTATCGCGCCCGCCAGCAACATGGTGAAATCGTTCAGGTCGATGCCGGTAAAGATCAGTTCGCCAAGTCCGCCGCCGCCAATCAGGAAGGCGAGCGGCGCGGTGCCGACGGTAATCGCCAGCGCGGTCCGGATGCCTGCAAAGATGACGTACAAAGCATTGGGCAATTCGACGCGCCAGAGAATCTGCAGCGGCGTCATCCCCATCCCCGTGGCCGCCTCGATCAGCGGGCGCGGCACGGCTCGCAGCCCCTCATAGGTATTCAGGGCGATGGGCAGCAACGTCGCCACCCACAGGCCGAAGATCGCCGGTACCCTGCCGATGCCCAGCACACTCATTGCCAGCGCCAGCAGGGCGAGTTTCGGAATGGCCTGCCCGACGTTCAGCGTCTGCATCACGACGGCCGAGCCGTGCCGTTGCGACGGCCGGCTCATGTAGATGCCGACCGGCACTGCGACAACGATCGCGAGCACGCCGGCAATGGCGACCATCGTCATCTGCTGGATCGACTGGTAAATGATGTCGCTGCGATACTGGGCGACGCCGGACAGCCAGTTATCCGCGCGAGCCGCCGTACACCCCAGCGTGAGCACCAGCACGATTGCGGCGCCGACATACGTTGTCGCGCCGATGTGTCGTTCGCGTTTCATGCCTGCTCCCCAACCGGTACGCGCAGCAGATCGACGATACGCGCCTGGCTGACATAGCCGACAAACCGGCCGTCGTCGTCGACCGTCGGCAGCCACGATGTGCCGCCCGCGAACATCGACGAGACCACCGCGCGCAGATCATCCCTGGCGTTCGCCGTGCTCTGGACAGGCAGAGCGTGAGCTGAGCTCAGCGCACCCTCGACCGCGTGAAGCTGTGCTGCCGTGAAATAGCCTTGCGGCCTGTCGGCCGCGTCGAGCAGCACGATCTGGTCGACGCCGTGTTCGGCCATCATCGCCCTCGCGCGTGCCCCGCTTTCACCGACGCGAACCGAGCACTCGCATGCCGACAGCGCATCCCGCGCACGGACCAGACGCAGGCGCTTGAGGGCGCGGTCCGCCCCGACGAAACCCGCGATGAACGGATTGGCGGGTCGCGCGAGGATGTTGTCGGGTGAATCAAACTGTTCGAGCTGGCCACCGCGGAAGATCGCGATCCTGTCGGCCATCTTCACGGCCTCGTCGATATCGTGGCTCACGAAAACGATGGTCTTCCTGACCTGCTTCTGGATCCTGAGAAACTCGTCCTGAATCAGCTCACGGTTGATCGGATCGATCGCGCCGAACGGTTCATCCATCAGCATCACGGCCGGATCGGTCGCGAGCGCGCGCGCCACGCCGACGCGCTGCGCCTGGCCGCCCGACAGGTCCTTCGGGTAGCGCGTCAGATAGATGGCCGGATCGAGCGCGACGATCTCGAGCAGTTCCGCCGCCCGCCGACGTGCCTTCGCCTTGTCCCAGCCGAGTAGCAGCGGCACCACGCAGATGTTTTCCTCAACGGTCATGTTGGGGAACAGCCCGATCTGCTGGATCACATAGCCGATGCGACGGCGCAACTCCACCACGTCGAATTCATCGGTATCCTTACCTTCGAGGTAGATCTTGCCGGAGGTAGGCTGGACCAGACGATTGATCATCTTCAGCGTGGTCGTCTTGCCGCAACCGGACGGGCCCAGCAGCACGCAGATTTCACCCGCGCCCACTTCCATGTTGATCCCGTCGACGACCGGGGCGCTTGCGCTGTCATAGCGCTTCGTAACGTTCGATAGCTTGATCATGGTCATTGCACGTGCCGTGGATGTTTGCGAAAGCCCCTCAGCGCACCGAACCGCAGCGCGAAGTTCGCCGCCCGGGAAGGGGTACGCAGTCCCCTGGGCGTCAGGAACCGTTGAACATGGCCGAGCCCGAAGTCGGCCAGAATGGCGAGCGCGCTGACCAGGATCGCCCCGGCGATCAACTGGCGGGGATCCGACTGGGAGATGCCGCGGCTGATGAGCTTGCCGAGACCGCCCGCGCCGATGTACGCCGCAATGGCCGCGACGCCGACGTTGATGACCACCGCCATGCGCACGCCCGCCATGATGATCGGCAGCGCAATCGGAAGTTCGACCTTGCGCAGCCGCTCGCCGGTCGTCATGCCCATGCCCCTTGCCGCTTCGCGAAGCGCCGGATCGATATTGGTAATCGCGGTGTACGTGTTGCGCACGATCGGCAGTTGCGAGTAGAGAAACAATGCGATGACCGTAGGCAGAAAACCGATGCCCTGCCCGATCACAGACAGCACCGGAATCATGATGCCGAACAGCGCCACCGACGGAATCGTCATGATGATCGACGCGGTGTACAGCACGATTCTGGCAACGCGTTCGTTGATCGTGATCGCGATGCCGAGCGGCACGCCGGTGAGGATCGCGAAGCCGACGCCGACGCCAACGATCTCGATATGATCGAGCGTCATCCTGGCAATGGCCGCCAGATTGTCCCAGATGAAAACAAGCGTTTCCATTGTGTCTCCTGGCCCCTACGGGGCCACGTTTATCGTATGTGCTGCTGTGCCTACAAGATATACAGAGAGTGGCTTACCCCGGTAACCCGAAATCGTCGTTGTTTGTCACAAAAGCGACACCTGCCGATCATGATGATTTTTTATCCATATAAATCAATGTACTATAGGGAAATCCCGTAGATCGGATCTGGTCAGATCCCTGTGGTCTGCCGCTCGACGAGGGCTGATCAAGCGTCCGCCAACCGGAACGCCGAAAGCGCGCTTAGCGGGCGTGGCGGGGCGGTCTGTGAGCTGTCAGACTGCGCAGCGTGGAGCAGCTCAAACGGCCGGGCGCTGTGGAACAGAAAGAGCATCAGACTGCACAGGGCTGATAGCAGCGGGACGGCCAGCAGGACCGTCCGGCGGTCAAAGCGGTCCGAGGCCCGCGCCACAGGGATTTCATTCCCGGTCAGCGAACGAGGCCCTCGCGCGTGTCTTTCATCAGGGCAGTCGGCTCAACATGACCGTCTGTAGCACAGCAGCCCTTCACCTTCTCACATGACGCGGCAAGGCAACATCGCAACACCAGAAGACCGGATTGGTGCTTGCGCTTAATGGGGAAGCCCTCCTGTAGTTGCCTTGATTTACGTGGATAAAAAGGCACCATGGCCGGCGCACGTCGCTTTTGTGACAAACGATGCCGGTCTCATGTTAAAGGCGGGATTCACTCCCCATCTATCCTGTAACCAAAGCAGCCAACACTCTGGACAAGGCGTGTACGGGGCCAGGAGACAATGTGGAACCCCTGCTTTCAATCTGATTCATGCAACAACGCTCACATGCTGCGCAAAGGGCATGCGCGGCGCCAGCGTGGTCAGGGGGTCCGTCCGCTGCGCAGCAATTCTACTCACTCGCTACATCAACAGGTCGCCGCCTCGGCGGATTCTCGTCCCCAATCCTTACTGGGACACAACGTCCTTAAGCGCGTCCGTCTCATTTAACGCAGCGTTGGAAAATCAGCAGCGGGAAGGTTTCATAAACCGTTCGCTAAACTAATGACTTATGAGAAAAAATCCTACCCCGTCCGCACCACGCGTCGTTGGCTCACGTCGCCTCCAGGCAATCTAGACCAATCATGATCGACCGGAAATACATCGGAACCGAGTTGCCGAAAGCGGTGCTTGAAATCGAGAAGGGCCGGCTGCGGTTTTTCGCGAAGGCGATCGGCGAGACCGATCCGATCTACACCGACGAGACCGCGGCGAAGGCCGCCGGATACCCGTCGTTGCCAGCGCCACCGACGTTCATCTACGCCGCCGAGCTCGATGCCGGCACGCTGGAGCCCGCAATGAAGGCGTTGGGTATCGACCTCACGCGTACCCTCCACGGCGAGCAGCATTTCACGTATCACGGCCCGATCTGCGCCGGCGACACGATCACGGTCGAGTCGAAGATCACCGACATCTACGACAGGAAGAACGGTACGCTCGAGTTCGTCGTCAGGGAATCGGTCGTCACCAACCAGCAGGGGAAGCGGGTCGCGGAAATGCGCAACGTTCTCGTCGTTCGCCATTGAGGAACAATGCCATGGCTGAGCTTTCCTTTGCCAGCGTAAGGGTCGGCGACACGCTGCCGCCGCTCACCCTGCCCGCGCTCGACCGGACGACGCTGTCGCTGTTCGCCGGGGCGTCGGGCGATCACTTTCCCTACCACATCGACACCGATGCTGCCCGCAAGGCCGGGATGCCCGATGTGATCGGCCACGGGATGCTGTCGATGGCGTATCTCGGGCGCCTCGTCATCCACTGGGTGCCGCAGGCCGCGCTGCGCCGGCTCGATGTGCGCTTCGTCCGCATCACGCATCTCGGCAACGTGATCACGTGCACCGGTACGATCAGGGAAAAGGAAGAACGCGACGGCGAAAAGCTGGTCCGCGTCGAGATCCAGGCCGCCGATCAATTCGGCGAGGTCAAGACGGCAGGCGAAGTGTTGCTTGCGCTGCCCTGAACACTCGATAGGAGATCACATGAAAGCGATGCTATGCAAGGAATTTGGCCCGGTCGAACGGCTCGTGCTCGAGGACGTGCCATCACCGGTGGCCGGCAAGGGGCAGGTCGTGATCAGCGTCAAAGCGGCTGGCGTGAATTTTCCGGACGCGCTGCTCGTGCAGGGGAAATATCAGCTCCGGCCTCCACTCCCGTTTGCGCCCGGCAACGAATTCGCGGGCCTCGTCAAGGAAGTCGGCGAAGGCGTCACGCACTTCCGGCCCGGTGATGCCGTGATTGGACTCGCCGCGCATGGCGGCTACGCGCAGGAGGCGCTGGTCGACAGCGCGGCGGCGTTCCCGCTGCCTGCGGGTACCGACCCGGTGGTCGCGGCGGCGTTGTTGACGGTGTACGGGACCGCGCTGCACGCGCTCAGGGACCGTGCGCAAATCAAGGCCGGTGAAACGCTGCTCGTGCTCGGCGCCGCCGGTGGCGTCGGGCTCGCCGCAGTGGAGATCGGCAAGCTGCTCGGCGCCAAAGTGATCGCCGCCGCTTCGTCTGACCAAAAGCTCGACGTGTGCCGGAGCCGCGGCGCCGACAGCGTCATCAACTACGCCCGCGAGGACCTGAAGGAGCGCGTACGCGCGCTGACCGACGGTCGCGGCGCGGATGTCGTGTGCGACCCTGTCGGCGGCGACTGCACCGAGCCGGCGCTGCGCAGCGTCGCGTGGAACGGCCGCTTCCTCGTCATCGGCTTCGCGGCGGGTGAGATCCCGCGCATTCCGCTCAATCTGCCGCTGCTCAAAGGCTACGCGATCGTCGGCGTATTCTGCAGCGAGTTCGCCCGCCGCGAGCCCGCGCGCTATCGCGAGAATATCGACCAGTTGCTCGACTGGGTCGCCACCGGCAAGCTGGCGCCGCTCATTGGCGGGCGTTATCCGTTGGCGCGTGCAGTCGATGCCTTGCACGCGTTGCTGCATCGCGAGGTCACAGGCAAGCTGGTGCTTCTACCTTAAGACTTCATCACAACCCGCCGCGGATGGAGGTCGCAATAAAGGCGGATGCCAAAGCTGGGACTTCGTTGCAAGCAGAAACGCACGTTCAGAAATACGACAGATTCGAAGCACGATTTGCCAGTCGCACCGAATCTACTGGAACGCAATTTTCAGTCGGCCACGATAAAGCGGCGCAATTGACGCACGAATTCCGCGCGGGCGGCGGCAGGCAGTTGCCGTCCGACGGGAATACGCTGCCAGCCGTCGCAAAGGTAGACGGCGCCATCGCTGGCGTCGAGAGACACGGCCAAGCGGGCCGCATTCATCCGATGCGTCGTGCGGCGTCCGCGCTCGTGTACTTCGACGATCACGAACGGGGGCGCGAACGTCAGCACCTCGCCGTCTGTCGCGTGCCTTGAGTAGGCGATAAAGGCGATGCCGACGGCCACGGTGCAAAGCATCGAGAACGGCAGCGTGAGCCACGCGCCGAATGCGAATGCCGCTGCCACGCCGATCGCGAGGTCGAGCGCCATGAGGAACACGGTCGCGGTGAGCGACTGCCGCGGCGTGAGGGAGCAGTTGCGCTTGATGCGCCACTCGCGGCTCGGCACATCTCCCTCGTCGTCGAAAGGGCCATGCCCGTACGACCGCCTGAAGTATGCGTACATGATCGAAAGTCCCGCGTCCTGGAGCCATTCGTGCCGCGCGCCCGATCTGCCTTAGTAAGTTTCACACGTTCAAAAATCTGCGTCACGACTTCAGGCCGGTCGAGCGTTTGGACGGCTGGCATTCAAGCTGATCGAGGAGCCCAAGAAAACTTGGCGCCGCATTTCCTTGTGTTCGCGGGCTTGGCTTTTCTTTCGTCTTATCTGGCCGACCATGACTATCTCGACGAGGTGCTCATGTTATTGCGCGGCGAGCCTTTTCTGCTCTGGAGACCGGTCGATCAACACGGCACCGGACTACGAGGAGCCGCCCGCGTCCGCCTTGACCCCGCGGGATGTGTTGCGCTCCAGTCTCATGTACATGTTCGCCGCCACGATACCGAAGATGATGTGAACGAACAGGCTGGCCAAGTTGCGTGCTTCTGCAAACCACGGAAAAAACTGTGTCATGCCGTAGAAATTAATCAGGTAAACGGCTACAGCGAAAGCGCCACCCGCCAGTGAAGCCATCCCCATGCTCGAGTCAAGGTTGAATGACGTCATGATCAGACCGAGGATAAGCGCGAATACGATGGCAAGGGCAAAATGCACCACAAAGGCCGCGAGCACGATGCCAATTGAGAATGCTTGCGGCGATTGCAATGCGCCTCGTCCCAGCATGATCGCGGCGACCATGCGTGGGGGCTCCAGCAGACTTGCGCCCGTCATCAGTGCCATCAGGATAACCCCTAGCGCCAGGAACACAACGCCGGCGATGACGCCTGCCAGCACGGCTGCCCGCCAGTCAGGCTGACCGTGTGTGAAATGATGGGAATCCATGTGAAGTTCCACAATTTCTCTCCCGATTGATTCGGATAATTCATTCTAGTCCTCCAGATCGCGAGACTGATAGCTCCGCATGGCTATCGCCACCCCGACGGATGATCCTCGTTCTGGCGACGACGTGGCGTGATGAACTGTACGTGCAAGAGACCCTTGAGGCACGTCAGTTGTTGGTCGCGGCAAACCTGTCAGCGGATCGCTAATTAATCTTTTAGTTCGCAGTGGAGGATCAAATGCCTGCGAAACAACGGGTCGATCGCTACGCCGCGATGGACACGGCCCAACGCAAGACGTTCCGGGACCGGCTGGGGCTACCGTCCACTTTCCGCGCGCTTCTGTGTGGGCATTTTTTTGCGGACTAATTAGGGAAACGAAGAAAACATGCGGTGTCAGGCGCCCGCTCCCCGCATCGAAGTTGAAGCAGAAAACGCATGGCTAACAGGCGGAATGGCTATGAGGTAGCGGTGCCCGCCGTCGACGGCTTCGACGCAGACGTTCTGCCGGGCGGCGAGGTGAACGGCGACACGATCCGGTTGCTGCCGCAGGCCCAGGCTTTCATCAAGGCCGACGATCTGCCAGTGCGCTTTACGGCGCACGTCGACGGCGAGCCGGTTGAGTGCGGCAATTACCGCCGAGGCGCTGGAAGATCATTTCGGCGCCCATTCCGCGCTGGAATCCGCCTTAATGGCTGCTTTCGACAACGGCCACAATCCTATCTGTTCGGTTTGCGCGGAAGCGATCGACCAGAACGGCGGCAAAGGAGTAGTGTTACATAGCGGACAGTTCAGAGCGGACGGCATGTAACCCGATCGCGGCACCACGGCATAGTCCCGGCGCGTGCCACCGCATGCACCTCTGTCTCGGCGCGGGTGAGGTGGGGCGGCATAGTCTGCAACCGCTAGTCAACGATCGAAGGAGGCCACATGTCACTCATCGTCGCAGCACGCTTTACGACATTCCCCGCCGCTGAAGACGCGGTGCAACGGCTCTTCAATGCCGGTTTTGTGGAGGAGGACGTCACACTGTTTTTCGTCAATCCGATCGGCCAGCACGCACGTTTTCGGCCCGGCGGCGAGATCAGCGCCGACGCAAACGCGAGGGAGGCGCCGAAGGGTGCCGAGATAGGCGTCGCGATTGGCGCAGCGGTTGGCGCCGTGGTCGGCGTCGGGATCTTCGCGGCGTTTTCGGCGCCGCTTATCGTGTCGCTGATCGCGGCCGGGGTGAGTGCGTATGTCGGTTCGTTGGTCGGTGCGATGATGCGCACGCATGAAGCCAGCAACGAAGAAACCCGTGATTCCGGCGTGCTGGTTGCCGTACACGTGTCGCTGGACAGCCAGTCGGACGCCGCACGGGTGCTGCGCGATGCGGGAGGCGCGGCGATCGAACGCGCGACCGGCCGCTGGCAACAAGGGCGGTGGGCCGACTTCGATCCGCTCAAGCAGCCTGAGCCGCTCAATGAATTCAGTGAGCGGCACGCCTGATTTGAAGGTGTTTTTCGTCGAGATTTTCAGCGAGCCAGGAAACAAAAGCGACCCGGCATTTGTGAACTGCCCCCGCAAAGTTGGACACTGATCCAACCTTCGGGGTGCAGTTCATTTGTCGGGTCGTTTTGTATTCAGAGCGGTGCGTTGCAGGCACTCGCCTGAGGAACGGTCGGCACAGGGATCAGTGGAAGAAGAGTTCCCGCATGCCGAAGGTGTGATGCGCTTCGGCAGCCATCAGCACCATCAGCACCAACAGGCCCAAGGGCGGTATCAGGATGGCGTACACCAGCGCCAACCGCTCCCACATCATGTGCATGAAAATCGACACGATCAGCCCGGCCTTGGCGATCATGAGCACGACGATCAGCGCCCAGCGCAGCAGGCCCTGCACGTGGAAGTAATCCACCATGTACGACATCGTGCTCAGTAAGAACAGCAGGCCCCAGATCTTCAGGTAGATGCCGATCGGATGCTGCTGGCCGTGCGCGGCGTCGGGTCGATGGGCGGGATCGGTGTGGTCCATGGTCTGCCTCACCACAAATAGAACAGCGCAAAAATGAACACCCACACCAGGTCGACGAAGTGCCAGTACAAGCCGGCAATCTCCACGATCTGGAAGTTGCCGTGCTCGGTGAACCCCGGCTGCAGGATCTTGCGTGCGGTCAGCAGCAGGTAGATTACACCGCAGCTCACGTGAAAGCCGTGGAACCCGGTGATCATGAAGAAGCACGCGCCAAACTGCGCCGCGCCCATCGGGTTGCCCCAGGGGCGGATACCTTCATGGACGATCAGCTTGGTCCATTCGAAGGCCTGCATCGAGACGAAGGTCGCGCCCAGCAGCGCGGTCGCCAGCAACAGTGCGGCGGCGCGCTGTGCGTTACGCCGGTAGCCAAAGTTGACAGCCATCGCCATGGTGCCGCTGCTGCTGATCAGGACGAACGTCATGATGGCGATCAGCAGCAAAGGCACATCCACGCCGCCCACCGTGAGCGCGAACACCTTGGAAGTGTCAGGCCACGGCACCGTGGTCGACATCCGCACCGTCATGTAGCCGATCAGGAAGCTGCTGAAGATGAAAGTGTCCGATAGCAGGAAGATCCACATCATCGCCTTGCCCCACGGCACCTTGAAGGCTTCCCGGTCGGCCGACCAGTCCGTGACGATGCCGCGCCAGCCGTCAGGCCCCGCACCCGTGGGCGTGGTGGCAGCGGATTCGGTGGGGAGCGTGGGTGTGGTCATGGCGCGGCTCCATACAGCGGCCCGCAGATGGCGCCGACGAACTCAGGGGTGATCCACCACATCGCCGCCAGCAGCACGAGCCAGACAGCCAGCAGGAAATGCCAGTAGATGGCGCAAAGCGCGATGGCGCGGTGGGCTCGGAAGGGGTCCGCGCGCTGGAGAAGCGCGATCGTCACGGCCCAGGCCACCAGCCCGCCCAGCACATGCAACCCGTGCAGGCCGGTGAGCAGGTAGAGGAAGCTATTGGAAGGATTGACGGTGACGGTCTGCCCGGCCGCCGACAGCATGCGCCATACGGCCAGTTGTCCGGTCACGAACACGGCCGCCAGCACACCGCTTGACACCAGCCACGCTGCGCGGTGCAAGGTAATCTGCCGGGCACGCTGCATGGCAATGCTTGCCAGCACCAGCGCACCGGTGTTCCACCACAGCAGCGCTGGATGCGGGATCGGCTGCCAGTCGGGCTCGCGCATACGCATTGCATAGGCGAACAGCAGCAGTGAAAACAATGTCGTTGCCACCGCCATGAAGACGATCAGGCCGATGCGGCTCGCATTCGGCGAGACAGGTGGCGCGTCAGGAACGAAGGAGCGCGGCAGTGTGGTCATTCGCGTGCCTCGCCGGGTTGAAGCGTCGGGTGGGTGGCCGGTTCAGGCGCCGTCACAGGCGGCTGGTTTTGCGGGACGAAGTCTTCCTCCTGCCCCGGCGGGCTGTATTCGTACGCCCAGCGGTAAACGACGGGTGGCGCTGCGCCCCAGTTGCCATGCGCTGGCGGCGTTTGCGGCGTCTGCCATTCCAGCGTGGTGGCCCGCCAAGGGTTGCTGTCGGCACGGTTGCCGCGTACCAGGCTCCACGCCAGGTTGTACAGGAACAGCAACTGCGCCACTGCAACGATCAGCGCAATGACGGTGATGAACGTGTTGAGCGTCTGCGCCGAAGATGGAATGAAGCTGTAGCCCTCATACGCGTAATACCGCCGCGGCATGCCCAGGATGCCGAGATAGTGCATCGGGAAGTAGATCGCATAGGTGCCGAGGAAGGTGACCCAGAAGTGCACGCGCCCGAGCGTGTCGTTGAGCATGCGGCCCGTCACCTTTGGATACCAGTGGTAGATACCGCCAAACACCACCAGGATCGGCGACACGGCCATCACCATATGGAAGTGCGCCACCACGAAGTACGTGTTCGACAGCGGAATGTCCACGCTCACGTTGCCGAGATAGAGCCCGGTCAGCCCACCCAGGACGAAGGTGCTGATGAATCCGATGGCAAACAGCATCGGCACGGTCAGGTGGATATCGCCGCGCCACAGCGTCAGCACCCAGTTGTAGACCTTGAGGGCGGTCGGGATGGCGATGATGAGCGTGGTGGTGGCAAAGAAGAAGCCGAAGTACGGATTCATGCCGGCGATGAACATGTGGTGCGCCCAGACCACGAAGCTCAGCGCCCCGATGACGACGATGGCCCACACCATCATCTTGTAGCCGAAGATGCTCTTGCGCGCGTGCGTGCTGATGAGGTCCGACGCAATGCCAAAGGCCGGCAGCGCGACGATGTAGACCTCCGGATGCCCGAAGAACCAGAACAGGTGCTGGAACAGCAGCGGGCTGCCGCCGGCATGCTTGAGCGTCTGCCCCATCGACACCACGGCCGGTATGAAGAAACTGGTGCCGAGTGTCCTGTCGAGTAGCATCATCACCGCCGACACGAACAGCGCCGGAAACGCCAGCAGTGCCAGGATGGTCGCGATGAAGATGCCCCACACCGTGAGCGGCATGCGCATGAGCGTCATGCCGCGCGTGCGCGCCTGTAGCGTGGTGGTGACGTAATTCAAGCCGCCCATCGTTGCCGCGACAATGAAGATCGCCAGCGACACCAGCATCAACACGATGCCCCATTCCACGCCCGGCGTGCCCGGCAGGATGGCCTGGGGTGGATACAGCGTCCAGCCCGCGCCGGTCGGCCCGCCTGGCACGAAGAAGCTCGCCACCAGCACCAGCACGGCCAGCAGGTAGACCCAGTAGCTCAACATGTTGAGAAACGGGAACACCATGTCGCGCGCGCCCAGCATCAGCGGGATCAGGTAGTTGCCGAAGCCGCCCAGAAACAGCGCCGTCAGCAGGTAGATCACCATGATCATCCCGTGCATGGTGACGAACTGGTAGTAGTGGGTGGCGTCGATGAAACTGAACTTGCCCGGAAAGCCGAGCTGCAACCGCATCAGGTCCGACAGCACAAGGCCGACCAGGCCGATGGCGATGGCCGTCAGCGAATACTGCACGGCGATGACCTTGTGGTCCTGGCTCCAGACATAGCGGGTCCAGAAGCTTTGCTGGGCGTGGTTGGCGTGCGCGTAGGGCATTGCGTCTGCTCCGCTAGGGTTTGGCTGCGCTGATGGCGGCCGGGCCGCCTTGCGATTCGATGTAGGTCACCAGCTCGGTCAGCTCCTGCTCGCTCAGGTCGAAGGTCGGCATGATGGGCGCGAAGCCCTTCACGACGCGGGCCTTCGGGTTGCGGATAAAGGCGCGCAGATAGGCTTCGTCCACCTTCGCGGTACTGCCGTCGGCCATCGTTTCGGTCTTGCCGTACAGGCCCTTCCAGGTGGGGCCCACGCGCGGACTGCCGTCCACGGTATGGCAGGCGAAGCAGCCCTTGGCCTCTGCGAGCCTCTTGCCCTGGTCAGCAAGCGCCTGGGCGCTGCCGCCTGCAGCGGCGGGTGCGGCCTGCACCTTGGCCTGCTGCCGCTGCGCGAACGTGCTCTGCTGTGCCAGCCAGCGCGAGAACGATGCTTCGTCTTCCACCACCACCACGCCGCGCATGTTGGAGTGCCCGATACCGCAAAGCTGCGCGCACAGGATGTCGTAACGCCCTGCTTTGGTCGGCGTGAACCAGAAGGTGGTCACCATGCCGGGCACTATGTTCATGCGCGCACGGAACGGCGGTACGTAGAAGTCGTGCAGCACGTCGCGCGACCGTGTCAGGACCTGGATCGGCCGGTTGAGCGGCAGGTGCACCTCGGGCGTCTCGATCAGGTAGTTGTCACGGCCGTTGGGGTCGCCGGGGTTCAGGCCGAAGGGGTTGTCGTTGCTGATGTAGCGCACGTCCGTCGTGCCCAGCTTGCCACCGGGGCCGGCAAACCGGAAGCGCCATTGCCATTGCTGGGCGAGCACTTCCATCTGCAGCACGTTGCGCGGCGGCCGTACGAAGTCTGCGTAGACGAAGAGCCCCGGCGCCAGCAACGCTGCCACGCCGACAGTGGTCAGGCCGATCAGCCACCATTCCAGCCGCTTGTTGTGCGGCTCGTAAGCAGCGCGATGACCCCTGCGGTTGCGGTAGCGCACCAGTGCGATCACGATGAACAGGTTGATCGCGATGAAGAGCGCGCCGGTAATGACGAGCGTGATCGTCAGCATGTCGTCCATGCGCACCCAGTTCGAGGCGATCGGCGTGATCCACCAGGGACTGGCAAAGTGAAACCCTACCGCCAATACGATGATCAGGCTCAGGGCAATCGCAAGCGCCATAGTCCACCTCGCTGCGCGTCACTCGCTGGAGCCGCTAACAAAAAAGCGCCTGGCGTCATTGTGCCGCCTTGCCGTACTTCGTACTGGCTGCGCCGGCACCTCTGCCAGGACCGCTTCGCTGAGCATTGTAAGCGGCTCTAAATCAAAGGTAGTCCTCTCCTTTGCATCGTGCAAGCCAGCGCCAGGGGGAAGCGTGTCCCATATACGGATCGCGCGAATGGAGGAGTCACTTGCCGCGATGCAATGCAAAACGGCCGCCTCCAGTATCGGTTGCCGAGGCGGCCGTCTCCCGAGGGCGCCGGGTGTTTAGGGTCTGTTCACGTGTGCGACGTGCGTACGACGAATTGCTGCAGTCGCGGATCACATCGCGACATATCCATGTCCTCGCGAATCACAGTGTCGCACTCGAACAGTTACCCGAGGCATTCTTGCTGCAAAGCAGCGACGTCGTGCACTCGCTCGAATGCGGCGTGGCGCTCGGCGGTGCGACCGGCGCGCTTCTCGGCCTCGTGGCACTGGTATACCCCCCCGCGGAGCTCGCCATTGCGGGCGGCGCCGTCGTCGCATTGACATTGGCAGGTACTGGCTTCGGGGCCTGGACGGCCACGATGATCGGCGTCGAGATTTACTGCCACGCCGCCCTCAGGGAATTCATTCGCGCATGGGCACTGGACACCAAACATTCCGATTGACATGGAAAGTCATTGTGTCTTAAACGAACTGAGCCAATGGGGTGGCTCCCGCCACTCATCGCGTGGCGAACGCCTGACTCATCTGCCCGGCCCGCTTGACCTCAATCTACCGACACAGCGATGAAGGTTGACCGCGCCACCCTACCCGATCGGTGCCGGGTCGCGCAGATTGCCCGCTGCGCGTTTCTGAATAGTACGGACGTGGGTCCGTTGAATGCATGTCAGGCGGCATGAGAGCCCTGCAAAATGCAGGTCTGGACGAACCCGGTAACGTGAGCGTGAGGAGCGGACGATGAGGCCGGTTGCGCAAGTCCCGATCGCCCGCTGAACTCATAGGTTGTTATTCGCAAGGTAAGCCTACTTCAGGTGAATGAGGACTGATCCCTCCGATATCTCCGGCGCGCCTACGCCCGTGCTTCCGGCGTTTTTCGCGATCCAGTCTTTCGCCTTCTGCACGCTTTCGTCAGTGCCTGTTTTGTCTTGGCAAACAGTCACTGAGAATCCGCCATCGCCGCTGCGTGCGAGGGTGTAGCTGACAAAGCCTTTGACCGAACGCATCAGTTCTTCGACGTCAGCCGTGCGCTTCTCCAGCAGATCGAACAACTCCTTTGCACCCTTTCCGGAAAATTTCCTTATAACAGTTTGCATGATTGCATCCTCCTGTTGACCAGCGAAACGAGCACGCCGCACAAACAATGTGTGCAGCGTGTAACTGCTCTTTCCGACAGCGTGTAGTGCGTGGATGTAATTGAGAAGGCCGCGCACCTGACTTTCGCGCCCCATACCAAGTGTACTAACTGTACCGTCGTAGTAAACCTGAGAAGCGGTGCAAAATCCTGTGGCTTTCAGCCAACGTCCGCAATTGGCCGACGGCTGCCTGTCGTGAGCAACATGAAGGCACTATGACGGGCGGAATACGCGGCAGGGGTATTTAGAGGCGACGCATGCAAACAGAATGACTGCCGGTTCCCCTGCCGATATAAGCGTTCCTCCCGATCGGCTCCCTATGTCGACGTGCGTTGCAGTTCCGACATCCAATTGCAACCGTATGCCGCTATCGAGCGTATAAATTGCAGGAGGTGGACGAGCCACCGTAAGGACACACAGCCGTGAAATTCATGATGACCTTCCACTGGGCACCGGATACCCAACAGCGTGCCGAAGCCATCACGCGCTTTCAGCGAACCGGCGGCCTCCCGCCTGACGGCGTCCGTTTGGTGGGCCGATGGACGCGAGCCGATCTGGGCGCCGGGTTCGATCTGCTCGAAACAGATGATATGAAGAAACTCACCGAGTTCGCCTATCAGTGGAGCGATCTGATGGGGCTGGACATCGTCCCAGTGCTTGACGACGCCGAGTTGAGCGAGGTGCTGGGGCGCGTAGTGAAGTAGAGGGTTCAACGTACGTTCGATATCGACGCTTATTCGACATGAACATAACCGGGCGCGCCCGCATGCACGGCCTGCGGCACTGCGTAATCCTTGCAGCCCGACCAGGACGCTGGCGACGGACGATCCTGGCCCTGCTTGTCGTTCTGATCGGCTATGCCGCCGCCGATCTCTTCTGGCCGTTGCACCGTGACCTGAGCCGCTTCGATCCCATCGCGACGGGCACGCTCGAAATGAAAATATGGCGCTCGTACTACGACCGCCAGCACGTGACGCTCTTTCTTGAACTGGCGCAAACCCTGCGCATGCAATACCGCTTTCCCTGGCTAAGGTCGTACGTCGGCGCTTACTACGGCGCATCAGCCGCATTCACCTTCAAGGACGGCAAGGAACGCAGCGATTACGAAAAAGCATTGCCGGCGCTGCATACCTATTTCAGCCTGATCCGCAACACGGGGAACCGCGACTTCGATGTCTCGCGCACCACCGCGCTCGAACTGGAATGGTGGATCGTGCACCGGCAGCGTGAACGTTATCCGCCCGGCGCGTTGGGCAGCGCGTGTGCTCAAGCTGCCGCATCGCTGTATAGGGTACCCGCGGGCTCGACACTCGAACACGGCCAGTTGCGCGCGCAAGCGATGCTGCTTCGCGACGCCCGCGAAGAAGCGGGCAGCGTCACCGACGCCGATTGGGCGACCATCGAATCGCTACTGCACCGGAGCTACCTGTCGCTTAGCCATGCCGTTTCGTCGACAAACGATGTCGCAGGCGCGCGATGAGCGATGCGCCAGCCCGTTCGAGAGGCCACATTGATGCGCCGCTTCATGTGGCTGCCGCGACGAAATGTGTCGGCCGCGGAGATGGTGGTATCGGGCGAGATGTCAGTTCCCACCGCGACGGAATACGGACTCGAGGAAATCGGTGCTGCGATCGTCCATGCCGAGAAGGGCGGCAAAGTTCTGCTGAAGGTGGCTAGTTAGAAAAAGGGAAGCAGCGGAGGCTGCGCCCTGATTGTCAACGACGGGTGTGCATCTCCGCACCGGTGGCGGGATTACGGCCGATCCGTGCCGCACGCGCCCCGGTCGCAAACGTACCTTCGCTACGAGCTCAGCTTCCGCGAGCTGGTCGAGATGATGTCCGAGCGGGCTGTCGCTGGCGCATACGACGATCATGCGCTGGGTTAAGCGCTTCACGCCGGAGTTCGTCAAACGCTGGAACCGCTTTGCCACGGCTGCCGGTCAGTCGTGGCGAGTCGAAGAAACGTACGTGAAGGCGCCGTTACGATCGCCAGCATCGAACTGATGCATCGCATTCGAAAAGGTCAGTTCGACCTCACCAACTGCCTCTCAAAGATACTGCTGCGCCCGCTGTCTGGAATGGCGTTCTGTCTGCATCTTGAAGCAACCCATCAACGAGCCGCGATTCCTCGCACCTATTATTTGCACCACAGCCCAACGGACAACGGTAGCCCGTAAATCAAGGTCGAACGGCATTGGTGCGAAGTTGTCCGCAATTCCGCTTTCGATGTCATAGGCTCGTCGGGGGCCGCGACGCCGGATCTTGTTAGCGAATATGCGCGCGCACTGGTGGTGGATCACGCGGTGCCGCTACCGGTTGCGCAGACGCGCGGGTTCGTGGAGGGGAGTTTTCCGCAAACAAAGTAGCTACGGATGATGAACGCGTGGATGCCAACGCGCCCCTGCAGTCGATGTCAATCGTCGCTGGTTCCCAATTATCCGAGTTGCTGATTTGACCGTTCATCGGCCTTAGCCGTCATTGGGATGGGCTGGGTTCTACGTCAGCAATGTGGTTGATTGCTGACGATGGTGGCATCGAGCAACCCGACGGCAGCATCCTGCACCAGTGAACTCACACTCTCGACCCGAAGCGGTCAATGATGCTGCTTTATAGCAGCCATTCCGCGAGAGCGTTGGTCAACCGAAACTTCGGATAGCATGACCCCGCAGAAGCCGACGCCGAAGTGCAAAGCACGGAAGGAGCAACAAGCGCAGCTTGCTGACCTGCACTGGGCTGACCAGTTAGGCCGTTTTTAGCGTGGTGTGAACATAGTCGAAGTCCCACGTAGCGATACCCTCGCAGCCAGACACAAGATAATTAGATGGTACTGGTACTTGTGGATGCCCCATTAGATTCATTCTTTCGAGCGCCTCGCGCGTGGCGCTCTCGTCGAGGCTATCCCACCACGAAATTCGTATTGCATGGTTCTCGCAACACAGAGAAAAACGAAAAAGAGCGTCTTCGGGCCTCTCGCCCTTCGCAACTCTAGATGCTAGGGACTGAATAAAGGGGAGGCAGGTTGGATTGCTTGAGACATGCCAAGCAAAACCAAAGGCCCATCCGTTCGATACCGGCGCGGTAAAGAATGTGACGAGGTCTAAAGGAATGTTCCGCTCTCTCAAATCTTGCAGGAACCGCCCTTCGAAATCAAAGTCAGGATAGAGGAGCCCAGATAACTGGATGTTGCAGGGTTTTGAAGAAGTAAAGTAAGTGAACTCGAATTGCTCGTAGTCTTTGGTCAGCAGCGCTCGGTCATAGAGTACTTTGTGATGCTGCAGGCCAGCAAGGCCGATGCTCTTTCCAAGATGGACGGCTTCCAACATCGAACGCGACTGTGGAGAAAGATTTTCGTAGTCCTTCATCGTCTTCGTCACCGCAACGGCATTTTCTTTCACGAAGAGCTCGCGACAAATGCATCTGTAGGCGTAAAGAGCCACCTGACGCTTCCCCGGCTCCAAAGGAAAGTTGTCAATTGGCTCAAAAAGCGCATTGTCGTGACTTTTGCAGAAGCCAGCGAATGTTGAAACCTTCTTAACGCCAATCTTTTTGAGAAGCGCCCGTCCATCGGTCTTTTTTAGATTTGAAAGGTCAGCGTCTAAGCGATAGACGTGTCCAGCTTCGGCGATGAGGTTTAACTGACCTTTGCTTTGTATTGAGTGTGCCGAGATGATTTCGTCACAGCGTGTTCCATTTGAGTAATGGAAACAGCGGCCACGATTGCTGTGTCGCTTCGATTCACGTTGATAGTCGCTGATGAAGCTCATGTTTTGTGGCTTATCTAGAGTCTTGCGATTGTCAGCGAATCGAACGGTCATGTCGAGTGACGGTTCATGGCCGCACTGAGCCGGACGGCGACTGGCTCAGGTTGACCCGAAACCGACGTTTGCGCTCTCCGGCTACGACGGTCTCCTCCCGACCGATATCGGAAACCGTCGACACGATAAATTTTAGACTTTTGCCGACAGCAATAGTCTTTGGTCAGGGGGCGAGGAAGGCTGCTTTGATACCCATACCAATAGCTGCACTCTTGCGAACCGACACAGACAGTCGTTGTGATTGCTCGTACCTCCTGTAGGTTGACTGACTAACACCCATTCGCAACCCCATCTCTTTCTGCGTTAGGCCTAGGTGCTCACGCCACGC
This sequence comes from Paraburkholderia sp. IW21, assembly GCF_041321145.1. Lineage (NCBI taxonomy): Bacteria > Pseudomonadati > Pseudomonadota > Betaproteobacteria > Burkholderiales > Burkholderiaceae > Paraburkholderia > Paraburkholderia sp. IW21. Next base: position 25,010 of record NZ_JBGGWA010000021.1, on the reverse strand, counting down.
CCGCAGAGGGGGCGTGCCATTCACCATCCGCCCAACCACGTCATGGGGCATGACACCCGATGGACTATCTTCCGGTGCGTCGTACCGTTCGAACAGCCGAGCTGAGGGCGGTCGGTCTCGGCTGTAGCTCGCGAACTGCTCATAGACGCTTGACCGTAGTTCAACATCTTCTTCACTTTCATCAGGAAATGCGCCTGTCTTGGCCATCCGGTCCAAATGCGCAAATCCAATGGGCGGCGAAAATCCATTGTCAGCGCAGTGGGCTTTTAGCCACTCGAATGAAAGTGCAAACGCAAGGTTTACAGGCGGCGATCGGTAACGCTCTTCCATCGTGGTCCACGCCAATACCAAATAAGCGGAGATTCTTCGATTAACATCATCTTTATAGCTGGGGGACGAAGATGCAAATTCGACAGCAATGTTCTCAACAAGGGATAACATATACAGCATAAGGTATGGCAATCTACCGTAAAGGTAAGACCATTGATAAATCATCGATTCGCTATTTGAAAAAATAAAGTTTATATTTAGCTTCTCAGTCCGTATTGCGGAATGTTCGGTAAATAGATGCATCGCCTTGTTGCAGATTCCGTCGAATGAATCGTCCGATTTTTTGTCATATCTGAGACGGGCGATATATTCAGCATTGAACCGAACACCATCATCGAGTTTGTCGAGCACGGCTTGAATGCGTTGCGTATGTCCGTCGACCCCACCCGCGTTTTGTGGTCGAAGCTTCAAAGGATCGTCAGATAGTTTTCCATCGAACCCAACTCTGTCAATGAAAATGGATTCAAGCACATATAGGCTTTCCTGAAGTGGCTTTCTGATAAGCATGAACGCAATGGCCAGCTTCCCCTTCCTAGAGGATTCCAATGCCTCGTAGATGCAATGCAACATGTCGGAAAGCACCGCTGGCATTACAGTGCTCACTAAGACCTTTGTGCGCTCTTCTAATTGGCCTGTTTGGTGGAGCCAGTCTAAAACGTTTTCAGATTCCTCAAGGGAGATGCGTTCCTCGTCGCTTCTCAGGTCGAAGCGTGCGTGGAATATGCCTGACCGCATACCTTCTACTATCAGCTGGGCCATGAGGTCATGAAGTACGAAACAAAGGTCGTGCGCCACGTCGAACTGTGGTGGCAAATGTCCATCTTTATTCAACCGAATTGGCTCGTACATTTACCCGCCACAAAAAATTATTAAATTAAAAAGCGCCGTTTAGTTTTATTCTCAAAGAAATAAGGGACGGTCGTTTTCGAATTGTTTGCAAGATTGTCGAGCATATGCGCATCCGCTGTTTTGCAGCCAAACATCCAGGAGAGTCTGGTCGCACTCGAACAGACCACGATCGTCTCAGGTTGACCCATTCCTTCCCGTCCGCCCTTCGCGAAATTAGTGACGGCTTCGAAAGTACCACGGCCCGTCACCTTGTCGGTTCGGGCGATGGCACATGACCGTTGTCCGCCTGCTCGCCGATTGCCCTCATTAGCGAGGCGCAGCAGCACCATGTTGCCCAATGCAGCACCTGTTTGGCGGTTGCCTGTTTAAGTCCCTCCCAAGGCGAAACTCCATGTAGAAAGTCGATAAACGGCTTCATGTCGTCGGCAGTCAGGGTGTAGTCGAGTTGGTGGCCGAACTTGTTGCGCAGACTATTCAATCGCTTGATGGTGGGAACCGGATTAAAAGGCTGACCCAACCGCTCTCCCCACGTAGTCAACAGCGCGGCCCGCTGGGCAAAGTTCATCTTCGCGTCTTTATTCTGCCAATCCAGTTCCGGGAAATGCGTCTTCAAGAACTCGTTGATATAGTGCTCGACTACCAGATGGCAGGACAGGAGATACCCGATCAAATCGAAGTCCAACTGGTCGAGGTGCTTCCATTTCTTAGCACCGCCGTCAGCCACTTGGAACATCGGTGGAAGGCCCTCACCGAGGTCTTCGGATTCGAACTTTTCAAAGAATGCGGATGTGCTGGGTTCGCTCATGCGGGTCTCCGGCATGCAGTGGCGATACGGGCTAGAAAAATGCCCTCCAGAAATCGGAACGTGGTTTAGCCCGTGTGATTGTATTGAGCCATTCGGCGACCGCCGTCAGCTCTGCTTCAGCTCGTTGATCGTCTAACTCACCCGCCAGCCAGGACGTCCACACCTTCTCGAACATGTCCTGGATGATCGCAGGCGGATAGATGTTGTCGTTCTGCATGATGTGTTGAAAGGGCTCGCCCCTCCATTCGGGGTCCGGTCATCCCGCCAGTCAGTTCGGCCCTCTCTGGCCCCCATTGTTATTTCCATGCAGTTTCGTTCGAGTTCGACGGTGTACGTGTCTTCGTGCCCCCAACGCGGGCTGTAAATCGATAACTCAATTGTGGCCATGCTCGCCTCCGAGATGTGGTTGACCTACCTGACCGTTTAATCTTGTTCGTGCGTTATCGGCTTGAAGAGGAACGTCAGCTCGCCGATAAACAGCGGCTTCCTGTCGATGAACTCGTCCAACGTGGGCGCCTCTGTCTGTGCGTGCGGTGTGCGGAACGTTAGCAAGTCCACGGTCATCACGTATTCGAGCGAGTCGAACAGCAGGGCGAGTTCGAGCAGGCGGCGAATATGTTCGAACGTGCTTCCCGGCACAACAATCGTAAATGCGACGAACTCGTTGCCGTCGAGCTAGAAGAAGTAGATCGCCGCGTGCGATTGATCGGGAGCCTCCTGAACGCGCTCGTACAATCCCTCCGCGTTAGGGTCGATGTGGAATTCGGACTGGCTCGGAACGGTGATTGTCCATTCGCACGCTACCTCTTCAATCCGCTTTAGTAGCGCATTATCAAAGCGTGTGTGATCCGCAGGACCGCACTTGTAAAGACCCGTGCCGCCGAGGATTGGAACGCCCGCTTCGGACACGCGCAATACAAGTCCGTCTCGTCTACCCGTAATAGACCAACTCATCTTCGCCGCCTTCTCATTTGCCCCCGTAGTTACATCATACCAACGGACGAATCCTAGTCAGCGCGAAGGTCTGCTGTTTGAACTGAACAGCCGGTCGGGTGTCCGCGTGCCGAAATGGCGAGCGCCGGAAACTGGCCGGTTCTGGCCCGGAAGTGCGCGTTCGCATAAACCGCCGGAAAGCTGCCATTGAGAATTCAACATCCTCGGGGCACCGTCATCGAACTGGTGCAATCGGCCACTAGCCGTCATTCGCGCGTATCGTAGGTCGGACGTTCAGACGTCGGCTCAGCTCTGCAATCGGCCATCAGACTTCCAAAGGCGAAAACGTTACTCGATCCGCCTTTGAAGTCATTCGCGCAGCCGCTTTGGTTGGGCGGTTACCTATGTCGTGTCACGCATGGCGTGTTTGCGTCAATTATCCCGGTCACCAACGCTGATCCGGATTGGCGAGTGCCAGCACTATTGGCGCGCGAGCGAGATTCGCAGCTACGTCATCACGCGTTAAGCCTGTGCAAGCTAGGCGACGATGGATCAAGCGCTGCCGGAAGCGAAACTTGGGGGTGGCGTGACGCGAGAAGGTGATGCGAATGCCAGGTCGCAGCGACGCACAAATCGGCAGCTAGTGAGGCTCCTTAGGGTCGCGTGCTTGCAAGTTGACATCGGGCTAAAGAAAGCACTGCAGATAGCCGATAATGGTGGCACACCCCGTGCCTGACTGGCAACTCGCTTATCACCAAAACAACATGAATGCAGACATCGACCACCATCTAAGTACCGGCGCTCAACCATCCATCGTTGAGCATTTCAGCATTGAAAATCTATACGGCTACCGCTCTATAGGATTATCTTCGGCGTATGCGGCTACGGTACTGATCGCGAAGAACGGTTCGGGAAAAACGACGTTGCTCGGGGCGCTAGACGCGTTTTTGAAGGGCCAGTTTGGCCGACTTAGCACATTGAAGTTTGAGACGATCACATGCAAGTTGCGCGGGTTAGATGATCCACTAATTCTCCGATCAGAAGATATTCTTGCTTCGCAAGCGGCTCTCTCAGATCCTTTCTTTATCGATCACGCCGCGCGCATTGGTTTGGAGCCCATATTGTTGTTAGATTTTTTTGACTACGATTATCGGTTGTTGAAAAATGCAAAATCGCTGGAAGATAACGAAGTTTATGAAAAAATCGTCTCAAAGTTTCGGTGGTCCCGCGTAGAAGCTAATAAGGTGTGTGAGAGCATCTATTCTTCACTGCGTGGAAGAAATGCAAACATAGATAGAATTAGAGACGCCCTCGATGAAGTCGTGGGCGACATGGAAATTGTCTATCTTCCCACGTATCGACGTATCGAACTCCCGCTGTCCAGTGAAAGTGATGAACCCTATTCAAAAAAGAAAAGCATCCAATCACGGCTCGGAATATCAAAGCGCGGATTGCTTAATGCTGATATACGATTTGGTCTGTCAGACATATCAGAGAGACTGTCCGCACTAAATCAATCGATTCTATTCGATTCAAATGAGGGCTACCGGACCATCAGCGCAAACATAATCAATGAATTGATTAGTGGCGCGATAGAAAACGAAGACTTGAGTCTCGAACAACGGCCAAGCAAAGACGCCTTGGAGCTTTTTTTCTCGAGAATCCGAGATGGACGTCGTCGCATGCACATGGGACCATTTCGAGATGTGGTCATACCTGATATCGACAAAATCTATAGCGGTGAAGACATACCGCAGCAATCTAATAAATTCCTGACTTATTTCCTAAGTAAGCTAAATACGGTAATCGCGGCCACTCGTGATATCGAGCTCATGGTCGAAGAGTTTATTACGAACTGTAACCGATACCTGTCTTCTGAAGATAAGACGACTGTGGCCCCAACGAACCAAGGCGCAGAAAAGACGTGCTTTCCCCCGGACGATAGTAAGGTACTGAAGCTTGATCGCAGGAACCTTCAAGTCAGCGTGGAGAGCATTGCGGCTCGTAAGAAGGTTCCGCTTGAGTCGCTTTCATCGGGCGAAAAGCAGATGATTTCATTGTTTGCACGGCTTTACCTGTTCCCAGGAAAAAAGGTCGTATTAATCGACGAACCGGAACTCTCACTTTCCATCTATTGGCAACGTCAAATCCTCATGGACGTAGTTAGCGCTCCTTCGTGCGCTCAAGTAGTTGCGATTACCCACTCGCCATTCGTTTTCGATAACGCCTTGGAACCATTCGCCAAGGCGCTTTCGTCGTCGTTCAACTATCAGATGGAAGAAGCCAGCACGAACGAAGACGAGGACGATACCAATGCTTAATCAAGTTCAAAACACCGAACAAGAAGATTATCTTTCAGTTCTAAAAGCATCGCGCAAGGGGCCAGCGGTCCTGAAAGCTCGCTTGGTGACGTTCCGGTCCAGTGTGCCAAGCGGGTTGGTTTTCGCCTTCGAAGGAGACGACGACAAAATTGTCTATTTTCATTGGATCAAGCAGATCGATCCAAATCTTCGATATGAACCTTTTCCATGTGACGGCAAGAAAGATGTGCTGGATCTTAAAGAAATGCTGGACCGTGATCTCAACAATCTCGGGAAGGACGTTTATTTTTTTGTAGACCGTGATTTCGATGACCTTCGTGGCATGAGCGAGTCGAAGGCGGTGTTTATGACTGATTCATATTCGATTGAGAATCATATCGTCGAAGAAGCGGTTTTGGACGAACTGCTTAAGAATGAATTTCATTTCCATGCTCAGCCTGAGTGCCGCCAGAAGGTCGCCGCTGTTTTCAGTAATCTCTATGACACTTTCATCGACATAACTAAGCCTGTGAATTTCCGTCTATTCCTCGCTAGGAGATTGAACATAGAGCTTCGGGCGCCGCTACCAACCAAGATCAGCAGGCTTGCGGATGTAAGCCTTCTCGAGGTGACGGCGACAGCCGACGACGCGTCAGTAGTTGTCCAACTCAAGAGAGAGCCTTCCGGAGACGAGATTGCGGTTCTTCGATCCGACTTTGAAGCCCTTTCGCCGAAAACCCGGTATAGAGGAAAGTTTGCGCTTATGTTCTTCGTGAGTTGGCTTCACGCGTTGGCAGACGACCGAAACGGGAGCGCCCCGCGCTTTGGCCCGCGTGCTAGCACCTCCAAAGTTCATCCGCAAAGGCTCACTCTGGATACACTTGCCTCGAAGTCGCGAGTTCCTGAAGGCCTGCGTGATTTCTTAGCAACGTTGTCCGCTCCCGTTGCCGCTTGATTCCCAGTTGCCAGCGCGCTCGGCGGGTTCAAAATTGACGCGCCGGCCGAGCGCGATTGCAACGGAGGGCTTGACGTCAACTCGCCAGTCCCCCTGCGACGGGATCGAGGCCTTATCGGAAACGACACAGGGACGTCGGCTTTAACCGAGCCCTTGTCGGTCGCGGTGTCCAAGCGAATGGGCGTTGTGGCCCGGTAGCTGCCATCGAAGCGTCGCTGGGAGGGCGGCGGTTGTGGGTCGGGAGTGTGAGTTCACTGGTGCAGGATGCTGCCGTCGGGTTGCTTGATGCCACCATCGTCAGCAATCAGCCACATTGCTGACGTAGAACCGAGCCCGCCCCAATGTCGGCTCCGGCCGAAATTGAGTCGCTCATACGACATTGGCGCAGAAAGCCCGAACACGAGAGCCGCGGCTGTTCTTGGCAACGTGGAGACATGCGCCGCATTTGGCGCAAGGAAGGTTCTAGGCGGAGCGAAGTCCTCACCACTCCACCGGCAAATCGTACGTTCGCAGCAGCAGAGTTTGCGGACCTCCCGTGAAACAGGCAACGCGGATGGGGCGTCCAGGCCTCTGGTTGCGACATTCGCGTGCGTCGCACCCGTTGCCAAATGGTGTTGAACTCGCGGCCATGCGTGACGATTTGCGGCACACGTCGATTTCGACCGACTCCACCTATCCTCAGGCAACAACGCTCGCTCGTTTGGCATGCTGCTGTGGGCTTCGCCGCAATCAAGCACGTCAGTTCGAGGCATTACCGACGCTGTTCGATTGACGCCGACACGCGTCTCGCCCGGCCACCGCATATCCGCTGCCACAAGTTCGGTCCGAGGCCAAGCCGCCTCGGCAGCGCTCTGCTTGAGTCGGACGGTTCAATCAGCTGGAATGACGCGTCCGACACCCTGTAGTCCAGAGGGGGTTTCGCACTATTCTGGAACCTCCGTCTGACCGACTGGGCTTTACCCCGCGATCCATTGCAAGGCTCGTGGTACGCGTTCTTCCATTCGAAAGAGTTGCGTGCAAACTGGAAAATGGGCAAGACGAGAAACGCCCATATTTTGCAAGCGTGGCCAACGCGAGCCACAGGAGCCTCAACTCTCGTCTCTGTAGCGGGCCCACCTGCAGATCAGCCGCGCTAAAAATTGTGCGCCGCATCATGAAATTCCGTTTGGCCGCAGACCTTGTTGTATCTGAACAGCCGTTCTTTCGATCCTGCAGACTTTGTTGCACGTCCCTAGATGTGAAAAATCAGTTTGACAAACTATCTTAAGATATATATCTTAAGATACATCTTAAGACACAAATGGGAGTACCCACGATGCGTCATCCCCATCGCTTTTTGCATCCGCGTGGTGCGGACGAAGATTTCTTCGCAGGGCATCACCGCCCGTCGCTGCACGCGCTTTGGCACGCGTTCGCTCGCCACTACGAGTATCGCGGCGAGCGCGGCGGCGATGCACGCGGTGAAAACTTTGAACGCCGTCACGGCGGGCACGGCGACCGGCACGAGTTTCATGGCGCAGAACGCGGCGCCAGTGACCGGCCCGAGTCTGGTGGCAACGAGCGTAGCCATGGCAGCTGCGGCAACCTCGGCCAAGGCCACCGCTTCGGCCGTCACGGCCACGGTCGCTTCTCGCTGCACGCGTTGTGGCACGCGATCGGCCGCCATCACGAGCACGGCGGCGGCGGGCGCGGCGGGCGCTTCGGCGGCGGTGGCCCGGGCGGCTTTGGCGGCGACGGTTTTCCGGGCGGCCGCAAATTCACCTCCGACGATCTGCAGTTGCTTCTGCTCTCGATGATCGAAGCGCAACCGAGCCACGGCTACGAGCTGATCAAGGCGCTCGAAACGCGCTCGAACGGCTTCTATAGTCCGAGCCCAGGCATGGTCTATCCGGCGCTCACGTATCTGGAAGAACTCGGCTACGTGACCGTGCAACTCGAAGGCAACCGCAAGCGTTACGAACTGTCGGAAGCGGGCCGCGAGTATCTGGCCAGCAACCGCGACCGCGTCGAATTGATGCTCGCCAAACTGACTCATTTCGCCCGCAAGATGGATTCCGTGCGCCGCGCGTTTGCCGGCGAGGAACCGGCCGACATCAGCGAAGGCGGCTGGCTGCCCGAACTGACCGAAGCGCGCCGCGCGCTGAAGCACGCGCTGCTACGCCGCGACGACGTGCCGGCCGCCGAACAGCGCCGCATCGCCGAGATCCTGATGCGCGCGACGAAGGAAATCGAAGGCGAAGGCAATCCCGGCAGCGATAACGGCCGCAACAAGCAGACCCGTTGAGATCGCCCTGCGCGGTCCTCGCGTGCTCTTGGCGCCTATGTGCGCCCGCGCGCGCCGCTCAACCAACAGAGGAGTAGCACCCTTATGCTGACAAAAGACAACCAAGCCGATCTGACAGTCCATCGCGTGCGGCATCCGTTGAAGTTCCGTCTGTTGCGGGTCAAGCAGGTGCATGCGCTAACCCCGCATCTGATTCGCGTCACTTTCACCGGCGAGGATCTGCACGACTTCGTCTCTGCTTCGTTCGACGACCACATCAAAGTGTTCTTCCCGGAACCCGGCGCCGACAAACCCGTGCTGCCGGAAGCCGGCCCTGACGGTCCCGTTTTTCCCGTCGGCCAGCCACGCCCGACTGCACGTGATTTCACGCCGCGCCGCTTCGATGGCAAGGCGCGCGAACTCGACATCGAATTCGCGATGCACGAAGCCGGGCCGGCCGCGATGTGGGCCGCGCAAGCCAAAGTGGGCCAGTATCTCGGCGTTGGCGGCCCACGCGGGTCGCTGGTGATACCGACCGGTTTCGACTGGCATCTGCTGATCGGCGACGATACCGCGCTGCCGGCGATTGGCCGCCGCCTCGAAGAGCTGCCTGCCGGCACGCGGGTCGCCGCGGTGATCGAAGTGGTCGATCCGTCGGCACAGATCGAATTCACGACGCGGGCCGAACTGCATATCGTCTGGTGCTATCGCAGCGAATCGGGCTATCGCGGCGAGGCGTTGCTGCAAGCGGTTCGCGAAATCTACCTGCCCGAAGACGGCGAAGGTTACGTCTGGGCTGCCGGCGAATCCGCGACGATGCGCGCGGTACGCTACCACCTGTGCACGGAACGCGGCGTCGACAAGTCACGCATTCGCGCGGCAAGCTACTGGAAACAGGGTGCCGAAGCAGTACACGAATCGCTCGACGACTAACCGTCCGCAGCATGCGCGCAATCAATGGCGGGCGTTGGGTGCGCCATGTGAATAGCGTGAACTGCGTGAGCCATGTGAACCATGCAAGCCGTGTGAGCCAGTGGTCCGCATGAGCCTTCCGAACCACGTACCCGGAACAAAGAATAAGGAATTGACCGATGTATTCAATTAGCACTCGGCAAGAGCGCCGTTTGCTGTGGCTGCTTGCGCTAACGCAGTTCACCATCATCATGGACTTCATGGTGATGATGCCGCTCGGGCCGCAGATCATGCACTCGTTCGGCATCACGCCTTGGTACGGGAACCATAAAACTTTAACTTCGGAGTTAACTGCTTCCTTTTTGCGGTCTGAGCGCGCAGCGGAGCCAAAGCTGCACCAGTTAGGTGCTTCATGCATTACCAAAAAATTTCATTTAGCTTTCGCGAATACGGGACTTTGTCGCTTTGTGCGAAGGCAAAGCTTTTGAGTCTTGCCCGAGCGGAGCAGCCTCGTCGCTGTACCCTTACGACAAGACCACACACGATGGCCGCGATTAACGGCCGCACCCGCATCTGTCTGGTTCCGTCATTGAGAACCTTCGGGGTCACGTCACCTGATCGCCGGCCGATGCAGCGCGATCAAGAGGGACCGGCTTGGGGCCGGCAATTTACGCCCTGCATCCAAACTGCGAACACGATTTCGAGCGGGATTTCAAAGGCATCAGCCAACTGGATCTGTCGACGAAGTGGCAGTAGTGCAGCACACGTTTCAAACCGGCTTATCGTTTCCTGCTGCACCCCCGCATTCCGCAGATTCAACGCTGCCCTCGTGTCGTCGGCGGCCTATCCGTCGCCGCAGTAGCCATTATTCATCGATGGCTTGAGGCAACATTGCGATTTGCCGCACCGCGTCCTTGATTATTGAACGCTTCCAATCAGTCGAAAATCGCCCAAAGCCTCCACATTCCATGTCGACCTGCCTCCTGCCGGGTGTGATACCGCGTGCCGCACATGCCGTGATAAATGCCATAACCTTGGCTTGATATTTTGCTTTCTCGGCCCGCGCTTCCTCACCCATGAATTCTGCATGCATCTGCGCAAGACGTGACGCCAACTCGCGTTCGCGCCTCCACACAGTTATCGCCGTTATGTTCAGGCTTGCCGCTACAGCACCTACCGACTGCGTTCCACCATCTGCGAGCGCGTTGTTGAGGCGCATCACAAGATCGGCACGCGACTGTAATCGACGCGACACCGATCGCTGAACCTCAAAACTCAGCTTACGTCTCGTGCTTCCCTCCAAATCAAACTTGTTAGTGACGAAGATCTGCTCCATCGTCGCACCTGTCGCGTAACTTGCGCGAACGAACAGGCGCAAAGGTGCCGGAAACGTACCGGCGGAAAAATGCACGACCTGCGAAGGCAAGATTCCCAATGCGCGCCCCATCTGTGCAGATGATCCGCAAAAGAAGACATCACGTAGCGCGCGCACTGCCACTTCAGAGGAGATTAGACCGATGTCGTCTCTGACGTTGGACAGCGACAATGCCTCCTCAACGGTGCGCGAAACGAAGATGTCCAGCGCGTCGATAGACGTTGACTCGTCCTGAATCAATCTCCCCAACCACTTCCCGCATGCGCGACAGCAGCCTACTCGTGTAAAGGCACCGAATGATGGTTGCCGACCACGCCCACAATGCGGACATTGAACCTCGAGATGTACGCAGTGATGGGGGCAAACGACTACGTCCGCGACACGCCACGCAAGTGGTTCATAGACTGTCCTTCCGTGGCGCAAGAAATTATCTAGACAGATAGGGCACCATGCACGGTGTGTTCTGACCAAGGCCCGCGGCGCGAGAGTCTGACGCCACGGCAACAGCGTCGCGCGCCGCAAATCTGAGCGACTCAAGAGCGAGTTCATGGCCTTCACCCACGCGGCTGCGGCCTGTAGCATGCCGTCCACGGTTCCGTTCACCGGAATACCCCGCCCATCAGGCATCGAGCGTCCCACGTAGATGCGCGGCGCAACAAGCTCGCGATAGAAATCGCGAAATGGGACCGACAAGCGTTCCGCGCACCTCAGAGCTAGGCTACTGAGCTGCTCTCCACGCCCCCCAACCTCGGTCGCCAGTTCGATGTTCATGCCGCACCCCTAATACATTGATGTTGCCTTAATCTTACTGTGTCATTAAATCAAAGCGTCTTCCCAGATTCCGACAGCATGGACACACGTCGAGTCCGGCGACAAGCCGGACCGTAAGTTCGTAGCGAATGGTAGCAATCGAGTCAACCGTGTGGCGCTGTGCGCGCCGGACTTCCCCGCGCAATGTAATCGTCGGGAACTGCAGGTGTCTGGCGTGCTGCGAAGTTTTTTTTGGCGCTGACCGGGGTTCCGGTAGCGAGGCGCTCTGAGAGCAGAAATCCGTAGGCCGCGATGGCCAGCGCTGCGTGGTGATGAAACCCACGCCATCCTCGACCTTCGTAGTGTCCAAGCCCCAATTCCTGCTTCAGATCCTGGTAGTCCCGCTCGATGCGCCAGCGCATGTGCGCGTGCGCCACGAGCTGCTCGAGCGCAGTATCGGCTGGCAGGTTGGAGAGATAGTATTTCAGTGGGTCAGCATCGCTGGCGGGCCACTCAATGAGCAGCCACTGCTCGGGGCGCAGCCGCGCCTTGCCGGTATTGCCGCCCGCGTGACGCACACGCACCGCAGCGAAACGCCCGCTGAGTGTTTCGTTCGAACCCTCCCGCCAGCTGAGCGTGGTAAAGGCAGTAGCAGGCAGTGAATGCGCCAGGTCCTTCACGTTCACCGGCTGTCGGGCGCGTGTACGGCGCGGTACCACAGGCGGGCGGCCCATGCCGCCATACGGTTTGGGCGGTAATGGTTTGACGCCCGGTGGCCAGACCACGAGAGCCGATGTGATGCCGACCACATAAGACAATCCCAGATCGTCCAGATGTTGCCGGAAAGCGTTATCTATTCCATAGCCTGCATCGGCCAGTACGCAATGCCGGGGCCCACCGGCAGCCAGCAGAGCCTCAATTTGTCGCAATGCAATCTGCACCTTCGTCTCAAACCCGATCTGTGCGGGAATGCCGGCTTTCTCGCGCCGCTCATTGTCCTCTGCCCATTCACGCGGCACGTAGAGCTGCCACGCAACCGGAATGCTGGCCTGCTCACAAGCCAGTGACACACTGACCGCAATTTGGCAATTATCCTGTTTGCCCAGCACCCCGCAATACTGACGCGCAACGCCTACCGAATGGCGGCCCTTCTTTGGAAATCCCGTGTCGTCCACGATCCAGAAGCCGCCGCCGGAAAAATCCATCCGGGGCACGACCCACTGGCTCACCCGGCTAAGTAACTCGTCGTCCGACCAGTCGGCCTTGGCAACAAAGTGGTGCAGTGCCTGATGCCGCGCGCTGGCGTGAAGCGGATCCACACTGGCGGCCATCGGCTCGACGCTCTTGCGGGTCAACGGCAGCATCAGGCCTGTGCAGTAGGCCTTCAGTCCAGAGTGGCGATCCGCATGACCCAGGCCGCCAGCCAGATGCTCAATGTACTGCTCAAACCGCGTTTGTGCGTTCATTGCTTATCGCCTTATGCCTAGGTATCCTTATTATTTTCAGGCAAACGCAGCAATATCGCAATTTCTTAATTTATGACACAGTAAGATTAAGTGACATTAAGTATACTAACCACAGGGAAACGACGTGCTGACGCGTCGCCCAGAAACGAATAGTTCTACCAATTTCAATGTCCGGAAAAAACTTCCTCCAATCCCCGGCGACCACTGTCGTGGTCACCTCGACGCCCCCCGATGCCACCTCGCTATCAATAAAAACGTGTGAACTCTGCAGTTCTCACAAGCGTTTCTTGAGTGATTGCTAGGACGGAGAGATATCTGGATTCCTTCTCGAACACACAACTCGAGACTATACGTGGAACGATTGAGGCTCATTGCCAACACATCTGGATGCTGTCCAAGTGGACGCGTCGTGCGCATAAAAAAATCGGAATCCTGATGGCGTGCTCACCACGCCGACTCTTCTATTTTTTTCAGTCCTCTATAGTTAGCCAATATTCAATTTCGCACTATCCCGATTAACTTTCGGATTTTTAGGGCGTTGACGTCTCCAATGGGTCTGCCCTTCAACTAGACGCCACTCTTCAGCGAGCATGTCTTTGACGCAGCTTCCATCAAGGTGTCTAGTGTCGACCCCAGAAATTCTGGCCATTTTCGCAAATGACGGGTACACACCAGCAGCGATGAGCGTCCTGAACGCGTTGCGCATTTTGGCCAACTGGGCCTGTTTGCGCGTCGCCGCCCTTTCCAACCTGAACGTCTTTCCTCTCTGGACGATTCGAGAGACGGAATCCGGAAAATGCCTATGTGCCGAAGCCTGGTCTATGTTAATCAGCTTGCAACATTTTTCCAGGTTGGTGCATGTCGGGTCCATAGCAAGCTTTTCAAACTTAGGCCCAATTGACTCCCAGTCTCGTCGTGAACTTCCCGTCCACACCTTTATTCGCGAACTGGCGCTGCGGCTACTCCTCCAGGACTCGACCTGACCCAAAATCACTCGATGAAGCGGTTGACGCGAAATAGCAGCGACCGTTGCCAAGACCGACAGTTGAGGCAACGACGGTGCGCGCCCGTAGGCCTCGATTCTTAGAGGCGAAATGTCAAACTTCGAGATCAACAGATCACGCACCTCACTTACCGTCACCAACTTGCGCAAGGTTGAGTACCCGTTATGCCCGTGACCATCGAACTTGGCAGTCCGTGCCAGCAAGCTCATGATCGCGCTTGACACCCTGACATCGCACGCGTCAGCACTCGGAAAGCGACGAGCTGCTCCCTTCGCTCCCAGCCACGCGCCGCACCGGTTACAACACCCCACCCGGGCAAAAGACCCAAGTACGCGTTGTCGCGGCGCCATGCACACGTGGCAAGATTCAAACAGGTCGACCCGGTGTACCGGACACACCTTGACGGCCTGTAGGCGCCATAACAGAGGCTCGTACACACATGGCCCAGACAGCATTGAAGAGAGACACAGGGGACACCAAGCTCGGTATTGACGCAGCAGGCTCCTCTCAGACAAAAGCCCAGCAAACGGAAGAAGCGTGCACGCCTCGATGCGACCTGACGCGACCAGGCTTCTCAGCGGATCGAGATACAAATTTGAAAGGCCGCCTAGTCCATCGAGCCCGGGAAAATGACTCTCGCGCAGGCGTTGAGCGGTGACGCTGCGCGCATGGTCGGGTGGTGCTTGCCGCCCGTCAAACGCCCACCTCGTCAGGTCCGAGAAACTGACAGACACGCGCTCAGCCGCACGTTTCCAGAGAGACGACGATGCCTCGACGAGACCGGTGCCAACGCCCAATGGTTCGACCAGGCCAGAGTTACTCGTAGGGGTGATTGCGCGCATTGGTATTTTTTGTGGTCCCTACACGGCCACTTCTTTTGCCATTTCCAGATACCGGTGTCCTTTTAGTGATGGCTGCCTCCGCGGCAGCAACGATGAGTCTGCCGGTCACGCGTCGCTCCATCGCGAGGTCGTCTGCCGCAGCTTGCGAAAATTGATCGAGATTGCTCTTGTAAAGTGCCCAATCCAACTGGCGCTTTCCCCCGTGCTGGCTTAGAGCATCAGTCGTGAGTCGAACCGCCAAGCCACACCGACCGTCCACACCTCGACGAATTTCCGCTGAGTGTGCCGAGAGGCAGAGGGGTTTGCAGTACTTCGGACCAAGCCGCTTTTCCATTTCTTCGATGAAGACCCGGAAGCTTGCTTCGTCAGCTTTACTGTCTCCGTAGGCATCTTGCATCAGAACCTTGGTGCGTACTTTTAGCTGCGTGTCATGCTCGACGATATGCCTGATGGCGGACGTTCCACCAATTATGAGTGGCTGCCTTGTCTGAGCGACGATGTACTTCAGCGCGTGAATGGCACGCCCAACTTGAAGCTGCGACAGCGTCACAGGGATCGTATTACCCTCATCGACGATGGTGACGAGACGCTCCAGTTGAATGTTTTTGACGAAACTCTGCCACAGCGCCTCCTCCGCTGCTGCGCCTGAAGGATTCACCGGAACGCGTCGGGGTGCGCCCTCGGTAATTTCGCCATACACGATCTTGTTAAATGGCAGTATCTCATTGCTTGACACATACGCTTCGGTGATTGCAGCAGTCCAATTGAACCGGCCTCGTGCGTCGGGAGGAGGCACTGAAAATCTGAAACATCCCCTCTGCTTTCCCGCCTGCTGCGCCAGCGCATCGGTCATCCCAGCTATCGATTCAAACAAGGTTGTTTTTCCGACGCGGGCAGGGCCAATGACGACAATCAGCAGGTCCCGGGATCGCCCCGAGATGGCGTTCATGATAATTTGCTGCATTGAGACAAATCGGGTGTGCAGACAGATCCACGCGTTAAGGTCGTCGATTGCTTCGCTCACATGCGCTGGTGTAAGGTCTAACTGCTGCACCATCGCTCCATAATCGATTTTTGCCATGAGATGCCTCCTGATGGTGGTTGACGCTAGAAAGATAGCCTGGCTGGACGTACGGCGATTTCGAAGTCCTCATCGTTTGTTCCCCCGTCAGGCACATCAGTACGAGAGTCGCCAGTGGCGGCGTCGACGACTTCGGCGTCGGGCGCCCCGCCCTTTGCCTGCGAGGCGGCATCCCCAGCATCCCCAACCATAGCAGCTTCGGTGCTCACGACCCGTTCGGCGGTGCATGGAGGTACTTCGCATTCCTCGGCAATTGTGTCGGCGGTTGCGCCGGCCATTGCATCCGCTCTGACATTGGGCGGCGCATTGAAGTAACTCCCAGAATCTGGCTCAGTCTTAAGGAGAGACGGTGCGCGGTTCATCAGGCTGTCCATCTGCCGGGCAAGGTAATCGCAACGCGCAGGATCGCGCTCCAGTTCCAGAAGTTTTTCTGCGAGCGCTCTCGCGATGAAGGCAGGGTCCCGGACGCCCCGCAGTCTCCCAAGCTTGAGTTCAGCGAGAACGCCAAGCAGCTCGCGCCTCGAATAAAGAGCAAAAAAATCTGTAAAAATACTTTTCCCATCTATCCACCCAACGTCCTTGCTCACATAGATGTAAACAAGACCAGGATGGATGAGATCGGGGTAAACATGTACCGTCTGGCCTCGGAATCGCTTCAGGTCTTCCGAGAAATAAGCCAGATTGTTCACCACTACGTAACCTTCGTCCCGAACCGTCCGCCGCCCCTCATTCGAAGCACGTGGCATGCAAAGGCGTCGGAATGCGAGGGTAAGTGCGATGGATTTTCGGTGTTCGACACCAACTTCCGTTGCGATTCGCGCTTCGTAGTCCTTTATGGATTCGTCTCCTGTCCGCGCAGATCCCACTTCCATTTCCACCTCATCGAACACACCCTTGAGGTAAGCATTCAATTGCGTGAGGGTCATCAGTTCCGGACTACGCGCAATAAAGGTCCGAGAATAGTCATACAGGCTCTTCACCGCAACTGTGTTGCCCGCCAGCATCTGCAATACCTGGACCGTGATCTTGTGGTTGGCAGCCTCGACCGGGCCACCATATCTGGGATGGTAAGCAGGGCGCCATAAAAGATGGGACTCGGCCTCCTGCAGGATGCGGTGCATAACGATGGAATCAAACTCAGGAGCATTGTCGACCACGATGAATCGCGGCAAGCACCCGTGCCTGTCGATACATTCGAACAAAACCGCTGTGACCGCTGCAGCACTCGGCACGCCAAACGAAATCGTCCACGCGAGCTTCCTGCCAGTCGCTGCGTCGATCATCACGGTGAGCCACACCTGACACTTGATACGTCGACCATTGGCCGAATTCTCGATTCGGATCCCCAAGGGCGTGTGGTCAATATGCGCGAGAAAGAGCGGCACGCCAACCTGATAAAGGCGATTTGCTGTACCGGGCGGAGCGAATCCTGCAATGGCGTAACGAGCTGCGCTACCGTCCCGGAAGTGGACGAAGACACTCCGGTCGCATTCCTTGTCGCGCACTTTGGCGGTCCTCTCTGAAAAAAACGGGAGACCGAGACGTTGCGCCAACGTGCTGAACATACCGTGCGTGGCACGAATACTCCATCGTTTCTTAAGGCGATATTTCAGGAAAACATGATCCCAGAGCCGCTCGCTTTCTGGAAACCTCTTGGCCCTGCTACCACGCTCGTGCCATAGGGGAATCAGCCCATATACCGCATTGTCGTACAGCAGCCTCCCCGACTCCGCCCGTGACCGCCAGAGCGCTTTCGTCGAGGGAGGTATGAGCTTGCCCTCCCTCGCGGGACCGCTTCCGGGCCACCAGTATGAGATTGGCTCAGAAAGCGTGGCAAGCTTGTGCCGGGCGTGATCGTACGCTTCGGGCGACACCAATTGAATGAAATCTGGCTCGGGGTTGGGCGTCGTGTCGAGCGATGGCTCTTTGGCCACCGTATCGAGCGATAGAAATCCATCGCTCGCGGCCTTGGCCGCCTTGAAGACGTCATACGCAGTGGCGTCCCTGTACACTGCAGACGAGCGCATGTCAGTCACATCCTGCGACTGCAGCGGGAAGAACACGCGACGGGTGACGATCAGACAGTTTAGATCACCCGGGCTGATCAGTTGTCGCTCGATCAGTTCGCGCCGAGTCATGTATCCCCTATCCTTTACCATCGCCATGACCACCGTGCACGCTGCGGGATCTCGAATCTTGTAGTCAGGCTGATGATAGGGGTTGAGCAACCCCATGTTCAACAAATACCACGGGCCAAAATGTTTCTCCGTCAGTATCTCGTAACGGAGGCCGTACTGTGACAAACGCTCTGCCACGGCAGGACAGGTCCAATGCCCCTCATCCAACTCCTCGTAAAGCATACTACCGTTCATCGCACTCTTTTTCATCATCGACGTCGGTAACACATCGACGAATCCGCACCATTGATCAGTTATCTTTAATAAAAATGGTCTGATGACGTCGACCTGTGTACGGGTCCCATGGCTGACTCCGTACCGGATACCGCCAATTTCCGTTGGCCAACTATAGTATTCGAGACATGCCGCCTGCGGATCGTCCAGCTCGTGTAGCAGCGCTGACTGCAGTGTGACGTCGTTTAGCCGGACCGCAAAACCCATCAGGGGACTGACGTGTTCGCCCCGAATGCGCCCGGCGCGCACCCGTGGTTTGGGCTCCAGGGGCGCCCCCTCCCGGATCGCATGAACCATCTCCATCCCCTGCTTAGTCACACACAGGCGTTGGAGCAGCGCGTCGAGCGCGTCAGCACTGATTCGATTCACCATCCGTCATCCCGACGCCTTCCGGCAAACTTGAACAGTTAGAGCAGCGCCGCCCGATCACGACAGGTTCGATCAGCAGCACTCAACGTTCGCAGGGCCCACAGCCCCACGCAAACGGCGCAACATTTGGCCTGGCGCCGCATCGTAGCAAGCCACGGATGTGCCGGAAGGCAGACGAACTCTGGTACTCCAAAAATAAGAGATCGCGCACACTGATAAGAAAATCTTGATTTGCAGCACGCAGGCCGCTCTTCTCCGTCGGCACCGCGGTGTTTTCTGCTGTCCATCTCCGAGGCGGGCTCCATCCGTTGGCGACGATTACTGCATCGTCAGGCGCACAGACGAACGTGCACTAGCTTTACCTTAACCGCTGAAGGACAACAGTCAAGGCGCGCCAATCGTCCGTACAGCCAAAACAAGCCTGCTGCATCTACCGGCCAAGGCGCTTTGGATAACAGGGATCGATAAAGGATTCGCTACCAAATCTCGCAGGAATTATTTATTTAGTTTTCCATATTAATTTACGCCACACGGGGAGGGTTTCTCCCACTTTTTAATCAAATACGACTGATCGCATTTCTGATACAGCGTGTATGGCCGGTGGCAACCGGGCAGCTTGTAGGAAATTTTTCTCGCGGGGAAATTGCGCAGAAAATTTTTTTATGAGTTTGCGAGATTTGGACCCGAGATCGCTATCATGGGGTCAAAACGAGAGCGCGACGGAGACAATGTATGCGCGCTCGGCGGGTTTGTACACCCAGGACACGGTTTAGCGGGACGCAGGGCGAAACCGCCGCCCTTCTCCGCGATCTGGTTCAGGTCGAAGTCGCGTCGGGCCGCTGGGCGACCAATAGGCCAGCCGTGCGAATCCGCTCGTCTAGCCTGGCGGCTTCGGCGACCTTCTGGCTGACCGCGCGCGCCGCGAGCAAGTCTGCGTCAGCATTGGCCTCGCCCAGAGCAGTTCGAATGTCGTAGCGCAATTCCAGGAACTCGCTGCGAAAGTGCTCCGCCGTCAATCGTTTGAGCGCTGATTCGATCCAGCTCAGGGCACCTTGCGCATCCCCTTGGGCCAACCGGGCGCGCGCCATCAGTCGCTGCAGCCACTCGCTTTCGGCCAAGCGTTCTTGCTTGTTCAGCATTGCCTCGCCGTCGCCGGGGCGCCCCATATCAATTAGCAACTCGGCTTGCCTTTGCAGGCGGAAGGCAACGGGTTTGGTTAGGGCCTCGTAAAGGGTTAGGGCTTTGGCGCGAAGCCGGTCGCGATCGCTGCCGGGAAGCTTGGCCGCTTCAGCGTAAATCTCTGCCCAAGCGAATCGATCACCATCGCTGTCGAGGCTCTCGACGCCAGGCTCAGGCAGCTGGCGGAGGATGGTGGAAAAAAGAGCGGGGTTTTCGCCGGACAAGAAGCGTCCGAGAGGCGCAAAAGCACTGAACGCCTGACCTACGCCAAGATTAGCCGCCTCCACGATCGCCCTCTCGATCGTCCCGGCATGTCGGGCGATGATGTCGTTCCGCCAATTTCCGTGTCCGGCGGGAAGTCGCTCGATAACACCCAGCAATACCGAGAAGGCCAGCTCGTGGTTATCAGCGAACTTTTCGAAGATCCCATCGACCAAGGCGATCGTCTCAGATGATTTTTCGGGGTTGCTCCGGTAGATGTCGATCAGTTGCAAGCGCGCCTCGTCCAAGCGGCAAGGACCGGCGAGTACGGCCTCGAACAAAGCCGCCGCTTCGGACGCTCGGCGCAGCCGCTTTAGCGCCTTCCCCTTGTGGTGCTGGATCTGAACACGTTCGAGATCAGTCAGGTCGGTGAGCTCCGCCATGACGTCAAACGTTGGCATGCGCTCGTCCAGACGTTGCCGGGCGACCTCGTCTCCGTCAAGCTTATCGAGCAAGTACAACTGCTCGACCGCCTCGATGACGGCGATGACGGCGAGTTCGTCACGTTTTTGTCCCACCAGCAACTTGACGTCTACCAGCGGATCGCCCACGAGGACTCTACGAATTTCGGTTGTTTCCCACACGCACAGAAGCGCGTAGAGAAACGCGGTACGTCGATCACCGGAGGAAACCAGGTTTTCAAGCTTGGATTTCAGACTGCGGGCGATGGTCCAAAACTGCAGTCCTACTGTGCCTGCGATCTTGGTCAGGTACATTTCCAGAGCATCGGTAAGCTCGGCGTCCCGCGCCTCGTCGCACCAAATCTCACCCTGAACGGATGCGAAGACAATGTCATGTAAACGCACGGTGCCGGAACGGTCAGTTGCGGTCAGGCCGGCGTCCCGCAGCTTTCGCACCCCTACGGGTGCGAGCACTTCAACAAGAAAATCTTGGTTGACCGCCGCAAGCGCCGCCCATTGAAAAACGGAAAGCTCCCGCTGCAGCATCGGACGCAGTCGCGCCAGCATTCGGTCGGCCAACCGCTGCCCTTCGTCGTCAGGAAGCTCACCCACCACGCGACAGTCGAGCGCAATTTCAGGCCAGTTAGCATTGTGTTGCTGGACGGTCGCTCGGAGCAGATTGAGGCTCAAGGGGTGGCCGCCGACGGTCGACCAAATGGTGCGAAAGATGTCTTCAGGACACGGCGTGCCGGCTTGCTCTAAGATGGTCCACGCTTCGCTTTCGGCAAGGAGAGGCAGGTCGTAGGCTTGAGCGCTGCGCTGGCGCTGAGTGAGAATAATGTGCGATCCCGGCCCGCACAGCGTCGAGAGCTGACTGCTTGTAAGACCCGGATCAGCGTCGTCAATCACTAGCAGACAAGCCCTGGTTTTGAGGAGCGCGGTTATGTTGCGTGTTTCGCCTGCCCGGATCAGCGGCAGCGACTTGAGATCTTCGACCCGCTTACATTCCCCGGCCTTAAGCCACACGACCAAATCATAGTCGTCACTGTGCTTCTCTGCAAAAGCAGCTGCAGCGTGCGATTTTCCAAGCCCAGCCATACCCGCGATGGCAACTACAGGCGTGATGGCAAGGCGCCTGGACAGCTCACAGTCCACATCCGGGCGTAATAGGCTGGCGGGCTCGGGACCCGGCGTAAGAGCGCTCGCTGCCTCCTCTTCCCAAAGTCGCTGGAGATCGGGCAGGTAATGGGAAAGCCTCCGTACCACCGCGTCACTGACAATCAAATGGTCGATGATTTTGGCGGCGATCTCCTCGCTGCCCCAAAGATGGAGCGTCCTACCCCGCATCTGGGGGCGCCCCGTCACAGCCTTAAGGAATGTGTCGGCCTTCTGGGGCCGTCGCTGCGTTCCGGACAGTAAGAAAATTTCTGTAGCTTTAGGTTTGTCGCCTAAGACCTTGGCCAAATCGTCCTCAGCCTTCTTCATTTCGCCGTCGAAATAGTCCGCACGATCAGAGTACTCGACCGCGGTGGCCTCGTCTTCACTGAGAGAATCGACTACGCCTGGAACGGGGTAGCCCAAGAGATTGGTGCCCGCGTGCGTCATCGGCACTTCCAGCAGAGCGTCCATGAACACGGTGCCAAACCGCTCGAACTCAGGGCCGATACGGGTGATCCCTTGAGCCAGGATCTGAATTTGCGCCGTGCGCCGTTTTGGATTCATGGCGAACTCTTGTGGTCGCTAGTTGGGATCTTGCGTGGTTCGTGAGGCAGAACTTTGGGCAATTGAGCATCAACAAGGTCAAGTAGTTGAGACAAATATGACCAAATATTCGATTCAGCGCCCAATCCCGCCGGACGGTCCTGCCGGGCTTTCTTGGAATAGGTCAGAAAGTTATAGGTAGCTTCGAGCGCCATTCTTTTTGCCTCGCTGTGACGTCAATATCATACAGCGAGTATCCGGAAGCTCAACTGTGCGCTGCTGGAAAGACTTATCGTCTCGCAAGAACCGCGGAAAACGGTGGATCTGTTTTTTTAACCTTCAACATTGCTATCAACCCACGTCCGCACACCGTGGCGGCTAAGGGTAAGCGCGCAGCAAACCCATCTTGACGGGTCGGGTTAGTCGACGATCCCCGTTGGTTGCCAGCGATGCGGCAGCAATGCCGAGATGTCGCTGGCCTTGTGGATAGGAAGCCGCGTGAGGATGTCCTTCAGATAGGCGTGCGGGTCATGGCCGTTAAGTTGTGCCGACCTTATCAGGCTCATGATGGCGGCAGCGCGTTGACCCGCCCGTAGCGAGCCGGCAAATAACCAGTTGGCCCTCCCGATGGCCCATGGACGGATCTGGTTTTCTACCCAGTTGTTATCTATTGGCACGTGTCCGTCGTCGAGATAACGCGTGAGCGCCTCCCAACGCTTGAGACTGTAATCCAGCGCTTTTGCAATCGCTGAACCTTCCGAAACCAGCTTGCGCTGCGCCACCATCCATTCGTAAAGTGCGTCGCACAATGGTTTGGCCCGGCTCTGCCGCAGTTTGCGCCGTTCCTCTGCATCGAGCACTGCAGCGTCGCGCTCGATATCGTAAAGCGCAGCGAAGAATGGCATGGCCTGTCCGGCAACCTGACTGCTGTGATTGGCATGCAGGTCGAAGAACTTGCGCCGTGCGTGCGCAGCGCATCCGATTTCAGTGATGCCCTGCTGGAAGCCAGCCTTGTAGCCGCCGTAATCGTCGCACACCAGTTTGCCCTGCCAGTCAGCGAGGAACGCACGGGCATGTTCGCCTGCACGGCTGACGGCGAAGTCGTAGACCACAGCGCGAAGCTCGTTGAAGTGCGTGGGTGTATACGCCCACAGGTACGCCCGGTGTGTCTTCCCTTTACCGGGACTGAGCATCTGCACCGGTGTCTCATCCGCGTGCAGCACGCCCTGCTGCAGGAGTTCCTGATGGAGCGCGTCGACCAGTGGCTGCAACTGTGCGCCGCACGTGCCAACCCACGCACCCAATGTCGATCGCGGTATCGCCAGACCCGCCCGCGCAAAGATCTGTTCCTGACGATACAGCGGAAGGTGATCCGCATATTTGGCGACCAGCACCGAGGCCAGCAGTCCCGTAGTCGGGATACCCTTGTCGATGACGTGTGCGGGCACCGGCGCCTGAATCAGCGTTTCACAGTTCTTGCACACCCACTTGCCACGGATATGTCGCTCTACTGCAAAGACACCGGGCGTGTAGTCCAGCTTCTCGCTTATGTCCTCACCGATTCGCACGCGCTCGCAGCCACAGTGACACAGGATGCTGTCCGGTTCGTGGTGGATCTCCGTGCGCGGCAGTTGCGCTGGCAGCGATGTGCGCTTCGGTTGCTGGGTTGACCGGTCGGCGGGCGCTTGTGGCTGAAGCTGCTCGAGCTCCAGTTCGATGGCGGCCAGATCGGCGTCGATTGCTTCGTCCAGCAGGCTCATCTGCTCGCTGGTGAACTGTTCGCTACGCCGGCCAAACTGCTGGCGTTTGAGGATGGATATCTCGTGGCTTAACTGCTCGATACGCGTCTGCCGGTAATGCAGTTCGCGTTCGTTCTCTTCGACCTCCCGCGTCTTCTCCCCAATCTCCCGGTCCCTGTCCTGCACCTGGGCAATCAGCTGCGCGGCAAGGGCGCGTGACTGTTCCGGGCTAAGGGCGTTGAGGTCGGCGGGCAGGGTCATGCAAACCAGTCTGCCAGAACCCCAGGCACCGTGGAAGCGCAACTGTTTACGTCCCTGTTGGCCTCATACGACGCGGATCACACCATTCGGGCCGATGCGCTGCCACGGCAAGCCCACCACCAGAGCGGCGAGCTGTTCCTGCGTGAGTGCATGTTGCTTCGGCTCGCTGCCAGCGTGAGGCCAGGCGAACTGTCCCTCGTTCAAACGTCGCGCTGCCAGCCATATTCCGATTCCGTCGTGAACCAGCACCTTCAGGCGATTGGCCCGCCGGTTGGCAAAGAGGTAAGCATGGTGCGGATGCGCAGCGCCGAACACCTTGACCACACGCGCCAGTGCGGTGTCGAAGCCCGCACGCATATCCAGCGGCTCGACTGCCAGCCACACTTCATCAATGCGGATCACGCGAGCCACTCCCGCAGCCAGGCGGCGCATTGCGCCGCCTCTGATGTCGGCCAGCTAACCGTAATCGACTGGTCCGCGCGACGAACTTCCACGCGGATCTCAGCCGCACGCGCGGTCCGCGTCTCCAGAGGAAGCGGAACGAACGCCGGTGCCGCTACTGATGGTGCTGATATGTCGCCACGCGCCACCAGCACGCAATCGTTCCTTTCGGCCTGCTCTACCCAACGTCGCAGCAGATTCGCGTTCAGCTTGTGGTGCAATGCGATGGCCGCGAGCGACACCCCGGGGCCTTGGCAAGCGTAAGCGCGAATTAACGCACACCACAATGAGCCGGCGCGTAGGGCTAGATCATGCAGGAACCAATACGTCGCGCGGCTTGGCAACGTTGAACGGCAACAGATCGCTGATATCGGCATCCGCT
>NZ_JBGGWA010000020.1:0-86222 GCF_041321145.1 Paraburkholderia sp. IW21 | reverse complement strand
ATCGGCTGTTAATTTTTAAAGATCGAATACGCAATCACCACCGAACCGTGCCACCTTCACCTACCCGGCACCGCTTCGTTCTGCGTCGCTGCATCAGCAGCAGAGAAACGAGATTATGGAGAACTTTCGCTACGTCGTCAACAGGTTTCTTCAGCTTCATCACCCTGCCCGACACACCGGAAACCCCCGCCATTGCTGGCTCTCCCGCCTCCCGTGCTCCGGTGTCCGAAGCACGAAAGAGCGAGATTCTAGCGAGCCAGACGGTGGCTTGCAAGCGTTATTTTGATGCGTATGGATTGCGCCAGAAATGGCGCGAAGTGGGCACAACAAACACACTCGAAGATGAGCCGAAAACCACTCGTTCAGGCGGCCGCGCGCTTGTGCATCACGCGCTCGACTACGCCCAGATAATGATCGAGGCCCGGCGTCGACCGGCTCTCTTCTTTTGCGCGATCGTCCCATTTGCGCAGCCGCAATGCATCTTCCGCGTAGGGTTTCTGCAGGAACGCCGTCGCCTCGTCCTTGCTGAAGATGCCGCCTTGCAAATCCAGGCTTCGCACCGAATCGGCGGAAAGCTGGCCGAAATATGCATCGTCGATCGCGCATAGGCAGCGCTTGGCGTCGACGTGCAACCGGATCGGCTCCAATACCGCGTCCGACAGCACCGGCCGCAAGAACGGCAGCGCGAAATACTGATGCAAGTCGTCGATGCCGCGCTCCGTCGGTGTTTCGCCTTGCAGATTCAGCAGATGGCCGAGGTCGTGCAAAAACGCAGCGGCAACGAGTTCATCGGCGGCGCCCGCCGCTTCTGCCAATGCGCCGCTTTGCAGCGCGTGTTCGAGTTGCGTCACCGGCTCACCGCTGTAGGCGAGATTTCCGTATTGCTCGAATAATGAACGGATGTCGTTCAGACTCAATGCCACGCTATTACTCCCACGGTAGTGAAAAGGTCTTCAGGTTGGTGAAGCTCTTCATCGCTTCCTGAACGCCTTCTTTATAGCCAAGCCCGGAATCCTTGATGCCGCCGAACGGCGTCAGTTCGATCCGGTATCCCGGCACCTCCCATACGTTGACCGTCCCCACGCGCAATTCGTTGATGAAGCGCGTGATCGCGTCCTGCCGGTTCGTGCACACCCCAGAGGACAAACCAAACGGCGTCCCGTTACTGATACGGATAGCATCGTCGAGCGTATCGAAGGTGATGATCGGCGACACGGGGCCGAACGTTTCCTCGCGCACCAGCGACATTGACGGATCAACGCCATCCAGCACCGTCGGCGAATAAAGCGCACCGTTGCGCTGGTTGCCGATGCGCAAACGTGCGCCGGCCGCAACCGCCTCGTTGACGCGCGCTTCGAATAGCTGCGCTGCGGCGACGTCGATCACGGTGCCCATCTGATTTGACGCGTCGAAAGGATCGCCGAAAGACCAGGCGCGCGTCTTCTCCACGACCCGATCCGTGAAGTCCGCAGCCACGCTCTTTTGCACCAGCATCCGCTTGACCGCGGTACACCGTTGGCCGGAATTCTTATACGAGCCCTGCACGGCGAGCGTCGCCGCACGCTCGAGATCGGCATCCTCGAGCACGATCAACGGGTCGTTGCCGCCCAGTTCCAGCACGATGCGCCGGTAGCCCGCCTTCGCAGCAATGTATTTGCCGATCGCCACGCCGCCCGTGAAGGTCACGAGCTCCGCCAGAGGATGCGTGATCAGCTCGTCGGCGATTTCGCGCGGATCGCCGGTCAGCACCTGCAGCATCGGCATGGGCAAGCCGGCCTCGTACAGAATGTCCGCCAGATAAAGCGCCGACAACGGCACCTTCTCCGACGGCTTCAGCACCATCCGATTATTCGTCGCAATCGCCGGCGCAACTTTGTGCGCGACCTGGTTCATCGGATGGTTGAACGGCGTAATCGCAACGATCACCCCCGCCAGCGGCTCACGCTGCGAAAACACGCGGCGCTTCTTGCCATGGGGTGTGAGATCGCAGGAAAAACTCTGCCCGTCGTCGCGCAAGGTTTCGATCGAGGCGAACTTGAACACATCGGCGACACGGCCGATCTCGTAGCGCGAATCCTGTTTCGACAGCCCTGACTCGCGCGAAATCAGGTCGGAGGCCTCCTCGGTCCGCTCCCGCAGCAAAGCCGCGGCGCGTTCGAGAATCTGCGAACGCTCGTAGCGTGTGAGCGTCGCCTGATACGCGGCGGCATATTCGAACGCGGCGCGTACGTCGTCGACACTCGCCAGCGGGACCGTGCCCACGCGTGTCCCCGTAAATGGGTCGAGCACGTCGAGGGTACGTGAGCGCGTCGCCCGCTCGCCTTTGAGCCGCAGCGCCTCGGCCCGAAATGCCGGATGGTCCCGCAGTACGGTGTTCATGATGCCGACACGTGATTCAATGCGACGTCGAAGATATCGAAGTTGCGCAGCCGCTTACCTGCGGGCAAAGCCTCGACGCGCCGACTGAACAGCAGCGGCACTTCCTGCTCGGAAATCCCACCGTGCGAACGCAACGGCACGGTCAGTCCTGACAGGTCATGCTCATCGCGCCGCGTGCCGAGCACCACATGTTTGGTACTGACCACGACGATATCGCCGACGCGGTCGTTCGGCAGCTCGAAGCGCTCGCACGCGTCGCGATTGTCGAGTACCACTTCGATGCCGTGCAAACCGCCGATCCGCTCGATCACCTGCGCGACGCTCACATCGCGCGGGAGGTAAATCGTCGCGAACGACCCGAGCGCGCCGTGATGGACGACATACGGATCGGTAATCGGCAAGATGACACGGGCTCGGCGAGCGCCGAGCCATTCGTCCATGACGTCCTGCAGATAGATCACGTTCGGCTCGCCGGTCTTCGGATCATGCTTGGCGTTCATGCCGTGGTCGGCGGTGAGGCCGATCACCCAGCCGAGGGCATCGAGCTTCGCGAGGTAGCCGTCCATCATTGCGTAGAAGTCGTTCGCGCCTTGGGTGCCCGGCGCCCATTTGTGCTGGATGTAGTCGGTGGTCGACAGATACATCAAGTCGAGCTTGCGGGTTTCGGCAAGCCGCACGCCTGCGGCGAATACGAACTCGGACAAACCGGCGCTATACACGTCAGGCACGGGCAACCCGACCAGATCGAGGACTTCGTCGATGCCGTTTTCTTCGCGCGTCACCGTGTCGGCTTTTTCCGCCGAGAAACAGATGCCCTTGAGTTGCCAGCCCAGCAAACGGCGCAGCTTGTCTTTGGCGGTGACCACGGCGACTGCGGCGCCTGCTTCAGCAGCGGCTGCCAGCAGTGTGCCGGCGCGCAGATAAACCGGATCGTTCATCATCACTTCGGCGCCTTCGCCGCCGTTCGCGCTCGGATCCCAGAAGTAATTGCCGCAGATGCCGTGCACCGAGGGCGGCACGCCGCATACGATCGACAGATTGTTCGGGTTGGTGAACGACGGAATCACGCAGTCGCCCTTGAACGCCGCGCCGCCCTTGAGCATCTTGCCGATGAAAGGCGCGACGCCCGCAGCGACCGCGGCTTCGAGGTAATCGTATTCGCAACCGTCGACGCACACCACGAC
This sequence comes from Paraburkholderia sp. IW21, assembly GCF_041321145.1. Classification (NCBI taxonomy): domain Bacteria; kingdom Pseudomonadati; phylum Pseudomonadota; class Betaproteobacteria; order Burkholderiales; family Burkholderiaceae; genus Paraburkholderia; species Paraburkholderia sp. IW21. The sequence continues at coordinate 82,659 of NZ_JBGGWA010000020.1, read as the reverse complement.
CGTCGGTTGCAAGGGCAGCCGGTAGCTGCGGCCGTTGACTTCGATCGTATGTTCGCTTGCGTTTGCCATTGTTACCTTCCATGCGTGAAGAGCACGCGTGCTCTAGCCAATATGTTGCAACCAGTCTCAACCGTTCGAGGCTGATGGCCTCTGCGCCGGGCCCAACGGCCCCGCCGACTCGCACGCCTCACGCGCGCGCTGCAGGCCGCCGTTCACATGCGCATGCATCAGCGCGGCAGCACGTTCGGCGTCGCGTGAGGCCAGCGCCGTCAGAATCGCGCGATGCTCGGCGAGCGAGCGCTCCATCGCGTCGGCACGCACCACCAGCGCGGCGCGGCGAAACAGGCTCAGTTCGCTTACCAGTCGTCGGTATGTCTCGTACAACTTCTCGTTACCCGATGCCGCCACGATCGCATCGTGAAACGCCACGTTCGCCCGCGTGTAGGCATCGTGATCCTGTGCATCGAGCGCGTCGCGCATCGCGTCGAGCCACTCGCGCAACACGGCCAGCTTGCGTGAATTGATACTCGAAGCCAGCATCCGGCACGCCGCCTCTTCGAGTACGGCGCGCACCGCGTAAATCTCGTCCGCCTCCGCCAGCGACACCGTTCGCACGAACACGCCGCGATTTTTCTCGGTGCGCACGAGGCCCGCTTGCTCCAGCGCGCGAAACGCCTCGCGCACCGGCCCGCGCGAGACCTGCAAACGCGCGGCCCAGTCGGCTTCGTTGAGCTTGTCGCCGGGCGCGAGCGTCCCTTCGATGATGTGCCGTTCGATTTCGTCGCGGACCAGCGCCGTCAGCGAATGCCTGCGCACAACCTCAATCGGATCGACAGAAGCAGTTTGCATATATTCGGTCATTTTGGCACATTTCACCACATCGATAGGTGTTTGCGCGCCGCGTGGCACGCCAATGCTCGTCAGTCGACGCGACGACGCGGGACACGCGCCGCGATCAGCAACAACGCGGCAAGCGAGACCAGCAGCAGAATCAGCGACAGCGCGGAAGCCGGCAGATAATAGCCGCGCTCCACCTGCCCGACGACGACGATCGGCACCGTCGCAAAGCCTGGCGGATACACGGTAAGCGTCGCGCCGAGTTCGCCGAGCGAGAGCGCGAAGCCGAGCGCGAGACTCGCGCGGATAGCCGGCACCAGTTGCGGCAACACGACGCGGCGCAACACCATCGACGGCGGCGCACCCAGACTCGCTGCCGCTTCGCGCAGAATGGTCAATTCCGGACGCAGCGCGGCGGCCGCGCAGCGGTAGCAGAACGGCAGCACCAGCGCGAGCTGCACGAACACGACGATCGCCGCCGAGCTCGAGAGGTCGAACGGACGCTTGTGGTACGCGATCAGCACGGCCAGCCCGAGCACCACGCTCGGCACGCCGTTGGGCATCATCGCGATGGTGTCGACGAAAGCACCCAGACCCCGCCGATCACGCCCTTCGAGCGCCAGCGCGAGCCACAGGCCGAGAATCGTGCCGAGCACCGCGACGCCCATGCCGATTTCGAGGCTCGTGATCAGCGCGTCGAAGTCGCTCGAACCGAGCCGCTCGAACCAGCGCATGCTGAGGCTGTCCGGCAGGATCGTGCCGGACCAGTGCCCGGCCACGCTCGAGAGCGCGACCACCAGCACCGGCAGAACGAACAACCAGAAGCACAACAGCGCGGCAAAGCCGAGAAACAGGCCGCCGAGCATGCGCACCGGCAGACTGCGGCGCACCGGCCGCGCCTTCTTGTGCATGACCGGCAACACGGTCGGGTCGAGTTCAACGGCCATGGCCCGCTCCTTTCACCTTGCGACGGTTGACCTGGCGGTACAACGCGTAGAGCGACAATGACATGATCAGCATCACTACCGCGCCCGCGGCAGCCGTCGGCAAATCGAGGTCGACAGTCGCCGAGCTGTAGATCGCGACCGGCAGCGTGATCAGATGCGCGCTGCCGAGCACAAGCAGAATGCCGAACTCATTGAGCGTCAGCAGAAAACACAGGATCGTGCCCGCGGCGATGCCAGGCCATGCGAGCGGCAGGATCACCTTGAGCGCGACCATCCAGCCGCTCGCGCCGAGGCTGCGGGCGGCTTCGATCAAACGCATGTCGAGCGTGGCGAACGATGCAAGCGTGGGACGCACGACAAACGGCGCGTAGAACACCACTTCGGCGAGGATCACGCCGCCTACGCCAAACAGAAAATTGAGCGGCGGCGCCTCGAGATGGAATAAGCGCTGCAAGCCGATGCTGACCGAGCCTTGCGAGCCGTACAGAAAAATCAGCGTGAACGCGACCAGAAACGACGGGAACGCGACGAACAACTCAAGAAAGCGGGTAATCAGCCGCGCGCCGGGAAACGGTTTGAAGAACAACATCGACGCCAACGCGACGCCGAGCAGCGACGCGAGCCCGGCACTGGCAAACAGGATCCACAACGTCGTGCCGACCACGCCGCGCGTCTCCGGATTACCAAAGAACGTCGAGTAAGCCTGCAAGCTCAAGCCGTGCGGACCGGTCAGACTGAGCAGTACCAGACGCACAAGCGGATAAACGACCAGCGGTCCGAGTACGAACACCGCGATGAACAGCAGGTGCCATTGCGCCGCACGTTCGCGGCGTTTCACCGCTGCCGCATGCGACGCCGCACTGGCGCTGCGGCGAGCGTCGGCCGCGGCCGCGCTGAGCGGATTGGGGGTGTCAGGGCTCGATAAGGACGACATTGTCAGCCTCATAACGGAGGGAAACACGCGCGCCCTTCTCCGGCATCATGCCGTGGCCGCGCTGCATCGTAACGAGCACGGGCTCGCTGGGCATCGCGTCCAGCGCGACCGATACCGACAACACCGCGCCGTACCACTCCACCGAGTTGATCGCGCCATGCAACTGCCCTTCGCCGAGCGGCACGATGCGCAGCGCTTCCGGACGCAGACAGGCCACGCGGTTGCGCTCGTTGTAACGCACGTCGTCCATGCTGAAGGCGACCTGCGGCGACAGCAGATTGGCCGCGCCCAGATAGCGCGCGACAAAGCCGTCGTTCGGCGTGTCGTACAACTGCTGCGGCGTGCCGAGTTGCGCGATACGTCCTTCGCGCATCAGCAGCGTGCGGTCGGACAACACCAGCGCGTCGTCCTGATCGTGCGTCACGCAGACGATCGTCAGATTCGGCAGGCGCTCATGCAGCGCCTTCAGTTCGGAACGCACCGAGGCGCGCAGATTGGCGTCGAGTGCGGAAAGCGGTTCGTCGAGCAACAGCACATCGGGCTCGATCACGAGCGCGCGGGCCAACGCCACACGCTGCTGCATGCCACCCGACAACTGTGCGGGCATCACATGGCCGGCGTCGCCCAGTTGCACCAGCTTCAACGCGTCCGCCACCCGTCGCGCGACATCCTTGGACGGCGTGCGGCGCGCCCGCAGCCCGAAGGCCACGTTATCGAACACCGACAGATGCGGGAACAGCGCATAGCTCTGAAACAGCAAGCCGAGATTGCGTTTGTGCGGCGGCACGTGGGTGAGATCGTGACCGGCGACGCTCAACGTGCCGGACAGGCCATCCGCTTCAATGAACCCGGCGATGAAACGCAACAACGTGGTCTTGCCGCAACCGCTGCGGCCGAGCACGGTCAGCAATTCACCGCGCTGGATGGTCAACGACAGATCGTCGAGGACGGTACGCGAACCGAAGCGCACCGTCAGATGGTCGATCTGCACGCCGCCCGGCGTGTTCGAACGCGCGGCTTCGAGCGCATCCGGTGTGGCGCCGAGCGCGCCTGGGTGAGCAAGACTGGCCGTATTCACCGGGTTCATCCTCCAACTGAATTAATGCTGATACGACGCCCGGCGTGATAGCCGGGCGCCGCCTGATTCAAATGCAGACTACGGCTTATTTAGACGGCTTACTTCGGTTTGACGACTTCGAGCTGCTTGCCCGACGAACCGATCACGTCGCTCTTCCAGCGTGCCGTCCAGTCAGCCTTCTTCGACATCACCTGGTTCCAGTCCACCGGAATCAGCTTCACCCCGGCGATTGCCTGCTTGACGGCTTCGCCGTTCTTGCCGGCGAGCGGCACGTCGGTGCGGCCCGGAATACCGAAGATGTCCGGCACCTTGGCTTGCACGTCGGTCGACATCAGGTAGTCGATCAGCTTCTTGCCCGCTGCCTGGTTCGGACCGCTCTTGATCAGGCCGATCGCGTACGGCAACTGGAAGGTGGTCGGCTTACCGCCGGCGCTGGCTGCGAGGAAGATCGGCTTGAGCGAAAGACCGCCGTTGGCCGCATCGTCCAGATCCATTTGCAGGTCGCCGTTGGCGAAGGCGATTTCGTTACGGGAAAGCAGCACGTCGAGGTAGCCGGTGCCCTTGGTGTGGAACTTGGCGCTCTCTTCGAGCTTCTTCAGATAGTCGAACGCCTTGTCTTCGCCCATCAGCGACGTGGTCAAAATGATCACGGCCATACCGTCGCCGGCCGTGGCCGGGTTCGAGTAGGCGACCTTGCCGGTGTAGTCCGGGTGCAGCAGATCGGCGAACGTCTTCGGTTGCGTCTTGGTGACGTCCGGGTTGATCGCGAACGAGAAGTAATTGTTCACGAACGTCGCCCACGCACCGTTCGGCGCCTTGGCGATCGCCGGCACATTCTTGTAGTTGGCGCTCTGGTAAGCCTGCAGCAGGCCGCTCTGGTCGGCTTGCTGAATGAACGGCGGCAGCGTGACGAGCACGTCGGCCTTCGGCTGATCCTTCTCGATGGTGGCGCGATTCACCACTTCGCCGCTGCCTGCCGTGACGATGTTGACCTTCACGCCTTCTTTCTTTTCGAAGGCCGGCAACACATCCTTATAGAGGTTTTCGAGGCCGTCGGCGGTGTACAGCACCACCGCGTCAGCCGCGTGGGCCTGAATCGCCGTGCCGCCGAACGCCGCAGCGGCAACCAGCGCCGGCAACAATTTGCGCACCAGGCCGGCAGTGGCGTAAAGGGAATTCGTCTTTGTCATGTCGCTTTCTCCGAAAGGCAAAAAACCAGACGGTCGGGATAACCCGATACCTGTTGTGATTAAACGGCGGTCGCGCCGCGCCGCTTGCGTGTTGCCCTCAGCCAGCTGTCGTACAGATTGCAGATTGCCGACAACCTTGCCGCTTCTTCCCCAGCCTGACTCACAGCTCACTCTACGACACTCGCGCTGCCTGCCATGCCTGAAGGGGCACGGCAAGGATCACAGGTTTCCATGACAACGCCATGACTATTCTGTCGAATTACAAAAAATGACACAATTCGCCAATAATATCCAAATCAATCTTTTTGTCACCCTGTCAGGGCGACGACCATTCATCTGATGACGGAGGCTATGTGATTCTTGGAAACGACCCCATCCTGTTGACCCCGGGCCCGCTCTCCACCTCGCCGCAAACCCGCGAGGCGATGCTGCGCGACTGGGGTTCGTGGGACGCCGCATTCAATCGCATGACACAGAGCGTCTGCACCGACCTCGTGAAGATCGTACATGGCGAAAATGACTATGTATGCGTACCGCTTCAAGGCAGCGGCACGTTCGCGGTCGAAGCGGCGCTCGGCACCCTGGTGCCACGTGAAGGCTGTGTGCTGGTTCCGAACAACGGCGCATATTGTGCCCGTCTGATCAGAATATTGCAGCGAATAGGCATCGCTTATGTCGAGCTGGCGCTGCGCGAGGACGAACCGGTCAGCGCTGCCGCCATGGAAGACGCCTTCAATCGCGACTCGCGCATCACCCACGTCGCGCAGGTGCATCTGGAAACGAGCGCCGGTCTGCTCAACCCGCTCGACGAGATCGCCGCGGTGTGTCAGCGGCACGGCAAAAGTCTGATCGTCGACGCGATGAGTTCGTTCGGCGCGCTGCCGATCGATCTGCGGCGCGGCGGCATCGACGCATTGATCTCGGCGAGCGGCAAGTGCCTTGAAGGCGTGCCGGGGATAGGCTTCGCGATTGTGCGGCGCAGCGTACTGGAACGCAGCGAAGGACGCTCGCCGTCGCTTGCGCTGGATCTCCACGACCAGTACGTCTATATGCAGAAGACCACGCAGTGGCGCTTCACGCCGCCGACTCATGTGATCGCTGCTTTGCGTCAAGCGCTCGATCAGTTCATCGCGGAAGGGGGACAAGCGGCACGCGGCGCACGCTACACGCAGAACTGCGCCGTATTGGTGACGGACATGAAAGCGCTCGGTTTCGAACCGTTCCTGAAGCCTGAAGTGCAGGCGCCGGTAATCGTCACGTTCCATGCGCCGCGTGACCCCGCGTGGAATTTCGCGAACTTTTATGCCGCGGTGCGCGAGGCCGGCTATGTGCTCTATCCGGGCAAGCTCACGCAAGTGGAAACCTTCCGCGTGGGTTGCATCGGCGCAATCGACGCAAACGAACTGCATAACGCGGTGGCGGCGATCGGCCGTACGCTCGAGCGGCTTGGCATCCGCGTGAAATAGAGGGGTGGGCCCCGGCGCTCAGGCGATCAGGATTTCCAGACCATGCGCCGCGATCGCCTTGCCGAGTGCGCGCTCGGGCGCCAGTTCGGTAATCAGATAACGCGCCGACTCAACGCCGTTGATACGCACCGGCGTCACGCGCCCGAACTTCGAATGGTCGGCGACGATCACCACCGTGTCGGCGGCGGCGATCATGCGGCTGCGCACTTCGGCGGCCATGCGGCTGTAGTCGGTCAGGTACCCTTCCGGCGAGATGCCGCCCGCGCCGATAAAGGCGAAGTCCGCGTGATACTGCGTCAGTTGATGGACCGTATCGAGTCCGAAGGTGGCGTCTTCGATATCCGACAGTTCGCCGCCGAGCAGCGTGACGCGGTTATCGTTGCGGCGGCCGAGCAGCAGCGCGATGCGCCAGTCGTTCGTGTACACCGACAAGCGATGCCGGTCGAGCAAGGCCCGCGCCACCGCTTGCGTGGTGCTGCCCGAATCGATGATCAGCGAGGCGCCGTCCGGCACGAACTCGGCCGCACGTTCGCCGATCGCCCGCTTGGCGCCGGCGTTGGCAGCCTCGCGCGTATCGAGGTCGGGCTCGTGCCGGTCGCTGGATAGCGCGCCGCCGTGCGTCGTGACCAGCAGGCCGCGCCCGGCCAGCGCATTCAGATCGCGCCGGATCGTCTCGCGCGACACATTCAGCTCGCGCACCAGTTCAGCGACCGAAAGTGCGCCAGTTTTGGCGACTTGCGCCAGGATGTATTGGTGACGTTGTTCTGCGAGCATCTGTGAAGGGCCGAAAGCCGGCGCGCTTGGGTTTCGCCTGGATCAGGAAGGCCGCCGTATTGTATTACGCGTGGCGCGGCGATGCGCCTATTGGCGCGCTTACCTGCTAACCTGAACGCCCTGGCCGCGCGTCGACGCCTGTCGATGGCGCGTGGTCCGTCAACCGAACTGCCGATGCCGCCACTGTTTCGCCGTTTACTGCTGCTGTTCCACGCGATGCGTTACGGCGCACGCCTGATCTGGCTTGCCGCCCCGCCCGATCACAAACTGCACTGGATGATCGAGCTGATCGGCCGTGTGCATGCGTCCGGTCGCAGCGCCGAGGGCCTGCATGGCATGCTGCCGGTGCTCGGGCCGCTCGCGAGCCGCTTCGCGCAGACGCTGGCCACGCGTCCCGAGTTGGCCGCCGGCACCTTGCACGACGCCATCGACGCTATCGATCACCTTGAGGCCCCGCTGCCGCCTCATGCATCCGAACAGGCCCTGTCGCGCGCATTCGGCCGGCCGCTAGCCACGATTTTCAGCGCGGTCGATCTGGTGCCGGTGCGCGGCGGCTTTGCCGAACAGACGCATCTGGCGCGCCTTCTCGCGCCGGTCAACGGCCATCACGAGGTGGCCATCAAACTGGTGCGCGCCGATCAGCTGCAACAGATCGGCGACGAACTCGCGCTGTTGCGCTGGGTCGCGCGCTGGCTGGAAAAATTCTCCGGCCGCGCGCGTCAGCTGAAACTACGCGAATTGGCTCAATCATTTACCGACGACATCCTGCGCCGCTTCGATCTGCGCGCCGAAGCCGCCAATCTGAGCCAGACCGGCCATCATTTCGACGGCGACGCGCGCATCGTCGTGCCGGACGTGATCTGGGACCTGTGCACGAACCGCACGCTGACGATGCAACGCATCAGCACCCTGCCGGCCAGTGATCTGCCCGGTCTGCACGCGCATCACATCAAACTCGCGCCGCTGGCCGCGCATATCGTCGAGGTCGTGACCGAACAGGCTTTCGAGCATGGCTTCTTTCACGCCACCCTCGACGCGCGCCGCGTGCGCGTGAGCGTCGAGCCGGACACGTTGGGGCGGCTCGTGCTGGCGGAGTTTTCGATCATGTCGAGCCTCTCGACCGGCGAGCGAGAATTCTTCGTGCACGGCGCGACCGCTCTATTCGACCAGGACTACGGCCGGCTTGCCGAACTGCATCGCGATGCCGGGCACGTGCCACACGACACGCGCGCGGAGATGCTCGAAGCCGAGTTGCGCACGCGCGCCGAAGCGCATTTCTCAGCCGAGCCGGAAGATAGGTCGGCGGGTTCGCTATTTCATCATCTGCTGCACGCCGTTCATCCCTTCGACGGCGCCGTGCCCGCTCGTCTCGCTACCGCGCAGCGCTCGTTCCAGCAGGCGGAAATGCTGGCGCGCGCGTTGCATCCGGGCGTCGATACATGGACTATCACGCGCAGCGTGCTGTTGGGGATTGCGCGGCGCGACACTGATCATCGCGGTTGGATCAAGCGCATTTCACGCGAGTTGCCGCATCTCGCGCATATGCTGCCACGCGTGCCGCAACTGGCCGTACGCTACCTGCAGCATGAGCACGATCGCGCCCGCACGCCGCAGCAGAATGCGCAACTGATTCAGGATATCGGCCGCGAATACCGGCGTACGTGTGTGCTGCTGTGGGCATGTGCGGTGTGCGGTGGCGTGCTTGGCGCGGGGACCGTGCTTCTGATGTGGTGATGCGGCCGATGGGGTGAACCCGACGAGGCCGCGGAAGTGGCGAGGCGAGGCGCGGCTCACGCAACGAGCCGTTGAGCACGCGTCGGCGATTGCAGCTTCGAACAAGACGCGCTTCGTGTGTCTCGGCAAGATGGCGGCTTTTCACGCCACCGTTTCCAATGCTCGCTTCCCTGATCGCCGCCGTCTTCGTCGTGTTATGGTCGACCGGTTTCGTGGTCGCCCGGGCAATCACGCCGTTTGCCGATCCCAATCTGTTTCTGCTCGCGCGCTTCGGCGGCACGGCACTGATATTCGCGATCGCCGCTTTGGCCACGCGCGCCGCATGGCCGACCGGCCGCGATCTCGGCAAGCATCTGCTGGCCGGCGCGCTACTGCAAGGCGTCTATCTCGGCGCCGGCTACTGGGCCGTCGCACAGGGCTTGAGCGCCGGCGTGATGGCCTTGCTCGGCGCCCTGCAACCGCTCGCGACCGCCGCCGTCGCGGCCCCGCTGTTCGGCGAGCGGCTTTCGCGGCGTGGCTGGGCAGGTATGGCGCTCGGCCTCGCGGGCGTCGCGCTGGTTCTCGAACCGAAGCTCGCCGCGGCTGCGCCGCCGATTCCACATGGCAACGCGCCGCCGTGGCTGGTCGTACTCATCTCGATCGCCGCAATTGGCGCGATCACCGCTGGGACGCTATTTCAGAAGACCTCGCTCGCGAAGGCGGATATTCGCAGCGCGAGCGCCGTGCAAAATTTGGGCGCAGCGGTCGTCGCAGCGATTCTTGCGCTGGCGCTCGGCGAACACCGCTGGATTGCATCGGCCACTTTGTGGGGGTCGCTGGCGTGGGGCATCGTCATGCTGTCCGGAATCAGCGTCACCTTGCTGGTGTGGATGGTGAGGCGCGGCGATGCGGCCCGCGCCACCGCGCTGATGTTTCTCGCCCCGCCGCTCGCCGCGCTCGAAGGCTATTTCGGCTTCGGCGAAACGCTGCTGCCGGTGCAGATCGCTGGATTTGCCGTGGCGCTGGTCGGCGTGCTGCTCGCGCGGTCGTGAGCGGCGCGCGCCGATCACATGCCGCCGGTCAATCCGCCGTATCCGCGCCCGCCGGCACTCTTGCGCGCGCCTTGCCGCCGGGTGCAGGCGCCCACGCCGGGCGGCTCTTGCGCTCCGAATCCACCACGGCGATGTAGCGCCCCGCCCACGGTGTCACCTGGCGATCGCTTTTCAACACCCACAGCGATTTGCCGGACTCGACCAGCGCTGCATATTCGGCGTCGAGAATGCCGTAATGGTCGAGAAACACATTGAGCGACGCGGGAATCCGCACGCAGCCCTTCGAATGGCGAATGCCGAGCAGCGGTTCGAGCCGGTCCGGGTCGGTGGCGTGCATCTGAAAACGCATCTGCGACATGCCGCCTTTGCCCCAGCCGCGCTCACCCTGCGCCCAGCCGAGGTCGAAGATTCGCATGTCGCGCTTGCCGTAGCCGCGGATGCGGTTCTCGTTCAACGTGCCTTCGGAGCGAAAGTCCATATTGGACGGGGTATGTTCGAACACGCCGAGCGGCGTGATGAAGTGGTCATACTCACCCGGCCGCCCAGTCGAAACCGGCGACGCGCCGATCATCTTCCAGGTATCGGACGGCGTCGCGCGAAAATAGATGAACAGCGCTTGCACGTTGGCGTTGCGGTCGACCACCACGACATACTCACCCGACAGATTACCCAGCATGTGCTCACCGAGCACCGTTTGCAGGCGGTCGGCATAAGCGTGCTGCTCTGCAGCCGGCACTTTCAGCCGACGCGTCACGTCGTGCGCGAATACACCGCGCAGAATGAACGCGCGACGCGGGTCGACCACGCCGGCTGCATCGGGCGCCGCAACGGCCGACGCGTCAACAGGAGGTGCCGGACGGTTCGCCGATAGGGCTGCCGACGCCGCCATCGCAACGCTGCATGACAACGCGCAACAGGCGGCGCCCAACACGCACGCCAGATAGCGAAATGAACGAGCTGCGCGCGTGGAACGCGGCGCAGAGAGTAAACCCGACACTTTGTGCTGACGCTCTACCGATGCGGAAGTCATGCGCTCCGGTGCAGGCTGGCCAGGCCGATTGGGGTAGTTCATCGCGTGTTTGAGCAAACCTGATTATTATTGACTGCTCGCCGGCTCATGCGGCGCTCGGAACGAGGATGTTACTAAGCACATTGCGATCTGTCGATGAAGAATCGGTCAATTCACCCATATCGCTGAAATGACCTGCAATAATTGACGATCTGCGCGGCGATTTAAAAATGCTGCAAAGCCGATTTAAATCCAAATAGGGGCGATATAACCGCGAGACTGATGCATCACATCATGCCCGCGGACTCGCCCCGCTCGGAGGTCGGTTCCGTGCAGACCGCGCGAGCGTTCATGGTTGACACCGGCGCCACCGAACACGGAGAAAGAGGAACATGACTCAGCGAGACCCAGCCGCACGCCAGGCAAGCATCGCGGCGGAAATGCATGTCGGCGTCGAGTTCGACGCCGCACAGGAAATCGAGCGCCGGGTCGATTTCCTGGCAAGCTATCTGCGTAGCAACGGCCTGAAAACCTATGTGCTCGGCATCAGCGGTGGTGTCGATTCGACTACCGCCGGACGACTTGCGCAACTCGCAGTCGAACGGCTGCGTACCGGCCATTACGAGGCGCGCTTCGTCGCAATACGTTTGCCCTACGGCGTGCAAAAAGACGAAGCCGATGCGCAGCAGGCCTTGCGTTTCATTCGCGCGGACGAAAACCTCACCATCGACATCAAAGCCGCCGCCGATGCAATGCTCGCCGCGCTGCATGACAGCGGCGTGCGGTTTAACGACGATTCACAACAGGATTTCGTGCACGGCAATATCAAGGCGCGGCAGCGAATGATTGCGCAATACGCGGTAGCCAGTGCGCGGACCGGCGTGGTGATCGGCACGGACCACGCGGCCGAATCCGTCATGGGATTTTTCACGAAGTTCGGCGATGGCGGTGCGGATGTGCTGCCGCTCGCCGGCCTGAACAAGCGACGTGTGCGTGCGCTGTCCAAGGCCTTGGGCGCGCCCGAAGCACTGGCGCACAAAGTGCCGACCGCAGACCTCGAAATGTTGCGTCCACAAAGACCGGACGAAGACGCCTACGGCGTTCCCTACAACGATATCGACGACTTTCTGGAAGGCAAACCTGTGAGCGACGCGGCGCGGAAGACAATCCTGCGCTTCTATGATGTCACGCAGCACAAGCGGGCTTTGCCATACACGCCGTTCGATTGGCCGGTGACGGCTGGCGGGAAATGAGAGAAGGAATGTAACGACCCGGCACGCGGGAAGAATACGCGTCATGAATGCGCGAGGCGCGGCGCGTTCTTCCCAACCACCGCACTCGGGCAATGCGGTAGCGATCGGCTCAGTGAGCAGGTGGCGGTTCGCCCTCGCTGAACAGATCGGCGCTCGCCTCGAGCGCCAAGCCGCCCAATTGTTTGCCTTGAATCTGCCGTGCAATCACGTCGCCCACATACGGGACATCCGCAGCCAGTTCGACCGTGGCGTAGGCGCTGGGTTTGCCGGCGTCGACCACGTCGATGTTTTTCGCGTAATGTCCAAGCTCGCGCTCAAGAAACTCCCGCACTTCCTGCTCGCTGCACGATTCCGCGATATTGCGCACGATCAGATTCATGCCGCCTACCCTCGGCGCGTGCCGCGATCCGCGGCACGGACGCGCACGGGGCGCAGCGCGGCACGCTGTTTCGCCTGCGCGGCCGCGAGTTCGCGGATCAATGCAGCACCCGCGACACCCAAAGCGGCCAATGACAGATAGAAGGCAACCATTTAAATCTCCCCTTCGAATTTCTTCCTGTTTCAGGATAGTCACAATCGACCACAAAAGCGATGCGACACAGTGTCAAGAAAACGACTTAACAACTTCCGTTAATGCACTGTACCTGAATAAGCCGCAGTAAAAGTAGCAAAGCACCTGTTCATTCAGCGGGGCAGGCCGGCACACGCACCAGTCATGGACGCTGTACGCAAAAACCGGACCGCGACGCGCACCGCCACAGGCGTCCCGCGGGGGACGCACGCCAACGGGGCCTGATCGCCAGGATCAGTCCGCCGCTTGCACGTCAGCCGCGCTCACCCACCACGTATTCGTGCCATGCGGCACCTTAACCAGCACGGCTGACGGATCGTCGACGCCGTCGTCGGCGATTTCACACACCGCCAGACCGTCGGGCAGGCGCTTTACCTCACCGGCGGCCTGAAACAACGCAACGCGTTGCGCGTTCAACGGCCGCAGTTGCCGGTACACGTCAAAACTGATTGCCGCGGGTACATCGCCGCGAATCTGCAACGAGTCGGCGCTGCTGCAACGCACGGGTTCGGCGGCAAGCGCGGCAGCGCTGCCGAACACACAGCCGAAAGTGAGCGCCAGTGCGGCAAGGCGTGAATGGGTCATGCTGATTCTCCGAGAATAAGTAGGGACAGCGCGCTGCGAGCGGCACGGCTGAACACGCGAGAATGAACGACGAAGGCAACGCAGACGACGACAGGCGCTCTCATGGCGCGCTATCCGGAGCGTCGCTTCGCCCGTTTTCGCCACCGGTCGCAACATCGAGCCGGCTCACGTCGCAAGACGTCTGGAAGCCCGAATGGACCACCGACCAATTGCCGATGATCGCGGCTTGCGCTTCCGCCAGGCTCAACTTGCCCTCGCAGACGCAGCGCTTGAGCATGACCGCAGCGCGCGCCTTGCGGCGCTCGCCCTGCGGGCCTGCCCACGGCAAAAGATCGAGATTGGAAGGCGCGTCCGGCGAGCCACCGAGTACGATGGGCACGCGCCTGTCCAGCGCGAATGCGGGACCGTTGTCGGCATCGATACCGCGTGCGGCGAGCATCCGGTCCTTATGCGCCATCAGTTGATCGAAGGGCGGTGCGACGGTGTCCGCATAGCCGGGGCGGCAAATCGTTTCGCCTACCGATTGCTGTGTCACACGCTCGTCGAGCATTGATCCACCCTGAGCGCGGGCTTCGCCGATGCGTAAGCCGAGCACCAAGGCGAAGCCCAACAGGAGCGCAAAGCGCGTCTTGCGGTGGGGACGCGCTACGTCGCACCGGCGCCGGAGCGCCGGCGGAATCGCCTGATATGTCCTGCTGGTTGTGTCGCTGCAATGGATGGTGCGACACCTGTCTGCAATGCCTGCGTTCATTCTTCGGCGCGCCGGCAGCGGCGCACAATAGTTCAATTCGCAGACCAATTAAAACACATTCAATATCCCTGCGTGAAAAAGGCACGCCTGCACATGGGCGTAAAGACATGCCCGGAACTGCTCGCGAGGACCGCCGGCGCCGTCCTGGCGTGCACGAGAGCACTTTGCAAGACTGCGCCGGCCCATAGGACAAGGATGAGGCCACCGGCCGCGCACCGCTCCCCATGGCTCGCCCAACCGCTACTTCGACACGCGTGCCTGCAAGGCGCGGATACGGCCGAGCGCCGGGGTGTTGGACACCGCCGCGTCATACATCTGGGCAAGATCCGCTTTGAGCGCCGTACGCGAGCCGCCGTCGAGATAGACCATATGCCCCGACGGATAAAAGCGCGCCGACAGATTCTGTCGGACCTGCTGGCTGAGAAGCGGCATTTGCTGCAGATCGAGTACGGTCTGGTAGAACGGCGTGACCCAGTCGTAGAAGCCGTTCGCCGACAGCACCTTCAGGTCGGGATTGAGCGCCATCACGGCGGCAAGGTCGCCCGCGGTGTACAGAATGATGTTGCCCTTCGCATCGAGCCCCTTCTGCGCGCCGGTCGGGTCGATGTGGCCGAAGTCCCAATACTTGAATGCCTGATCGTTGAGGTCGGTGAACGACGAATTCGAGGTGTATTTCAACTGCTCGTTCAAATACACGTTCCACATCGTCGTATAGACGCCGGTGACCGCTGTCATGGTCGGATCGTTGCCGCCGGAATTCGGGTCGATCTTGCCGGCGATGCCGGTATCGATTGCGGTCACCCGACCGTCATATTCGCCGAGCGCGAGCCCTTGCGACTTCAGCAAGGTGGTCAAAAACAGCGAATTACCGCGGCTGTCGTACGACGCGATATCGAGACTCCAGGCGAGCAAAGAGGTTTTGTCGATGCCGGTGTATTCGCTGAGCTTCTCGACCGTGGCGGCATCCGTTGTCGGAAACTTGCGCAGTGCCGCCAGATAATCGGTGCGCGCGAATTGCGCGACTTCTTCGGCGAACGCGCCGAGATCGGTCGGCCGCGGCGCGATGCCGAGTTTCTTGTGGTACCACGCGTCTGCGGCGGCCGTGGGCAACGCGCCAACGGGATTGCCGGATTGGGTGTAGTCGAGGATCGACGATTGCAGCGTGATGCCGTTCAGATCGACGCCGTCTTCATGCAGCCGGTACGCCAGCACGCAGCTGCGCGCCGTGCCATACGACTCGCCGAACAGGTACTTCGGCGAATTCCAGCGATTATTCTTAGTCAGAAAGCGCTTGATGAACTGCTTGATCGAGTCCGCGTCCTGGTCGACACCCCAGAAGTCGCGGTTCTTCTTCGGCGCAATCGCCGCCGAATAGCCCGTGCCGACCGGGTTGATGAAGACGAGATCGCTTTTGTCGAGCAGGCTGTCCGGGTTGTCTTCCATCGCGTATGGCGCGGGCGGCGTAAAGCCCGGCATCGACGTCTTGATGCGGCGCGGCGCGAACGAGCCCAGCAGCACGAACACCGAAGAGGAGCCCGGGCCGCCGTTGTAGAAGAAAGTAACCGGGCGCGTTTCCTCCTTCTGGTTGTCCTGCAGGAATGCAACGTAGAACATCCTGGCTTCGGGCTGCGAGCTGCTCGGGTCGACAATCACGAGGTGACCCGCCGTTGCCGTGTAGTTGATCTTGTGTGCGCCGATCGTGATCGAATGGTGCGTAATCGCGGCTGTTTCAACAGTATCGGTGACCGAATCGTCCGGCCCGTTGCCATAAGCAACCGGATCGAAGAACGGCTGGTCTCCGGCTTTATGCGACGACTGCGGACTAACGGAAGCTGACTCAGTGGTTGTCATGATCGCTCCATGGTTTCGTTAACGTCTTGTGTGTCGTGTTGCAGACTATAGTGCCGCCGCCACCTTCTGACCATTGGGACTGCCGAGTCCCGTGCACGCGTCCCAACCCGCCGACGCGGCGAAGCTGCCGTTGTTGCCTTGCGTGATGTCGTTGCACGCGCCCGGTGCCTTGTACAACTTGGGGTTGATAAAACCGGCCGGCTGCCCCTTCGCCGCATTGATCCGCGCAATCAGCGCCGCCCACAGCGGCGCGACGGCACTGGTGCCGCCAACTACCGTCTGCGTGCCGTCGATCAAAACGCTATAGCCAGTAGCAGGCGAAGCGTCGCCGGCCACGTCCGGCACCCCGCGTCCCCCGAGTGCCGTCTTGCCGCCGCTCGTTGCGGTGGCGGATAGGCCCTGTTGCCACACGGGCACTGGAAAGGCCCGGCTCACGCCACCGCCGCTCGCGCCACCTTGCGCGCCGTCGTTCCACACCACCTCATGCGAAATCGATGTGCCCGACGCGCTCACACTCGTGCCGCCGCACGCCAGCACATAAGGGCTGGACGCCGGAAAGTCGACCTGATCGCCGCCACCGGAACCGTCGCTCGAGCCGGTGTCGCCCGACGCCGCGCAGACAGTCACGCCGAGCGCCGCCGCCGTTTGCAGCACACTGTTGAACGCTTGGAGCGATTGACTGGTCCAGTTCGACTCCGCGCCGCCCCAACTGATCGAAATCACGGAGGGCTTGTTGGTCCTGTCGTGCACCGCGCGGCTCACCGCGTCGATGAAACCGGCATCGCTGTTCTGCGTGAAGTACACCGCGATCGTCGCGCCAGGCGCAATCGCACCGACGATTTCGATGTCGAGCGTGACTTCGCCGTCGGGCCCGTTCGGGTCGCCGCTCGGCTGATTGCTGCCCTGATCGACGCCGACCGGCGTGACGGTCGGCGAGGCGACGCCAAGGCTCGCAAAATAGCTTTTGAGGTCGGAGGCGTTATACCCACCGCCAAGTTCGATGATGCCGACGCACTCGCCGCTACCGTCGCCTTGAGGAAACTGATACAAGGACGCGAGTTGCGGTGGCGTAAAGGAAACCTGATGCGCTCTCGCCGGCTGGAACGGCGGCCGGATGCGAAAGTGCGGCCGCGCCTGGGGCCGGTTATCGAGTCCCAGCACTGCCTCCACCACCCCGTGCAGATCGTCCGGCACGCTGATCGTGCCGGTGCGGCCGCGGAACTGGCCCGCCACATGATGCTGGTAATGCTCCAGCTTGACCCCGAACGCGGTCTGGAACTGCGCGATCGTGCCACTCAGTAATACCGAGCGCGCTGCCGGATCTTCCCGCATCACCGTCAAGCCATGCGCAGCGGCAAAGGCTTTGACCTTCGCGATGTCGTCCGGCGCGGCGCCGTAGTCGTTGGCAAACGCCTCGCGCGACAGGGGTTTGACGCTCGGGTCGCCCGCTTCGATCTTACTCATGAGTGCGTCGAAGCGCGCCTGCTGCTGGCGGCGCAGCATCACGAAAACCTCGATCCGTTCCGCGGGATCGCATTGCCCAATGACTTTCGAACCGAGTTCTACCGTTCGCTCGCTTCCCGGCAGCGTTTGTCTGTTGACCATGGTGTCGACTCTCCTGTTAGCGTGACGGCGCGGGCCGCAAGATGGACCGAAGCACGGCACGCGCCTGCACAACTTCACCGCCTCGCGACCGGCGGCGGATTAACGTTTCAAGGACTTCGCCCAACCGTCCGACCCATGCATTCGAACACAGTTCCGGCGCGCGCGGCAGTTGTCCGAATGGCTAACACCGGGTTGGATCAATGCGCATCGTGCGGCGCTCGCGCTATGATGCTGCAGCGGCAATCCAGCCGTTGCAGTGCCTCGCGCGCCGCCGCGCGCACGATCGAAGAATCAGAGGAACCCCATGTCCATTTCGATGTATCAAGCATCACTGCCCGTGCTGGTGCGCGGTCTGACCAATCTGCAAACCATCCTCGGCAAAGCCGAGGCGCATGCTGCCGAGAAACAGATCGACCCGTCCGTGTTCACGAACGCCCGGCTCGCCCCTGACATGCTGCCGCTGGTGCGCCAGGTGTATATCGTGAGCGACACGGCGAAGGGCTGCGCCGCGCGCTTGGCCGGCGTCGAAGCGCCGAAGTTCGACGACGTCGAACAGACCTTCGACGAACTCCACGCCCGCCTTCAAAAGACGATTGATTATCTGAAGGAATTCAATGCGCAACAGATCGACGGATCGGAAGAACGTGCGATCACGCTGAAAATGCGCACTGGCCCGATCGAGTTCACGGGGCTGTCGTATCTGCTCGGTTTCGTGTTGCCGAACTTCTATTTTCACGTCACCACGGCGTACGACATTCTGCGTCACAACGGCGTGGAACTCGGCAAGCTCGACTATCTGGGCGGCATCAAGTAAGAGGCGGCGTCTGCTTTTGTTTGCGAGCTGCGTTGGCGCTGCACGAGCCACGTTTTGAACCGCGTATGAGCGACCTCAAACGCGCGGCTGGAACGCAATGATCGCCATGCCGGCCAGCGTGAATGCAACGCCGGCCACATCCCACAAGGTGGGGCGCACTTTGTCGACGCACCATAGCCACGCGATCGCCACCGCCACGTACACACCACCGTAGGCCGCATACACGCGGCCTGCGGCGGTGCCGTGCAGGGTCAGCAGCCAGGCGAACAATGCGAGGCTGAGCGCGCCGGGCACCAGTAGCCAGATGGAGCCCCCTTCCTTCAGCCAACGCCACGGCAAATAGCAACCGACAATCTCGGCAATGGCGGTCACGGCATAAAGAAGAAAAATTTTCATCGACAGAGCGAAACGAGTGGTTGTGAGGCCGCGGCTTTGTGCGCGGCTGTCGTCTATCGGCTTTATTAACACAATCACTTTGCGCGCGGGCATGCACATGCAAACATCGCGCAGCACATCAGTCCAGCGAGAGCCGCAGCGCAAAGCCGATCAGGGCCGCCGAGAACGTCCAACGCTGCAATGTTTGCGCAAGCGGATGAGCCCGCATCCAGTTGGCGATGCGCGCGGCGCCGATCGCATACGTGGCGTCGAAACATACGCCGACGGCCAGCAGCACCAGCCCCAGTTCGACCATCTGCAACGCGACCGGCCCCGCTTCCGGGCGCACGAACTGCGGCAATAGCACCGAACAGAACAGCAGCGCCTTCGGATTCAGCAGATTCGTCAGCAAGCCCTTGACGAAAGCAGCCCGCAACGGCCGCGACTCGGTACCCACCGCACCGCCTTCGGGCAGCGCGAACACCGGTGAGCGGAAGATCTGAATTCCGACCCACGCGAGATAAACGGCGCCGCCGTAACGCACCACGTCGTACAGCCAAGGCGCACTGCGCAACAGCGCCGCCACGCCGCATGCCGACAGTGTGACGTGCGTGGCACGCGCCACTCCAAGGCCGCCGGCGGCGGCGAAGCCGCTGCGCACGCCGCGTCCGATACTGGTTTGCAGCACTAGCGCCATATCGGGCCCAGGCACGGCATAGACCACAAACAACGCAGCGATATAGACGATAAGAAGGTGTGCGGAAATCATAGAAGCCTCTTGTTTTTGAGGGCTCTATGTTGCTATCGTCGACGGAGAGTTTGCTGGCGAATTACAGGGATCATTGCCCTATCTTTGGAGGAATACGCTAATATTCAACTCCAAACTCATGTTTTCCGCTCATGCCCATGAAGGGGCCAAGCCATGACCACCGACCTCGACAAAACCGACCGCGCGATCCTCGCCGCACTGCAGAACGACGGCCGCATGTCGAACGCACGGCTGGCCGAAATGGTTGGCCTGAGCGAGACACCTTGCGCACGCCGTTTGAAGCGCCTTGAGAACGACGGCTATATCGACCAGTACCGGGCAATGCTTTCGCGTTCCGCACTGGGTCTCGGCGTGGTCGCCTTCGTCTACGTACGCTTCGCCGTACACGACCGCGCGGTGGCGACCCGCTTCGAACGCGAAGTGCAAGCGATCCCACGAATTCTGGCCTGCCACAACGTGTCAGGCAGCGCTGACTACATCTTGCAGGTGGTCGCGCGCGATCTCGACGACTACGGCACTTTCATGCGCGACGAGATGCGCGGTCTGCCCGGCGTGACCTCGGTGGAATCGGCGTTGTCGCTGCGGGAAATCAAGGCCAACGGCGGCTTACCGCTGACCTGAACGCGGACGTGGCATAGTCCCCCATTTGATACGGCGCGAGCCGACCAGACGAGCACGGAGTTTTCATGGATCACGACAAGGCGCGAGCCGAAGAAGCAGCCGCGATGGAGCGCGTTTTAACCGCCACCAAGCGAGTACAGACGGCCTTCACCTCGCTGCAATCGCAATTCCCGCCGGCCGGCAGCGGCCAGCCTTCGCAGTTCGCGCTGCAAACCTTCGACGCCGCGTTGCAGGAACTCGAAGACGCACAAGCCGCATTCGACGACTTGCTCGGCGATCTGCTTGACGGCAATCGTTGAGCGGCATAGCCGGTCTCTTCACTGGCTAGCTGCTGTGTAGTACGCGGGCGGCGACCGCCTTCAGTTTCCCCAGAGGTGGGCGTCGCGTTATTCGGAGGCGCGAGCCGGACTTGACCGTTAGTTGCATATTGACTGCTTGTCCAAAAGCGTCCTCCGGCCGTAGCATCCAGCCGCACTGGCTCGCAGCGTCCTGGCATCGCGTCAAAGCACGCTTTTCGTACTTCGTTTCGTCATTGCTCGCTGTCAGCACACGCACGCAGTGCCGTGCTCGACGAGGCCCATCTCGTCGACATTAAAGGCGCGCTCGGCACCATCGCGCACCACGACACCGCACCACGCAACAACTGGTGGGCCCGTATCCGCACGCTGTTCGCCATCCTCGGGGCCGGCCTCATCGTGATGGTCGGCGACAACGATGCCGGCGCCTTCGGCACTTACACCATCGTGACCGAGTTCATCGGCATTACGTTCGTGCTGGATTTCTTCGGTTTGTCGGAAGTGACGGGGGTCTGTATCGCCGCGGCGGTGACGATGGCCGCGGTCAGCACAGGCAACTTCCGGTGTTTCGAGCGCTTCGCGGTCGTGCTATGCCGGTTAAGCCTGTTGCTGGTTCCCGTACTGGTGTCGATTCACCCGCCGGTCGGCCAGATGGCGCGCGATTTGGTGATTCCGAACTGGCCTGCCAATTCGAAACTGAGCGACGTGGTGATGCTGCTCGTCATCGGCATCGTCGACACCACCGTCGCCATGGCAGCTGTTTTTCCGGCAGAGCGATATCGTGGATAAGCGCATCACGCTGCGTTTCATGAAGTACGAGAAAGCCGATCTGTGGATCGGCATCGTATTCGTGATGAGATGACGTTGCTGCATTAAATCGATTTGTGCCCGTCCGCGCCCGGTTATTCCGGCGAGCGGCGGGCAATGCCCGCCCGTCAACGCGCGTCCGTCTCGATGGCAGGCTCGCACAAAATTGGAAAGTTGACCGAGTTCGCGATATAGCACTTTTCATGCGCTACATGATGCAAACGCTCGGCCAATTCGAGGTCGCCGCCGGCCTGAATGACGACGTGCGGGCGCAGAACGATCTGTGAAAAACGGCCCTGCTGCGGGCTGTCGAGCATCGTGCCTTCAGCGGTGTCGCGATAGCTCAGAACAACGATGCCCGCGTCCGAGCAAAGATGCAGATACCAGAGCTTGTGGCATGCGGACGCCGAGGCGACCAGCAGATCTTCCGGATTCCACCGGTTCGCGTCACCGAGAAATGCCGCGTCAGATGATCCTGGGATCTCGGGCTTGCTCCCCGCAGCGATGACATGATCCCGGCCGTATTCACGATATCCCGACGTGCCGCTACCGCGATTGCCTGTCCACTGCACCGATACCTCGTACTTGTGCTCGCCGTGCGCCATGCCAATCTCCTTGATATTGAGCCGGATGTGAGGTCTGTCTGCGCGCATTCTATACAGGGTCCTCGTTCACTGGCTTCCGGGCGACACCGACACCGCCCACAGACAGGGCGAGCTCACGTTTACACCCTCAACGCCTTCAACCTATCGCGGTGGGAACGCCTTCCCCGTCACGTTCGGCGCCCGGGGATCCGGATTCATATTCAAGCTGGTGCCATTCGCTCGCATGGTGTTGGGCACCGGACCCGACCCAGTGCTGCCGAGCCTGCCAATCGCACGGGAGCCGGCCGCCGTACCCGCACCGGGCGTCGGACCTGAACCCGCCGCTCCCGGCCCCAAACCTGTTCCCAGTCCCATGCCCGCACCTGCCTGCAAGCCGTTCATACCATCGGCGCGAAGGTGGGCCGACTGGGCATAAGCCACGCCCGCCAGCCCCATCATCAGCACCGAAGTCAAAACAGCCGTTATCACGATTCTCATAGTTCACTCCGTCCCGCCATCGAATTGCCCAATTCAAGCGCTTGCAACATCGTAGCGATCTCCGGCAGAGAAATCCAGGCGGCCACGCAGAGCAGGCGGCACGTCGTACAAATGCTTACAAAGCAGCACGCTTCCGGCGTACACCGCCTGCGCCGCTGCGGCGTTATTGCAGGCACCTACCCGTGGAGTCCGCCATGAACACCAACCTCACTTCCAGCAATCCGCAGCGCAGCCGTATTCATCCTTTGGTCGCCGGCGCGGCAGTCGCTGTCATCCTTGCGAGCGCCACGGGCATCGCGGCGATGACCGGCCTTCTGCCGACCTCGCACGCCGTCACGGCGCCGGCGCAGCCGGCCACGGGGGTCTCGGCGCAAGTCGCAAGCGCGCCGGTGGCCCCGCCCCAATCGACTCCAGTTCAGCAAACCGTCCAGCAAGCAGCACCGGCACGGCCCCGCGTCCACCATACGCACAGTACGACCGCCGCGGAAGCACCGCGTCACGCAAATAATCAGGGCTACCAGGCACCGTACCAGGCAGCGCCGGCAACGCCGGTCGCCGCCGACCCTTATGCGGGCGAAGTCGTCGCCATCAACACGGTCCAGGCGCCTGAGCCGACCACAGGGCTCGGCGCGCTCGGGGGCGCCGTCGCGGGCGGCCTGGTCGGCAATCAGATAGGCGGTGGACGCGGCAAGATTCTCACCACCATTGTGGGCGCCGTGGGCGGGGGTCTCGCCGGTAACGGTATCGAGCATGCAGTGCGCAAGCAGACCACCTACCAGGTGCAGGTGCGCATGCAGGACGGCAGCTATCGCAACTTCAACTACGAAACGCAACCGCCCGTGCAAGTGGGTGAACGGGTTCACGTATCCGGCGATTCGCTGACGGCTTCGTGAGCGTCGCTCAGCAATAAGCCAGCTGTTTCGCGCGGCTACAGGGCCGCGATCCGCACCGTTACTGGTGGTTACACAAGTGACAAACGTGCGGTACTTGTTGGACCCGAACCACCCTACAATCCCGTTCGTCCGTCATCGTCGGCGTCCGCCGGAAACGAACGGATCAGGAGCAACACCATGAAACGTGCCACGCTTTTATTCGCAGCAGGCCTGTGTGCCGCTTGCGCCTCCAGCGCCGCTCTGGCTCACGTGGACGTCGGCGTATTTCTTGGCGCGCCGGGACCCGTGTATGTCGAACAGCCCCGCGTGATTTACGAGCAGCCGCCCGTGGTCTATGCGCCCGCGCCAGCGTATTACGGTTACGAATATCGCGATGACCGTCGCTGGCACGACCATGGCCGGCATCGTGGCTGGGAACATCACCATCACGACGACGATGATTGATTCGCGGTACGTCGTGGCAAATAACGCGTGGCAACAAGCGCGTGGCAAACAATACTAGCGAGCAGCACTTCGCTTCCACGTCGTACCGATCGCCAACGCACATAAGGTCAGCACGCAAAACACCGCACCCGCATAAAAGGTGGTCGCCGCGCCGAAGCGGTCCCACAAGCCGCCCGCAACGAGGCTCGCCACCAGCGTGGCCAGCCCGCTCATCAGGTTGAAGAAGCCGAAGGCGGTGCCTTTCAGGTCGGGCGGCGCGGCATGCGCGACCATCGTGGCGAACAAGCCTTGGGTCAACCCCATATGGAGTCCCCAAAGCGCCACGCCGAGTATCACCACCGGCCATTGGTTGCCATGCGCCAGCACCCCGTCCGCCGCAATCAGCACGATGAGGCCGGCGGCCAGCAGCCGGGTATGGCTCATCGAGTCAGCCAGTTTTCCGAACGGATACGCCGAGGCCGAGTACACGAGATTCATCGCCACCATCACGAGCGGCACCAGCGCCACCGGCACGCCGCCTTGCATGGCGCGCAGCACGAGAAACGCCTCGCTGAAGCGCGCGAGTGTGAACATCGCGCCGATGAACACCACCCACCAGTATGAGCGGCTCAGTTGCTTCAGCGTGTCGAACTTCAGCGGGTTGACGCGCTTCACGTCCGCCTGACGTGCGGGTTCCCTGACGCCGAATACCAGCAGCGCTACCGCAGCGAGCCCCGGAATCACGGCCACCCAGAACACCAGGCGAAAGTTGTTCGCCCACAGCAGCATCAAACCGACGGCTAGCAACGGGCCGAGAAACGCACCGACGGTGTCCAGCGCCTGTCGCAAACCGTACGCGGCGCCACGCAGATGCGGCGGCGTGATATCGGCGACGAGGGCATCGCGCGGCGCGCCCCTCACTCCCTTGCCGATCCGGTCCGCGACCCGCGCGCCAAGAACGATGCCGGCAGTCGGCGCGAGCGCGAACAGCGGCTTGCTTAGTGCACCCATGCCATAGCCGATGACCGCAAGCCATTTCCGGTTACCCAGATAG
Source organism: Paraburkholderia sp. IW21 (assembly GCF_041321145.1). Classification (NCBI taxonomy): domain Bacteria; kingdom Pseudomonadati; phylum Pseudomonadota; class Betaproteobacteria; order Burkholderiales; family Burkholderiaceae; genus Paraburkholderia; species Paraburkholderia sp. IW21. Next base: position 57,909 of record NZ_JBGGWA010000020.1, on the reverse strand, counting down.
TCGCTGAGCGCGCCGGAAAAAATCTTGACGATCGGCGTGGTCGCTTCCGCGACGCCTTCGATCAGGCCGACCATCATGGCGCTCGCGCCCAGAGTCGTCACAAGAAACATCGGCAGCAGGCTATGAATCATTTCCGACGAAATGTCCATGAAGAGGCTGACGAAGCCAAGCATCCAGATCCCGCGCGGGATCAGGCGAAGCGTGGCGGTGCGAGGCGTGGAACGAGTCTGCATTTTTCCGGGCTCTGGATTCTGGATGTCAGGTTGAATGGCGGCTCTGTCGCATGCCGATGCAGCACGAAGCCCGTGATGCACACACGTCGCGGCTCGCGAAGCGGCGACAGCCTGCAGCAATCCCTATAGTACGGTCGGACGTTGCTTTGTGCGCCGGTACACGTAGAGGGCCGGCAACAGGTTGGTGCTGAGCAAGCCGCTCCATACCAGCCCGCCCAGTGTAACGATGGCCAGCCCCTGCTCGGGCGCGGCTCCCTTGCCGAAGCCGAGAGCGGTGGGAACCAGCCCCAGTGACGCCGTCAGCACCGTCAGCAGAATCGGCCGGAAGCGGACCTCGACTGCCTTGCGGACAGCGTCGACGACGGCGAGTCCCTCGGCTTCGTTTCGTTTGATCCATTGCAGCAGCACAATGCCATGGTTCAGGCTCACGCCCACGAGCGTGAGAAAGGCGATCAGTCCGATCGCGTTAAGACCGACACCACTCAATACGAGCGCGGCCGCGCCTCCGGAAAATGCCAGCGGCATCTGCAGCAAGAGCAGGCCGGGCACGAGCAATCCGTCGAATTGCAGCGTCAGGATGCCCAGCATGAGCGCGAACGCGACGATCATCGCGACACCGACATTGAGCGCCGCATGTTCGAGCTGCGGGTACAGACCGCCGAATTTCACTTCGTAGCCCGGCGGCAACGAAAGGGTGTCGAGCGCCTTCCTGGCGGCCGACATGACCTGCCCGAGCGGTGCGGTCGGCGTCGCCAGTATCTCCACGGCGCGCAGGCCGTTCAGATGCCTGAGCAGGTTGGGTCCGGTCACGAGACGCACGTCGGCCAGCTCGCTCAAGGCGACCCAGCCGCTTGCCATGACAGGAATCCGATTGATCTGCTCGATGGACAGATGCGTCGGGTCGGCCAGTCTGATGAACACGTCGAGATGACCATTGCCTTCAGGGACGCTCGCAACTGTCTGACCGGCCAGCAGAATGTGCAGTTGAGTAAAAAGCTGCGCGGGCGTGATGCCGTGCAGCGCAAGACCGTCTGGATTGGGCGTGATTCGCAGTTCCGTCACCGGATAGGCGTCGTTGTTGAAGACGCCCGAGAGATCCGATACGCCCGCGAGCCGGTGCGTGATTTTTGTGGAGAGCGATTGCAGGGTATCGATCGAATCGCCATAGACGTCGATCACGAACGGTTGCGGTAAGCCCGACAGCGTTTCGCCCACCCGCTCCAGCGTCGGTGTACCGATCACGCTCAGCACCGCGGGAATCTTCGACGCGTCGAGAACCTGCTTGCCGATTTCGTCGAGACTGCTCGCGTTCACCTCGGGCTTTAGCGCGATCTGAATTTCGCCGGCGTAGGCAGGCTCGGTGTAGGACGTTCCGGACGCGGAGCCTACGCGCGTCAACACATGCGCCACCGGTTGGAGTGCGAGCAGACGCTGCGTGATGCGGCCCGCTGCATCACGGGCGTCACGCAGCGAGGTGCCGGGCGGAAGCGTGAAACTTTCGAGCAATACGGCCTCGTTCGGCAGCGGCAGAAAATCGACCGGCACCAGCACAAGCCCAGCCACGGCGATAACGAAGATCGCGACGCAAGACCATAACGAGGTGCGGGGACGACGCAGCGCAAAGTCGAACAGGCGCAGGTTCTGGTTCCTGAGCCACGCAACCGCACGCGAACCCGACGTCGCGCGCTGTTCGACAGGCGGTCCAATGAAACCCAGCAGCAGCGGAATCAGACTCAGCGAAATGAGGAGCGACGCGATCAGACTCACTGTCATCGCCAGAGAAAACGGCACGAAGAACAGTCCCGCGAGGCCGCCCACGAACACCAGCGGCAGAAACACCGCAACCGTGGTCATGGTCCCCGAAATGTCGGGGCCGGCGATGTCGCGCAAGCCTTGGGCAACGCCTTCCCATCGGCCGTCGCCGGCTTCCCAGCGGTGATGGATGCTCTCCAGCACGATGATGGCGTCGTCGGCGAGCAGGCCCACGGCGACGGACAAAGCGCCGAACGTCAGCAGATTGAGTGTCTGTCCCAGCAGATACAGGCCCGCGATGCCCAGCAGAAGGGAAAGCGGAATGCTCAAGGCGAGCGCCCAGATTCCCCGGCTCGCGCCGAGCATCCAGAACAGGACCGCGATGGCCAGTACCGCACCGATAGCAAGATTCCTCGTCAGATCGGTAGCGACCACGCCGACGATGTGCCCCTGGCTGTAAATGCGCACCAGGCGCGCGCCGCCGGGCAACTGCGATTCGAGTTCCCGCAGCGTTTTGTCGACTTCATCGACGACCGGCAGCGTCGAGGCGCCCGGCTGCTTGAATACAACGAGCGCGACGGTCGCTCTGTTATCGAGTTTGAGCGCGTGGTGGGACGGCAGCGCGGAGCGCACGACGTCCGCCATCGCGCCGAGCGGAACGGTCCCGCCAGACGCCGCCACCGGCACGCGGGCGTAGTCGGAAGGCTTCACCGGCAGATTTCTGCCGGCGATGAACACATCCTGATGTCCGAGCTCGACATATCCGCTCGGCACCATCGCCGTCGATGCATCGAGCGACGCGGCGAGCGCGGTCGCGGAGACATTGAAGCGCTGCAGCTTCGCCAGGTCGGGACGCACCCATATCGCATCCGCGCCGGGCCCGGCAACCGACACACGCTGCACGCCCGGAACCGCCCTGATACGCGGCGCGAAATCCGTCTCGACGAGGCGCTGAACGTGTGAAGGATCCACTCCGTCTGGAATCCTGATTGCGTAGTCCGCTACCTCGTTGATCGCATTGCCGGAGATCTCCGTCGTCAGGCTCGCGCCTTTCGGCAGCGAACCGTTGATACGCCCGATCACACCGTTGACGTCTTGCAACGCGCTCGCGGGCGTTGTCCCTTCTGCAAAGCGCGTATCGATCCTGACCGACCCCTGGCCCATTAGCGCGCGCATGTCGCTCAACGACTGGAGGGACGACAGTTCGGCTTCGAGGGGCCGCGCGATCAATCCCTCGAGGTCCAGCGTGGTCGCGCCAGGAAGTTGCGCGACGATGCTCACCTGCGGCAGGTTGAACTGCGGCAAGACTTCGGCATGGATGTTGACGAGCGCATAGATGCCGTAGGCAATCAGCGCCGCATAAAACATCATCCAGAGCAGTGGCCTTCTGACGATTTCCTTGAACATGTTATGGCCGGCAGGAACGCTCAATCGGTTTGCTGATAGCGTGTCGCGAAGTCCTCGTGAAACAGCAGATAGGCATCCTGTGTCACGACCCGCTCGCCGGGCGAGAGCCCCTGCATGATCGCGGTCCAGCCTCCGTCGGCGAGCCCCGGAACGACCTGTCGTCGGCTGCTGCCGCCCTTGTCGCGCACCAGCACCCACCATTGCCCGGCATCGAGCACGAGCGCGGAGGACGGAATGGCGAGCCGTTTGTCGCCGGACACCGTCAACGAAATCGTGCCGACCTCGCCCGCGCTCAGAACATGACCTGCCGCCGCATTGAACCAGACCTCCAATTGGCCGGGCGCGGCGACGTTCCACGAGGTGCGCAGCACGACCACGTCGACAGGTGCGTCGGCGCCTTCGGCGAGAAACCTTCCCTGCATGCCCGCGCTCACCGCGGCGGCGTCGCCACCGTAAAAATCCGCGACCACATGAAGCGCGCGCGTGGGCGCCATCGTCAGCAGCGCCTGGCCCGCACTGACGTATTGACCGTCGGCGACGTTGACCGCGGTCACCACGCCTCGCCCGGGAGCCGCGATGGTTGCCATGCCGGCGTAGCTTCTGAGCGCGGCTTGCGCCGCGACGAGCTGCTCGCGCGCGGTATCGCGTTCGGCGTGAGCGCGGATGAGCGCGTCGCGCGTGCTGAGTTGCTGGGCGAATTTCCGTTGCTCGATGGCGGCGGCTTCGTCCGCGGCGGATGCCCGGATTTGTGCGGACTTCAGGTCGGACGCAAGGCGCGCGCGTTCGGCCGCTACCGTAGGGCCGCCCAGTTGCGCGATCGCCTGCCCGGCGCTGACCGCTTCGCCAGGAAGCACGCGCACGCCGGCAACGATGCCAGCCGTAGGGGCGCTCAACACCGTACTCGACGCCGCCTGGACTCGCGCCGGCGCCGATACCGAGACCACGATCCGTTTTTGCACCGCCGGCATCGTCACAGCCTCTTCGGCTGGCGCCGGATGGCTGACGATGCAGCCGCTGCCGATCACGCCGGCAAGAACGAGCGAGCGCATTGCGTTCATTGAAGGTCCCTGGAATGTGCCGCGGCGCGCCCGGCCTGTTGCCGAAAGCGTGCTTTGCCACCTACTATCGAAGCGAAATGGTTCAAGATGTCCCTCCGCTCCCCACAAAACGCTTCGGATGCTAGTTCGCAAGACTTAGATTTGACTTAGCACGCTGATTGACCCTGGTGACAAGCATGAGAATCCTGCTGGTGGAAGACGACGAAATGATCGGCGACGCCATCGTCGAGGCATTGAAAGACGCAGCCTACGCGGCCGACTGGGTGCAGGACGCCGAATCGGCGACCGGCGCCCTGCTCGGCCGGGAGCATGATGTGATATTGCTCGACCTCAATCTGCCGAAACGCGACGGTATCGAAGTGCTGAAGTCGCTGAGATCCAAAGGCAGCAAGGCGCCGGTCATCATTCTTACCGCGCGCGACAGCGTCGAGGACAGAATTGCCGGCCTCGACGCGGGCGCCGACGATTACCTCGTCAAGCCGTTCGAAATCGGCGAACTGCTGGCGCGCCTTCGTGCAGTCACCCGCCGTCTCGGCGATCATGGCGATACGAAAATGACGAGCGGATTGCTCACGCTGGACTCGGCCACGCATCTCGCCGTGCACGGCGACACCGAGTGCCGTCTCACGAGCCGTGAGTTCTCGCTGCTGAGCGCGCTGCTGATGAAGCCCGGCACCGTGTTGTCGAGAGTCGATCTGGAACGCAAGCTTTATGCATGGCAGGAGCAGGTCGAAAGCAACGCGGTGGAGGTCTTGATTCACGGCATCCGCAGGAAACTGGGGGCGTCTGTCATACGCAACGTACGAGGTGTCGGATGGTTGGTGGACAAGGAAAGCAGTCAAGCTCTCTGACATTGCAACTGTCGGTGTGGATTGGGTGCGTCATCACGGCAGTGGGTGTCGTTGCCTGTGGTCTGTCGTTCTTCTTTGCCTATCAGGAAGCGCGTGAGTTGCAGGACGGACAACTGCGGGAAATCGCGGCGCTGATCGACAGCGGGGCGCTCGCCTTCACCGGCACCCGTCCCTCGATCGAGAGCTCACAGGATGCGGCCGTCAAGGTGGTGATCGACAGGTTGAACGGCACGCCGACGGGTGTCGTGCAAACCGCCGGACTCGCGATCCCCGACAACCTGACCGACGGATTTCATGACCTGGAAAACAGCGCGCAGAGCTGGCGCGTCAATATCCGAACGCTGCGCGGCGGCGAGCGTATCGCGGTAGCCGAACCCGCCGCACTGCGTGACGAAATCGCTCACGACGGCGCAATGAGAACGCTCGTTCCCCTACTCCTTCTGCTGCCGGGCCTGTTCGTCGTCATCGTGGTGATCGTCAGGACGAAACTGGCGCCGCTCACGCGCCTTGCAGGCGTGGTGGATCGTCAGACCGACACGTCGCTCGAACCGCTGCCCGAAGAAGGCATTACGCACGAGGTATTGCCGTTTGTCCGGTCGATCAACGCACTGATCGACCGGCTGAAGGAAGCGATCGGTCAGCAGCGCCGGTTTGTCGCGAGCGCGGCGCACGAACTGCGCTCGCCGCTGGCGGCGCTGTCGTTGCAGGCCGCCAATCTGGGGGCCACCATTGCGTCGCCGGATGCCCGCGAGCGGCTGACCGCCTTTCAGTCGGGATTGCGCCGCACCCACCGGCTGGTCGAGCAACTGCTCTCTCTGGCAAGGTCCGAACAGGCCGCGCTGGAGCAACCCCGCGCGGTCTCGCTGCGCGCCGTGGCGACCGAGGTCATCAACGCCACGATCGGCCTTGCCTGCGAGAGGAATATCGACCTCGGCGTCGAGCACTGCGACGAGATCAATGCCGTAGTCGATGTATCCTCGCTCACGGTCGTGCTGCGAAATCTGGTCGACAACGCGGTGCGCTATACGCCTCCGGGCGGGAGGGTGGACGTGTCGGTGATTCAAGCAGGCAACGAGGTGATCTTCGACGTGGCCGACACGGGCCCAGGCGTTCCGCCCGACGAACTCACGCATGTGGTGCAGCCGTTCTACCGGCTCGACCATTCGGTTTCATCGGGAAGCGGACTGGGGCTTTCCATCGTCTCGGAGATTGCCCGCCGAACCGGCGGGCGCCTCGTGCTAGAAAACATCGCGGGCGGATTTCGCGCGCGCTATGTCCAACCGTTACGCCGGAACGGCTGATCGCGCACGATGGAGCACGCCTACCTCCACCTTTTGCATCTGCTTGCCGGTCATCCTGCATGGACGCTCACGGTCGTCTTTCTTGCGGCGTTTCTGGAGGCCATCGCTGTTATCGGCACCTTCATCCCCGGCAGCACGGCAATGTTCCTCGCCGGCGCACTGGCCGGCACCGGCTCGCTGAGCCTTGGCTGGATATTCCTGTGGGCGATCGCCGGCGCCATCGCCGGGGACGGCATGAGCTTCTGGATCGGCAGCCGCTACAAGGACAGGATCGTTCAGCTTCGGCCGTTCCGCAAACACCCTCAGGTTCTCGACGCAGGACGCCGCTTCTTTCAGAAACACGGCGCAAAAAGCGTCGTGTTCGCCCGCTTCATCGGCCCCTTGCGGGCGATCGTGCCGGTGGTGGCGGGCATGCTGGGCATGCCGCCGCTGCGCTTCTACGCGATCAACGTCCTGTCGGCGCTGCTGTGGGCGCCCGCGCATATCCTGCCAGGCGTCGTATTCGGTGCCTCGGTACTGCTGGCCGGCGCAGTGTCGTTCCGCCTCGTCGTCATCATCGCGCTGCTGACGGGCATCGTCTGGTTGAGCTTTCGTGCTACGGGCTTCCTGCTGTCGCATGCCAGCGGCTGGTCGAACGCGGCAGGCCGTTATCTGGGAAGTTGGGCTTGCCGTCACCCCGGCCCGTTCGGCCGTTTCGCGCGGAGACTGTTGGACCCCGAACAGCCGGATGCGAGCAGCATCGTCGTGACATCGCTGGTGGTGCTGGTGTCGGGCGCCCTCTTCTTCGGGGTCCTGGAAGACGTCATCACCGGCGATCCGCTGACGCGCGTCGATCTGTCCGTCTATCACTTCCTGCAATCGGTGCGCACGCCGTGGAGCGACGCCGTCCTTGCGGGGCTTGGCACGCTCGGCAGTGTCGTCACGCTATCGGCGCTGATCGTGACGGTCATGCTGTGGATGCTGTGGGAACGACGTTGGCGCACCGTCGGTTACTGGCTCGCCGCAGTCGTGTTTTCCCAATTGCTGATCTTCGCTTTGCAGTTCGCGATGCACCGCGCGCCGCCCAATGAACTCATGTCCGGCGCCTACGTGTTTCCGAGCAATCACGTCGCCGCGACTGTGATCGTCTATGGCTTCCTCGCGTTCCTGCTCGCGCGCCGGGTCGGCATGGTGGAAGGTTTGCTCGTGGCGAGCGTGAGTACGATCGTCGTGATCGTGGTCGCGCTGGCGGGACTCAACTTCGGCAGGTACTGGGTCTCCGACGCGATCGGCGGCGCGGCGCTCGCCTACATCTGGGTGGCGATCGTTGCGCTGACGGCGATGTTGCGGCATCCGGAAGTGCCGCCCACACGTGGATTCATGCCGGTCGTGATTCTGGTGGTGATGCTCGTGAGTGTCGGGGTGCAGCTCGGCGTCAATCCACCGGCGCCGCCACCGGACAGCACGCTCCGCCCGCCACCCGTGTTAATCACGCAATCGCAATGGACGATGTCCCTGTGGAAAAGATTGCCGTGTTATCGCTCGGACATGGGCGGCGACCGGAAAGAGCCGCTCACGCTGCAGTGGGTGTCGAGCCTCGATTCGATCAAGGGGCAACTGCACGCCCAAGGTTGGATAGAGGGAACGGACCTGTCCCCGCACAGCCTGCTCTCGCTTGCTTCGCCGAACGTCGCGGCGGTGTCGCTGCCGGTGTTGCCGAAGCTGAACAACGGCGTGCCTTCGTCGATGGTCTTCATGCGTCCCGGCGACACTCGCGACGAACGCGACGTGCTGCGCTTCTGGCCGAGCGGTTACGCCGTGGAAAACGGCGCGTCGACCACCCCGCTGTGGGTCGGTGCTTTTTCCCACGAACGGCTCGCCCGGGCATCGTGGCCGATCAACATCTTGCGGGTCGACCGGGAAGCGACGTCATTCGATGCTCACGCAAAAACGCGTGCCGGCCTCGACGCGGCCCTTGTCGCCAAGGTGAGTTGCCACGGCGTGCCGGTGTCGCTGCTGGCCTCGCCGGTGAACTGAGTGGCGCGAGACCGCTGTCTGCCTGAATGCGCGTGTTCGCCGTACCAATGAGGAAATCGCTCTGCGCTCAACCACTTGGCGGGTTTGACCAGGACTTGTCCACAAGGATATGAACATTTTCTGTGGATAACCCGCACAACGTGATCCGGTGAACACCAGGCATTCACCGAGCGCCATCCTGATCGCGTAGCGTCAGCTTGCCGAACTGTCGATTGGCGCCGCAGCCACCGCTTCCAGGTAGCCGCGACCCATCTCCCGCTCGAAGCGCGACGGATCGCCCTCCCACACGATTCGGGCATGCTCCAGGACATACACGCGGTCTGCATGAGGCAACGCGAAGGTGACGTTCTGTTCACCCAGCAGAACCGTGATCGGCGTCGTCCGTTGCAATAACTCCATCGCTTTCGACAGTTGCTCAAGTATCACCGGCGCAAGCCCCAAGGTCGGTTCGTCCAGGATCAAAAGCTTGGGCTGCATCATTAGCGCACGCGCAATGGCCAGCATTTGCTGCTCACCGCCCGACAACGTACGCGCCGCCTGGCCCTGGCGGGACTTCAAAATCGGAAACAGTTCGAAAAGCCACGCCAGTTGATCCGAACGCACAGCGTTGGAAAGATGGTACCCACCGAGATCAAGATTTTCGCGCACGGTCATATCGCTGAAAAGCTCCCGGCTCTCAGGACATTGCACCACGCCCGCGCGCGCAATCGCCGCACCACTCTTGCCTCTTAAATCCTGTCCGCCGAACCGTATCGTGCCCTCGTAAGGCAACAGCCCCGAAATGGCATTGAACAACGTCGTTTTGCCGGCACCGTTCAGGCCCACCACCGAAACGAACTCACCCTCGCGCACATGCAGGCTTACGCCGTCGAGCGCGCGCGCCTTGCCGTACAGCACACCGACATCCTGCACCTCCAGGATCGCGGGCCTGCTGCTCACTTCGCCTGGCGCCCGCTCCCGGGTCTCGATCTTGCCGCCAAGATAAACCCGCCGCACCGTCTCGTTCTGCATCACCTCCTCGGCCGTGCCCTCGGCAACATGCTCGCCGAGATACATGGCGAGCACCCGGTCCGCCAATGCCGCCATACTCTTGACGTTGTGATCCACCAGCAGCACAGCGCGGCCCTCGGCGCGAAACCCACGAATCAACGCTGCGAACGATTCCGACTCGTTTGCGGTCAGCCCGGCAAAAGGCTCGTCGACGAGCACCACCTTCGGATCCCGCGCGATCGCCTTTGCCATCTCCATCCGGCGCAGATCGGCGAAAGGCAAGGTGCCCGGGTAGCGGTGCATCACCGCGCCAAGCTCGACACGCTCGGCGATTTCGCGGGCCCGGCGGTTCACATGCGGATCGGCGGCAAGCTTGAGCAGCGAGTCGGGCAGGAGCGCCAACTTGATGTGCTCGAGCACTGTCTGCCGATGTAGCGGACGCGAGTGCTGAAACACGATGCCCACCCCCGCCCGGGCAATCCGGTGCGGCGCCCACCCCGCCATCTCCGCGCCGTCGACCTTGACGGAGCCGGCATTGGGCCGCTCGATGCCCATGATCAGTTTCATCACGGTCGACTTGCCGGACCCGTTCGGGCCGATAAGCCCAAGAATCTCGCCGGCCTGAATATCGAAGCCGATGTCGTTGACCGCGAGAAGGCCACCGAAACGCTTGACCAGGCCGCGCACCGCTAGACGGGCTTCGCTCATTTTTGCTCTCTCACTCGCAGCAGGTTGCCCAGCAGCCCATCCGGAACGAACAGGATGACCGCCAGCGCCACGGCTGCAACCACGAACGTGTTGATCTGACCCAGCGGACGCAGAAACTCGCCTGCCACGATCAGGAACACCGAGCCCAGCACTGCGCCCAGGATGGTGCGGCGGCCGCCGAGCACGGCGGCGATAATGATCTGGACGCCTACGCCTAAGTCAACCACCGTGCTGACGGAAGCGGTGCCCTGGTAAAAGACCAGCATCGCGCCCGCTACCCCCGAAAACACCGCACTGACGCAAAAGGCCGCGAGTTTGTGCTTGGTCACATTGAAGCCGAGCGCCTGCGCACCAACCATGTCCTGGCCGCTCGCCTGCAGAATGAGGCCGATGGCCGAGCGCGACAAGCCGAACAGCAAGATCGCGCAGACCACGAGAAACGCGAGCGCATACCAGTAGTTGTTTTCCGCGCTGATCGACATGACGTCGGGCACCGTCATCCCGATCTCGCCGCCGGTGACGCCCGCGAAGATCACGATCGAGTTCTGCAGCAGCAACACTGCGACGAGTGTGACGAGACCGAAATAGGGGCCGCGCAGACGCAGTGCCGGCAGCGCCAGCAGGAGCCCGCCGATCAGCGCGACCAGGCCGCCGGCGATGATGCAGACCGGGATCGGCGGTCCCCACCTGGCGTCGAGTATGGCGGCACTGTAGGCACCGAGACCGATCAGGAAAGTGGGACCGAAGTTGACCTCGCCGGCAAAGCCGAACAGCAGGTCCCAGGCCATCGAGAAGACGCCGAAGTAGTAGGCAACCGTGAGGATGCCGAGGATGTAGCCGGACACCCATAAGGGCAACGCTGCGGCCGCTAATGCCAGCAGCAACGCGGCCCACAGTATCCGGGAGCGAAGCAGATTCGTCACGATGGTCTCCTGCTAGCGCCGCCCCAGAAATCCCTGCGGCCGGACATAAACGACCAGCACCAGCAGCAGCAGCGCGGGCAACGGCCGCAGCGTGGGCGCGATGAGATAGGCGGTGATGGTCTCGAGATACCCGACGACATAAGCAGCCATCAGCGAGCCAGAAACGCTCCCGAGTCCACCCAGCACGACGATCGAGAAAGCGCTTGCCGTGAGCTGTCCGGTATTGTTGGAGCTGACGCCGAGGAACGACGCGAGCAGTACTCCCGCGACGCCCGCGAGCACGCCGTAGATCGTCCACGCGAGGAGGTAGACGCGGGAAAGCTCGAATCCGAGTAGCGTCAGACCGCGCGGATTCATCGACGCAGCAAGCAGCGCCTTGCCGGCGCGCGTGCGGTTGACGAACAGCCAGAGCAACCCGATGACGGCCCAGCAGATCACCGCGATCATCACTTCATTGAACGGTGTGCGTACGCCCGCAATGTTGGCGACGCCCGCGATCAGTGGGCGCATCGTTATCGGGTTGTCGGTGAAGAGCCAGGCCATGCCCTGCTGGATCATGATGCCCCAGAGAAGCGTGCCGGTCAGCACGAAAATCTCTTTCTCCTCGCGGGGGATAGCGGAAGAGCGCTGGATCGGCCGCACCACCATCAGGTAGGTGGCGTAGGCCGCGATCAGTCCGGAGAGAACGCCCAACAGGGTGCCGGCATAGGTACCGAGACCGGCCTCCCCCGCGAACATCCAGCCCATCAGCGCGGCTACCAGCATGACGCCGCCGTGAGCAAGATTGAGAACACCCGATACGCCGAAGATCAGCGTGAAGCCGATCGCACCCAGTGCGTAGAGGGAACTGATGGCAAAGCCATCGACGAGAATTTGCAACCAGACCATACCCAACCCTTTGGCCCGGCGAACCGCCGGAATCCCTGGATGAGAGACGGCCGGGATCAGGAGCGATCCCGGAGTGCGGCGCCTTTCTGTCTTGCGATGCTAGTTTGCGGATGCCTGCTGCAGCTTGATGAAGGACGGGAACTTGACCTTCCCGTTAGCGAGTGCCTTCGGCCAGATCGCTACCTGCTTGCCATCCTGCCATTGCAGGTTGATGCCGGTGATGTAGCCAGGGCCGTACTTGAGCGCGTGAGTAAACTCGTCGTTCTTGCCATAGAATTGCCAGCGGCCAATCGTGCCGACGTAGTCGGTCTTCTCGAGCGCGTCCACCATCTGGTCAGGATCTGTCGAGCCCTTGTTGCGCTTGATGGCATCGGCGAGGATGTAGACAAGATCGTAGCTGGTGAATCCGCAATAAGCCGGCGAGACCCCGAACTGCTTCGTGTAGGCGTTGATGAACGGCTCGGTCTTCGGCGTGATCGCCACGCCCGGCGCCGCGGCAGAAGCAGTGATGACGCCTTCGGTTGCGCCGTTGGTGTCCTTCCAGAAGCTGGTGGTCGTCGCCTGCGAACTCTGGCCGGTCAGCGGGATCGGCACCTGCTGATCATGCCACTGCACCGTAGGCTGCACGCCCACGTGGCTGATGCCCGTGGTGATCACATCAGGGTGCTTGCTTTCGATCTGGTTAAAGATCGGTGTGAAATCCGAGGTATCGGGATTGAAGCGAATGTGATCCAGTACCTTGAGTCCGGCCTTTGGCAGGCATTCCAGGAAGCGCTCGTCGAGTGGCTTGGTCCAGGCGGCATCCTCGCTCATCACGACAGTCGACTTCATCTTGAACTGACCGACCAGAATGTCGTGCGAGAAATCGCAGATCGACTGTGCAATGAACGCGGAGGTCATCCAGCCGTGGAACGTGTACTTGTAATGGGCGTAGTCGTCATGCACATGCTTGGAGATATCGTTGCTCGCCGCGCCCGGCGTGATGAACGGCATCTTGAGGCGCGCCGACCAGGGCTCCATTGCCAGCGCCACCTCGCTGATGTAGCTGCCGATCACCGCCACGACCTTGTCCTGAGTGGCTGCGCGCTGGAAGGCGCGCACCCCGTCGGACGCCGACGAATGGTCGTCGTAGGAAATGATCTGGATCATTCTCCCGTCGACGCCGCCGTGTGCATTGATTTCGTTCGCCGCGAGCTCCGCGGCCTTGGTGATGGACGCGCCGGCCACAGCCGACTCCTCGCCGATCACCCCGATCTTGATGGGATCGCCTGCCGCATGTGCCGAGACCGTGACGCCGAGCGCCGCCAATATCGTACCGGTCTGGATGACGCGATACAGATCCCGCCACATTTTTATTCTGGACATAGTCTGGTCTCCGAGTCTTATTCGATCGTGGAGCAACATGCGACAGATACGCTGCCTCAATTAAGGGTGCGCAGACAACAATAGCATTCGCGTCAGCAGTCCTACATCGGTATAAACGATTAGGTGTCCAGCACAAGAAGTCCGGCGGCCGCGCTCGCGATCCGCTACTTCTACCGCCCGCCGTTACAGCCGCGCCTCGACTTCACTGACTATGTGCGTGAGCGTCTCGTCCAGTACCGCGATCAGGTCTTCCACATGCGTCGAAGCGGCGGGACTGCGTGGTTTGAGGCGTAAGGTGTGAAAGGTCATCGCCGGCTCGAAGCGACGGAACACCAGGCCGCTGTCGAGAAAATCGTAGGCGGCCACCGGGTGGACCAGTCCGACGCCGACATTCTCCCTGACCAGCGCGCAAACGTTGACTGAATAACGCACGATGGCTGCAACCTGCGGTCCCAGGTTGCCCGGATCGAAAATCCAGTCCATGCCCCACCGAACCATGTCCGACGGCTCATAGGAAATGACCGGCCACGCGCGCAGATCGTCGAGCGTGATGACCGGCCGGCTCGCGAGCGGGTGATGCGCCGGCACGGCGCAGACCGCATCGAGCTTCGAGAACGAGACCGCATCGGTTTCGGCGAAATCGATGGTATCGGTCACCAACCCCAGCGCGAGCGTACGCGCCACGACCTGATCGCGAATCAGTTGCGATGAGCCCGTCGTCAGGCCGATCCTGACAGTCGGATACACCTCTCGAAAACGCGCGATGGCCCGCGCAAAATATCCGAGGCCGAAAGACAGCACACTGCCCACGCGGATTGTCGCCATCTCGGGGCTGCGCAGCGACAGCGCGAACTCGCGGATGTTGTCGAGCCCCGCGTAGCGCCGCTCGACTTCGGCGAAAAGCGAATAGGCTTCGGCGGTCGGCTCAAGCCGGCCGCGTTCGCGGTTAAAGAGCGTGAGCTGGGTCGAGCGTTCCAGATCCGCGATCAACCGGCTGATCGCGGACTGGGACAGGTTGATCAGCTGCGCGGCTTTAGTCGACGTGCGTGCGAGCATCACCGCCCGAAAGGCATCGATATGGCGGAAATCCATCTTCGGCTCGGCGTCGGCCCGCTCGGTCATGCGCGCGCCAGTTCGTCGAAGTGAATCCTGCCGCCCTTCATCACGAGCGGAATGCGCTCACCCTGGCCGAGCAGGCAGTCGACCGATTTGAGCGGATTGCCGTCCACCACCAGCACGTCGGCGAACGCGCCGGGAACGAGGCGCCCGAGCCGGTTCTCCATGCCGAGCACCTCGGCGCCCACCACCGTGGCGCTGGCGATGATCTCGCCAGGCGACAGCACCTCGGCGCGAATCCGGAATTCGTCGCTCTGCAGCCGCTGCGACTCGCCCAGCAGATCGGAGCCGAAGCCCATCTTGACGCCGGCGCGCTTGAAAATTTCGAGCGAGCGCAGACCTGCCTCGTGCACGTCCGCGATCTTGGCGACGCTTTCGGGCGGCAAGCCCAACCTTGCGCCCTCGTTCGAGAGCGCGTCGTAGGTGACCAGCGTCGGCACCACATAGGCGTGATGTTCGGCCATCACGCGCGCCGTTTCACTGTCGGCGAGGTTGCCGTGCTCGATGGTGCGCACGCCCCAGCGCACCACGCGCTGAATCGCCTCGGGCGTATACGCATGCGCCAGCACATAGGTGTGACGGCTGCGCGCCTCGGCGACGATGGCACGCACTTCATCCTCCGAATAGCCGAACGCGCCCACCGGGTCGGTCGGCGAAGCGACACCGCCGGACGCCATGATCTTGATCTGGTCGGCGCCCATCTGCAGTTCCTCGCGCGCGGCGCGGCGCACCGCATCGACGCCGTCCGCGACGCGCGCAAGCGCGCCCACGCGCACGCAGCATCCACACGGCGCATCCGTTTGCAGGTAATCCGTGCGCTCGCGCATGTCGCCGTGACCGCCGGTCTGGCTCAACGCGCGGCCGGACACGAACAGGCGCGGGCCTTCGGCCAGGCCCTCCTCGATCGCGCGCTTATGCGCGTAGCCCGCGCCGCCCGCATCGCGTACCGTCGTGAAGCCGCGGCGCAGCATGCCGCGCATGATCGGCACCGAGCGCAGGGTCACCAGCACGTTGGGCAGATGCATCTGCCGCGCCAGATTGAGTTCGGTGGCCACCACGTGCACGTGCAGGTCGATGAGGCCGGGCATGATGGTCTTGCCCTTGAGGTCGATGACACGCGCGCTGCTCTTGATCGGCCGGTCCGACACTTCACGCACCAGACCGTCCTCGACCAGCACGTCGTGGCCTTCGAGCAACTCCGTGCGCAGCGGATCGAGCAGCGCACCGTTTCTGAACAGCACGGCTTCCATGTGAATCTCCTTCAGTTATTCGATCGAAGCGGCGGCCGCGTGCCGCCCCTATGGCGCACGCGGCCGCCCCACTGCGGGTTTAGCCGACGGTTGCGTACTCGAGCGTCTTGGGTGTGCGCGTCATCACTTCGGGCGGCGCGCCGACCACCACCGAGTCGTCGAGCCGGAAGCCGCCGAGTCCGTAAACGTAGATGCCCGGTTCCGCCGAGTACACCTCATTGGCGACGAGCGGCCGATGATTGAACGCCATGTCTTCGGGATACTCGTGGCCGATGATGCCCATGCCGTGCCCGGTTCGATGCCGGATGAAGTCCGCACAGCCGGCCTTTTCGATCACGCTCTGCGCGGCCGCGTCGATGCCGGACACCGGTTCGCCCGGCACCGCGGCCGCGAGCGCCGCCTGGTTGGCCGCACGCGCGACTTCGTAGTATTTCGCCTGCTCGGCGCTAGGCTTGCCGCAGAACCACGTGCGCTCGTTTTCGATCACGATGCCGTTCAGGCGTGGGATCACGATATTGACGAGCACGTCGCCTTCGCTGATGCGCGCCCCGCACGAGGCGCCATCGCCGTGCGGTGAGGCGGATGCCGGACCCGAGAGTGTCCAGCAGCGCAGCACTTCGAGGTTCTCGCCGGGAAAGCGTCGCGCGCCCTCTTCGACCATGAGCGAGGCCATCTGACAGTCGAGTTCCTGGACCAGCCGGCCGGCGCGAATGTTTTCACGGTAGCGCTCCTGCACCCAGTCGGACAGGCCGGCTGCCGCGCGCATGATCTCCAGTTCCTCGTCGGTCTTGACCCAGCGAAGCGCGCGCAGTTCGGCGGTGAGCGGAACGAACCTGGCCTCGGGCAACAGCGCCGCGGCGCGCGTGAAGGGGCCGCCCGAAGCATCGATGCCGAGGCGCGCACGGCCAAGCCCCGCTTGACGCAGGCGGTCGGCGATCAGCTCGGGCAATTGCGAGACGAGATACTGACGCCCGGTCGTCTTCGGATGCTCGGCATAGAACGCAATATCGTCGAGCCAGACCGAGCCGCGCTCCTGCGATAGCCGCATATGATGCGTGGACAGCTCGTTCATCACCGCAAACGGCTCGCCCGAAGCGGGTACGCACATCATGATCGGACGCTCCCACGTCAAAACGTCGACATGGAAGTTGGTCGCCCACTGAAAGAAGTCCGCACTCGTCAGAACCAGTGCATCGACTTGCGCCTGCTTCATCAGGTCGCGCATCGCCTGCAGCCGGTGGGCGTGTGTCTTGCTGGTCAATAGGGGCATTGCTCGCAATCCTCGATAAAAATAAGCGCCGCCGATCCGGCGCAGGGGGGATTCGCCCTCACGCGAGCATCGTCTTCGCGTAGCGGCGGTGGATAATCCAGTTCGATACGATGGCGCAAACGAGGGTCACCACCATCAATATGAGTGCAAGGGCGGCGCCGAACGGCCAGTTGGATGCCTTACCGATCTGGTCGTAGATCGCCGGCGTCATCATCGTGAGCCCGGTGCCTCCCAGCAGAACCGGCGTCGCGTATGCATTCATGCACAGGATGAACACCAGCATCGAGCCTGCGGCAACACCTGGCAGCGACATCGGCAACACCACGGCCATGAAGGTCTGCGAGAAGCTCGCGCCGAGATTGCGTGCCGCCTCTTCCACCGACAGATCGATACCTTCGAGTACGCTCTGCAGCGTGAGGATCATGTACGGCAACACTACGCCCGTGGTGCCGAGCACCACGGCAAGCGGCGTATAGAGCAACCGGACCGGCTGCGTGACAATCCCGAGATGCATCAGCAGCGCATTGGCGAAGCCGGCGTTGCCGAGGATCACCATCCACCCTGCAGCGCGAACGACGTTGCCGACCATCAGAGGAAACACCAGCAGGATGATCAGCAGGCTCTTGAAACGGCTGCGGCTTTTCGCCAGTGAATAGGCAACCGGAAAGCCGAAGAGCAGGGACAACAGCGTGCAAAGCGCGGCGATCTTGAGTGTCGTGCCGAGCACGTCGACGTAATAGGAGTCGGTGAAGAACCTGATGTAGTTCTCAGGTGTCCACGCCGCCTGCATCAGCGCCTGCACGTCGAAGTGATTCAGGCTGTAGCGGAACAGTTGCAGCGCCGGGACCACGATGACGAGCAAGACCACCAGGGACGCAGGCGACGCCAGTAGCGCCCCAAGTCCTCGCCCTTCCCGTCCTGCCGCACGTCCCGCATCGTCGACCAGCGTGCCGTTCATCGCGTGCTCCTACAGGCCGACCTTGAAGTCCTGATTCCAGTAGTCGAGTAGCCCCGGCTTCTGCTCGGCAGTCTTCGCATAATCAATCCGCAGCAGCTTTGCGATCTGCGCCTCGGAGAATCCGACCATCTTCTGCAGGTCGGGCGGCAGCGATGCACTCTTCACGGTCGGCGCGTATCCCATCGTTTCAGCAAAGCCGAGCTGCGCACGCGGATCGAGCATCGCGTTCAGGTAGTTGAAACCACATGCCGGCGAGCGGCTGCTCTTGGGCACGGCCGCTTCGAAAACCGCGGGTACGGCGCCTTCCCGAGGAAAAACGAAGTCGATCGGCACGCCCGCCTTCTTCCACTGGATAGCGCGTGCCTTCCACATGCAGGTCATCCACACGTCGCCTGTCTTCAGCGCGGCGGCGACCGTCTCGTTCGACGGATACACCTTCGGTTGATTCTTCTTGAGCTCGCGCAGGAATTTGATACCCGCCGTGAGCGACCCCGTCTGGTCGCCGGAGGCGAGCGCCCCCGTCATGGCGTTGAAGTTGTAGAGAATGTCCGACAGCCCGACGCGCCCCTTGTAGCGAGGATCGAGCGCGACGTTGAACGAATCGGGCGCACTGCTGAACTTCGCGGGGTTATAGACGATCACCATCGCACTGTAGATGTGCGGGATCGAATAGGGCTTTCGAAACGACTCGAACGTGTTCGCCACGTTGGGCACCTGGGCGGCGTCAACCGGCAGAAGCAGGCCGGCGCGGTTCATGTCGTACATGTCGATGTCGGCGAGACAGCTCACGTCCATCGAGCCGCGCCGCGAGCCCTTTTCCGCGCGCATTTTCGTCATCCGCGAGACCTGGTCGCCGGTGGCATAGACTACCTCGCCGCCTTCGGGCTTGATGATCGGCACGCCGATGTTCGACTCGAGCAGGTTCTGATAGTCGCCGCCCCACGTTCCGACCACCACGCTCGGACACGCCGCAGCCGCGCGCGCCTCGCTGGCGATAAGCCCGAATGACGGCGCCATGAGCAGGCCCGAAGCAGTCTTGAGGAAATTGCGGCGGGCAGTTCGGTCGGTCATCGCTACACTCCGTGCAGTTGGTTTAATTGAAAAGAACACAGTCCTGACTATGAAAGCTTGCGAAGGCCTTGGTGCCGGCAAGCAGGCGGCCGACGTCGCCGCGAAAATTGTTCTGCACATGGGCGACGACAAGATCGCCGCGCTCGGTAACGGCCCGCACTTCCACGGTCGCACCCATATAGACCAGCGATGAGATCGTGACAGCGAGGCTATTCGTGTCGGGCAACGGCGCGTCGCCAAGCGAAAGCCGTTCGGGCCGCAAACCCATGACGCGTGTGGCCGGGTTCGCGGCCTGCAACGCGCCGATGCCGATCGGCGTACCGCGATGCGTGACAAAGCGGCCGTCGGCATCGAATGCGCCCTCGAAGAAATTCATCTTGCCGAGGAAATCGGCCACGAAATGATTGGCCGGCCGTTCGTAAAGCGCCTCGGCGCGGCCGATCTGCTGCACGCGGCCGTCATGCATGACGGCCACCCGGTCGGCGATGGTGAGCGCCTCTTCCTGATCGTGCGTGACGAAAATGGTGGTCAATCCAAGCTGCTGCTGAAGCGCGCGAATCTCCTCGCGCACCTCGACACGCAATTTAGCGTCGAGGTTCGAGAGCGGCTCGTCGAGCAGGAACACCTCCGGCCGGATGGCGAGCGCGCGAGCGATGGCCACGCGCTGCTGCTGGCCACCCGAGAGTTGCCGCGGATAACGGTCGTGCAATGCCGTCAGGCGCACCATGTCGAGCGCCTGCTTGATGCGCTCGTCGCGCTCCACGGCGGGCAGCTTGCGCATCTTGAGGCCGAACTCGACGTTCTGCGTGACCGTCATATGCGGAAACAGCGCGTAGCGCTGAAACACCATGCCGGTGTTGCGCCGGTTGGGCGGCGTATGGGTGACGTCCTTGCCACCGATCACGATCGAACCGCCGCTCGGTTCAACGAAGCCGGCGATCATCCGCAGCGTCGTGGTCTTGCCGCAACCGCTTGGACCGAGGAAGGCGACCATCTCGCCGTCGGCGATGTCGAGCGAAAAATCGGCGACAGCGATGGCCTGCCCGAATTGCTTGCGAAGATTGCGAATCTCGACCTGCGCCATTTTTATATCACCTGACTGAGCTTCACGAACCGGTCGGTGACCAGCATCACGATGCCGAGCAGAACGATCTGCACGGCGGAGACTGCGGCGATGGTCGGATCAAGATTGAACTCGAGGTATTGCATGATCGCAATCGGCAGCGTCGTGTAGCCAGGACCGACGAGCGGCAGTGAGAGTTCGAGGTTCTCGAACGAAATGATGAAACTAAACAGCGTGGAGGCGACGATCGCCGGCCGCAGCATCGGCAGGGTGACGCGCCAGAAGGTCTGGGAGGCGGTGGCGCCGAGGTTGCGGGCCGCTTCCTCGATGCTGGTATCGAGTCCGCTCATCGCGGCCGACACGAGCCGCATGGTCCACGGAATAGTCAGACATACGTGTGCAAGCAACAGCCCTGAGAACGTCCCGACGATGTCCATATTGAGCGCGTTTTCCGCGCGCAGATAGAACAGATAGACCGCGACGCCGGCGACGATGCCGGGCACGACGAGCGGCGAGAGCAGCAGCATGTTGACGGCCGGAGCGCCCTTGAAGCGGTACCGCGCGATGCCGAGTGCCGCCGCTACGCCGAGGCTCACGCCGATCGCCGCCGCGCACAGCGCGATCTTCATGCTGAAGATGAAGCCGTCAGCGAATGCCGCATTGCGCCATGCATTCAGGTACCAGGCTGTCGTGTAGCCGGACGGCGGGAACGTGATGATGACGTCCTTGAAGAAGGACAGCCAAATGACGAAAACCAGCGGACTCAGGATGAAGGCATAGACGAGAACGACCAGCGTGCGCGCGGCCAGGGTTGACAGCGCGACGCGCCGGCGCGGCGCCGGGGTGCGCGCGGAGGGTGCCCTCTCGCCAAAAACAGTACTTGCCACCGAAACCCCTCCTCAAAGGCAGCCGGCCTGCGGCTCGCTTGTGCCTTTTCGCTTGCAAAGCGTGTTCGACAGGAGACGCTCAACGCCAGTCAATCGCTTGCCGATGACCATTGTCGATTGCCCGCCTCGTATTCATTCCTGCATGACAGATGCGTCTTCTATTTAAATTAGCATGAACAAAAATGATTGAGGGAAGTTTTGAGCTGAGGGGGCTCCAGGCTACTCTGAGGCGACAAAAAGGGCACGCACCAGACATTCCCCTGAATCCTAGCTATTCCTCGTCTCCAGACTCGACGGCCTGATGATTAGCGACAGATGGCCCTCGTGCAGGTTGCCCATGGTCGGTACAAAGGCGGTGCGATTCTGGCCGCGCAACTGGTCGCGCAATTCATGGATTGATCTAATGATTTTCATTTTCTCTAATTTGAAGCATCGGGAGATCAGCTTGTAACGGGACCGTTCCCACGCCTAACCATTCCCTAAGAACGCTATGCTCATATCCATGAGCCCTTTATGTCGTTAGCTTACGCATTGACTTTCTGTCGCGGCCCTCCCACATAGCATCTAAATTCTTTGTTCAACTAATTTCGCAATAGCTTTTTAGTCGGGATTGTCCTGTGCGATACAATGGGTGCGCGACCGTCTCGTTCGCGGCCTCTCGCGTTGTGACTCTAGTCTGCCTGCGCCCATGTCGGATCGCGAGGCACCTTCTCGCTCAATGTTCCTGCGTCGCGCGCACGGCAGCGGCCAGCGTTTCGATCGCTTCAGGATTGGCCAGCGATGAAATATCCCCCGGCGACTGACCGACGAAGACGGCGCGCACAACGCGGCGCATGATCTTCATGTTGCGGGTCTTCGGCAGGTCCGGCACGAAAACCACCGCCGACGGCCGGAACCCCACCCCGAGACCGGCAACAACCGCATCGGCCAGTTTCTTGCCTGTCTCCGGCGTCGCGGCGACACCCTGCATCAGCGTCGCCACGAGCACCAGCGATTCGCCCTTCACGACGTCGGGCACCCCGATCGCGGCGACCTCGGCCGCGAGGCCCGTCGCGCTGACCAGCGCCTCGGCCTCGGACGGACCCGCCCGCTTTCCTGCGATCTTAAGCGTGTCGTCGGAGCGGCCAAGGATGTACCGGTAACCGTCGCTGTCGATATGCGCACGGTCGCCGTGCCACCACACGCCAGGACATCCAGTCCATGCATCGCATCCGCAGCTTGCTGATGCGGGACCGGAGAGCGCAGATCAAACCAAGTACGAGGGCTACTGGCTGAATACGGCGTGGTCATTGCCCAGACGCCGCTGAAAGTACGGCAACGCTTGCCAGCAATTCTTGATGCGGAAGCACCCCAGCGGTCATGACTGTCTCATCGGGCGACGCGTGACACCGGCGCCCGCCTGTCTGCGCCGATAGTTGGTGTCCCGCGACGCGAGCCAGTAATACAGCGGCGACGTCAGAAGCAAACCTATAACCCACGAGAGATCCGCGCCGTCGAGATACTTCGGCACGAGACCCGCATACATCGGCGTGTTCATGAACGGAATCTGCACGACGATGCCGATCCCATAGGCAATGAGCGCCTGTGGATTGAAGCGGCCGTAGATGCCGCCGTCCACCTGGAAGATCGACCGGATGTCGTATTTCCCCTTGTGAATGACATAGAAGTCGATCAGGTTGATCGCGGTCCACGGCACCAGGACGACCAGCAGTGCGAGCACGAGATCAACCAGGTTGCCGACGAAATTCGTCGAAGCGCCGATCGCGCCGTAGCAACATGCGAGGAGAACCGCAATCGACAGCACGGCGCGCGCCTTCGCCGTAGGAATCCAGCGATAAGCGAACGTCTGCAGCGACGTGATGGCCGCGAGCACCGCGCCGTAGAGATTCAGTGCGTTATGGCTGATCACGCTCAACAGGAAGAGGACGAGCATCGGCACCCCGAGCGGTCCGGTGGCCTGCTTGACGGCGTCCATTGCGTCGGCCCCGGGGGGCACCGCGAGCACGGCTACCGCGCCGAAGGCGAACGCGAGCGTCGAGCCGATCGTGCAGCCGAGGTAGGTTGCCCAGAACGTCGATGCGACTCGCACGTTCTCCGGCAGATAGCGCGAATAGTCGGAAACGTACGGGGCGAAAGCAATTTGCCAGAGCGCCGACAGCGAAACGGTCGCGAGCCAGCCGGCGAAATTGAATCCGCCGCGCGTCAGAAAATCGCCGGTGGAGATATGCGTGAGGATATAGCCGAAACCGATGAAGATGCCGATACCGAGCACCCAGGTTCCTATGCGGTTCAGGATATGGATGAACCGATAGCCGATGATCCCGATCAGCCCCGATCCCATCGCACCGATCACGATGCCGACGGGCACCGGCACGCCACGTTCGATGCCGTGCAGAGACTTTCCGGCAAGCACGATATTGGACGCAAAGAAGCCCACGTACATCACGCCTGCGATCACGGTGACGAGCAGCGCCCCCCATGAACCGAACTGTGCGCGGCTCTGAATCATTTGCGGGATGCCCATTTGCGGGCCTTGCGCCGAATGCAGCGCCATCAGCACACCGCCGACGGCTTGACCGACGACGATCGCGACGATGCCCCAGAGCAAGTTCAAGTGGAAGATCTGCACGCCGAGCGCACCGGTGACGATGGGCAATGGAGCGATGTTGCCGCCGAACCATAGCGTGAACAGATCGCGCACCTTGCCGTGGCGATCTTCAGGCGGCACGTAGCCGATGGTGTGTTTTTCGATCAACGGCGAAGCGTTGTGTTGCGAAGTATTCAAGTTCGTCTCCTTGTCGACCGGAGTTAGCGCTTTAGCGCTTACTTCGGTCCCATGCAAAGCGTCGACCGGAGTTAGCGCTTTAGCGCTTACTCCGGTCCCATGCAAAGCGTCGACCGGAGTCGACGCCTTAGCGCCTTACTCCAGCTCCATGCTTACGAATCATCCTGCTTCGGCTCGACCCGGCAAGCTCGCTATCTGATAACGTACCGCCGCGGCACCATTCTTGATGCATCCGTCTCAACAAGCGGCTGAAAGGTAATCCACCAAACGAGCCAGCATTGCATCGCAGTCGCTCAATTGCTCGACGGTGACAAATTCATCCGGCTTATGCCCTTGGTCCATGCTGCCCGGTCCGCAGACCACTGCAGGAATGCCCGCGTGCTCAAAGAGTCCGCCTTCCGTGCCGAACGCTACCGTGCCGAACTCATTGGAACCGCTGAGCAACGCCAACAGACCCGCCGCTTCGCTGTGGGGCGAGGTAGCCAGTCCCGGATAAGCGGAGAGCGACTGAAAGCGGATGTCGGCGTTGGACTTCACGGCGCGCATCTTCGGCAGCAACTCAGCTTCGGCGTAGGTCTGCAACTCGTCGGCCACCTGGTGGGCGTCAAAACCCGGCAGCGCGCGCACTTCGAAGTCGAATTCGCATTCTGCCGGCACGATGTTCAGCGCACGGCCGCCTTTGATCACACCGGTCTGCACAGTCGAGAACGGCGGATCGAATCGCTCGTCGTGATGCCTGGGCTGTGCCAGTTGCTCGCCGATCTCTTCCAGACGGCCGATCATCCGCGCCGCGTACTGAATGGCGTTGACGCCATACGGCGCATAGGCCGAATGGCAAGGGGCGCCTTTCACCTGACACCGCATCGCCAGCTTGCCCTTGTGGCCCAGCACCGGTTTGAGCTCAGTCGGTTCGCCGATCAAACACAGGACTGGCCTATGCGGACGCCGCACGAGTTCCGCCAGCATCGGCCGCACGCCGAGGCATCCAACTTCCTCGTCGTACGAAAAGGCGAGATGCACCGGCAGCTTCAACTCCCGCTCGACGAACCTCGGCACGGCCGCCAGCACGGATGCGATAAAGCCCTTCATGTCGGCCGTGCCGCGGCCATACAGTCGCCCATCGCGTTCGGTGAGACGGAATGCATCGACGGTCCACGCCTGACCTTCGACCGGCACCACATCAGTATGGCCGGACAGCACGATGCCGCCTCGCTCACGCGGACCGATGGTCGCAAACAGATTCGCCTTGGTGCGCTCGGCGTTGTAGAACAGCTCGCTCTCGACACCGAGTTCCTCGAGGTAGTGTCGAATGAACTCGATCATGTCCAGATTCGAATCGCGGCTGACCGTGGCAAATCCGATCAATCTTTCGAGCAGCGCACGGCTGGATCTGTCATTCATTGCCCGGCACCCCATAGCTGGGCGCGGCGGTCGGATTCAACGCCCGGGTCAGGTAGTCCTGCATCTGCGGCCGATACGCGTGCCACAAACCGTCCAACTGGCCGATGGGATCGTCATCCGCCCAATCGACCCGCAAATCGACCATCGGCCAGCTCAGGTCGCCCACGATACTGAGCGCCGCCGAATGCACGGGCCCCGCCTCCCCGCCGGCGGTCATCGCCGCATGCATGGCCGCGAGCAGCCGATCGGCAAGCGCGCCGGAGGCCTGTTCGAACGCCGGAACCATCGCCTCGATCACCTCGACGCCGGCGAGCATGTTGCCCGCGGCTACGCATTGCTTGCCGGCTACCGCGTGATACGTGCCCAGCGCTTCCTTGCCGCTGAAGAACGCGGTGCGGCCCTGGCTATCGACCACCGTCACCTGCCGATATTCGCACCACTCGCTCGCTCCGAGCGCACGGTCCAATGCTGCGGCGGGATCGAAATGCCCGCTCTTCAGAAGATCGAGAACCTGCGGGCCAAGTGCGGGCAGCGTGACGTTCTGAGTCGCCACCGCGCCAACGCCTGCCCGCACCCACGGGCATCGAGCGCCCACCGCGATGCTCGAAGAACTGATCGCGATACCGAGCTGCCCCGATTGTGGACAACGTCCGACGATAGAGAATGTCATGTCCCGCTCCTTAGGCTTTCGGCCGTGCCCATCCATCCGGAATGACGGCGATAACGTCGATCTCCATCAGCCATTGCGGCTGACCCAACGCGACCACCACCAGGCCGGTGGAAATGGGAAATACGCCTTTCAACCACTTTCCGACTTCCTGATAGACCGGCTCGCGGTAACGGATGTCGGTCAGGTAAGTCGTCGTCTTGACGACGTGAGACAAATCACTGCCAGCCTCCTCGAGCAATTGTTTGAGGTTCTTCATCGCTTGCTCGGCCTGGGCTCGCGGATCGCCAAGGCCGACCAGACGGCCTTCGAAGTCCGTACCCACCTGGCCGCGTACATAGATCGTGTTGCCGGCGCGCACGGCCTGACAAAGATCGTTGTCGAGCGTCTGGTTCGGATAGGTATCCTTCGTGTTGAACATGCGGATACGGGTATGCGTAGGTTGGCTCATCAATGCACCTTAATGCTGGGAAGAAATAGATCGCGGACTAGAGAGGCGTATGTATCAATTCACGGCCGTCTCGCTGACTTTATGGACGCGTGAACCGGCGGATGCGCCATTGGCACTTTCAGCGCTTTCCTCGTCGCGGCTCGGTGCATGGCGTTGCGATTCATCGTAATACGCCAGATATTTGCGTTGCGTGACGATGTGATCGGCGATGTGCTTCGCGTCGTGCCATACGCCCCAGATAAATGCCGAGCCACGACGCGACAGCCAGGGCAGACCGAGAAAATAGATGCCCGGCTCCTTCGATACGCCGCGCTGATGTTTCGGCTTACCCTTTTCATCGAAAGCGTTGACATTCAACCAGCTGAAATCGACTGCATAGCCGGTCGCCCAGACAATCGACGTCACGCCGGCCTTCGCCAGGTCGAGATCGTGCAACGGATGAGTGACGCACTCCGGATCGGCGGGGATGACGCGCGCTTCGGGCTCTCCCGGAAGATCGAGACCGTTGCGCTCGGCGTACGCGTCGGCCGCGTCCAGCAGCGACAGATAGTTCTCGTCGCCGCGCGCGATGTTCGCCGCGAGATCGGCTTCGAAGGTGGCCACGCCATTGTCGAAAGACTTCGTGAGACCAACGAGCGTGATGCCCTGATGCGCGAGACGCCGGAAGTCCACTGTATGACCGCCGCGCGAGCCGCTCACAGCAATGGTGACGTGCTCCCTGCCGGGCTTCATGACCTCCGCGTCCCATTCGCCGAGCACGCCCAGCCACCAGCAGAAATCGCGACCGCGATAGGCGCGCGGCGGACGATCATGCGCGCCAACCGACAGATAGACGCGCTTGCCCGCACGTTGCAACTCGTCCGCGATTTGCACGCCGGACGATCCTGCACCCACCACCAGCACGCCCCCTTCGGGCAATTGCCCGGGATTGTGATAGTCGGCGGAATGAATCTGCGTGAGACTCGAATCTTGCGGCGCAATCGGCGGAATGACGGGGCGCTGGAAAGGTCCCGTCGCGACGACTACGCGATTGGCCTCGATCCTGCCCTCCGACGTTTCGATGGTAAAGCCCTGCCGCCCCGCATTACGCACGACCTGCGTCACTTCCACGCCGGTGCGGATCGGCGCTTCGAACTTCTGCGCATAAGCGACGAAATAGTCCGCGACCTGCTCCTTTGAAGCGAATGCGTCCGGGTCGACGTCCGCAAACTCGAGATTGGGGAAACGATCGTGCCATGCAGGACCGTTGGCAACCAGCGAATCCCAGCGTCCCGTGCGCCAGCGCTCGGCGATACGAGCGCGCTCCAGCACGAGATGCGGCACACCGAGCCTGCTCAAATGTTCGCTCATGGCGACGCCGGCCTGACCGGCGCCGACCACCAGCGTATCGATTGACGGTCTTTTCACTGTCATGACTATGTCCTTCTGAAGAGGCAGATTATTTCGATTCGATCGCGGCCTCGCGGCCTTCGAGTGCTCGCGACCGTAGCCGGCCCATTAGTGCTTTCCGATGCGTGTGCCGCCTGGGCCGCTCGTCTTTCGTGAAAATCTACGCGCCCGTTCAGAATCTGAAAAATATATTTAAAAAATGCATAGCATCGGATTTACCTATGCAAGGCTTTTTGGCCGCTTCACAATGCCGCCCATTGAAGACCTTGAATATGGAGCGTCGTCGATGGAGAATCACCCGTTGCGCTATTCGTTGCGCCAGTTGCGCTATTTCGTGGTTACTGCGGAAGCGCTGTCGTTCACTGCCGCCGCGAAGCGTCTGCACATCTCGCAGCCGTCGATCTCGACGGCGCTGGCGGACCTGGAAGTGTCGTTCGGCGTGCAACTCTTCATACGGCATCACGCGAGCGGTCTCTCGCTCACGCAAGCGGGACGCGATCTGCTCGGGCAAGCGCGCAATCTGCTGAAGATCGCGGAGGAATTGCAGGCGACCGCTAAGGAAATGGATAGCGGCATGACGGGCGCCATCGCGCTCGGCTGTCTCGTCTCGCTCGCGCCGCCGCTCATGCCGGGGCTGATCAGCCGTTTCACGAGCGAGCACGCGGGCATTTCGTTTCGCACCGTCGAGGCGCATCAGGACGGCCTCTTGCGTGGCCTGCACGACGGTTCGCTCGATATCGCCCTCACCTACAGCCTCGACCTGACAGAGGACATCGCCTTCACGCCGCTGCTCTCGCTGCCGCCTTATGCGATCCTGCCGAGGACGCATCGGCTCGCGCGCGCGCGCAAGGTATCGCTCGCAGACCTCCTGCCCGAGCCCTATGTGATGCTCGATCTGCCGCATAGCCGCGAGTATTTCGCCGCGCTCTTCGATGCGGTGGGCAGCCGCCCTGTGCCCGCGTTCCGTTCGTCGCAGCCGGAAGTCGTGCGCGGCATGGTGGCCAACGGTCTCGGCTATAGCCTGCTCAACTTTCCGCTCAAGTCGAATCGCACCGTGGATGGCGAAGAGTTCGTCATTAAACGCTTCAAAGACAACGTCAATGCAACGATGCTCGGCATCGCGCAATCGCGCACGATGAAGCCGCGCCAGGTTGTGCATCGCTTTGCATCGTTCTGCGAGACCTATATCCGGCGACTGCACATCGACGCATGATTCAAAAGCGTTCAATCGTCTGCTTCAAGTCCGTGCACGCTGCATAGGTAAAAGCTTTGCTTTGTATCCGAAAACAATATTTTGGCTTGCAATTTGGCTTGATAGATTGATGTCCATGTTGAGCGCCACGCCGCAAAGCCTCACGACGGCGCGCTCTTACCGTGATGAATCAGGGGGACACCATGGCCAACCCAGCAAGGACGATCGCAGTGCAAGCGCTTGTCGACGAGCTGCAGACGGGTTGCGAACGATCATTCAGCGATGCGCATGCGATGACGCCCGGGGTCTACACGTCGCCCGAATTCCTCTTGCTGGAAGAGCGCAATATCTTCGAGCGGGAATGGCAATGCGCCGGTCGCGCCAGCGCGCTCAAGGCGCCCGGCGATTACATGACGGCGCGCATTGGAGCGCAACCTATCGTCGTCTTGCGCGACGAACAGATGCAGCTCAAGGCGATGTCGAACGTGTGCCTGCATCGGATGTCGGTACTTCTCGAAGGACGCGGCAATGTGCGTCGCATCGTCTGCCCCTATCACGCCTGGAACTATTCGCTGGACGGCGCGCTGCAAGGCGCGCCGCTCATGGACCGGCAACAGGGCTTCTGCAAGGAAAGCTACAGGCTGCCCGCCGTGCGTTGCGAAGAATGGCAAGGCTGGCTCTACGTGACGCTCGACGAAAACGCGCCGCCCGTGCATACGCAGCTTTCCAGTTTGAGCGAGCTCATCGGCGCATACGGCATGTCGGACTACATCGAAACCTTCCATGAAGAGCACGTGTGGGATACGAACTGGAAGATCCTCGCGGAAAACTTCATGGAAAGCTATCACCTGCCGATGCTGCATCGCGCGACGGTAGGACCGCATTCGCGGCTCGAAGAAATGGAATGCCCGCCGGGCTATCCCGCCTTCAACTATCACTGGATCACGAAGGAAGCGTCCTTGCCCATCGGCAATGCGCATCCGGACAACACGCGTCTCACGGGACATTGGCGCAAGACCACAGCGCTGCTCGCGATCTACCCGACGCATCTCGTCACGCTCACGCCGGGTTACTTCTGGTATCTCGTGCTGCAACCTCAAGGTGTGGGGCGCGTGCATATCCGCTTCGGCGGCGGCCTTGCACCAGAGTTCATCGCGGACGCCGAGGCGAACGCGCACATGACCACGTTGAAGAAACTACTCGACGAGGTGAATGCGGAAGACAAACGCGGCGTGGAAGCGGTCTTTCGCGGCGTGCACGCGCCGCGCGCGAAGCCTGGCCACCTGAGCCCTCTCGAACGCCCCAACTATGACTTCGCGCGCTATGTCGCTGGCAAAATCGTCGCGACGAAGCTCGGCACACATTGATTACGACGCACCATCGACAGGACGCGATCACGATGTCAAACCCTTCCTTCATTTCGTTCTCGCGCGTGAGCAAATCGTATGACGGCGCCCAATACGTCGTTGAAGACTTGAATCTCGACGTGCGCAAGGGAGAATTCCTGTCGCTGCTCGGCCCCTCGGGCTCGGGCAAGACGACCACGCTCATGATGCTCGCGGGATTCGAATCGCCCACCCAGGGCGAGATTCGCCTCGACGGCGGTCGGCTCGACGACAAGCCGCCGCATCAACGCGACATCGGCATGGTGTTTCAGAACTACGCGCTCTTTCCGCATCTGACGATTGCGGAGAACGTCGCGTTTCCGCTCTCCGTGCGGCACGTGAGCCGCGCTGAGCAGAAGACGCGCGTGAAGCGCGTGCTCGAGATGATCGAACTGCCGCATCTGGCGAACCGGCGTCCCGCTCAGCTCTCCGGTGGACAGCAGCAGCGCGTGGCGCTCGCACGCGCGCTCGTGTTCGAGCCGAGCGTCGTGCTGATGGATGAGCCGCTCGGCGCGCTCGACAAGCGCCTGCGCGAAACCATGCAATACGAAATCATGCGCCTGCATCGCGAGCTGTCGCTCACGATCGTCTATGTGACGCACGATCAGGCCGAAGCGCTGACGATGTCGGACCGCGTCGCCGTGTTCTCCGATGGCCGTATCCAGCAGGCCGCCACACCGAGCGAACTGTATGAGAACGCGCAGAACGCGTTCGTCGCTAACTTCGTCGGCGAGAACAATGGGTTGACCGGGCGCGTCGTCAATGCGGGCGAAGGCTGGGCGACGCTCGCGCTCTCGGACGGCAGCGTCATTCGCGGCCGCTGCGAACACGGCCTGCGCGCAGGCGACGAAGCGATGCTCGCTTTGCGCCCCGAACGCGCGCATATCCCGGGCGCGGAAGGCACCCACGCCGACGAACACAACAACGTAGTGCGTGCGCGCGTCGAGGAACTGGTGTATTGCGGCGATCATCATCGTGTGCACCTGACGCTCGGCTCGCGCGATTCGATCGTCGTGAAAGTGCCCAACACGCAGCGCCATGCGCTGCCTTCGCCCGGCAGCGCGATCGAGATCGCATGGCGCCACGACGACTGCAAGATTCTCGCGATGAGTGCGCCGCGAAGCGCGCCCGCGATTCACGTATCCACACCGCCCTCACCTTCCATTATCACGACCGCACCAGCAGGAGCCAACTGACATGCGCACTCTCATCAAAGCACAATGCGCTGTACTCGCCGTACTCGCATTCGCCACCGTGACCACCCAGGCAGCGGAGACGCTCTCCGTCGTGACTTTCGGCGGCGCGTACGAAGCGGCGGCCAGAAAGGCCTATTTCGAACCGTTCACGCAGGCCACGGGGATCGGCTTCTCGACCGAATCGTATGACGGCGGCCTCGCGAAACTCTCCGCGATGGAGCAGGCGAAGAACACCACGTGGGACCTGATCGACCTCGAAACCAACGATGCGATCACCGCCTGCGACGAAGGCCTCCTGCAGAAGTTCGACAAGAAGACGATCGGCAAGACGAGCGATTTCATCCCCGGCTCGATCAGCGATTGCGCGGTCGCGAGCATGGTCTGGTCCACGGTCTACGCGTACGACGCGAGCAAGCTCAAGACCGCCCCGACCACCGTCAACGACTTCTTCGATCTGCAGAAATTCCCGGGCAAGCGTGGCCTGCGCAAGTCGCCGAAGGTATCGATGGAATGGGCGTTGATTGCGGACGGCGTCGATCCGAGGGATGTCTACAAGGTACTCGCTACACCCGCTGGCGTGGATCGCGCGTTTAAGAAGCTCGACACGATCAAGCAGAGCATCGTGTGGTGGGAGTCAGGTGCGCAGGCGCCGCAGTTGCTCGCAGACGGCGCGGTCGTGATGACGCAGGCCTACAACGGCCGCATTTCCGATGCCGCGAAGAAGGACAACAAGCCATTCAAGGCCGTCTGGGACGCGCAAGTCTACGACTTCGACTGGTGGGGCGTTCCGACGGGCGCCAAGCACGCCGACGCCGCCGCGAAATTCATCGTCTCCGCTTCGCAGCCGAAGGCCTATGCGGACTTGTCGAAGTACATCGCGTACGCCCCGCCGCGCAAGGACGCGATCGCGCTCGTCGACAAGCAGCGCCTCGCCGACCTGCCAACCGCACCCGAGAACTTCAGGCGCGCATTGCAGATCAACGCGAACTTCTGGGCCGACAACGCGGACCAGATCAACAAGCGCTTCCAGGTGTGGCTGACGCAGTAACACCATCATCCGACGAGAGCCCAACTTGACTACCAGCATGCCCGCTTCCGCCCAAGGCACGGCCCCGGGCTCTGCGACGAGAGCCGACGGCCGCGCGTCGTTTCAGAAGGCGCGCCGCCGCGCATCGATGCAGGCGCTGTTGCTTGCGCTGCCGTTGCTCGTGTTTCTGCTTTCGACGTTCATTGCGCCGATCATGCTGTTGCTCGCGCGCAGCGTCGAGAACACCGAAGTGCCCGACAGCATGCCCGCGCTCACGCGCGCGCTCAATGCGTGGGACGGTCGCGGCGTGCCGGACGAACACACGTTCGCCCTGCTCGCTGCTGGGCTCAGAGAGGCTCAGCAGAGCGGACAGCTCGGTACCGTGGCGCGGCGGCTCAACTTCGCTCAGCCCGAGTTTCGTAGCCTGTTGATGCGCAGCGCACGCCAACTGCCCGCCGATGCGCCCCCGGCGTGGAAACCGGCGCTCGTCGGACTCGACGAACGCTGGAATTCGCCGGAGACCTGGCGGTTGCTGAAGCGCGCCGCCGCGTCGCCGACGCCGGACTATCTGCTCGCCGCAGTCGATGCGCAAGCGACGCCGCAAAGCGCGGTCGCGTTCGTCCCGGACAACGCTTCCGTCTACCGGCAGGCGTTCGTGCGCACGATCTCAATCAGCGCCACGGTCACGTTGTTGTGCCTCGTGCTCGGCTATCCGGTCGCATGGCTGCTCGCGAATCTGCCCGCGAAAAGCAGCAACCGCCTGATGCTCCTGGTGATCGTGCCGTTCTGGACCTCGCTGCTCGTGCGCACGACCGCGTGGTACGTGTTGCTGCAACCGGGCGGCGTCATCAATAGCCTGCTGATGGGTCTCGGTCTCGCCACGCATCCGCTGCCGCTCATCTTCAACCGCGCGGGCGTACTGATCGGCATGACACACGTGCTCCTGCCTTACATGATTCTCGCGATCTATTCGGTGATGAAGAGCGTGTCGCCAGTGTACGTGCGGGCCGCGCAATCGCTCGGGGCGCATCCGTTCACCGCGTTCGTGCGGATCTACATGCCGCAGACGCTGCCGGGCGTCGGCGCGGGCTGCTTCCTTGTATTCGTGCTCGCGCTCGGCTACTACATCACACCTGCGCTGCTCGGGGGCGCAGGCGACGAGATGATCAGTCAGCTCATCGCGATACAGACCAACACGCAGCTTAACTGGGGCCTCGCCGGCGCGCTCTCGGCCTATCTCGTGATCTTTACGGCGATCGTTTATTTCCTGTTCAACCGCATCGTCGGCATCGACCGCTTGCGCTTTGGTTGAGCCCCGGGCGAAGCACGCACACGACGAAGGAAGGATATGCAAGTTCAACGCAACAAGGTGCTGACGGAACGCATCGCCGCGCGCTGGGTTCGGCTGCATAGCGCGCTCGTGCTGTTTTTCCTGATTGCGCCGATTCTCGCGATCATCCCGCTCTCGTTCAATTCGGGCTCGTATTTCTCGTACCCGATGCAGGGCTTCTCGCTGCGCTGGTACGAGCAGGCGCTCACGAGCGCGGACTGGCAACGGTCGCTGCTGAATAGCATCGGCATCGGCGCGGCTTCGACGCTGATCGCCACGTGTCTCGGCACGCTCGCCGCGCTGGGCCTCTCGCGCGCGCAGTTTCCGCTGCGCTCGCTGATCATGCCGCTCATCATCTCGCCGATGATCGTGCCGATCGTCGTCGTCGCGGCGGGCTTCTATCTGATCTTCGCGCCGCTCGGCCTTGTGAACTCATATCCCGGCGTGGTGCTGGCGCATGCTGCGCTCGGCACGCCATTCGTCGTGATTACCGTGACGGCGTCGCTGCTTTCGTTCGATCACAGTCTGTTGCGTGCCGCTTCCGGGCTCGGCGCGCCGCCCTGGGTCACATTCAGGCGCGTGACCTTGCCGCTCATCACGCCCGCGGTCGCGACCGGCAGTGTCTTCGCTTTCGCGACCTCGTTCGACGAAGTGATCGTCATTCTGTTCATCGGCGGCCCGGATCAAACAACCGTGCCGCGGCAGATGTGGAGCGGTATTCGCGACTCGATCGACCCGTCGATTCTCGCCGTGGCGACGATGCTGATTGTGTTCGCACTGCTGCTCTTCGCGAGCATTAACTGGCTGCGCGGCCGCACGGCCGCCGCCAGCAACGCTTTTATCTGACGCATCGAGGGAACCTGGGGCCGAGCTTATGTAAGCTTCGATTCGCGAGCGGGCTGCGTTTCCGGGCAGCGGTTTGTCTTCGGGTCAGACAAGCGCACATAGCGGAGGATGAGACAGATGAAGCGATTCGTTCAAGGCGATAAACATACGCAAAGCTTTCTCCTTCCCGAAGCGCTTGATGTGACTACGTGACGGACACCAATCCTGTGCGCGTGGTGGACATCTTTTGTGGATGAGCTCGATCTTCAGAAGCTCGAGTTTTAAGGCGTTGAGCCCGGGCTGACGGGACGACCTTCGTATCATCCGGAGGTGATGCTCAAAATCTGCTACGGTTACCTGAACCGTATTCACTCAAGCTGTCGCCTTGAACGTGACGCCCAGCGCAACGTCGAACTGATGTGGCTCACGGGACGTCTGGCGCCGGGCTTCAAGGCCATTGCGCGGTTCCGTAAAGACAACGGCAAAGCGATCCGCAGCGTCTGCCGTCAGTTCGTGATGCTACGCCAGCGTCTGAACCTCTTCGCAGATGCGCTCGCTGCGATCGACGGAAGCAAGTTCAAGGCGGTGAACCATTGCGACCGCAACTTCACGAGCGCCAAGCTCGAACGGCGCATGTGTGACATTGAGTCAAGTATCGCCCGGTATCTCGAGGCGATGGACACAGCCGATCGCCAGGAGCCCGCGATTGCGAAGATCAGAACACCTCGTTAAGACGAGCCGAATGCTTTGGGAAACCAGTAGTAGTAGTAGTAGTAGGCGGCAATCATGCCAAACAGCAGGCCCGGCACCGCAACATTATGAAAGTGCGCAACCAGGAACACGCTGTTGTGCACCTGATAGTCGATCCCGGGGTCAGCAAGCGGAATGCCGCTCATGCCGCCCAGCACGAAGAGAAGCATGAAGCCGATTAAATAGATCGTCGACACGGTAAATCGTATCCGGCCGCGAAACATCGTTGTCATCCAGTCGTAGATCTTCACGCCGGTCGGAATGCCGATCAACATGGAGGCGATGCCGCACAAGCGATTTTGCATTCTTCACCACGCGGTCTTACTCGACCATCTCCGCAACGTGACAGTGCCGCGCGAGAGCGGCCGCCGCGCCTGAGAATGCAGCAGCCCAATCAAAAAATATCGCCGTTTCATCGTCGCGCGAATCGATGCTTACCGCCGCGGCGTTCGATGCAGCGGCAACCATTGCGTAGGTGTTGCCAGTGTGCGTTTCGTGATGAAACGCGTGTGCACATCCATTCTGGCAACGATGCGATCACCCCCGGTACCGCTAGAACAGGGTAACGAGCGCAGCAGCTCAATGCCGGGCGCTGCTCCAGTCCTGCCCGTTGTGAAGACGAACCATCTGTCTGAGTCGCTTTCGGCGCATTTGCTCCCGGTGATAGTGAGCGGCGACAAACACGGCTGCCATCACGAGCGCGAATGAACCTACGACGATTGCCGCCGCTTCATTCATCGGAACCTCCATTGCTGACCTCTCCGGTTCACTGCAGGTGTTGCCCCCCGTTGATCGCAATGTTGGCCCCGGTCACGAAGCCCGCTTCGCGCGAGCACAGGTACAGCACGAGTGCCGCGACTTCGTCGGGCTGTCCGAGCCGGCCGACCGGAATCTGCGGAATGATCTTCGTCTCGCGGATTTCCGCAGGCACTGCCATCACCATCCTGGTCGCGATATAGCCGGGCGAGATCGTGTTGACGGTGACGCCTTTCTTCGCCACCTCAAGCGCCAGCGATTTCGTGAAGCCATGCACACCGGCCTTCGCCGCCGCATAGTTGGTCTGGCCGAACCCACCCTTGGAGCCGATGATCGACGACACGTTGATGATGCGGCCCCAGCCACGCTCGACCATGCCGTCGCACATGGGCTTCGTCATGTTGAACACCGAATCGAGGTTGGTCCGGATTACCGCGTCCCAATTAACTTTGTCCAGTTTCCTGAAGCTCGCGTCGCGCGTGATACCGGCGTTATTGATCAGGATGTCGACCGGTCCGACTTCAGTCATGATTTGCGCCGCGCATCTTTCGCACGAGTCGTAGTCGGCGACGTCGACCGTGTACGCGCGGAATTGTCGTCTCTGCGCTTCCATCCGTGCGAGCCACTCGTTCGCACCGGTGTTGCCCGGCGAACAGGTGACCACGACTGCATACCCGGCGTCATGCAGCTTGATGCTGATCGCTTCGCCAAGTCCACCCATACCACCCGTCACCACCGCGATCTGCTTTGCCATCGAATCGTCCTCACAAAAAAATCGGCCTCGTAAACATCTGGAGCAACGCTGCCTTCAGTCAAGAATTAAATGTACTTGAAACTGGATTCCGCCACCCTTAAGGATTCCTTCATATAACACAAGAACAGCAACGCGGGCATCGCTGCCCGCGTCGGCCTTACCCCTTCGCGCCCGCGGCTACGGGAGCCTGCCCGGCGTTGCGTCGCGCGGCCTTTGACGCTGTGGCCGTGAATGCGTCAAGATTGCTCCCGGCAACCTGCACGGCCTGTTGCCCCGTCTTCTGCAGCGTTTCGTACAGGGTCGTGGTGGCGCTGATCGCGGATTTCCACGCAGCGATCGCCGCTTCGGACCCTGCCGGAGCGCTCTTCGACGCGTCCTCAATGAGGGCCTGCACGCGTGCGTTATATCGCTCGTACTGCGTCTGTGCGAGTTGGGTTATCTCAGCCTGCGTGGTCGATGCGACGTCGAACACTTGCCGACCGTATGACAGCGTTTTTTCCGAGAAAGGCCCGGTGAAACCCGCTTGCAGCGCGAACCACTGCTGCGGATCCGGCGTGTCGGGCACCTTCGTCATGTTCTCCTGCGCCTCGGCCAGCGTGGACCTGACGACCTGCAGGTTCAGCGCGACCAGTTTTTCGACGCCTTCAAAGACCTTCGCGGTCAACCCGAAGAATGCGTCGACGTTGACCTTCGCGGCAGCGACTTGCTCGGGACTCAATAGAGCCATTGTTGAATTCCTCAAAATTCGGTCCAACGCGCGAAACCCCGATCGGACGGGTGTGTTGCGGCGGATCGTCATGGTGGATAAATCGAAGTACAAGGACGCCTGTCAGGCAACACGCGGCGCGAGGACTTCGCTCGGTCGTTACATCAACAGCACCTACAAACCAACCCCCTGAGACGCTTCGGCCACGGCTGTTTCTTCGGCGCGCATGCTGTGTGATGCAGTGGCGCTCATGTAGAACATGGGGACAGCAAACGCCGCGATTTCTTCAGGACCGGGAGGTGTACGCCGCAGATGTCTAGCGCATCCGGGCGACGGCCTTGAGAATGGAATCGCCGTCGCTTGTGACATGAGGACGTGGGCGTCCTGACGCGAGGTTTTCCAGGGATATGAGTTGCCGCTCCAACAGCGTGTCCAGCTCAGCGCGGCCCAGTTCGATCTGGTCCGGCGCGTCTTTGATGAGCATTAAGGTGGCAAATTCATGGGGACTCAGCATATCGTCTCCTCGATTTAGTCTGTCTGCGCGGAGAGGATTAATGACCCTCTCCAGCGTGAATGCCCGGCAAATATTCCTGCCGCCCCTCCTCCGTAAAGCGATCATGCGAGAAATCGAATCACGGAGACGCCATCATAACCGCTCAATTTTCGAATGCAATATGTGGGATGCTTTTTTTGGTATATGCCGTTTTGTCTGTTGATTATTCCCTATCGGATGGCAACGCGTTACACGCTCAATCTTTTGATTATTTCAATGGGACGCCCGCCCAGAAAGGCTTATATTGATCAGGAATACATATTGATGTTTTAATAACTAATTTAATTAATGTCGCGAATCCATTGTGACTGCATTGGGATAATTTATATTTGAAGATCATATTCATAGGTCGGTGCTTTTTCGAGATGACTATCTCTATAGCACGACATTGAGAAATATTTATTACAGCGCGTGAATTAGCTACATTGCCCTGAACGTCGGTCAGCACAAAGACTAAACGACGGTTGACCCTCCGCTACTGTCGCGAAGGAACGGGAGAAAGCTGCAC
Source organism: Paraburkholderia sp. IW21 (assembly GCF_041321145.1). Classification (NCBI taxonomy): domain Bacteria; kingdom Pseudomonadati; phylum Pseudomonadota; class Betaproteobacteria; order Burkholderiales; family Burkholderiaceae; genus Paraburkholderia; species Paraburkholderia sp. IW21. The sequence continues at coordinate 19,127 of NZ_JBGGWA010000020.1, read as the reverse complement.
AACCGGCAAAACCACCGTTCAGTATCGGACGCAAGTCGTCGTCTGCTGAGTGAAGTACCTCCGGCACAGCGGGTCAAGCACTCCACCAGGTGTGGATGCACGAGACCCCGCGAATACATGTCTACTCGACCGCAATCAAGATCAACACCGACGAGCTTGCGTTGCCGGTGAGTGCGTTCTTGGCGGGCAGCGTCTTTATGTACAGAGTCTTGCCCTCAATTCGAAACTGACGCACTTGAGTCGTGCCCGTCCATGACTGGTTCCACGAATCAATATGGTGGCTACGCGAGCACCGCTTCCGGTCCCGCGAACGGGCGCTTCGCATACACCCCCCACTCAGACGCACGCAGCGGCGCGAGCTACCGGGCAAAGACCGCGGGCTCGGCCAACTGCGTGTATCTACGGCGAAGTGCCTGGCGAGCGCTATCGTGCGATCCTCGCCCCCTATGGGGACTCCGCGGAAATAATCGAGCAATCGGACCTGGACTATACGGTCCTGCGACCCGGTTGGTTCACGCGCTAGCGTCCAACTCCCTTCCATCTTTGATGTCCCATGAAATCTGTGATTCTTACGCTCGCCAGCGCATCTATTTTGAGCGCTCCTATCTTTTCCCATGCCGAATCGACAGGCCCGGTTACACGTGCTAGCGTTCGCGAAGAGCTTGCCCAACTCGAGAAGGCCGGATACAACCCTGCCCATTCTGATCCGAACTACACAGAGTCACTGCGCGCCGCACAAGCCCGCATATCAGCACAGCAGGAGAAGAACGGAAGTTCCGTGTCGCCCAACCGCTGAATCGAGCGCCAACGGTCGCGAGGTACTTATGCCACGCTACCTCCCGCTTCGCACCATTACTGAAAATTCCTAGTCTTTGTCGAGGTGGTTCCTGAAAACGGTGATGCGTTTTCTGAGCCATCGCATCAAAAAATCGGCGGCGGTTTGGTGCCGACGTCGCGGGGGGACGTGGATTTACTGGGCCGTGCAGCAGGTTGCTCGCTGGTCGGGCCGAGCCGCCGGTTCAGATCCGACAGCGCTCGACAGACGGACATGCGAGCAGGCGTCCCCGTCAGTGCCAGTTCAATGGTCCAGCAGTTCCGGCAGACTCATTCCCCTGCTCTCTTTCGCGCGAACTTCCGATTCTGCATAAGGATGCTCCCCCGCATCTGTCGAGATGCGCGCTGGCGTCGACGTCACCACCAATCGTCAAGCTCCAGCGACATCGGTTTCTTTGTGCTTGCGCAGGATTGCCGTCGGGTGCATCTCCCTTTGGCAACGGTGGTTTTCAGCACATCGGGATGAAAAACCACATCCACGCCGATCCGGACAAAGCCATCATTCTCCTGCTCCAGGCCGTTGCCGGGTCTCGGGAAAGGAAGGCTGCCGTTTCCCTCCTGCGGCGTCCTGTTCACCCAGCGTCCGCCAGCATCGACTGACGGCAGTCCGCCGCGGCGCATCGACACACGTACTGCCCCCGAACGTCTTCATCCAGAGGATCGTCAGTGGCCAGCAGATAGTCGATGAACAGTTCTTCGCCTGTCTCAATCGGCCGTAGTGTGTGAATGAAAATCCGCTCGCCATCCTCGATGGTTTCGCAGTTTGGCGTACAGGCGTGGTTCAGCCACCGAGCGCTGTTGCCGCCCCGGCTGCCATCAATGACGCGTCCATCCGAGAGGCCGAACAGGAACGTATGTCCTGCGACGCCTTCACACCGGTGCCGGCGCAACGCGTTTCGCCACGTCGTGATTTCACCCTTGTACTCAAGCACGCGTTCGCCCGCCGCGAGCGGACGCATGGCAAATACACCCTTGCCGTGCACCGGCGATCTCCGGACGGTAATGCGTCGCATTGTGTTGCCCTGACTGCGGTCAATATGCGAGTATAGGGCGGCCAATTTGAGGCGCCATAGGTGCATAAGGAAGATACATTTGCTGCGACAGTCAGCATGCGAGGGCCGCGCTTTCAGTCTTGCCGGCGCTCAGGTTGTGATCCGCGACATTGCGGAATGGTCGCCGGTCGCATTGCGACGGAGGCCAGCCTCAGAAAAGCTGATTACCCAGCTCACGCAGGCTGACCCACTTCGCGGTGCTCACGAAGGTCCTGCCGGCGGTGTCGAGCGATTCGATCATCGCGCCCTGCCCACGTGCTTCCGCGATGACGCGCACGATGCGCCCGATGCGCGTCCGGTAGCGCAGCAACGCACCGATGATCGGGCACGAGGTCTGCGGCCGGGAGCTGGATCTCGGCACCGGTCGCCGGGTTGCGGCCGACCCGCGCCGCGCGCGCGCCCACCGAAAACGAACCGAAGCCGATCAGCTGTACCGTCTTGCCCTTCGCCAGTTCGCCCATGATGGCCGCGATCACCGCATCGATCGTCTCGCCGGTTGCCGCCTTCCTGGCGCCGGTCTTCGCGGCGACCGCATCCACCAGGTCCTGCTTGTTCATTGTTTTTGCCTCGTTAAGGTTGTGAATGTCGCCACCCTACCCGACCCGCGCGCCTTTACGCAATTAGCCGACGGCCGGACTAATCCGCGATCACATGCCCTGCACGCATGTCCCCATGGGTAAGCGGTGCATGACGCCGCCGATAAACCGGGCCGACGCATCGGGTCTCATTCCGGTACTGCCAATCGCCCGTGTCAGCGGCATGGATTTGATGAACAGGCGGGCGCAGCCCACTCCGGCGACGCACCGACGGGCAAATGCGGCCGCTCCCGGCGCGGGCGCACCCTCGAGTACGTCTGATGGACCGCCCGCTGCTGGTCCGCGCCTTTTGCGTCGGTGCCCTGCTTGCTCTCCGGTGGCCGGGCCGCATCGCGGCGATCCGGTTGCGCGCACGCCGGCTACCCGTCGGTGCACAGCGTCGTCACGCCAGGTGCGATCCGGCGACGTCACCCGGTTTATATAAGGGCCAGTGTCCGCAAACGAATGTCGAGGCTGGTTTCAAATAGTGAAATGCCCGGAAGCCAACTTGACAGGCAAATTTCGACCCTATGCGGCCAGCCGAGGCGCGGCGGCAAATGCCCGCTGAACATCCGGATTCGGCCGTTCACGATGCGCTGCGTCGCCTGTTCGTTGGTCAGGAAGAAAGCCGGTTCGCCGGCTTCGATCCGTGATGCGATTGGGTTGTCGCTGCGAAACACGGCCAGCCGGGCATCTTGTATAGCGTCCGTCAAGGCGTGATTCCATCAAGGCGCTCCGGTGCAGTTCGCTCACCGGCGGCCAGATGAGTTAGCAGGTTTCTGAACGCCGAGCCGAACAGGATTTCATAGCTGTTCTTCTCCACGTATCCGAGGTGCGGCGAACACAGACAGTTCTCCAGGTGCCGGAGCGGATCGTCTTGCGGCAGCGGCTCGGTGTCGTAGACGTCCAGGGCCGCCATGCCCGGACGACCCTGCCCGAGCGCGCGCACGAGCGCCCCTGGCGCAACGACGCCCGCACGGCCCGTATTTACGAAGAGACTGGTCGGCTTCATGCGGGACAGGTCCTCGTACGTGACTGCGGCAAGCGTCGAATCGCTTTGCCGCAGATTCACCGACAGAACATCGGACTGTTCGAACAGCGCTTCGCGCGAAGACGCGCTCTGGAATCCGTCCGCGAGCGCAGCAGCGCGCGATCGGTCGCTGCCCCATACCTGAATCTTCATGCCGAAAGCCGCGCCGTAGCGCCCGAGGATCCTGCCGATCCGGCCATAGCCCCAGATGCCCAGCGTGTCGCCATGCAGTGAAACACCAATGCCGAACCCGCGTGGAAACGCAGGATCTTCGAGGCCGCTGTACTGCCAGCGGCCCTGGTCCATGTATCGTAGGTACTGCGGCAGCCGTCGACGAGCCGCGAGAACCAATGCCCACGTCAGTTCGGCAGCCGAGACGCCGTCACTCTCGCCCTCGATGATCGCAATGCGGCGCTCCGTGCATGCGGCGATATCGATATGTGCGGTGCTGTCGCGCGCTACCCGTCCTGTCTGCACAATGACACGCAGCCATGGCAAACGTTCGATGACCTCGCGCGTCAGGCGGGTCCGCTCGCGGATCAGCACGGCGATGTCGGCGCCCGCGAGGCGTGCAACGAGTTCATCGCCGGAGTCCGCCCATTCGCGGTGAACAACGATGTCGGCTTGCGGCAGCCGTTCGCGCAGCAACGCAAATGCGTCGAGATGGCGTACGAGGTCCTGGAAGTCATCGAGTACGACTATTTTCATGGTGGTGTCTGTGGCAGTCATGGCCTGAACCAGAAGAGGATGATGTAGCGACGTTCACGCGGTCGACCGGGTCGCAACCATGCTCTCGCGCGCCGAGACATCGTCGAGCCACGCGGCAAGCGAGGGCTGCGCAGCGCGCCACGCGATGCCCGGAAAACGGAAATCGAGGTAAGCCAAAGCGCAGGCAATCGATATGGCGCCAATGCCGAAGCCCGAAGGCGGCGCTTCGTGCGCCAGCGTCGTCACGCCCCGTTCGATTACTGCGCGCCAGCGACGCAACCAGTGCGTCGACTGCATTGCTTCAGGCCGCCTGAGTTCGAGGACGGACGCAACCGCCGCGTCCATCAACCCGTCTCCGAGCGCCTGGGCGCGCAGCGCAGCGATCCGCGCCGGGCCGTCTGGCGGAACAAGCCGCGGGCCGCCGCCAAGCATGTCCACCTATTCGCAGATCAGCGGACTGTCGAAGAGCGTCGTATCACGCGTGCGCAGCGCCGGCACCTTGCCGAGCGGATTGGCGGCCAACAATTCGGGCGCATCGTCATGCGGACTCAACGCCGTCTCCCGCAGGACATTCAGCAGTCCGCGCTCCCGTGCCAGAACGCGTACCTTCCTCGCGAACGGCGAACCAGGGCTGTAGAAGAGCTGCATCGTCATCGTGTGCTCATCCATCGATGTCGACGCCCCTCGTCTCGCGGATGAACAGCGCCGCGACGATGAACGTGAACCCGGCAATCACGCTGGGATACCACAGCCCGCTATAGATATTCCCGGTCGATGCGATCAGCGCGAACGACACCGTAGGCTGCAGGCCGCCGAACCAGCCAGTCGCAATGTGATAGGGCAGCGACAGTGACGTATAGCGAATGCGAGCAGGAAACATTTCTACCAGCATCGCGCCGAGCACCGAATAGCTCATGGCCGCGTAGATCATCAGCAGGATCAGAAGGGTCATCACGCCAGGAATGTTCATCTGCTCTGGCGCGGCCTTCAGCGGATAACCCGCCGACTTGAGTGCAGCACCAAGCGCGGACTTCAGCGCCACTTCCTTCGCTTTCGCGTCGGCAGGCGCCAGCCCCTTGGCGTCGTACGACTCGATACGTTGCGAGCCGATGACGATCACCGCATTGCTGCCCGCGGACGCGCTCTGCGTCGAGTAATTCGCCGAAGCCTGTGCAAGTGCGAGCTTGGCGATATCGCAGGAGCTGGTAAATTTCTTGGTGCCGGTCGGATTCATCTGGAACGAACACGTATCGGGATCGACGAGCACCGAAACGGGCGCCGTGGCTTGCGCCGCGGCAAGCGCCGGGTTGGCAAAGTGAGTGAGACCGCGGTAGATCGGGTAGAACGTCAACGCGGGCAACACTAAACCGACGAGCAGGATTGGCTTGCGTCCAATCCGGTCCGACAGCCAGCCAAAGAACAGGAAGAACGGGCAGCCGACCGCAAGCGCGACGATCACCATCAGATTGGCCGTGCCGATGTCGACCTTCAGCGTCTGCGTCAGGAAGAAGAGCGGAAAGAACTGGCCGGTGAAATACACGACCGTCTGGCCGGCACACAATCCGAAGAGCGCAAGCAGGACGGCACGCAGGTTTTCCCAGCGGCCGAACGCCTCCTTGAGCGGCGCTTTCGACGAGCGGCCTTGCGCCTTCATCTGTTCAAATACCGGCGACTCACTCATCGAGAGCCGGATATAGAGCGAAATACCGAGCAGGATCACCGATACGAGAAACGGAATGCGCCAGCCCCAGACGTCGAACTCCGGGCCGCTCAGCTTGATGCTCGCCATCACGACCAGCAGGGACAGCACCATGCCCGCAGTGCCGGTGGTCTGAATCCACGCCGTGAAATAGCCGCGCCGCTCCTTCGGTGCGTGTTCAGCGACGTAGGTCGCCGCCCCGCCGTATTCGCCGCCGATGGCGAGACCTTGCACCATGCGCAGCACGATCAGCAGCACCGGAGCGAGCACACCCACCTGCTCGTAAGTCGGCAGCATGCCCGTCAGGAATGTGGCGGCGCCCATCACAACGATCGTCAGCAAGAACGTGTGCTTGCGCCCGACGATGTCGCCGAGCCGGCCGAACAGCATCGCACCGAGCGGCCGCACGATGAAACCCGCCGCAAAGCCTAGCAGCGCGAAGATGAAGCCATACGTGGGACTGACGCCTGCAAAGAAGCGCTTCGCGATGACTGCGGCGACACTGCCGTAGATGAAGAAGTCGTACCACTCGAACACGGTCCCCAGCGAGGACCCGAAAACGACTTTGCGCTCCTCCGCCGATAGCGAGGGCCGACTCGTCGTGATAGTTGCCATATTGCTGTCTCCTGTTTTTTTGATATGTCTTCGTGCGAGCGTATTCTTTCGCCCACACCGGACAAACAGCAATGGCTTAGGTGTTATAGCAGATGTGCCAAAATGGCATCGCCCGGCCAGCGAACCGGAAATGGCATCGAGCTTGCGTTTATGTCTCCAGCGCGACGAGCCCGAATCCGTCCGCCTTGTCCGCGACGAGTTCCGTGACGAGGGTCTTGATTTCCTGCTCGACGAGGCGAATGCCGCGCGTGATTGGACGCCGGACCGCTGTCGCGAGCATCAGTTTCGTCTGCAGATCCGGCGCGGCGATACGGTGCGCGACCAGCGTACCCGCCGCCAGTTCTTTGAGCACCGCCGGTTTGGCCAGCACCGTGCACGCCAACCCGGAGACCACGATCTCCTTGAGCAGTTCGAGTGTGTCGACCTCGTATTCCACGTTCAGCCCGATGCCCGCGTCGCTCGCCGCGTATTCGAGGGTGCGCCGCAGTCCGTGATTGCGGGTGGGCAACACGAGCGGCACCTCGCTGAGCGCAGACAGCGTCGCCTCGGTGGGTAGATCGAAGGCCGTATCGGCGTTCGGCATAATGAAGAACAGTTCGGCCGCCGCGAGCGGATCGACCGCGACGGTCGACGAGCGCCGTGCATCGTGAAGGACCGCCATATCGAGCCGCCCGTCAACGAGCCATTCGTGCACATAGCCGCTGTACCCGGACACGACGTTTACGCGCAATTGCGGATATTTGTCGCGTGTTGCGGTGATGAGCTTGAGGCCGAACAAGTTGCATACCGTCGGCGTCAGCCCCACCGTGACAAGGCCGCATGGAGAGTCGCGCTCGGACTGAAGGTCAGCGGGAATCGCCGCGAGCTGGCGCACGAGCGGGCGCGCCCGCTGGAGCAGCGTTTCGCCCTCCGGTGTCAGCGACACGCCCCGCCCGTGGCGATAAAAAAGACGTACGCCGCACTCCTCTTCGAGCTTCTGGATTTGCCGCCCCAACGCGGGTTGCGCGATGCCCAGTACCGTCGCCGCTTTCGAAAAACTGTCGAACGCCGCCACCTGCATCAGCAGTTCGAGCCGCCGTAGATCCACCTTTCCTCCGCTGCCAGAACGGCATAGCTGATATGCCAGCTATCTAATTGATATCGATCCGGGATCATACAACAATGCCCCCATAGCTAGCTCACCGCCACCCTGCAATTGCGCCGGCCGCACAAAACCCTCGACTCCACGTCATGAAGCACAACGAACTGACTACCTCTTCACACGCACTTCTGTCCGTTTTTGCCGCCAACGGCATTGACCGGATCTTTCTGGTACCTGGCGAAAGCTATCTCGGCATTCTCGACGCGCTGGGCGATTTCCCGGAGATCGACGCCGTCACGTGCCGGCATGAAGGAGGCGCGGGCTTTATGGCATGCGCGGATGGGCGTCTGACGCAGCGTCCGGGTGTCGTCATGGTGAGCCGCGGACCCGGCGCGACGAATGCGTCGATTGCCGTGCACACAGCCCAGCAAGACGCCATTCCGCTGATCCTGGTGGTTGGGCAGATTCCGAAAGCCGATCTGCGCAAGGAAGCGTTCCAGGAAATCGATTATCAGAAGATGTACGGATCGATCGCGAAGTGGGTCGTCGAAGTGACCGAACCGGAGCAACTCGCGACGGCGGCGTTCAAGGCCATCCGGATCGCGACCAGTGGTACGCCGGGTCCGGTGGTGCTCGTGATTCCCGAAGACATCCAGCAACAGGCCGTCGAACCTCAGGTATGGCAGGCGGTACCGCTCGCGTCGACCGTGCCGCAGCCCGGGACCGTCGACCGGATCGCGGAGCTCCTCGACAATGCGGAACGACCGTTGATTATCGCAGGCGGCGCGCTCGCCGCGCCGGGTGGCCGCGAAGCGCTGCTGCGCCTCGCGGAGAAATATCACGTGCCGGTTGCTGTGTCGTTCCGGCAGCAGGATCTCTTTCCGAACCAGCATCCGCTCTATGCCGGCGACCTCGGCCTCGCCAACCCGCAGGACCAGATCAACCTGTTCAAGACGAGCGACCTGATCTTCGCGCTCGGGACGCGCATGGGCGATATCACGACGCAAGGCTATCGCTTCCCGCGCCTGCCGCGTCCGACGCAAACCTTCGTGCATTGCTACCCGGACGAGCATATCGTCGGGCTGCATTTCGCCGCGGATATTGGTGCCGTGTGCGACCCGGCGGCGCTCGCCGATGCGCTGGTTGCAGCCTCAGGATCGCGTGCTTCCCCCCCCCAGCGAACCGAGTGGTCACGCAGCGTGCGCGCCATCGCAGCGCGCATCGCGCAGTGGCCGGAACAGAACCCTCACGATGGCGTGCCGTTCACCGACGTCGTGCGCTCGCTCGCAAAGCTTGCGCCAGCGGACGCTGCTGTGTGTCTCGACGCGGGCACGTTCGCCGCGCCGGTCTACCGGCATTTCCCGTTTCGCTACCCGCAACGGCTGATGGCGCCGCTCTCCGGCGCGATGGGTTACGGCACGCCGGCGGCAATCGCGACACAGTTGCGCAACCCTCGCCAGAAGACCATCTGCCTTGTCGGCGATGGAGGTTTTCTGATGACAGGCAACGAAATGATCGCGGCCGTCGAGCGTGATTTGCCGATCCTTTTCATCGTGTCGAACAATAACTGCTACGGCTCGATCCGCATCCACCAGGAGCGCGCCTATCCGGGAAGACATGTCGGCACCACACTCTCCAACCCCGATTTCATCCAGATCGCACGCGCCTTCGGCGTCACGGCCGAGCGCATTTCGGCTGCGCATGAAATCGATGCAGCGATCGCACGCGGCCTCACCGCGCAGAGGCCGTACTTCATCGAGGTGACGACAAGCCTCGCGGCCGTCCTTCCCGCTGCGCCGGCTCAAGCCGCTGGCCGCTCAGGAGATTGAGGCATGCGTCCAGACACCCTCAACCGCAAAAGGAACCCGATATGTTGAAACTTCAACGAGCGGACCTCTTTCGCGAGGCCGCTTACGTCGGCGGCGAATGGTCTACAGGAAACGGTCACACGTGGGTCCCGGTACACAATCCGGCGACGGGCGCGCAGCTCGGCCGTGTGCCGTCGCTCACGCGCGCGAATGTCGAGGAAGCGATCGCCTCGGCAAATGCCGCGTTTGCGCAATACCGGCAATGGACCGGCAAGGCGCGCGGCGCTGTGCTGCTCAAGTGGGCGTCGCTGATGCTCGAACACAAGAACGATCTCGCGCAGATCATGACCGCCGAGCAGGGCAAGCCGCTTCGCGAGGCCCAGGGAGAAATTGACTATGCCGTGTCGTTTCTCGAGTGGTTCGGTGAAGAAGCGAAGCGCGTCTATGGCGATACGATCCCGGCGCCGCGCGGCAATCAGCGCATCACGGTGATTCGCCAGCCGGTAGGCGTATGCGCGGCGATCACACCATGGAATTTTCCTTCGGGCATGGTCACGCGCAAGGTCGCGCCCGCGCTCGCAGCGGGCTGCACCGTCGTGCTCAAGCCGGCTCCGCAAACGCCCTTCTCCGCGCTCGCGCTGTGCGTGCTGGCCGAAGAAGCCGGCCTGCCTAAAGGCGCATTGTCGGTTGTCACCGGCGATGCCGTGGAAATCGGCGCAGCACTGATCGAAAGCGAAACGGTGCGCAAGCTGTCGTTCACCGGCTCGACCGCGGTGGGCAAGAAACTGATGGCCGCCTGCGCCGGGACGGTAAAAAAAGTGTCGCTGGAACTGGGCGGCAACGCGCCCTTCATCGTCTTCGACGACGCGAATCTCGACCAGGCCGTGCAAGGCGCGATCGCGTCCAAGTTCCGCAACGCCGGGCAGACCTGTGTGTGCGCCAACCGCTTTCTCGTACAGGCAGGCATTCATGACGCCTTCGTCGAACGGCTCACGCAGGCGGTGCGCGAAATGCGCATGGGACACGGCACCGAAGACGGCGTGACGCTCGGTCCGCTCATCGACGATGCCGCGCTTCGCAAGGTCGAACGCCTTGTAGCCGACGCGCGCTCGAAAGGCGCGAGCGTCCATGCCGGCGGCGAACGCCACCCGGCTGGCCCGTCGTTCTACGCGCCGACGGTCCTGACCGACGTGACGGACACGATGTCGATCACGCAGGAGGAGATTTTTGGCCCGGTAGTCGCAGTCACCCGGTTCACCGACGAAGCCGAAGCGCTAACCCTCGCGAATGCAACGCGCTATGGGCTTGCCGCTTATTTCTACACGTCGGATCTGAATCGCAGCATCCGTGTAACCGAAGCGCTCGACTTCGGCATCGTCGGCGTCAACGAGGGGGCGATCTCGACGGAAGTCGCCCCTTTTGGCGGCGTAAAGGAATCGGGCTTTGGCAAGGAAGGATCGCGCTACGGGATCGACGAATACTCGGAAAGAAAGTACGTCTGCCTCGGCAATGTCGCCTGACACGCGATAGATGACGCACGACCCATGACGCAAAACGCGCTGGTCGTTACACAGGAGACAGGCAACATGGACGTAAGCAGCACCGACACCGCAGCAAGACCCGCGGTACCGGCTAGACCCGCGGTATCCACACTGACGTTCCCGCAACGCATCAAGTCGATTTTCAGCGGCTCGGTCGGCAATCTGCTCGAGTGGTACGACTGGTACGCCTATTCCGCGTTTTCCCTCTACTTCGCGAAGTCGTTCTTCCCGAGCGGCAGTGGCACCGAACAGCTGCTGAATACCGCTGCCATCTTCGCGGTCGGCTTTCTGATGCGGCCGATCGGTGGCTGGCTGTTCGGCCTTTACGCGGACAAGCGCGGCAGAAGGGCCGCCCTCCTGCTGTCGGTGTGCATGATGTGCGGCGGCTCGCTGATCATCGCAGTGTGTCCCACGCATGCGAGCATCGGCATCGGCGCGCCCGTGCTGCTCGTGTTCGCGCGCCTTTTGCAGGGCCTGAGCCTCGGCGGCGAATACGGCACGTCTGCCGCTTACCTCGCGGAAATGGCCACGCCGAAGCATCGCGGCTTCTATGCGAGCTTCCAGTACGTGACGCTGATCATGGGCCAGTTGGTCGCGATCGCGTTGCTCGTGCTGTTGCAACGGGTGCTGCTGAGTTCCGCCGAGCTCGAGGCGTGGGGCTGGCGGATCCCGTTCGTCATCGGTGCGATCATCTCGGTCGTCGTGTTGTATCTGCGTTCGGCGATGACTGAAAGTGTGCTGGACGGCATTCTGGATCGTAATGGCCGCGCTGGTCATCGTGAGCGGCTATACGTCGATCAACGCGATCGTCAAGGCGGAGATGTTCCCTGTCGAGATTCGCGCACTCGGCGTAGGTTTTCCGTATGCAATCGCCGTCTCGGTGTTCGGCGGCACGACCGAATACCTCGCGCTCTGGCTCAAGAACGCAGGACACGAAAGCTGGTTCTACCGGTACGTGACAGGGTGTATCTTCTGTTCGCTGCTGGTTTATGGATTCATGCGGGAAACGCGCGATCACTCGATGCTGGATCGCGACTGATTCCCGGCTTGCATCATCGATGACCGCGTTAGCGACCCACGACACCCATCGCGATTGAGGAGCAATACGTGGATTTGTCCCATCTTCAGCAATGGCGCGGGCGGGAGTCTACCGTGTCCGAACCCATCGATGCCCGCCAGGCCGCCGCGCTCGGCGCAACGCTCGACAGCGCCGGTCCGGTGCCTGCGCCCGGCGACGCGTTGCCGCCGTTGTGGCACTGGGCTTATTTCAATCCGATGCAACGTCAATCCGAACTCGGCACGGATGGCCATCCCGCACGCGGCGGCTTCCTGCCACCCGTGCCGCTGCCGCGCCGCATGTGGGCAGGCGGGCGTCTGCGCTTTGTGCAGCCGCTGCTCGTGAGCGCAGAGGTTTCGCGGACGTCCAGAATCGCCGACGTGCGCGAGAAGCAGGGCCGTTCCGGCCACCTGATCTTTGTCGAAGTGACGCACGAACTGCGCGATGCGTCGGGTCTACTGATGGTCGAGCAGCAGGACATCGTCTACCGCGACGCCCAGGCCGCAGATGCCCCGATGCCACCGCCGACGGCCGCGCGCCGCGACGAAGCATGGCGACACGCCGTTCATCCCGACGAGACAATGCTGTTCCGCTATTCAGCCGTCACCTTCAACGGGCACCGCATCCACTACGACCATCAGTATGTGACCCGCGAGGAAGGCTATCCGGGTCTGGTCGTGCACGGCCCGTTGATTGCCACGCTGCTTGCCGATCTGTTGCATCGCGAGATGCCGTCCGCAACGCTGCATGAATTCGAATTCCGGGCACAACGGCCGACGTTCGTCGGTCACTCATTCGAGGTGTGTGGCAAGCCTGCTGACGACGGCGAAACCATCCACCTTTGGGCACGCGATCACGAAGGCTGGTTGACGATGCAGGCCACCGCGCGCGTCTCGCACGAAACACCTTTCAATTCCCGCTCTTCCCGCTAGAACGCCGAAACCATGGATAACACGATGTACAACCCAAACGATCAATACCAGGAGATCCGCGAAGCCGTACGTGATCTGTGCAGCCAGTTTTCCGCGGAATACTTTCGCAAGATTGACGAAGCACGGGGCTACCCGGCCGAATTCGTCGATGCGCTGACGCAGGCTGGCTGGCTTGCCGCGCTGATTCCGCAGGAGTACGGCGGCTCGGGACTCTCGCTCACCGAGGCGTCCGTGATCATGGAAGAGATCAATCGCTCAGGCGGCAATTCGGGTGCCTGCCACGGCCAGATGTACAACATGGGCACGTTGCTACGGCACGGCTCGGAGGCGCAGAAGCATAAGTACCTGCCGAAGATAGCCAGTGGTGAACTGCGGCTGCAGTCGATGGCCGTGACCGAGCCGACCACCGGCACCGACACAACGAAGATCAAGACGGTCGCCGAGCGTAGAGGCGAGCGCTACGTGGTGAACGGACAGAAGGTGTGGATCTCGCGCGTCCAGCACTCGGACCTGATGATCCTGCTCGCGCGCACGACGCCCATCGACCAGTGCAAACGAAAGTCCGAAGGGATGTCGGTTTTCGTGGTCGATCTTCGCGAAGCGATCGGCAACGGTCTGACGGTTCAGCCGATCACGAACATGGTCAATCACGAGACCAACGAACTGTTCTTCGACAACCTGGAAATTCCCGTGGAAAACCTCATCGGCGAAGAGGGTCAGGGATTCAAATACATTCTGGACGGCCTGAACGCCGAACGCGCACTGATTGCGGCTGAATGCGTCGGCGACGGCTACTGGTTCATCGACAAGGTATCGCGCTACGTGAATGAACGCGTGGTGTTCGGCCGCCCGATCGGCCAGAACCAGGGCGTGCAGTTTCCGATTGCACGCGCCTACGTGAACGTCGAAGCGGCAAGCCTGATGCGCTTCCAGGCCACTGCACTCTTCGACGCCCACAAGCCTTGCGGCGCCCAGGCGAACATGGCGAAGCTGCTTGCGGCCGACGCGTCGTGGGAAGCGGCCAACGCGTGCCTGCAGTTTCACGGCGGCTTCGGCTTCGCGTGCGAATACGACGTGGAACGCAAGTTCCGCGAGACCCGCCTTTATCAGGTCGCACCGATCTCGACCAATCTGATCCTGTCGTACGTGGCCGAGCACGTGCTCGGCTTGCCGCGTTCCTTCTGAGCGGAGATGAAGATGCGTCCACTCGATGGAATCAAGGTCATTACGCTCGAACATGCGATCGCCGCGCCGTTTTGCACGCGGCAACTCGCCGACCTCGGCGCGCGAGTCATCAAGGTGGAGCGTCCGCTCACCGGCGCCTTCGCGCGCGGATACGACGGGCGCGTATCGGGGCTCGCGTCGCACTTCGTGTGGACCAACCGCTCGAAGGAGAGCATCACACTCGACGTCAAGCAGCCGGCGGCGCGTGAGGTCCTGATGGCGTTGCTGGCCGATGCGGACATTCTCGTGCAGAACCTGGCTCCCGGCGCAGCGGCGCGCCTCGGTCTGTCTTACGAAACGTTGCATGCGGATCATCCACGCCTGATCGTCTGCGACATTTCCGGTTACGGAGACGACGGCCCGTATCGCGACAAGAAAGCCTACGACCTGCTTATCCAGAGCGAAGCTGGCTTTCTTTCCGTGACGGGCGGCCCTGACGCTCCAGCGAAAGCGGGCTGTTCGATTGCCGACATCTCAGCCGGCATGTACGCCTATACGAATATCCTCGCCGCGCTCATGCAACGCGAACGCACGGGCGCCGGCACGAGAATCGAGGTGTCGATGCTGGAGAGCATGGTCGAGTGGATGGGTTATCCGCTCTACTACGCGATCAACGATCAGCCGCCGCCGCCCCGCGCCGCAGCCGCGCATGCGACGATCTTTCCGTATGGACCGTTTCGCGCGGGCGACGGCAAAACCGTCATGCTCGGACTCCAGAACGAGCGCGAGTGGAAGACATTCTGCGAACACGTTCTGCTGCAGCCTGAACTGGAGAACGATGTGCGCTTCGACGCGAATCCGCGGCGCGTCGAGCATCGCGACGCGCTAACCCGCATCGTCACCGAAGCATTCTCTTCGCTGACGGCGATGCAGGTCATCGAGCGTCTCGAACAGACGGGCATCGCAAGCGCGCAGATGAACGAGATGAAGGATGTATGGAATCATCCTCAACTGGCTGCCCGCGAACGCTGGACCGAAGTGGCGACGCCGGCCGGCCCGATCCCGGCGCTGTTGCCGCCGGGCACACCGGGTGCCTGGCAGCCGAGAATGGACGGCGTGCCGGCGCTCGGTGAGCACACCGCGTCGATTCTCGATGAACTTGGCTATACCCCGGCAGACATCGAGCGTATGCGCGCGGATCACGTGATTTAGAAAAACCACCGCGCCTCACGGCGTCCTCGATCCCACGCGACCGCACAACCGGCGATCATATGACTCTCCCGCTTCCCCGTTCGTATCTGTTTGTTCCTGGCAATCGCCCCGAGCGCTTTCAGAAAGCGTGCAGCAGCGGCGCCGACGCAGTGGTCATCGACCTCGAAGACGCGGTGCCACCGGCAGATAAAGTGGCCGCCCGTGCCCACGTGCACGACTGGCTCTCCCGGGGCGGTGCCGCTTATGTGCGGGTCAACGCGTCGGACACAGAATGGTTCACGGACGATGTCCGGGAGATCGCACTCATTGCGACCGTGCGAGGCATCGTCTTGCCGAAGGCGGAACGCCCCGAGCAGATCGACCTCGTCTCCCAGTTCGCTCATCGCAGCGCGGAGTGCCTGCCGATTCTGGAGAGCGCGCAAGGCTTTGCCAACATCCGGTCATTGTGCGAGACGCCGCGCGTGAGTCGGCTGCTTTTCGGGTCGCTCGATCTGCAAGCCGATCTGCGCATCGGCGCCGATGACGAGGAGCTTCACTATTTTCGCTCGATGATCGTGCTGCATTCCCGCGCGGCCAGGCTTGCACCGCCCGTCGATGGTGTCACGACGAATTTCGAAGAAGTCGCTCAGATACGTCACGACACAGAGCAGGCGAAGCGCTTCGGCTTTCGCGCGAAATTGTGCATCCATCCGAAGCAGATCGCACTCGTTCACGATGTGTTCGCCCCGAGCGCAGCCGAGCTTGAATGGGCCGGACGGGTCATCGCGGGCATCGATGCAAGCGCGGGCGGCGCGGTGGCGATCGACGGCAAGATGGTCGATGCGCCGGTAATCCTTAAAGCGCGCGAAATCCTTGCCAGCGATCATGCACACGCCTGGCATGAGTGATTGGACCCGATGATCCGCCGGATCCACGATGCTCGTTTCGCTTTGCCTTTCTAGGCCGATGCGCCTCCGCCGGCTGATCCTGCCTTTTGATCTTGCCTCGCGTCTCGGCAAGTTTCCGGGACGACGGGAAGGATCCACTGCGGGCGCAATTGATGCAGTAGCATCGATACGCCATGGCAGGGGCTGGAGCGGGCAGGGAGCGCACCCCCACCCCGGCTGTGGCGACACCCGGCGATGAGTCGCGGACGCACCCTTCCGGGCGCCCCGTCCGCCGGCGTGCTCAAATTGCGTGTTTGGTGATAACGCGTCAGCACATTGCCCCGCTAGCCGCCCCGGTAACAACATGCGTCGGTCTGGACGCCGCGAGCGATAGCCGTCATCCGCCACAGCAGCCCAATTCTCGCGAGAATCCTCACGCGGCACGACCAGCTGCTGGCCTCGGTGCCGGCTCATCGGTCAGCGGCGTGTGAGCACCTGACCCGCCGTATCGTCGATGCCCCTTGCTCACAATCGCGTCTGATCGAGCTGGCTGGCAACGGTCAGCGGCCTCGTGCCGCAGCGAAGCATGTTCTGACACGCATCGCTGCGGCGATCCCAACAGCAGGAGGGTACCCGGATCAACCGGCCACGCGTTGCAGGCTTACGGCAGCAGCCCGTCCAGCGTTTGCGGTTCATGCATCGGGCAGCCGTTCCGCGTGCCCCGGAACCCTGCCGACATTTCATAGACGGGTTTCCGCGAACGGTTCACACCGCCAATCGGACGATGCGCCGCCAGGCCGTGCCACGGGGAAAACGCCAGAGTGTCGTCAACTACGCCGGACCGCGCCTCGGTCCACGCTGGCTGCGGCGAGACCCGGATCCGGGCCACCGTAATCGGCGGGCTGAGGTCTTCCGGCCATATTGCCGACGCATCTTCCACTGGCATTTTTTCAATGTCGGTGGCGAGTTGAACGCGCACCTCCCATTCCCCGTCATGGGTTGCAAAGAACTCATTGACCGATTCGCGCAGTCCGTCGGGCCTGCCGGACAGGTCGACCTTGGCATCGGTCAACGCGGCGAGTTCCGCACTGACCGGCACCACGGTGACTTTGCAGTAGTACAGGCCGTAAAGCAATGGAACCACCGTGCTGTACGTTTCGCCGAGAAGGTTGGTTTCGGGATGCCCTCCGAGACTTTTGATAGTCGGACTTTCCGCTCCCACAGCTTCGATGACAGCTTCAGTGCCACGCAGTATCGCCGACATCGCACGCTTTACACTGGGCGCTTTATCCGTTGTCTTCGAGAGCATTTTGAGACTCTTGAGGAACGCTTTCGGCGTCGGCGCAGTGAAAGCCGGCGCGTTCTGCATCACAAAGTCCTGCGTAACCTGATTCTCGGCGCCCGGCAGTCGCGCTCCTTCGACACCCATGATTTTTATTCCGAGACCGCGCGGGGTTGAAACGTTGTCATCCAGAATGTCGCCTGGATTCGTGGAGAAGCGCATGATCACTGGGAAGGCGCCGGGCCTTGCGAATGCACCTTGCGCCAGTTCGGCCGGCAGGTTATCGAGAATCTGGATCTCGCCCTGCAGCAGGCCATGGCTTTTTGCATGCACGCCTCGCATCGCATGACCGGTGTCCCTGTACGTGGTTTCAATAATCACACGAATCGCCTCACCCAGTTCACGGATGGTTTCCGGCTCATCGTCAGGGACCTGCTCGAATGCGGGATCGAACGGCAAAGGTTGAATACTGAGAACTTGGGACATGAGGACTCCAATGGATTGGGCTGGTTGCCAGTTGTCGAGCACTTTGCGTGCCGCATCGCTACCCTTTGCAAGGCGGTATCGGCGCCGAGCCGATGCAAACAGTCGAGCACTTTGCGTGCCGCATCGCTACCCTTTGCAAGGCGTATCGGCGCCGAGCCGATGCAAACCTTGCGCAGTCGTGAACGCCGTATGTTCCCGTTGCCCGTTTTGCTGTCCTGACTTTGGGTTCGCTACCAGCGGTGGGCTGGATGCATGGGAGGCATTTTTTAGACGCTTCCTGCCCAATCAATCGCGAAGCTTGGCCATTCCGGTTTGCCGCTACCGTTGAGGAGCGTGGTCCCGTTTTCCCGAGCATCCCGGAAACTCGAGACAGGCGCAACCCAGGACATCGCCCCCGGCACCACCAGAGTTCACTTACCTTTACCGCTCGTCGGCATGGGGCTCTGATGTCATGCTCGACCGAGCCTGCTGAATCAGTGTGGAAAATGGCGTCTGTCTCCCACGCGTCGTCATTGAAACCGGGCACGGGCGATGCTCCACTGCGAAGGCAGTTGGTTTGACCGTGCGGCATTTCCGCCGCACGTGCGCCAGAGCATTTCTGCTCTGAGAGCGGGGCGCCCATTCCGGGTTGAACGCGATCATCGGGTCGCGCTGCTGTCCGGCCTGCCTTTGCGGTTGCGATCGACCTTTAGATGCCGGAGCAAGGCGCAGCGCGCGCCTCGTATCACGGTGGTAAAGCGCTCGGCCGGTCCGTCCACCGGAGAATGCCATGTTTGCGCCCGTGCGGGTCGTCAAAACAAATCGATGCGAGCAGAAGAGAAGCTTGGACATAAGGGTGCTCGCCGTTATTTCAGCGCGTAACGAGCCCCTCTTCATTGGCCGATATGTCTGCGTTCGGTGATTCGCGCAGCGACATCCACTGCTGGCGGGAGAGGCAGACGTGATTGTCGTGGTGCGCAACCGTCGCGCTCTCGCAAAACGTGCGGTGACTCGCTTTTGCGGACCGCTGCAGCAAGACTGCTTTCAGTCGACGTGGCGGGCAGAGCCAGGTATTGAGTCCAAGCCTCCATGCCTTGCCCTTTGAGCATGCGGTAAGTGGCCACGTCTTTGTCGACGGTCGGTGCTGTGGGATCGAAGGCGATCCGGTCGACGGTCGTCCGCTCGCGGCTGATCGACAGTTCGGCA
>NZ_JBGGWA010000002.1:0-751284 GCF_041321145.1 Paraburkholderia sp. IW21 | reverse complement strand
TTCGAGCCCCTTGAAGGGTCGTTCAAGACCAGGACGTTGATAGGTCAGGTGTGGAAGCGCAGTAATGCGTTAAGCTAACTGATACTAATTGCCCGTAAGGCTTGATCCTATAACAGGTGTGTGTCGGCAGCCGGTAGTGCTTCAGCACTTATGGAGGCCCCACCCTGCGCCACGCGCAGGGTCTCGGATTCACACACAGGTTGAGATCGATGTTGTGCCGGAAACAACACAACTCACCTCTGGTGAGCATCACCAGAAACTACTTCTTCCCGATTGGCTGTATCGCTCCACGAGCAGTACGGCAACAAGTCATGCCTGATGACCATAGCGAGTCGGTCCCACCCCTTCCCATCCCGAACAGGACCGTGAAACGACTCCACGCCGATGATAGTGCGGATTCCCGTGTGAAAGTAGGTAATCGTCAGGCTCCCCTGCAGGTCCGGAAACCCCACCCCTCAAAGGTGGGGTTTCTGCGTTTATGGCAGCCGAAATTACCCCGTGATCACATTCCTGCGGGGCAAGCGTCCTACGTCAGTATCGCCGCGTTGACATGTACGGCGGGGCAACAAAAGGCGAGGTATAAACCGTCGCCGCGTCCACTCCACTTAACCGCCTCAATTTCCCTGTGACAGGAATCGTTGTGCCAGCCGAACCCAGTACGTTGCGCCGATCGGCAATAGCTCGTCGTTGAAGTCATAGCTTGCGTTATGTAGCATGCAAGGCCCCGCTCCGTGTCCCGAATCCCGGTGTCCCCCGTCGCCATTGCCGAGAAAAGCGTAACAGCCCGGCTTCGCCAGCAACATGAAAGAGAAGTCCTCGGCTCCCATTGTCGGTTCGACTGCATCATCGACGTTTTCTGCGCCGACAATTTCCTTCATGACCGCAGCAGCAAAGCGCGCCTCTTCACTGCTGTTAATGGTTGGCGGATAGTTGCGATGGAAGTGGATATCGACGGAGCAATCGTAGGCCTCGGCAGTGCTTTCGGCGATCTTGCGCATGCGTGCTTCAATCAGATCGAGTGTTTCGGTGGTAAAAGTCCGCACGGTACCTGCAATCCACGCGTCATCTGGGACGACATTGACGGCGTCGCCCGCATGAATCTGGGTGATCGACAGCACGGCAGTGTCTAGCGGCTTCTTGTTCCGCGTGATGATGCTTTGCAGGCCGTTTGCGATCTGCACTGCAGTGAACACAGGGTCGCGGCCGTTGTGCGGGAGTGCCGCGTGTGAGCCTACGCCTTTGATTTCAATGCGAAACTCGTTGCTGGACGCCATGATCGGACCTTCGGTCACGCCGAAGTGGCCGGCCGGCATGCCTGGCCAGTTGTGAACGCCGAAGACCGCATCGACTGGAAACTTCGTGAATAGGCCGTCGTCGATCATTGCCTGTGCACCAGCGCCACCTTCTTCAGCCGGTTGAAAGATGAACACGACCGTGCCTTCAAATTCGCCGTGCTTCACCAAATGCCGCGCCGCGCCGAGCAGCATCGCGGTATGTCCGTCATGGCCGCACGCGTGCATTTTGCCGTCATTCTGCGAGCGATGGTCGAAGCTGTTTAGCTCCTGAATCGGCAGCGCATCCATATCGGCGCGCAGTCCGATCGAGCGCGATCCGGTGCCGCGTTTCAGCACACCGACTACACCCGTTTTACCCAATCCGCGATGCGTTTCGATACCCCAGGACTCAAGTGTCCTGGCAACCAGATCGGCTGTTGCCGTTTCCTCGTAACGCAGCTCCGGGTGGGCGTGAATTGTTCGTCGAAGGGTTTGAATTTCACCGTGGGCGGCTTGGATTTCTGGGATCAATTTCATGATGGAAGGATGATGCGTCTGTGCTTTGCGTTGTGTGGAATCGCTCGGAACCAAAAATGGCCCGGGCACCGTGTTAGCCGATTCTACGCCGAAGGCATTTTTGGCGGCACCATGCAGGCCAACTGGCAGCGGACGTAATAAAATCCGGCATTGCCCCCGCTCACCGCTCTCCTGGACGGATCGCCGATGAATGCTCCGACTGAATTCACCCGCGCCGTGTGCCCGCACGATTGCCCTGACACCTGCGCGATGCGCGTAACCGTCGAAGGCGGGAGGGCGATCAAGGTTGTCGGCGATCCCGACCATCCTCCGACTCAAGGCGCGCTTTGCACCAAAGTCAGCCGCTATGCCGAGCGGGTGCATCATCCGCATCGGTTGACGAAACCAATGAAGCGCGTCGGCCGGAAAGGCGAAGGCCGCTTCGAACCAATCAGCTGGGACGAGGCGTTCGAGCTGGCTGCAACCCGCCTCTCGGCGATATCGGCCCGCGCGCCGGAAGCCATCATGCCGTACAGCTACGCCGGCACGATGGGCTTGGTGCAGGGCGATAGCATCGCGCAACGGTTCTTTCATAAGCTCGGGGCATCGCAGTTGGACCGCACGATTTGTGCGGCTGCCGGTGCTGCGGGGCTGAAGTACACCTACGGCGCAAGCCTCGGCATGCTTACCGAGTTTTTCGCCGAGAGCGAGGTCATTCTGATCTGGGGCTCGAATCCCATCGCGTCGAACCTGCATTTCTGGACACGCGCCCAGGAAGCCAAGCGTCGCGGCGCACATCTGATCGCGATCGATCCGTATCGCTCGCTGACAGCGGAAAAATGCCACCAGCACATTGCGCTGAAACCCGGTACGGACGGCGCTTTGGCGCTCGGCATGATGAACGTCTTGATCACGGAAAATCTGCTCGATCACGCGTACATAGCAGCCCACACGCTGGGCTTCGCTGAACTGAAGGCGCGCGCGTTCAGTTATCCGCCGTCTCGTGCCGCTGAAATTTGTGGTGTCGATGAGCAGGTGATCGTCGAACTTGCGCGCCTTTACGGCAGCACGAAGAAGGCCGCGATCCGAATGAACTACGGCCTGCAACGAGTACGTGGCGGCGGTAACGCCGTGCGCGCAATCGCCTGCCTGCCTTCGCTGACCGGCGCATGGCGTGAGCGGGCGGGCGGCGTGTTGCTGTCGTCGGCCGGATGGGCAGCAGTGGATTCGCACGCGCTGCAGCGCCCGGACCTGATGCCGGGCTGGCCTTCCAGAGCATCGCGCGTCCTCAATATGAATGCGATCGGCGACGCATTGCTGCACCCCGGCGACGCTGCGTTTGGCCCTAAAGTCGAAGCGATCATTGTCTACAATTCGAATCCGGTGGCGGTCGCGCCGGACTCGGAGCGGGTCGCCGCAGGGTTTGCGCGCGAAGATCTGTTCACGATCGTGCTGGAGCATTTTCAGACCGACACGGCGGACTACGCCGATCTGCTCCTGCCGGCCACGACACAGCTCGAGCACCTTGACGTGCACAAGTCATACGGGCATACGCACGTGATGGTCAACTTGCCGGCCATCGCGCCGGTCGGCGACGCACGTCCGAACACGGAGATCTTTCGCGGCCTCGCCCGCAAAATGGGGCTGCAGGAGCCGGCTCTCTATGATAGTGACGAGGTTATCGCGCAGTCGGCCTTCCGTTGGGACGACAAAGCGCTCGAAGCCGTCAGCTGGAACACGCTCAAGAAAACCGGCTGGGCAAAGCTGAACCTGCCCGACGCGCCCTTCGCCGAAGGCGGCTTTCGCACGCCGTCCGGCAAATGCGAGTTCTTCAGCAAGCGTCTCGAGCAGCAGGGACTCGATCCATTGCCGGACTATCTGCCGCCCTACGAATCCGCCGACGGCGCGCCCGAACTCGCCGCCCGTTACCCGCTTGCCATGATCTCGCCGCCGGCCCGCAACTTCCTGAACAGCACGTTCGTGAACATCGAAAGCCTGCGGTCGACCGAAGGCGAGCCGCACCTGGACATCCACCCGGCCGACGCGCAGAAGCGAAACATCGTCGAAGGCGGTCAGGTGCGCATTTTCAACGATCGCGGCTCGATGCAGGCGCGTGCCCGTATCACCGACAAGGCGCGCGAAGGACTCGTGGTCGGTCTGTCGATCTGGTGGAAGAAGCTCGCACCCGACGGCCGCAACGCCAACCAGGTCACCAGCCAGGCGCTCACCGATCTAGGCGGATCCGCCACATTCTACGACTGCCTCGTCGAAGTCGAGCGCGCCTGAGACACATTCAAAAATGATGCAGCTGAGGCCCTCAAAGGGTTCGAGGCTGCAGTCTAACCCCACCGCTTTTCGCGAATAGTGACGAGGTGCACATGCTACGATGCATTTTTAGCACGACCATTCGAAAATAAAGGAGGAGACGCTGCATGGACAAAATCTGGCTGAAATCTTATCCGCCCGGTGTTCCCGCAGAGATCGACCCGACCCGCTATTCGTCCGTCGCCGAACTGCTCGAAGAAGCCTTCCGCGATCATGGCGCCAAACCGGCGTTCGTCTGCATGGGCAAGGAGATCAGCTATGACGAGCTTGACGCGCTCTCGCGTAAGCTCGCCGCGTGGTTTCAGTCGAAAGGCGTTGCCCGCGGCGCGCGCATCGCAGTCATGATGCCCAACGTGCTGCAATATCCGGTGGCGATTGCGGCGATCTTGCGCGCGGGTTATGTGGTCGTGAACGTGAACCCGCTCTACACCCCGCGTGAGCTCGAGCATCAGCTGAAGGACAGCGGCGCGGAAGCGATCATCCTGCTCGAAAACTTCGCCGTCACGTTGCAGGCGATCGTCCGTAATACGTCGGTCAAGCACGTCGTGGTCGCCGCAATGGGCGATCTGATGGGCGTGAAGGGCACGCTTGTGAACTTCGTCGTGCGCCGCGTGAAGAAGATGGTGCCGGCGTGGAGTCTGCCCGGTCACGTCAAATTCAACACTGCAATCGCCGAGGGCGGCCGCCAGCGTTTCAAGGCGGTCCAGCAAGGCCCAGACGACGTTGCATTTTTACAGTACACGGGCGGCACGACCGGCGTGGCCAAAGGCGCGACGCTGTTGCATCGGAACCTGATCGCCAACGTGCTGCAGTCAGAAGTCTGGCTCAATCCGGTTCGCGCGAACCGCATGGACATCGACCAGTTCATCACCGTCGTGGCGCTGCCGCTTTATCACGTCTTTGCGCTGACGGTCTGCGGGCTGCTGACGATCCGTACCGGCGGCCTTGGCGTGCTGATTCCAAATCCGCGCGACATTCCCGGCATGATCAAGGCGCTGCAAGGCTATCCGATCACCACGATTCCAGCGGTCAACACGCTGTATAACGCGCTTCTGAACAGTCCGGACTTCCACAAGCTCGATTTTTCGAAGTTGATCGCGGCGAACGGCGGCGGCATGGCGGTGCAGGAAGCGGTCGCGAGGCGCTGGTACGAGCATACGCATACGCCGATCATCGAGGGCTACGGTCTGTCAGAGACGTCGCCGTGCGTGACCTGCAATCCGGTCACTGTCACCGAATACAGCGGGACGATTGGTTTGCCGCTGCCGTCGACGGAAATCTCGATTCGCGACGACGAAGGCAATGAAGTACCGCTTGGTCAGCCGGGCGAAATCTGCATCCGCGGTCCGCAAGTGATGGCGGGCTACTGGAACCGGCCGGACGAGACGGCCAAAGTCATGACGCCGGATGGCTTCTTCAAATCGGGCGATGTCGGTTTGATGAACGAGGGCGGCTTCGTCAAAATCGTGGACCGGAAGAAGGACATGATTCTGGTCTCCGGCTTCAATGTCTATCCGAACGAAATCGAAGACGTGGTTGCAAAGCTGCCGGGCGTGTTCGAAGTCGCGGCGGTCGGCGTGCCGGACCAGCATTCGGGCGAAGCGGTGAAGCTATTCGTGGTGAAGAAGGACCAGGCGCTTACCGATGCGGACATCTTCGCGTATTGCAAACAGCAGTTGACTGGCTACAAGCGGCCGAAAATCGTCGAATTCCGCACCGAACTGCCAAAGAGCAATGTCGGCAAGATTCTGCGTCGGGAATTGCGCGACGGGCGCGCTTAAACGCATCATGCGTATCGAGCCTGCCGGCTTGAACGGAGCCGACACGAAGTAACGCATTGCGGAGAAGAGAGAGAAAGGCCCGCCAGACGAAAGTCTATCGGGCCTTTCTCTTTGGGCCATCGTGTTCCGCGCAAACCAGCCGACAGTGCGCGCCGCGCGGTCATAAAAAAAGGCGCCCGAAGGCGCCTTTGAGGTAAACAGCTTTATTACGACTTATTAGAACTTGTGGCGAATGCCGACGCGAGCCGTGAACTGGTTTTGGTTCGCCGAGGGGGTGATGCTGGCGATGGATGCGGTTGCATCAACCGTACCGCCCGCTGCGTTCAGCGTCTTGCCCAAAGCGTGTTGGTACACACCAATCACATACACGTCGGTACGCTTGGACAGGAAGTAATCCACGCCAGCCGCGCCTTGGTGGTACTGAGCACGCGATGCGCCGTTGATCTCCGCGCCGCGCGTGTAGTCATATGCTGCGCCAACCAGCAACGCCGGGGTCAACTGATACTTGAAGTTGAGTTCCGCGTTGTTGAACGTAACCGATTGGCCCGCGAGCGCCGGCGAAGCGTATGTAGCGCCCAGGTTCGAGAAGCGGATATTCGAGTACGTTGCGCCGATCGTCGCTGCGCCGAACGTGTATGCGCCGCCCGCACCGATTACCTGGTACGTGTTAGCCGACGCGAAGCCAGAGTACACACCCGACGTCACAGCCGCGTTTGCCGCCGACGGTGCAGCCGGCGTATTGAACAGGCCGCCCGAATTTGCCGGGGTGCGCGCGTTCAAGTAACCAACGCCGAGAACGAGAGGACCGTTGTTGTAGCCAGCGCCCAGCGACCAGATCTGATTCTGCGAGAAATTGCCGGCTTGACCGCCGAAGCTGTACGTGCCGCCGAACTTCAGGCCGCCGTAGTCCGCGCTCGTGTACTTGACCGTATTGTTGGTACGGAACGAGTTGTTGAAGTTGTCGAGGTCGCTCGGGTGCGCAGCGATCGAGCCGCCCCATTGATCGCCCGATTCCAGCGGACCGACATAGTCGACGACGGAGTCGTACTGACGACCCAGCGTAACCGTACCCATTTGGCTCGACAGGCCGACGTAAGCTTGACGACCGAACATCAGGCCGCCTTGACCCAGCTTGCCGTTGTTCACATCAAAGCCGTTTTCGATCACGAAGATTGCCTTCAGACCGCCGCCCAGATCTTCCGTGCCGCGCAGGCCGAAACGCGAACCTTGCAGAACGCCGCTGGACAGGTTGTATTGGTGCTTGCCATTCGCATTGGTGTTGACGTTGAAGCCTTCGTCAACGATACCGTACAGGGTCACGCTGCTTTGAGCATGAGCGACACCTGCGAATGCGCCCAGTGCGGCGAGAGCGAGAAGCGACTTTTTCATCGAATGATCTCCAAGGATTACGAATCTTTTGTACAAGGCGAATATTTATGTGGCGTTGAGGCCTTGCATGTCCAACTTCGCGAGAAGTTGCACGTAATGTAACAAAAGGCATACATGGCACAAAGAAAAAGGAGATGGGCAGGAGGTCTCCTGTTTCGTTTACGCAACATGGTCTAAAATCGAAAATTAGCCGCTGAATTCGCCCGAATTCCTGGCCTGCGCGAACGGGGTTTTGCTCTGCAAAGCCTTGTCGCGCGGACCTGACGGAGCGGCGCGGTCGTTGTCGAATCAGGGGGTACGGAATGTTTCTGGACGAGTTGATTACCGAGTTTGATCGGGGTTTACGCTCAATGACCGGCGTGTCGAGAATGAGTCGTCCGTTGCCGGTTCCGCAGGAATCGGCGGTGGAGTCCGTCGAGCTCTCGCCAGCGGAACGCGCGCATGCGGCCGGCTTGATGCGTGTGAACCACGTCGGTGAGGTGTGCGCCCAGGCGCTCTACCAGGCTCAGAAACTCGCTACCAGATCGCCGGCTTTGCGGGCCGTGTTTAATCACGCTGCCATCGAAGAAGAAGATCATCTGGCATGGACCGCCAAGCGCCTCGAGGCGCTCGATTCGCGTCCAAGCCTGTTGAATCCGCTTTGGTACACAGGCGCGTTGGCGATCGGCCTCGCGGCAGGGCGCATGGGTGACCGAGTGAGTCTTGGCTTCATGGCAGAAACCGAGCGCCAGGTCGAACAGCATCTGGATAGCCATCTGGACCAGTTGCCCGCCGCAGACCGTGAGTCGCGTGCAATCGTCGAACAGATGCGTGTGGATGAAGCGGAGCACGGTAAATCCGCCATGGACGCTGGCGGCGTCGAGTTGCCGTTCCCTGCGCGCGCTCTAATGCGCGCGGTGTCGAAAGTCATGACTCGCACCGCCTATTACATATAGGTTCGAGGCCTCTGCTCACGCACCACCTGCAAGTGGGACGGCGCGCCACCTGCCGTCCGCCCGAAGTCCCTGGAACGCCCGCAAACCTCTCCCGATCCCGCTTCCCGATCTCTTAGATTCCGCGCCTTTCCCTCGTACTTTTCACGTATCACCTTCACAAGTTCCACTAGCTCATTCATTTATAACGGTTTTCCGTTTTATGTCTGACGTGAACGAGTCGCGCTAAGTCCTTGTTCTAACAAACAAAATTCGCTCGAAAAGCGTGCATCTCCCTTGACCCCTGTTTAGCGTTCCTCTAAAGTGGGAGACAGTGTGAGAAAGTGTATTTTTGTGTGATCTCTCGGGCAGTTTCAGGTAGATTTTCACGAATCGGGTAGCCGGCGCAAACGCGCCGCTAGCAACTATGTTGCATGGGGCCGGAGGGAGCGCTAAAGCGCTGACTCCGGTCGACAGGGGAGAGCGAAGTGTTCCAGGGAGCGTCGGCGTTGACGCTCGATGCGAAAGGGCGGATGTCGGTGCCCTCTCGCTATCGGGATGCGCTGCAAACACAGGCAGAGGGCCGGGTGACGATCACCAAGCACCCGGACGGCTGCCTGTTGCTCTTTCCGCGCCCGGAGTGGGAGATCTTCCGCGACAAGGTCGACAAGCTGCCTATGAACGCGGCCTGGTGGAAGCGGATTTTTCTCGGCAACGCCATGGATGTCGATATGGACGGCGCGGGCCGCGTGCTCGTGTCGCCGGAATTGCGCGCGGCCGGATCGCTGGAAAAAGAAGTGACCTTGCTCGGCATGGGTCGTCACTTCGAGTTGTGGGACGCACAAATATACGCAGCAAAGGAACAGGCAGCGATTGCCGAGGGCATGCCCGAAGCGTTAAAGAATTTCACGTTCTGATCGCGGACTACATATATGGCACCTGCGATGGGACATGAATTGCAGCATCGCACGGTGCTGCTGGAAGAAGCAGTCGATGCGCTGGTCACGCGCGCGGACGGCGTTTATGTGGACGGTACGTTCGGGCGCGGCGGCCATAGCCGGTTGGTATTGGAAAAGCTGGGTGAGTCGGGGCGTTTGATCGCGTTCGACAAAGACCCGCTTGCCATCGCCACGGCGCAACAGATTGCGGATCCGCGCTTTGGCATCGTGCACGAGAGTTTTGCTTCACTGCGCGACGCGATTGCGGAGCGCGGGGTAGGGCGGGTGTCGGGTGTTTTACTGGATCTGGGCGTGTCGTCGCCGCAAGTCGACGATCCGGAGCGGGGCTTCAGCTTCCGCGCCGACGGCCCGCTCGACATGCGGATGGACCCGACGCGCGGCGAGTCTGCTGCTGACTGGCTGGCGCGGGCCACGGTGCAGGAACTGACGGAGGTGATACGAGATTATGGGGAAGAACGGTTTGCTTTTCAGATTGCAAAGGCGCTTGTTGCTCGCCGGGCAGAGTCCGACCGTCTTGGGCCTCTCGTCAGCACGGGCGAGCTTGCCCAAATCGTGGCTAACGTCGTCAAAACCCGTGAGAAGGGCAAGGATCCGGCAACCCGCACCTTTCAGGCTATACGGATTCACATCAATCAAGAGCTTGCGGAGCTGCAAGTCGTTTTAGAAGCAGCGTTGTCGCTGCTGGAGCAAGGGGGGCGGCTGGTGGTCATCAGCTTTCATTCGCTCGAGGACCGGATCGTCAAGCGATTCATGCAGGCGCACGCCAGTACGCCTACTGTCGACCGCCGCCTGCCGATCCGTGCAGTCGATCTGCCGAGCCCTCCGCTCAAAATCATTGGCCGCGTGTTCGCAAGCGACGCTGAAGTCGCCGCGAATCCGCGCGCCCGTTCTGCCGTGATGCGTGTGGCGGAGCGGATCGCACCATGAGTCGCCTCAATATCTTCCTGCTGATGATCGTGATGGGATGCGCCTTGTCGGTCGTCAACGCCACTAATCAGCAGCGTCAGATCTTTATCCAGTTGCAGCGTGCGCAATCCCAGGAGCGCCAGTTGCAGCAGGATTACTCCCAGCTTCAATATCAGCAGAGCGCGCTGTCGAAAACGTCGCGCATCGAGCAGATCGCCACCGATTCGCTGAAGATGCAGTCGGTCACGACCGGTCGCACCCAGTACCTGACACTCGATCCGGGCGCCGCCAAGGCTGAGGACGCGCCGATCCCGACCTCCGGCCCTGCTTCGGCGCCGGTTGCGACAGGCCGCGGAGGCGTGCGATGAAAAAATCGTCGACTCGCAAGAGCGTCGCCTTTTCGGCGAATCCGATCCTGTCGGTGCGGCTGCCGATGTGGCGCTCGAAACTCGTCGTGTTCCTGCTGTTCATGGCGTTCCTCGCGTTGGCTGCGCGCGCCTTCTGGATTCAGGGCCCCGGCAACGCGTTCTATCTGAAGCAGGGTGAAATTCGCTATCAGCGCCGGCTTGAACTGCCGGCTACGCGCGGCAAGATTCTTGACCGCAACGGCCTGGTGCTCGCCACGAGTCTGCCGGTGCGCGCGATCTGGGCGATTCCGGAGTCGGTGCCTGACGACCTCGGTGCCGACAAGCTCACCGCGCTCGGCAAGCTGCTCGGCATGACCAACAAGGAATTGCGCACCAAGCTGTCGGAAGACAAGAACTTCGTGTATGTGAAGCGCCAGGTGCCTGTGGATGTCGCCGCGAAAGTGACCGGGCTCGGCATCCCCGGCATCTACGCGCGCGGCGAGTACAAGCGCTTCTATCCGGAAGGCGAGATTACGGCTCACCTGATTGGCTTCACCAATGTAGAAGACGAAGGCCAGGAAGGCGTCGAACTCGGCGACCAGAAGCTGCTGGCAGGCATGTCGGGCAGCCGCCGCGTGATCAAGGACCGCATGGGCCACATCATCGAGGATGTGGACGAACAGGTCGTGCCTCACAACGGGCAGGACGTCGATCTGTCGATCGACAGCAAGATTCAGTACATCGCCTATACGAATCTGAAGGCAGCCGTCGAGAAATTCAAGGCGAAGGCCGGCGCGGCGATGGTGATCGACGTTCGGACCGGCGAAGTGCTCGCACTGGTTAACTACCCGACCTACAACCCGAACGATCGTTCGCACCTCACGGGCGATCAGCTGCGTAACCGAATCCTGACCGACACCTTCGAACCGGGCTCGATCATGAAGCCGTTCACGGTGTCGCTCGCGCTCGACCTGCACCGGGTGACGCCGACTACACTGGTAGACACGGGGTCGGGCCGCTTTGTGCTCGATGGTGCGCCGATTACCGACGACAGCGCGTTCGGCGTGCTGACGGTGGGCGGCGTGATCCAGAAGTCGAGCAACATTGGCGCGACGAAGATCGCGATGCAGCTCAAGCCCGAAGAGATGTGGAACATGTACACCAGCATCGGTCTCGGCCAGGCGCCGAAGGTCGGCTTCCCAGGCGCGGCAGCGGGTCGTCTGCGTCCGTGGAGGAGTTGGCGGCGCATCGAGCAGGCGACCATGTCGTACGGCTATGGCTTGTCGGCGTCGCTGTTCCAGTTGGCCCGCGCGTACACCGCGATCGCCCACGACGGCCAGATCATGCCGGTGTCGATTTTCCGCACGCCAGGGGATCAGCCTGCAACGGGGCCGCAGATTTTCTCGCCGACCACCGCGCGCGAAGTGCGCGCGATGCTCGAAACCGTGACCGCGCCGGGCGGCACGTCGCCGGATGCGGCCGTGCCGGGCTATCGCGTCGGCGGCAAGAGCGGTACCGCATACAAGCACGGCGCTCACGGCTACGACCACTCGAAATACCGCGCGTCGTTCGTTGGCATGGCGCCGATGCCGAATCCACGCATCGTCGTGGCCGTGTCGGTCGATGAACCGACGGCGGGCAGTCACTTCGGTGGCCAGGTATCGGGCCCGGTATTCTCGGCGATCGCCGGCGATACGCTGCGTTCGCTGAACGTGCCGCCGGATATGCCGGTCAAGCAGATGGTGGTGTCCGACGATTCGGCGCCTGCCGCGCCGGGCGCATCGCCCACGTCCGCCACGGTCAAGAAACTTTCCACCAGCGCCGGTGCGAAGAAAATGACCATCTCCGCCAACGCGAAAAGCCACCCCGGAGTTGTGCGATGAGCGCGCTGCGTAAGAAGCATCCGGCGCAGCGGCAGATCGCCGACGCACTTGCCTGGCTGCACGCTCGCGTGCAGCCAGGCGCGCATCTGCACGCCGACACGCGTTCGCTCGTCGCGGGCGACGTCTTTTTCGCCTACGCGGTCGACGGCGCGGACAACCGTGCGTTCATCGACGGCGCGCTCGAACGCGGCGCGGCAGCGGTGCTGGTTCAGCCCGAAGGCTTTAACGGCACGATCGATCCGTCCACGACACTGGCCGTGCCCGCGCTGAACGCGCTCGCCGGCTCGATCGCGAGCGCCTGGTACAAGGATCCGAGCGACGCAATGCTGGCGGTCGGTATTACCGGCACAAACGGCAAGACTTCGTGCAGCCAATGGATCTCGGCAGCGCTGACCGCGCTCGGCAAACGTTGCGCGATCATCGGCACGCTCGGCACCGGTCTGCCGGGGCAGCTCGTTCACACCGGCTTCACGACGCCCGACGCGCCGCAGCTTCAGCGCAGTCTGGCGCAGTTGCGCGATACGGGCGCTCAGGCGGTGGCGATGGAAGTGTCGTCGCACGCGCTGCATCAAGGCCGCGTGAACGGCACGGCGTTCGACATTGCCGTGTTCACCAATCTCACGCAAGACCACCTCGATTACCACGTTACGTTCGAAGCGTACGAAGCGGCCAAGGCGCGTCTCTTCGCATGGCCGGAACTGCGCGCTGCCGTGATCAACCGTGACGATGCCGCCGGTCGCCGCCTGCTCGCGAGCACGCAGGGCCACGCACGCACGATCGCCTATGGTCTCGATGAAACACTGAAAGACGTGCCGCGAGCGGACGCCTTGCTGCTTGCGTCGAACGTGCGCGCCACGGCCACCGGCACCGCGTTCCATCTGACCACGTCCGACTGGGGCAATGCCGAAGTCGAGGTACAGACGCTAGGCGCATTCAACGTCAGCAATCTGCTCGGCGTACTCGGCGCATTGCTCGCCGCCGACATGCCGTTCGACGCCGCGCTCGCCGAACTGGCGAAGCTCGAGCCGGTGAGCGGCCGCATGCAACGCCTCGGCGGCCGCCTGCAGAACGACGAGCCGCTCGTCGTGATCGACTACGCGCACACGCCGGACGCGCTTGAAAAGACCCTGGAAGCACTGCGCCCGATGGCCGCCGCGCGGGGCGGCGAACTGATCTGCATGTTCGGCTGCGGCGGCGACCGCGACGCCACCAAGCGTCCACTGATGGGCGCGATCGCCGAAAAAATCGCCGACGGCGTTGTCGTGACGAGTGACAACCCACGCAGCGAAAATCCCCAATCGATCATCGAGCAGATCGCCGCAGGGATGCAAGACGCGTCGAAGGCACGCCGTATCGAAGACCGCGCGAGCGCGATCCTGCAAGCGATCCGCGGCGCCGCGCGCGAAGACGTCATCGTGCTGGCCGGCAAGGGGCACGAAGCAACACAGGAAATCATGGGTAAGAAACGCGCTTTCTCCGATCAGGATCACGCTCGCCTTGCGCTGGCCGCACGGGCGACGCACGTCCGCGGAGGTGGCGAATGACCGGGCGGCGTACCGTGATGTTCTCGCTGCGCGAAGCCGCCGCGCTGATTCCCGGCGCCACGGTGCTGGGTGACGACAGCGTTACGTTCGAACGCGTCTCGACCGATAGCCGCAGCGCCGGTCCGGGCGATCTGTTCGTCGCGATCAAAGGTGAGCGTTTCGATGCGCACGACTTCCTGTCGGAAGTCGCGTCGCGCAACGTGACGGCAGCGCTTGTCACGCGTGCGCCCGAAAACTGGCCAGTGCCCGCCCTGCGCGTCGCCGACACGCGCGTTGCGTTGGGTGCGCTCGCCCGCGGCTGGCGTCGCAGGTTCAACGTGCCGCTCGTCGCAGTGACGGGCAGCAACGGCAAGACGACGGTTAAGGAAATGATCGCGTCGGTCTTCGCCGCGGCAGTCGGCGCGGACGCACGCCTTGCAACCGCGGGCAACTTCAACAACGACATCGGCTTGCCGCTCACGCTGTTCCGTCTGCACGCCGCGCATCGACTGGCCGTGGTCGAACTCGGCATGAATCATCCAGGCGAAACCTCGCTGCTCGCGAAGATCGCCGAGCCGACCGTCGCCGTGGTGAACAACGCGCAGCGCGAGCATCAGGAATTCATGGCGACCGTCGAAGCGGTCGCGCTCGAACACGCGAGCGTGATTCACGCGCTCAGCCCGGAAGGCGTCGCCGTCTTCCCGGCTGACGATGCATACGCGAGCATCTGGCGCGTCGCCGCGACCGGCAACCGCATTATCGATTTCGCTTTGAACTCCTCTGAGCGCGTGACGGAAGCCGCGGTAACAGGCACGTTCACGGGCAACGTTCTGAGCATCGACACGCCGGAAGGCCAGATCGACATCACGCTGCAAGTACTCGGCGATCACAACGCGCACAACGCGCTGGCCGCGGCTTCGGCCGCGCTTGCCGCAGGCGTCTCGCTCGACGCGATCAAGCGCGGCCTCGAATCGTTCGGCGCGGTGAAAGGCCGCTTGCAGGTGAAGCAAGCCACGCTCGGCACGCTCGCTGGCGCAACCGTGATCGACGACACCTACAACGCGAACCCCGACTCGATGCGAGCCGCGATCGACGTGCTCGCCTCGCAAGCCTCGCCGCGTGTGCTGGTGATGGGCGACATGGGTGAAGTCGGCGATAACGGCCCGGCGTTTCACCGCGAGATCGGTGCTTATGCAAAAGAACGCGGCATCGACGCGTTGTACGCCATGGGCGACGCCTCGCGCGACGCCTGCACCGCGTATGGCGCCGACGCGCATCACGTCGCCGATGTCGGCACGCTGGTCGCGCAATTGCAGCAGGCCGGTTTGGGCCGCGCGGCAACGCTTCTCGTGAAAGGCTCGCGCTTCATGCAAATGGAGCGCGTGGTGGACGCCGTAACGAGTCCACAACCCAACGCAGCGGGCAATACGCCCGCCGCACATTGAAATAGAAGGACCGAAGCATGCTACTGGCGCTGGCGCAATGGCTGCAGAATGACGCAAGCTTCTTGCGCGTGTTCAGTTATCTGACTTTCCGTGCCGTGATGGCCACCATCACCGCGCTGCTGATCGGGCTCGTCTGTGGCCCGGCGGTGATCCGCAAGCTGACCGCGATGAAGGTCGGCCAGGCCGTTCGTAAAGACGGTCCGCAATCGCACCTTGTCAAATCCGGTACGCCGACGATGGGCGGCGTGCTGATTCTGCTGGGCATCGCCGTGGCGACGCTGTTGTGGGCCGATCTGACCAACCGTTTCATCTGGATCGTGATGCTCGTCACGTTCGGTTTCGGCGTGATCGGCTGGGTCGACGATTACCGCAAGGTGGTCTACAAAGACCCGCGCGGGATGTCGTCGCGCGAAAAGTATTTCTGGCAGTCGGTGATCGGTTTGTTCGCGGCGGTGTATCTCGCGTTCAGCGTGTCCGAAGCGAGCAACGTGCGGGTGTTCGACCTGTTCATGGCGTGGGTGCGCAGCGGCTTGTCGATGGGCTTGCCGGCGCGTGCCGACCTGATGCTGCCGTTCGTCAAGTCGATCAGCTATCCGCTTGGCGTGTGGGGCTTCATCGTGCTGACGTATCTGGTGATCGTCGGGGCGAGCAACGCGGTCAATCTCACCGATGGTCTCGACGGCCTCGTGATCATGCCGGTCGTGCTGGTCGGCGCATCGCTCGGCGTGTTCGCCTACGTGATGGGTAGCTCGGTGTATTCCAAATACCTGCTGTTTCCGCATATCGCCGGTGCGGGCGAGTTGCTCATTTTCTGTTCGGCGATGGGTGGGGCCGGGCTCGCGTTTCTCTGGTTCAACACGCACCCCGCGCAGATGTTCATGGGCGACGTCGGCGCGCTGGCGCTGGGCGGCGCGCTCGGCACGATTGCGGTGATCGTGCGTCAGGAAATCGTGCTCTTCATCATGGGCGGCATTTTCGTCGCGGAGACGCTCTCCGTGATGTTGCAGGTTACATGGTTCAAGTTCACCAAGCGCCGCTACGGAGAAGGGCGGCGTCTCTTCAAGATGGCGCCGCTGCATCACCATTTTGAATTGTCGGGTTGGAAGGAAACGCAGGTGGTCGTACGTTTCTGGATCATCACGCTGATGTTGTGCCTGTTCGGGTTGTCCACGCTCAAGTTGCGTTAAGCCGTAGTCGACGTTAAGGGAAGCAAAGCGATGTTTGGCGAGAAGTTTCGGGATCGGCAAAAGCCGATGGTGCTCGTGCTGGGACTCGGTGAATCCGGTCTCGCGATGGCGCGCTGGTGCGCGC
Organism: Paraburkholderia sp. IW21; assembly: GCF_041321145.1. NCBI lineage: Bacteria > Pseudomonadati > Pseudomonadota > Betaproteobacteria > Burkholderiales > Burkholderiaceae > Paraburkholderia > Paraburkholderia sp. IW21. The sequence goes on along the minus strand of NZ_JBGGWA010000002.1, from coordinate 734,714 downwards.
GGCACGGCTGTCGGCTGCGTGTGGCCGATACGCGCGAGGTGCCCCCGAACCTCTCCGCGATGGAAGCGCACGGTGTTGATGCCGAGTTCGTCGGCGGTCCGTTTTCGACAGCGCTGCTCGAAGGCGTCGAACTCGTGGCGATCAGCCCGGGTTTGTCGCCGCTGGCCGCCGACTTGCTGCCGCTGATCAACGCTGCGCGTGAGCAGGACATCCCGGTGTGGGGCGAACTCGAGTTCTTCGCGCAAGCGTTGAAGACGCTCGGCGAAAGCGGCTATGCGCCAAAGGTGATCGCGATCACCGGCACCAACGGCAAGACCACCACGACCAGCCTGACCGGCCTTTTGTGCGAACGCGCCGGCAAGAAGGTCGCGGTGGCGGGCAACATCAGCCCGGCTGCGCTGGACAAGCTCACCGAAGCGATCGACAACACCGCCTTGCCCGACGTGTGGGTGTTGGAACTGTCGAGCTTTCAACTTGAAACCGCCCATACGTTTTCTCCGGATGCAGCGGTGGTTCTGAACATCACGCAAGATCACCTGGACTGGCACGGCGGCCTCGATGCGTACGCCGCCGCGAAGGGCCGCATCTTCGGTACGCGGACTGTGCGCGTGCTGAACCGCGACGACGCTCGTGTAGTGGCGCTGGCACCGTCAGGCAATAGCGACGCGGCGATGGTCACGTTCGGCGTCACCGAACCGAAGAACGATGGCGATTACGGTCTGCTGCGCGACAACGGCATGGTGTGGCTGGTCGAAGCGCATGATCGCGACGCGAGCGACGAATCCACGCCGACGCGCCGTCGCAAGAACGAAGTGGCCACGCCGCCGAGCATTGCGCTCAAGCGTCTGATGCCGGCGGACGCCTTGCGTATCCGCGGACTGCATAACGCCGCGAACGCACTGGCTGCGTATGCATTGACGCGCGCGATCGGTCTGCCGGGCGCACCGCTCCTGCACGGCCTGCGCGAATACCATGGCGAGCCGCATCGCGTGGAATTGATCGCGTCCATCGAAGGGGTCGACTACGTCGACGACAGCAAGGGCACCAACGTCGGTGCGACGGTCGCCGCGCTCGACGGCCTCGCGCAGCGCGCGGTGCTGATCGCTGGGGGCGACGGCAAGGGGCAGGATTTCGAGCCGCTCGCGGCGCCCGTGATGCGCTGGTGCCGTGCCGTGATGCTGATCGGCCGCGACGCGCCGCAGATTCGCGCCGCGCTGGAAGACACGGGTATCGCGATGACGGATCACGTCACGCTCGAAGAAGCCACGCGCGCCGCAACTGCGCTCGCGCAACCGGGCGATGCCGTGTTGCTGTCGCCTGCCTGCGCGAGCTTCGATATGTTCAAGGGTTACGCACACCGTGCGGCGGTGTTCCGCAGCACGGTGGAAGACATCGCTGCCGAACGAGGGACGATGATATGAGTTGGTCGGAACGTTTCGGTTCGCGCCTTGCTGGCTCCCGCGCCGCCGAAGGCGATACGGGTAGCACGGGCCGCGCCTCCAGTCGCACTGGCGGCAGTGGTCTCGCGAGCGCCGTGAACGGTGTGCGTCCGCTGCGCTCGCGGATGCTCGACTACGATCACTCGCTGCTGTGGGTGGTCGTCGCGTTGCTCGGCCTCGGCGTCGTGATGGTGTATTCGGCGTCGATCGCAATGCCCGATTCGCCCAAGTACGCGTCGTACCGGGATTACGCGTTCCTCGTGCGCCAGCTCATCTTCGTGGTGCTGGGCTCGGTGATCGGTATCGTGACGTTCCGTATTCCGATCTCGACGTGGGACAAGTACGCGCCGAAGCTCTTCCTGATCTCGATGGCCGCGCTGGTGATCGTGCTGATTCCGCACATCGGTAAGGGCGTGAACGGCGCGCGCCGCTGGATTCCGCTCGGCATCACGAACATGCAGCCGTCGGAAATCATGAAGCTCGCCGTGACGATCTACGCGGCGAACTACACGGTGCGCAAGCAGGAATACATGCAGAGCTTCGCCAAGGGCTTTCTGCCGATGGCGGTGGCGGTGGGTCTCGTCGGCGCGATGCTGCTGCTCGAACCGGACATGGGCGCGTTCATGGTGATCGCCGCGATCGCGATGGGCGTGCTGTTCCTCGGCGGCGTGAACGGTAAGCTGTTCGGCGGGCTCGTAGCGACGGCGGTAGGCACGTTCAGCTTGCTGGTGTGGGCGTCGCCGTGGCGTCGCGAGCGGATCTTTGCTTACCTCGATCCGTGGGACGACCGTTACGCGCAAGGCAAGGCTTATCAATTGACGCACTCGCTGATTGCGTTCGGGCGGGGCGAGTGGTTCGGCGTGGGCCTTGGCGGCAGCGTCGAGAAGCTCAACTATCTGCCGGAAGCACACACCGACTTCATCCTCGCGGTGATCGGCGAGGAACTCGGTTTTGTCGGCGTGCTGGTCGTGATCCTGATGTTTTATTGGATCGTGCGCCGCTCGTTCGAGATCGGCCGTCAGGCGCTCGCCCTCGACCGCACGTTTGCGGGTCTGGTCGCGAAGGGCATCGGTATCTGGTTCGGCGCGCAGACCTTCATCAACATGGGCGTGAACCTCGGCTTGCTGCCGACCAAAGGTCTCACGTTGCCGCTCGTCAGCTATGGCGGCTCCGGCATCGTGCTGAACTGTATCGCGGTGGCGGTGTTGATGCGCGTGGACTATGAGAACCGGGTGTTGATGCGTGGAGGGAAGGTGTGACCGCTCTGCCGCAACGCACGTTGATGGTGATGGCCGGTGGCACCGGGGGACACGTGTTCCCGGGGCTCGCGGTCGCGCATCTGATGCAGGCATGGGGTTGGAAGGTCGTATGGCTCGGCAACCCTGCGGGCATGGAGGCCACGCTGGTGCCGAAGCACGGCATCCCGATGGAATACGTGCGCTTCGGCGGACTGCGCGGCAAGGGCCTGACGACCAGGCTGATGCTGCCGCTGAATCTGCTGCGCGCCTGCGCGCAGAGTTTGAGCGTGCTGCGTCGCGTGAAGCCGGACGTCGTGCTCGGCATGGGCGGCTACATCACGTTCCCCGCGGGTTTAATGACCGCGTTGAGCGGCTGTCCGCTGGTGTTGCATGAACAGAATTCGATCGCGGGTCTCGCGAACAAAGTGCTCTCGAAAGTCGCCAAACGCGTGCTGGTTGCATTCCCGAATGCGCTGCCGCACGGCGAATGGACCGGAAATCCGATTCGTGCGGAACTTGCGCGCACGATTGCACCCAAAGCACGCTACGCGCAGCGCACGGGTCCGCTGAATGTGCTGGTCGTGGGCGGCAGTCTGGGTGCGGCGGCATTGAATGAAGTGGTGCCGCGTGCGGTTGCGCGGCTGGCACCGAACGAACGTCCGCGCATCGTGCATCAGGCGGGCGCAAAGCATATCGATGCGCTGCGCGAGAACTACGCGGCGGCCGGTTTGCAAACGGGCGCCGACGTCGAACTCGTGGCGTTCATCGACGACATGACGAGCGCTTACGCGAAGGCGGATCTGGTGATCTGCCGTTCGGGTGCGATGACGGTGTCGGAAATTTCAGCGGTAGGGGTAGCGGCGTTTTTCGTGCCGTTCCCATTTGCAGTAGACGATCACCAAACAACAAATGCAGCGTTTCTCGCCGACAACGGCGCGGCGCTGGTCGTGCAGCAACGTGATCTGTCGGCGGAAATGCTCGCCGACTGGTTGCGCAGCCAGACGCGAGAGACCCTCGCGGAGATGGCGGAGCGTTCGCGCTCGCTCGCGAAACCCGACGCCACGGAACAGGTCGCGCAGATTTGCGCGACCGTGGCGGGTTCGATTTCGGGCGCGAGCCCAGAAGGAAAGCAATGAAACACATCGTCAAACATATTCATTTTGTCGGCATCGGCGGTGTTGGCATGAGCGGCATCGCCGAGGTGCTGGTCAACCTCGGCTATCAGGTGAGCGGCTCGGATCTCACGAGCAACGCGATTACCGATCGCCTCGCCGCACTCGGCGCGCGGATCGCGATCGGCCACGCAGCGGAAAACATTGAAGGCGCGAACGCGGTTGTCGTCTCGACGGCGGTGCGCAGCGATAACCCGGAAGTGCTGGCCGCGCGTCATCGCCGCATTCCGATCGTGCCGCGCGCGGTGATGCTCGCGGAATTGATGCGCCTGAAGCAGGGCATCGCGATCGCCGGCACGCACGGCAAGACCACGACCACTTCGCTGGTGGCGAGTGTGTTGGCGGCGGGCGGGCTCGATCCGACTTTCGTGATCGGCGGCCGGCTGATCAGCGCGGGCGCGAATGCGCGGCTCGGTACGGGCGATTTCATCGTCGCCGAAGCGGACGAGTCGGATGCGTCGTTCCTGAATCTGTTCCCGGTGATCGAAGTCATTACGAACATCGACGCCGATCACATGGACACCTACGGCCACGACTTCGCGCGGCTCAAGCAGGCGTTCATCGAGTTCACGCATCGTCTGCCGTTCTACGGCATCGCGGTGCTGTGCGTCGACGACCCGAACGTGAAGGAAATCCTGCCGTTCGTGTCGAAGCCGATCATCCGTTATGGCTTCGCGCCGGATGCGCAGGTGCGCGCGGTCAACGTCGAGGCACATGACGGCAAGATGCATTTCACGGCAATGCGCGAAGACGCGGCGCCGATCGACATCGTCTTGAACCTGCCGGGCGAGCACAACGTGCAGAACGCTTTGGCCGCCATTGCAATTGCGACTGAACTTGAAGTGAAAGATGCCGATATTCAGCGAGCGCTAGCGGATTTCAACGGCGTGGGCCGCCGCTTCCAGCGCTACGGCGAAGTGCCGGTCGTGTCCGAAGGCAAAGCAGCCGGCGCGTACACGCTGGTCGACGACTACGGTCATCACCCGGTCGAGATGGCGGCAACGGTGGCGGCGGCGCGTGGTGCATTCCCGGGCCGGCGGCTGGTGCTGGCATTCCAGCCGCACCGCTTCACGCGCACGCGCGATTGCTTCGAAGATTTTGTGAAGGTGCTGTCGACGGTCGACGCGCTCGTGCTGACCGAAGTCTATTCAGCCGGTGAAGCGCCGATCGTCGCCGCCGACGGTCGCGCGCTGGCTCGCGCGTTGCGTGTCGTCGGCAAGGTCGAGCCTGTGTTTGTCGATACGGTGGATGAAGTGCCGGACGCGCTCTCAGCAGTGGTGCGCGATGGCGATGTGGTGATCACGATGGGCGCGGGTTCGATCGGCGGTGTGCCGGGACGCCTCGCGCAAGAAACAAAGGTGTGAGTGAAATGAGCGGTATCGACCCTAAACAATTCGGCAAAGTGGCAGTCCTGCTCGGTGGCGATTCCGCCGAGCGCGAGGTGTCGCTCAATTCCGGCCGCCTCGTGCTGCAAGGTCTGCGCGACGCCGGTATCGACGCACATCCGTTCGACCCGGCCGAGCGTCCGCTCGCCGCGTTGAAGGAGGAAGGCTTCGTGCGCGCGTTCAACGCGCTGCATGGCGGTTACGGCGAGAACGGCCAGATCCAGGGCGCGCTCGATTTTTACGGCATCCGTTACACGGGGAGCGGCGTGCTCGGCTCCGCGCTCGGTCTGGACAAGTTCCGCACCAAGCTCGTGTGGCAGCAACTCGGCATTCCGACGCCGCCGTTCGAAGCCGTGCTGCGTGGCGACGACTACGAAGCGCGTGCGAAGGACATCGTCGCGAAGCTCGGCTTGCCGCTGTTCGTGAAGCCGGCCAGCGAAGGCTCGAGCGTCGCGGTGATCAAGGTGAAAAGCGCCGATGCATTGCCGGCAGCGCTGCTCGAAGCGGTCAAGTACGACAAGATCGTCGTGGTGGAAAAGAGCATTGAAGGCGGCGGCGAGTACACCGCGTGCATCGCCGGCGATCTGGATCTGCCGGTGATCCGCATCGTGCCGGCTGGCGAGTTCTACGACTATCACGCGAAGTACATCGCCAACGACACGCAGTATCTGATCCCGTGCGGCCTCGCGCCGGACGAAGAGAAGCGTCTGAAGGCGCTGGCGCGCCGTGCGTTCGACGTACTCGGCTGTACCGATTGGGGCCGCGCCGATTTCATGCTCGACGCCCACGGCAACCCGTACTTCCTCGAAGTGAACACGGCGCCTGGCATGACCGATCACTCGCTGCCGCCGAAGGCGGCGCGTGCGGTGGGCATCAGCTATCAGGAACTGGTTGTCGGCGTGTTGGCGCTGACCCTTGCGGACTAACCGGGGCAACCCGAAAGCAACACCATGTGGAACAACGTTCGCCAGCTCAATCTCGCCGCCAGCGCATTGCATGTGCTGCTGGTGCTCGTGCTGCTGGCGGCAGGTGGTTATTGGCTGATCCAGCGTCCGAATTTCGCGCTGCACGAAATCCAGATCGACGGCGACACCGAGCACATCAATTCACCGACGGTGCGCGCCGGGGTAGTGGGACGCTTGAAGGGCAACTTTTTCACGGTGGATCTCGACGTCGCGCGTCAGGCGTTCGAGCAGATGCCGTGGGTGCGTCACGCGAGCGTGCGGCGAGTCTGGCCGAACGCGCTGGCTGTCACGCTTGAAGAGTACAAACCGCTGGGGACGTGGGGCAGCGATCAGCTGGTCAGCGTCGACGGCGAACTGTTCACCGCGAACCAGGGCGAACTCGAGGAAGAGCTGCCCGCGTTCGACGGCCCGGACGGTACGGCGAAAGAGGTTGTCGCGCGTTATCACGACTTCCAGAAGTGGTTTGCGCCGCTGGGCGCGACGCCGGATGAAGTCACGCTGTCGCCGCGCTACGCGTGGACGGTGAAGCTGTCGAATGGAATGCAGGTGGAACTTGGGCGCGAACGCAATCAGGACACGCTGCTGGATCGCAGCAAGCGCCTGACCGCGGCGTGGAATGCGGTGACGCAGCGTTGGGGAAAGGATATCGAGTATGCGGACTTGCGCTATCCGAACGGTTTCGCGATTCGCGCGGCAGGGATGCGCTTTATCACCGAACCCGACAAGGGCAAGAAGTAAACGGACATCACACGCAATGAGCACGCTATGAGTAAAGACTATAAAGATCTGCTGGTCGCCCTCGACATTGGGACGTCGAAGGTGGTGGCCATCGTCGCCGAGTTGAAGGGCGAGGGTCACTACGAGGTGATCGGCCTCGGCCAGAGCGAATCGAAGGGGCTCAAGAAGGGCGTGGTGGTGAACATCGAAGCCACCGTGCAGTCCATTCAGCGCGCGCTCGAAGAAGCCGAGCTGATGGCCGACTGCAAGATCACGAACGTGTTTACCGGGATCGCCGGCAGCCATATCCGCAGCTTCAATTCGAGCGGCATGGTGGCGATCAAGGAGAAGGAAGTCACGCAGACGGACGTCGCGCGCGTGATCGAGACGGCGAAGGCGATCAACATCCCGACCGATCAGCAGGTGCTGCATATCCTGACGCAGGAATTCATCATCGACGGCCAGGAAGACGTGCGCGAGCCGATCGGCATGAGCGGTATCCGGCTGGAAGTGAAGGTGCATATCGTCACCGGCGCGGTGAGCGCGGCGCAGAACATCGTCAAGTGCGTGCGCCGTTGCGGGCTCGAAGTGAACGATCTGATCCTGCAGCCGCTGGCGTCGTCGCTGGCGGTGCTGACGGAAGATGAAAAAGAACTCGGCGTGGTGCTGGTCGATATCGGCGGCGGCACGACGGACATCGCGATTTTCAGCGAAGGCGCGATTCGCCACACGGCGGTGATTCCGATCGCCGGCGACCAGATCACGAGCGACATCGCGATGGCGCTGCGTACGCCGACGCCGGACGCGGAAGACATCAAGGTCGACTACGGCATTGCGAAGCAGGCCTTGGCCGATCCGGACGAAATGATCGAAGTGCCGGGTCTGGGCGAGCGCGGTCCGCGCACGCTGTCGCGCCAGGCGCTGGCGGCGGTGGTCGAGCCGCGTGTCGAAGAACTGTTTTCGCTCGTGCAGCAGGTGGTGCGCGAGTCGGGTTACGAGGAACTGCTGAGCTCCGGCGTGGTGCTGACCGGCGGCGCGTCGATGATGCTCGGCATGGTCGAACTCGGCGAGGACATTTTCCTGAAGCCGGTGCGCATCGGCGTGCCGGAATACGCGGGCGGTCTCGCCGACGTCGTGCGGAATCCGCGCTACTCGACGGCAATGGGTCTGCTCGTCGAAGGGCGCTCGCAACGGATGCGCGGCCGCAAGGTCGCCGTGCAGTCGGGGTCGATGGGCCAGGTCTTCACGCGAATGAAAGACTGGTTCCTCGGCAACTTCTAACGAATTCTGGTTTTGACGGTTTTACGCAAATACGCGCTGGTGCCGGCGGCTGGCGCGCGACAGGGGGTTGCCCGACTTCCTGCCGAATAACGGCCGAGTGGCTGCAATTTTTTATCTTGACGGAGGCAACATGGAATTCCAGATGCTGGAAACCGAAACGAACGGCACCATCATCAAGGTGATCGGAGTCGGTGGCGCTGGCGGCAATGCCGTTCAGCACATGATCAACAAGGGCGTGCAAGGCGTCGATTTCATCGTGATGAACACGGATGCGCAGGCGCTGTCGCGTTCGCGCGCCTCGGCGGTGATCCAGCTCGGCAACACGGGTCTGGGCGCGGGCGCCAAGCCGGAAATGGGCCGCGCGGCAGCAGAAGAAGCACGCGAGCGCATTGCCGACGCATTGCGCGGCGCGCACATGGTGTTCATCACCGCCGGCATGGGTGGCGGCACGGGCACGGGCGCAGCGCCGGTGGTCGCGCAGATCGCCAAGGAAATGGGTATCTTGACTGTTGGCGTAGTCAGCAAGCCGTTCGAATTCGAAGGCGGCAAGCGGATGCGCGTCGCAGAAGCCGGTTCGCAGCAACTGGAGGATCACGTCGACTCGCTGATCGTCGTTCTGAACGACAAGCTGTTCGAGGTGATGGGCGATGACGCCGAGATGGACAAGTGCTTCCAGTGCGCAGACGACGTTCTGAACAACGCAGTTGCCGGGATCGCGGAAATCATCAACGTCGACGGTCTGGTGAACGTCGACTTCGAAGACGTGAAGACGGTGATGGGCGAGCAGGGCAAGGCGATGATGGGCACGGCGACGGTTGCCGGTGTCGATCGCGCCCGTCTGGCCGCTGAGCAGGCTGTTGCAAGCCCGCTGCTGGAAGGTGTGGATCTGTCGGGCGCGCGTGGCGTGCTGGTCAACATCACGTCGAGCCGTTCGCTGCGTCTGTCGGAAACGCGCGAAGTGATGAACACCATCAAGAGCTACGCCGCGGAAGATGCCACCGTGATCTTCGGCGCGGTGTACGACGATGCAATGGGCGACGCGCTGCGCGTGACGGTCGTGGCAACGGGTCTGGGCCGTGCGGCGAAGAAGCAGCAATCGGCACCGATGACGCTGCTGCGCACCGGCACGGACAACCAGCCGATCGGCACGCACGCTGCCTACGCACCGTCGTCGTCGCACGCCAGCACGGCCGATTACGGCGCGCTGGATACGCCGGCTGTGTGGCGCACGTCGCGCGATACGGCGGCTTCGCACGTGCAGGCGCTGCAGGAAAAGGGCGTCGATACGTACGACATTCCGGCGTTCCTGCGCAAGCAGGCGGACTGAGCGCACGAGCAGGCTTTCGTTGCCGCGCTGTTTTCAGCAGCGCTGGCGGACGAATGCACGAGCGTGGCGTGTGAACGGCGAACGAGCCGCGTATCGTCTGATTCGCGGCAAGGACACGTGCCCTCTTCGGATTCGCGAAGCGGATAGGGCGACTGTCGCCGGATGGCGGAGCCTGTAGTTAGGCAGACGCTGAAGTTCACTGCGACACGACAACGTGCGAGCATGCTTCGCATCGATGCAAAGGACTGAGCATGATTCAGACAGGTGAAAAGCTGCCCGACGCGACGCTCTTCGAGTTTGTCGAAGACACGCGGGCGGGCTGCACGCTGGGGCCTAACAGCTTCGACGTGCGCGAGCAGACGGCGGGCAAGCGTGTGGTGATCTTCGGATTGCCAGGCGCCTTCACGCCGACCTGTTCGGCCAAACATGTACCGGGTTACGTCGAGCACGCCGAGCAGCTGCGCGCGCTTGGCATCGACGAAATCTGGTGCGTGTCCGTCAACGACGCGTTCGTAATGGGCGCGTGGGGACGCGATCAGCACGCCTCGGGCAAGGTGCGCATGATGGCGGACGGCAGTGCGGCTTTCACGCGGGCGCTCGGTCTTGAGCAGGATTTGTCGGCGCGCGGCATGGGAATCCGTTCCCAGCGCTACGCGATGGTTGTCGACGACGGCGTGGTCAAGACGTTGAACGTCGAGGCTGCCGGCAAATTCGAAGTCAGCGATGCAGGGAGTATTCTCGCTACGTTGAGCTAGTTACGGTTGCGTCATGGCCTTCGCCCTGCGCGCGTGCGCGTTGTATCAGGGCAACGGTCAAAATGTCGCTTTTGTGACAGGCCGTTACGCGGGCCGATGACCGGAAACGCCTCCGTTCCGGACGTCGGCCCGTCACGCTTTCCTGACGGGCGCCCTTTGGGTAATGCAGCGAAACAGATTGATACGTTCCGTGCAAAGACGCTCCTAAGGGTATTGGAGTATACTTCGCGCTATGGAATAAAAAGTCCCGATTGGGATTTTCAATCGAACAGAAGATCACCATGTTGAAGCAGCGCTCTATTAAATCGATCGTCAAGACAGTTGGCATCGGCCTGCACTCCGGCCGCAAAGTCAACCTGACGCTCCGCCCCGCGGCGCCGGACACTGGCATCGTGTTTTCGCGCGTGGATTTACCCACGCCGGTGGACATCCCTGCGTCGGCGATGGCGATTGGCGATACGCGTCTGGCTTCCGTTTTGCAGAAAGACGGCGCGCGCGTGTCGACCATCGAGCATTTGATGTCCGCATGCGCAGGCCTCGGCATCGACAACCTTTATGTCGATGTCACCGCCGAGGAAATTCCGATCATGGACGGCAGTGCGGGTTCGTTCGTGTTTCTGATTCAATCGGCCGGTATTGAAGAACAGAACGCGGCAAAGAAATTCATCAAGGTCACCAAGCCGGTCGAAATTCGCGACGGCGATAAATTCGCGCGTCTCGACCCGTATTTCGGTTTCAAATTGAAGTTCACGATCGATTTCCGTCACCCGGCTGTGGATAAGACCGGCCAGGCGCTGGAAGTGGATTTTGCCAATACGTCGTACGTGCGGGAAATTGCCCGTGCGCGCACGTTCGGCTTTGCGCATGAAGTGGAAATGATGCGCGAACTCGGTTTGGCGCGGGGCGGCAGCATGGATAACGCCATCGTGCTGGACGAATACCGCATTCTGAACAACGACGGCCTGCGTTACGACGACGAATTCGTGAAGCACAAAATGCTCGACGCGATCGGCGATCTGTACGTGATCGGGCATCCTTTGCTGGCTTCGTACACGGCGTACAAGTCGGGCCACGGCCTCAATAACGCATTGCTGCGCGAACTGCTCGCGCATGAAGACTCGTACGAAATCGTCAGTTTCGATGACACGCAAAAGGCGCCTCGCGGCTTTGCGTATGAGACGCAGACGGCATTTGCGTAGTTTGTATAGCGACTTTGGGGCGAAATCTCCCAAGCGAATGGATGAAAAATAAGCGGCCCATCTGGGCCGCTTATTTTTTGTTCAGCGGTTTCTCCGATGCCGCGCCGCCATTTTCGCCAATGCTTCCTGCAACGGCGAGGGCGCGAGCGATTGAGAGAGCGCGTGCAAAGCATCGGCGCCGACCGGCGTCATACGCGCCTGCTTGACGGGGGCCGGCTCCTTTAAAGGCTGCGGCCGTACGCGAATCCTCAGCGCTTTGACGGGCCAGCCGCGCTGCTGCAGATCCGACAGCAACCGCGGCTCAATCTGGCGCAGACGCGCCGCCAGCGCGTTGTGCCCGGCAAACAGCGCCAGCACGCCTTCCTTGATGAAGCTCGGCTCGACGCTGGTTGCCAGATAGTCGGGCAGTAGCTCCCGCAGATCCTTTTCCAGCGCGGCAATCTGCTCGACACCCGCGCGCAGGGCCGCAAACGCGTCGGTGCGATTGAGCACTTCAGCGACGGGCTGCGGGCGGCGCGCTTTGAACTGCTTGGGCGGCGGCCTTGAAAAGGAGGGAAAACGGCTCATGTTTGATCGTGACGGCGGGTTCGCACCCTATGTGCGTTCACGCCGCGATTGTACCGCGCGGGATGCACGCGGGTCCGCCTCAATGCGTACCGTCAGAGGTCGCTGCGGCGGGCGTTCGATGCCCTGCCGCCGTCGCGCCGCTGACACAGGCGCGGGCTGGGGCGCGTGCTAAAATGCCCGATTCGAATTCACTCTTGGACAAGCCGCCGAGGCCCTTCCGACCCCGGAGCGCACGTGCATGAACTGCACGACGCGAAACCAGCCGAAGCCGCGACGCAGACACCGATCCGATGACCACCGGTTTTCTACAGAAGATTTTTGGCAGCCGCAACCAGCGGCTAGTCAAGCAATATCAAAAGACCGTCACGGCGATCAATGCGCTCGAGCCGCAGATCGAGCAATTGACGGACGACCAACTGCGCGCCAAAACGGGTGAATTCCGCCAGCGCGTCGCGAGCGGCGAATCGCTCGACAAGCTCCTGCCCGAAGCATTTGCGGTGTGCCGCGAGGCCAGCAAGCGGGTGCTGAAAATGCGCCACTTCGACGTGCAGCTGATCGGCGGCATGGTCCTGCACTACGGCAAGATCGGCGAAATGCGCACCGGCGAAGGCAAGACGCTCGTCGCCACGCTGCCGGTGTATCTGAATGCGCTGTCGGGGCGCGGCGTGCACGTGGTCACGGTCAACGACTACCTCGCACAGCGCGACGCCGAATGGATGGCGCGTCTGTACAACTTTCTGGGTCTCTCGGTCGGCATCAATCTGTCGCAGATGGATCACGCCGCGAAGCAGGAAGCGTACGCCGCTGACATCACCTACGGTACCAACAACGAATTCGGCTTCGACTACCTGCGCGACAACATGGTCTACGAGACCGACGCGCGCGTGCAGCGAGCCCTGAACTTCGCGGTGGTCGACGAGGTCGACTCGATCCTGATCGACGAAGCCCGTACACCGCTGATCATCTCCGGCCAGGCCGAAGATCATACCGAACTCTACGTGCGCATGAATGCGCTGCCGCCGCTGCTCGAACGTCAGATCGGCGAAGAGAAGGCGGACGGCACGGGCGTCGAAAAGCCGGGCGACTACACGCTGGACGAGAAAGGCCGTCAGGTATTCCTGACGGAATCGGGCCACGAAAAGGCCGAGCGTCTGCTCGCCGAATGGGGCCTGATCGGCGACGGCGAAAGCCTGTATGCGCCGCAGAACATCACGCTGATGCACCACGTGTATGCGGCACTGCGTGCGCACACGCTGTTCTTCAAGGATCAGCACTACGTCGTGCAGAATGGCGAAGTGGTGATCGTCGACGAATTCACCGGCCGTCTGATGGCCGGCCGCCGCTGGTCGGACGGCCTGCATCAAGCTGTCGAGGCGAAGGAACACGTCAAGATCCAGAGCGAGAACCAGACGCTCGCGTCGATCACGTTCCAGAACTACTTCCGTATGTACGCCAAGCTGTCCGGCATGACCGGCACGGCCGATACCGAAGCGTACGAATTCAACGAGATCTACGGTCTCGAAACGGTTGTGATCCCGACCAATCGTCCGCCGAAGCGGATCGACAAGCAGGATCAGATCTATAAGACCGCGAAGGAACGCTACGACGCCGTGATTCGCGACATCCGCGATTGCTACGAGCGCGGTCAGCCGGTACTGGTCGGTACAACATCGATCGAAAACTCCGAGTTGCTGTCGCATCTGCTGAAGCAGGCTGCTTTGCCGCACGAAGTGCTGAACGCCAAGCAGCACGCGCGTGAAGCGGAGATCGTCGCTGAAGCGGGCCGTCCGAAACGCGTCACGATCGCCACCAACATGGCCGGTCGCGGTACCGACATCGTGCTGGGCGGCAACGCCGAAAAGCAGGCCACGTTTATCGAACTCGACGAAGCCATCCCTGCCGACGAAAAGCAACGCCGTATCCAGAAGCTGCACGACGAATGGCAAGCGCTGCACGATCAGGTGAAGACCGCAGGCGGTCTGCACATCATCGGCACCGAGCGTCACGAATCGCGCCGGATCGACAACCAGCTGCGTGGCCGTGCCGGCCGTCAGGGCGACCCGGGTTCGTCGCGCTTCTATCTGTCGCTGGAAGATCCGCTGCTGCGCATTTTTGCGGGCGACCGCGTGCGCGCGATCATGGACCGCCTGAAGATGCCGGAAGGCGAGGCGATCGAGGCAGGCATCGTGTCGCGTTCGATCGAGTCGGCGCAGCGCAAGGTTGAAGCGCGCAACTTCGACGTCCGCAAGCAATTGCTCGAATACGACGATGTGTCGAACGATCAGCGCAAGGTGATTTACCAGCAGCGCAATGAATTGCTCGAAGCGAACGACATCACCGAAACCATCGGCGCGATGCGTCGTGGCGTGATTTCCGATATCGTTCACCCGTTCGTGCCGGCCGGCAGCATTGAAGAGCAGTGGGACGTGCCCGAGCTGGAGGAAGTGCTGCGTAACGAATGGCAGCTCGACCTCGCGATTCAGGAGATGATCAACGAGTCGAACTCGATCAGCGCGGATGAGATTCTGGAAGCGGTCGAAGCCGCCGCGGACGAAGCGTACGAATCGAAGGTCGAACAGGTCGGCCGTGAATCGTTCAGCGCGTTCGAACGTTCGATCATGCTGCAAACGCTGGACCGCAGCTGGCGCGAACATCTGGCCGCACTCGATCACCTGCGCCAGGGTATCCATCTGCGTGGTTACGCGCAGCAGAATCCGAAGCAGGAATACAAGCGCGAGGCGTTCGAACTGTTCGCCGCGATGCTGGACGCGGTGAAGCTCGAAGTCACCCGTGTGGTGATGAACGTGCAGATCCAGTCGCCGGAACAGCTGGAACAGGCGGCCGAGCAGTATGAAGAGCAGGCCAGCCACCTCGAAAACGTCGAATTCCGTCACGCCGAATTCGCCGAAGCGGCGGCAGCCGCGCCTGCCGCTGCGGAAGCGGCCACCGCTGCGATGATCGGCGACGCGATGAGCCATGGCTCGTCGCATGCAGTCGCATCGGATGTCGGCGTGGACAACGTACCGAAGGTCGGCCGCAACGACCCGTGCCCGTGCGGCAGCGGCAAGAAGTACAAGCAGTGCCACGGCAAGATCGCGTAATGCCGAAAGCGGCGCGCTTCCAAGCGCGCCGCGTCGTTTTACACGATGCTTTGCTGTTGATTTCGCGGTGGTTCGGCAACCTGCCCGAACCATCAGTTTCCGATCCCTCGATGCCGGCGCCTGCCGGCATTTTCTTCGACAGGTCGCGACCATGGCTGTCAATTTCCCCTCGATCGATCCCGCTCAACTCCATCCCGTCGCCGGCGTCACGCTGGGCTGGGCGGAGGCGAATATCCGCAAGCCGAACCGCAAGGACGTGCTGGTCATTTCCGTCGGCGAAGGCGCGACGGTAGGCGGGGTGTTCACGCAGAATCGTTTTTGCGCCGCGCCCGTCACGGTGTGCCGGGAGAATCTGGAGCGCGTGCGCGCCGGCGGTAAGCCGATTCGTGCGCTCGTGATCAACACCGGCAACGCCAACGCGGGCACCGGCGAGCCGGGCCTCGCGCACGCGCGCGAAACCTGCGCCGAACTGGCGCGTTTGGCCGATATCACGCCGGAACAGGTGCTGCCGTTTTCGACGGGCGTGATTCTGGAACCGCTGCCGGTCGATCGTCTGAAGGCCAGTCTGCCGGCCGCGCTGGCGAATCGCAAGGAAGCGAACTGGTACGACGCCGCTCAGGCGATCATGACCACGGACACGTTGCCGAAGGCCACCTCGCGCCAGGTCACGATCGACGGCCATACGGTCACGTTGACGGGGATCAGCAAAGGTGCCGGCATGATCAAGCCGAATATGGCGACCATGCTCGGTTTCCTCGCCTTCGACGCTGCCGTCGCGCAACCGGTGCTCGATGCGCTGGTCAAGCACGTGGCGGACCGCTCGTTCAACTGCATCACGATCGACGGCGATACGTCGACCAACGATTCTTTCATCCTGATCGCGTCGGGCAAATCGAGCCTGCCGGCGATCACGTCCACCGATTCGCCCGCTTATGCAGCGCTGCGCGACGCGGTGACCGAAGTCGCTCAGACCCTTGCACAACTGATCGTGCGCGACGGCGAAGGCGCGACCAAATTCATGACCGTGCATGTCGAAGGCGGCTCGAGCGTCGGCGAATGCCGCCAGATCGCCTACGCGATCGGCCATTCGCCGCTCGTGAAGACGGCCTTTTATGCGTCGGACCCGAATCTCGGCCGCATTCTGGCGGCCATCGGCTATGCCGGCGTGGACGATCTCGACGTCGGCAAAATCGATCTGTATCTGGACGACGTGCTGGTCGCGACTGCCGGCGGCCGCAATCCGGCCTACCGTGAAGAAGACGGTCAGCGCGTCATGAAAAAGAGCGAGATCGGCATTCGCGTCGTACTCGGCCGCGGCAATGCGCAAGCCACGATCTGGACTTGCGATCTGTCGCACGATTACGTGAGTATCAACGCCGACTATCGTTCGTAACCGGGTTCATCACGCGGCTTTTGGCCGCTTATCTCACAGCCATGGACAAACTCGAACAGTTTCTGACCCGGGCCGAAGCCGTGCTCGTCCGCCTCGAAGCGATGCTCCCGCCCGCCGCACCGGAGATAGACTGGTCGGTAGCGGTCGCCTTTCGCTGGCGCAAGCGCCAGGGGCGCGGCTATCTGCAACCGGTGCCGGCCATCTCGGCAATTACGCTCGACGACTTGCAAAACATCGATCGCCAGAAAGGGCTGATCGAGCAGAACACGCGTCAATTCGTGCACAAACAGCCTGCCAACAATGTGCTGCTGACGGGCGCGCGCGGCACCGGTAAGTCGTCGCTGATCAAGGCCTGTCTGAACGCGTATGCGAAAGACGGCCTGCGCCTGATCGAAGTGGACAAAGACGACTTGCATGATCTCGGCGACATCGTCGATCTGATCGCGCAACGGCCGGAGCGCTTCGTGGTGTTCTGCGACGACCTCTCGTTCGAAGACGGCGAGTCGGGCTACAAGGCGTTGAAAGTGGCGCTCGACGGTTCCATCGCCGCGCAGTCGGACAATGTGCTGATTTACGCAACGTCGAATCGCCGCCATCTGCTGCCCGAGTACATGAGCGACAACGAAACGTACAAGCACACGTCCGACGGCGAGATTCATCCGGGCGAGCTGGTCGAAGAAAAGATCTCGCTGTCCGAGCGCTTCGGGCTGTGGGTCAGCTTCTATCCGTTCAAACAGGACGACTACCTGTCGATCATCGGCCACTGGCTGCGGCATTTTGGCTGCGACGACGCGGAAGTCGAAGCGGCGCGCGGCGATGCGCTGGTGTGGGCGCTGGAGCGTGGTTCGCGCTCGGGGCGCGTGGCGTGGCAATTCGCGCGCGACTGGTCGGGCCGGAAGAGCCCGCTATGAGCGACGCGCAGAAGAACGCCGCCGGGCGTCCGGTGACGAAAGTCGCCGTCGGCGTGCTGATTCAGCCGGACGGACGCTATCTGCTGGCGCAGCGCCCGGCTGGCAAGCCGTACGAAGGCTACTGGGAGTTTCCGGGGGGCAAGCTGGAGGCGGGGGAATCGGTTGAGGCCGCGTTAGCCCGCGAGTTGCACGAGGAACTCGGTATCGACGTCAAGGCAAGCCACCTTTGGCACACGCTCGAACACGATTATCCGCACGCTTATGTGCGGTTGTTCTTCTGCAAGGTGACGGAGTGGACCGGGGAGCCGCATGGCCGCGAAGGTCAGGCGTTTGTCTGGCAGGCGCTGCCAGCAGATGTCTCGCCGTTGCTGCCGGCGACGATCCCGGTGCTGGAATGGCTTGCGGCTGAGGAAAGCCGATAAGAACGGTACGCGGTAGTGGGCGCTGCGTTAGCCGCCCCCGCCCGCACGGCCTTGCACAAAACCACACTCAGTGCGGGTTGTAATCCCCGCTGGGCGACTCATCGGACGGTGCTTCTGCTTCTTCATCCGTGCCGCCGATCTTGTACTTCTCTGCGGCCCAGGCGCCGAGGTCGATCTGCTTGCAGCGGTCGGAGCAGAAGGGGCGAAAGCGGTTTTCAGGGGTCCAGCGGACATCCTTGCCGCAAGTGGGGCATTTGACGACAGTAGGCATACGGTCAGGCAGTCAATCGTAAACGGAACAGGTATTGAATATAGGGGCACTTCTCGCCGCTTTAAAGGCGCGGCCCCAGATTCGGTTCTACAAGGCAGGCGTTAAAGGCTGCACAGGGTAAGTTGGAACGGCACGTCGACATCCACCGCGCGCGGGCGCAAATCGCCGTCCTGCACGGTGAAGCGTACCCAGAGCATATATTTATTAGCACTGGCTTCGGGGATCATCCGCAATTCAGGTGCCACCCTTACCTGCATCAATTGATACGAACGGCCTGACAGCATCTGCTGATAGCTGCCTTGCATCGCCATGACCTTGGACGCCTGACCGGATTCACGAGCGAGACGTAAGACGATCGTTGCCGCATCGCGCAACGGCAGCAGCGGAGTGACCCACTTTGCGATGTCTTGGCGGCGCTGATCGGGATGGATCTGCTGCCACGCGTAATACGAAGGCAAATCGAACTTGCAGGTGCCGCCCGGAATGATCGCGCGGCTGCGGATGCTGGCGAGCCACTCGTTGTCTGCCAGATGCTGGCCGGTCTTGCCCTGCATCTGTGAAAGCCCCGTCAGGGTCTGCTCGATTTCGCCGAGCACTGCTTCGAGCGCGTTCTGTTCGATGCCTGGATTGCCACGGAACGGCGCCAGCGTTTGCCGTTGGCGCTCGAGCTCCTTCATCAGATCGGACTTCAGATCCGCGCGACCCGCAACCTCTGAGATTTCGAACAACGTTGTCAGTGCGACGTGATGTTCCCTGGCGTCTTCCTGAGTCAGAAAGAACGTGAAGCGCTCGAACAGATCTTCGAGGCGCAATAGCGTCCGGATTCGCTCGTTGAAGGGATACTCGTAAAGGATCAAGCGGGCTCGCCTCGGGCGTGGTCGGTGACGGGAATGCAGAACATTCTAATGCCGTGAGACTACCCTAGCAATCACGCACTTTTTCAGCGCGCTTTCGCAACTTTTTTCACGTGTTTCGGGCGGTTTTCTGCGTGCTTCGGCTCGCGTGCCGCTACAAAGTTCAACGGATAGGCGTGAGATGGGTTGCGCTGGCTGCATGTGCCGCATATATGGCGCTCGCGTGGCGCCTATGCGGGGCGCTCGCGGGCATGTCACGCTCACGCGCCCGCGAGCGACAGATATACGCGATGCTGCGCGTCGACGTGTGCTTTGAGCGTATCGAGCGGCGCGTTGTCGTTGTCGATCACGTCGTCGGCTGCGGCGAGGCGTGCCTCGCGCGTGGCCTGGCGGTCGATGATTGCCAGCACCTGTTCACGGCTGAACCCGTTGCGACTCATCACCCGCGAGATTTGCGTTTCAACGCTGCAATCGACGGCGAGCACACGATTCACCCGGGTCTTCCAGCTACCCGACTCCACCAGCAGTGGGACGACCACGATCACGTACGGCCCTTGCGCCTCGCGTTGCTCGCGCTCCGTCTCCGCACGAATCAACGGATGGGTAATGCTTTCGAGGCGTTTGCGAGCGCCGTCGTCGCTGAATACCAGTGTGCGCATGCGGGCACGGTGGAGCGAGCCGTCAGCCGCAACAAACGAATCGCCGAACTCCGCGGCGATCCGCGGCATCGCCATGCCGTGCGGTGCCGTGATGCGGTGAGCGATCAGGTCTGTGTCGACAAGCGGCACGCCGTGTGCGGCGAACAGGTCGGCCACGGTCGATTTGCCGCTGCCGATGCCGCCGGTCAATCCCACAGCAAACATGCTTCAGCCCCCCAATGCCAGATAAAGCGGTGTGCCGAGAAACAGCGTAACAGCGCCACCTGCCGCGAGAAACGGTCCAAACGGTAGCGGCTCTTCGAAGCGCATACGGCCGCGCCACGTCGCAACGAGTCCGACCACCGCGCCGGCGACCGTCGCGATCAGCACGATTTGCGGCAGCGCCGCCCAGCCGAGCCATGCGCCGAGCGCGGCCAGCAGTTTGAAATCGCCATAACCCATGCCTTCGACGCCGCGCACGAGCCGGAACAGCCAATGCACGACCCACAGCACCAGGTAGCCGAAGATCGCGCCCAACACGGCATCGTGGAGGCTCGCGAACATGCCGTTGAAATTGACGATGAGGCCAGCCCACAAAAGCGGCAGCGTCATGGAGTCAGGCAGCAGATGCGTGTCGATGTCGATCGCGCTCATCGCGAGCAGCGCGGCGCATAGCCCAAAAGCGGCCAGCGCCATGCCGGTTGGCCCATACAGCGCGAGCGCGCCTGCCGCGAAGCCGGCACTGGCGATTTCGAGCAACGGATAGCGCAGGCTCACGCGCCGCTTGCACGCCGAGCAGCGTCCGCGCAGCAGCAGATAGCTCAGAACCGGCAGGTTCTCCCACGCATTGAGCACATGGCCGCAGTGTGGGCACGCGCTGCGCGGCGCCCACAGGTTGTAGCTCGCAGGCAAGCCGTCGTCTTCGAGCGGTTGTTCGGTGGCCTCGCTGACTTCCTCGCGCCATGCACGCTCGAGCATGATCGGCACGCGATGCACGACCACATTGAGGAAGCTGCCGATCACAAGACCGAACACGATCGCGAAGGCGATCTGCAGGCCGACGGACAAGCTGCCGAACGCAAGTCCGAGATCGGCAACGATGTGGCCGGGCAGCAAGCCCGACAGCAGGCTGGAGGAAGTTTCTGGCACGAGGGGAAGAGTAGCCGGCATATATAAAGGGTGGATTCGGCTGCGATGCTACACCACGTTGCCGAGTTGAATAATGGGAAGATACATCGCGATCACAAGGCCGCCGACCAGCGTGCCCAGCACGATGATGACAAGCGGCTCGCACAGGCTCGATAGCGTGCCAATCTTTTCGTCTACCTGACGATCGGCTAATGACGCTACATCGATCAGCATGGTGTCGAGCGCTCCGGACTCCTCGGCGACCGCAACCGGCTGCACGATCTCCGGTGGAAAGCAGTGCGCCGCGCGCATTGCCGCGGCGAGCCGTTCGCCGCGCCTTAGACGGGCGGCAATCTCTCCGGTGGCGCGGTCGAAGAGAGCGTTGCCGGTAGCGTGATTCAATGAATCGAACGCGTCGGCGAGCGGTGTGCCCGCCGACAGCAACGTGCCGAGCGCGCGGCTCCAGCGGGCTGCGCATAACGTGCGCAGCACCGGACCGGCGACCGGCATTGTCAGCGATAAGCGCGCGAACCGGATGCGCGCCGCTTCGGAACGTCGTAGCAGAAATGTCACAGATGAGGTTGCTGCGGCGATCATGACGATTGCGGGGACGCTCCATCGCGCCGCACCCGCCGACAAAGCCAGCACGAACTGCGTGGGCGCGGGAAGTTTAGCGCCGAAGCCGTCGAAGATCTGCTTGAAAGTCGGCACGACCCACACCAGCAACGCGGCGGTAATCGCGATCGCCAGCAGCAGGATGACGACCGGATAGGTTAGCGCCGCGCGCACCTTGGCACGCTGCGCGGCGGCGCGTTCGCGGTCGTCGGCGATCCGGGCGAGGACGGCCGCCAGCGCGCCGGCCGCTTCGCCGACTTCGACAAGCTGACAGTACAGCCCATTGAATTGCGCAGGATGCCGCTGCAGCGCAGCGGAGAAACGCAGGCCACCCGTAATATCGCGTGCCAGCGCGCCGACGATCCGCGGCATGCCTTGCCGGCGCGAACTCTGCGCTTGCGCGAGAAGGTCCAGGGCAGGCGCGAGCGGCAAGCCGGCGCGCAGCAGGCTCGCGAGCTGGCGGGTGAAGAGCGTGACGTCCGCGGCGCGCGCTTTGGGACGCGGCGCCGGCCCGCGTGCCGTGAGTTCGACGATGAACAGATTGTCGCGTTTGAGCATCGCCCGCGCGGTGCTCGCATCTGGCGCGACGAGCGCGCCGTTTCTCCGTGCGCCGTCGCCGTCGACGCCGCGCCATCTAAAGCGCACCTCGGCCGCTGGCGGTGGGTTGGCGGTCGCGGTGCTCATGCGACCTCGGTGGCTGCCAGTGCTTCGGCGAGGCTCGTGGTGCCATCGCGCACGCGGGCCAAGGCGGCGTCGCGCAATGTGGCGACCTGCTCGGCATGCGCGAGGCGCGCAAGTTCATGTGTGCCGGCGCGCGCCACGATCAGCTCGCGCATCGCGTCGGAGACGGGCATCACCTGGTGAACCCCGACACGACCCCGGTAGCCGATGCCATGGCAGGCCGCGCATCCGCTGGCGGAATACGGTTGCCAGGCGTCGAGCTGGTCGTCGGCGAAACCCGCCGCTCGCAGAGCCGCCGCCGATTGCGGCGCGGGTGTGCGGCACGCTACGCAGAGCCGCCGCACCAGCCGTTGCGCCGTCACCATCCTGAGTGCGGCAGCCAGGTTGTACGGCTCGACGCCGATGTCGATCAGGCGCGCGACGGCGGCAGGCGCGTCGTTCGTGTGCAAGGTCGAGAGCACGAGGTGGCCGGTCTGCGCGGCCTTCACGGCGACGTCGGCGGTTTCTTCGTCGCGGATTTCACCAACCATGATCACGTCGGGGTCCTGACGGAGAAACGCGCGCAACGCCACCGCGAAAGTCAGGCCGGCCTTTTCGCGCACGCTGACCTGATTGATGCCAGCCAATTGGATCTCCGCCGGATCCTCCACTGAACACAGATTGCGCGCCGCGTTGTTGAGCATGTGCAGAAAGCAGTACAGCGATAGTGTCTTGCCGCTCCCGGTCGGACCGGTGACGAGCATAAGGCCATGCGGCGCGCGAATCGCGGCATCGACAGTTTCGCGTTGTTGTGAATCGAGGCCGAGCGAGTCGAGTGAAAGATCGGTGGGCAGCGCGTCGAGCCTGCGTAACACCAACTTTTCACCGAACAGGGTCGGCAGCGAATTGACGCGATAGTCTTCGATACGGCCAGGCGACGTGGCAATGCGCAGCCTGCCGTCTTGCGGCACGCGCCGCTCGGCGATATCCATGCGCGCCAGCACCTTGACACGCGTGATGAATGCGTCGCGCAGATGCGCAGGGGGCTGAGGGATTTCGTGCAGTACGCCGTCGATGCGCAAACGCACACGCCAGCCGTGCTCCGCCGGCTCGACGTGCAGGTCCGACGCATTGCGCCGGGTTGCCTCCTGCAACGTCTCGGTCAGAAGACGAACGGCGGGCGCGTTGTCGGGATCGGCGAGGCTCGAGTTGACATTGGAATGGGCGCCGGCGTCGGCGGTGAATGCGCTGTGCTTCGGTTTGGCTGCGCTTTCGCCATCGAACGCGACGGGCCGCAACGACGCCGTGGGTTGAATAGAAGCTTGCATGAGAGACCGGTGATGAGCCGCCTGTAGAACACGCCGACGCCATCATCCGGTAGGGCCGCAGCGCGCGCCATTCAGCCGATCGGCTAATGGCGCGCGCTGCGGCCCTATGCAATGCTGTCCGCTGGAATTAGCCGCGCACGGCTTTGGCGGCTTTGACGCCGCCGCGAACGGGTGGTTTGAACAGCTTGACGGTGCGAATAGCCTGGTCGTCGCTACGCATCACTTCGAGTTTCAACTCGCCGATCTGCACGCATACGTCGCCATCGGGAATGTCTTCGAGAATTTCGAGGATCAGGCCGTTGAGCGTTTTCGGCCCGTCGGTAGGCAGCGTGAGTTGCAGCCAGCGATTCAGTTCGCGCAGCGGCATGCTGCCCGCGACGATACATTCGCCGCTCTCGTTCCAGCCGCCCCGTGAATTGGCGCTACGCGGGATCGACGTGGTGAATTCGCCGATCAGCTCTTCGATGATGTCTTCCGGCGTGACGAGCCCCTGCAGCTCGCCGTATTCGTTGACGACCAGCGCCGTGCGGTGGCGGCTCTCCTGGAAGTACTGCAGTTGCTGGAACACCGGTGTGCCGGTCGGCACGAAATATGGCTCGGCCAGCAATTCGCGCAGCGTCTCGCGCTCCAGTTCCTGGTTGTGCAGGGCAGCCAGTGTCTTGCGCACGTGCAGCACGCCGAGCACGCGGTCGATGTCGCCTTGATACACGATCAGCTTGTTGTGGTAGCAGGTTTCCAGCTGATGCAGGATCTGTTCGAACGGCGCGTCGAAGTCGAGCGCCTCGATGCGGCGGCGCGGGATCATCACGTCGTCGACGGAAATGTTTTCGAGGTCGAACAGGTTCAGCAGAATGCTGCGGTGCTTGGTCGGCATGAAGCTGCCGGATTCGAGCACGATGGTTCGCAGCTCTTCGGTGGAAAGCCGCTGATCGTGCGGACCCTTGGTATTGATATGCAGCACCCGCAAGATGGTATTCGCGAACAGATTGACGAACCAGACGAGCGGCTTGCCGATGCGCATCATCGGCGCGATCAGCAGGCTGGCCGGCAGTGCGATTTTCTCCGGGAACGTCGCGCCGACGATCTTCGGGGTGATTTCCGCGAACACGATGATCAGGAACGCGACAATGCCGGTCGCGATCGACAGCACAAGGTTATTGCGGCCGAAGGTATGCAGCGCGATCGAGGTGGTGAGCACCGGGATGATCGTATTGAACAGATTGTTGCCGATCAGGACCACGCTCAACAGCTGATCGGTATGCGCGAGCAGGCCTTGAGTGGTCTTTGCGCCGAGCGCGTTCTGATTGGCAAGATGTTTCAGGCGATGGCGGTTGATCGCCATCATCGCCGTTTCGGAAATCGAAAAGAAGCTGGAGCAGATAAGCAGCAGAAAGACGGCGCCGATCTGCGCCCATAAGGGAAGTTGTTCCACGCGTAGTGAAGGATAGGGACTGGATGGAGAGAATATAGCAGAGGGGGCTGCGCTAGCCGCCAGGCTGGATGGCGTGGGACCGAAACCGCACGCGCCGTTATGCCGCGGGCGGTATTGCGCGCGGCAGTTGAACTGCCGCACGGAGGGGTCCGGACGCCGCCTCGATTTACGTGACTTGCCCTTTTAGAGCGCGGACCAACGTGCCGAGCGTGTACATCAATGCCGGCGTCAAACCGGCCTCGTTGACGGCATCTGGTGTCACGCCGGCGCCTTCGAGAAAGCGCTGGACCAGCGCGGCATGCAGCGCTGAGGGTTCTACTCGTGGCGTGAACGGCGACGCGGGAGAGATGGGCGGTGCGAAGGGCTCCCGTAGCTTGATCGGCCCATCGTTTTGCAGGGCGGTTTTCCTCTGAAGTTTTCCGCTGTAGTCCGGTACGGGCGTCCGCACGACGCACGCGAGCGCGCGGTTCGTTTCGCCAAAGGCGTCCCGGTAGTCCGCTTGCCCGTTTGGGTAATCGTGTGGCGAGGAAGACTCCAGAACGGGCGAGGCCGCCGCCTCGATTGCCGAATGCTCAGGAACCGTGCGCGGCGGCGGGGCAGGAGGCTCCAGGGTGTCCAAAGGCTTCAGTGGCCCCGGTGACGTGAGAGGGCCCAGTGACTCGGGCGTCTCGGGTTTATCCGTCGGCACTGCGATCCTCAAACGCAGATGGCCGCCGAATTCCGGCCCGTCATCGCGGATGGCATGGCCGGGCAGGCTATCCGGACGCGGCGTCTTGAACCCGTCGTGAGCGGGTGCCGGCACCAGATCGGCGAATAACCCGGCTGCGGCCGTTTCGTTCCAGCTCGCGCCATCCCAGCCCGAGCTGGACATGGCTCGATCAGGGGCACCGAACAGCGCAAGCGGATCGAGCGGTGTTTCGAGAAGGTCATGCAAGCAGGTGGATGAGGGGCCTGGGTCGTTCAGTGGATCGGTGGGATGGCCGACAGGCAATGCCTTTGTGCGCAGCGGATTTGGCAGCGGATCGGCACCCGCGGCGGTGGAAGATGGCAACCCAAATGACGGCTTAAGCGACGCCTCAAGCGACGCCCCAGACGTGCGAGCCTCCGCGGCGGATTCCCCCTGCGGCAGCGAATCCTGCAACAACAGCGAAGCGCCCGCCGCAGTCTGCAAGACATAAGCGCCGATGTTGACGATATCGCCCGCCTGCAAGCTGGTCTGCGCGCCCGGTGCCAGGATCTTCCCGTTGAGGGCAAGCGCAGCCTGCTCGCTTGTGTTCAGCAGTTGCCATCCGTCAGCGAGCGATCGTACGACGGCATGGCGCCGCGCCACCATGCCGTCGTCGTCGGGCAGCACTAGCGTGTTGTCGGCATCGCGACCGATCGTGCCGCCGGCTGCGTTGAAGGTGGCGCTCGCGCCACGCGCGAGCGCTTTGCCGTGACAGGCGATGATGGTCAATGTGAGGCTGGAGGGGGGCACGAAGGGAGGCTCCTGGTAGCAAGCGGCGGTCATGACGGACACGAAAATGTGTTCATTTGCGCCAATTGAAACGGGTTATAGCTGCTGCTCGCGGTGACGCGCAGTGCCAGCTTCCGCCCGTTGACGTCGAACGTGGCGACAAAGCTCTCGGGCGCTGCGCCCGGCGTGATGCGCGCCTTGTCGAGCAAGCGGTGCAACGCCCAAGGTCCGTGGGTTTGCAGGCTGTCGTTGCCGTTCGGCGTACTGACCTGCAAGCTGACCAGGTTGGCGCCGCCCGGGTTGGGCCACTTCACCGTCGCCGGAACCTGCGGGCCGTGCGCATAGCGGATCGTCTGGCCATCGATATCCAGCACGTATTGCGTGATGCCGGGGTCCAGTTCGAGCGGTGTCAACTCGATTTGCAGCGACGGCGCTGTGGCGTTGCCGGCGAAGAACACGGTGCGGATCGTATCGGCGTTTTGAAACGAGCCGGCGAGGCGCGCATTGACCGGCGTACTGCCGCCCCCGTCGCCCCTGAAGGACCAACGGCTATTGCCGACGTCGATCTGCGAGGCCAGATTTTTCTGGAAGAAGCTGTCTATCAAGCCGCCGGAAGCGAACAGCTTCGAAAAGTCGTCCAGTGCGACGTCGCGGGGCGAGCCGCGCTCGAACGGGTAGCGCCCGGCGATCATGTGCCGGCACACACGGCCGATGCCGCCTTGCGCGTCCTGTGCGATGTTGGCCCGCGCGGCGCCGCCGACCTGTCCCGCGCCGGTCTGCGAGAGTTCGTCGAACATCTTGCGCAAGGGCATGGGCAGACGCCCCGCGTCCGCTTGCAGTGCGTTGAAGACGTCCGTTTGCGGCGGCGCGTTGCCACTGCTCAACGCAGCGCTCGCGGACGTCAGATAGCGGTACAACTCGTCGATTACCCGCAGGTTGCTGTCGAGCGGCGCCCCTGCGGCGCCTGCAGGTGAGGTCACCAGACGCCGCAGCGGTTCGAAATGATCGTCGACCACGGTTTCGGGCTTGTCGTCGCCGGCGGGCGTGGGCGAGTCCGACGCCACGGTACCGAACAACGCCGCGAGCGATTGTCTCGCTTCGCCGATGCGCTTTTGCAGTTTGCCTCGCGTGGGTTGGTCGGGCGCGCCGGCGCGCAGCAGATTCGTTTCGTTGGCGGCGACCAGCAGAAATTGCTTCAGCGGCGAGTCGGGCGCCGAAAGCGTGCGCGCGATCTGCATGCTCTGTGAGATCGAGGTGCTGTCCATCACGGCCAGGTCGTTGAGGTAGCTGTCCCAGACCTCGATGTAGTCGTTGAAGTACGCGCGTTTGACTTCCAGGGCAAGACGCGCGGTGTCGATCGTGCTGGTTGGAGGGATGCCGAGCACCCACGGGTCTTCAGCCTTCAGTTTTGCAGCGGCGCCGGCGACGCGCTTGTCGAATGTGTTCCAGTAGCCGTTGCGGGTGTACAGGCTGCTGATGCCGTCCGTAAGCGGCCTGCCGCTTCTGCGTTTGAAGACGAGTGCGGCCTGAGGACCGCCGGCACTCGCGACGGTGACCGGTGCGCCTTGCATCGTGCGCAACAGTTCACGGCGCAGCAGGTGATAGGCGCGCAGCGCCTGGGAATCGTGTCCGAGCCGTTCGCGCACGCTGTTCACGAGCGGCGCATTGAGCGCAAACGGCGAAGCGACCGTGCGCGACTCGAACAGATTGGCGATGTGCGCTTCGAGTCGGGTGCGTTCGTCCTGCGTCGTGTTCGACGGCAGCGTCCGCTCGCTATCGAGGATCAGCCATGCCGCGAGAAAGCCGGCATCGTATCGACTTGCGTCGTGGAGCATCAGATAGGCTTTCAACGCATCGTACGAATACTCGAGATCGTTGACCGGCGCATTGGCGAGTATCGTTTCGATACGCGCGGCCGCCTGCGGCAACAGCTTTTCGTCGAGTGCGCGGCGATAGACCGCCTCGCCCGCGTCGCTGATACGCTTGCCCTGATACAAGCCCATGCCGTATCGCCAGGTGGGCGGCGCGTCGACATCGACGTGCTCGCTGCGCGGCAGGCTTCGCAGGGCATCGAGCATGGGTGAAAGCGGCGTCACGGCGTCGGGGCTCGATACGATGGACCGGTTGGCCCCCTGGTTGAAGGCGGCCACATGCGTGTTGACTTCGTCGAGATAGGCACGGTTGTTCAGGTAGCTGATCGTCCAGCCGGTGAGCAGCGCAAGCAGAACGCCGCCGGTCAATGCCGCCACTGCGGCGTGTGCAAACAGGCGGCGCCGTTGCAACGCGCGGCTCACGCCGGCAAATCCGGCGTCGGCGAACACAGCGTCCTGCAGCAGCTGTTTGAGAAAGTAGCCCTGACTTTGTTTGGGCGTGACGCGTGCCGGCGCCGCAGCCTCAATGCCCAGTTGCTGCCGGATCGGCGTCAGCACACGGTCGATGGTCGGCCCGCCCTGCAGTGCGCTGCTGAAGTAGAGGCCGCGCGCCACCAGGTTGGTTTCAAGGCGCGACGGGCGAAACAGCGCCACGCAGAAGTCGTCCAAGGGCTCTTTAAGGCTGGCGAACTGCTGTGGAAACAGATGAGCGAGCGCGCGGCTGTCCAGATCGGGGTCGGTGATCAGCACATCCCGCAGGGCTTCGTTCAGCCGCTGCGCCAACCGGTCGAATGCGCCGCCGGAGGCAAAGCCGGCCGTGTCATGGGCTGCGAACGTCGTGCCCCACACCTGCGCGCGGCCGTCCCGGTTCAGGCCGGAAAAGTATTCACTGAAGCCGCAGATGCGGTCCATCTTGGTGAAGCACAGATAGACCGGCACACGAACGTCGAACTTGGCCTGCATCAATTGCAAGGGCTTGCGCAGCCGCGTGGCGTACGCTGCGCGTTCAGACTCGCTCATCGCGAGCAGTTCGTCGATGCCGACCATCAGCAACGCGCCGTTGAGCGGCTGGCGCGGCCGGTGTTTGCGCAGCAGCGCAAGCAGCTCGCCCCATTCCGCGCCGCGCCGAGCGTCGGCGTCGGCCGCTTCCAGATAGTGGCCGGGCGTATCGACGAGCACGGCCTGGTTGCTGAACCACCAGTCGCAGTGGGGCGTCGGTTCGAGGCGGCCGCTCGCCGCGCGCGCGGCTTGCTCGGCCATCGACAGTTCCAGTCCACTGTTGGCCAGTGCCGCGGTCTTACCCGAACCGGCGCTGCCCACTACGAGATACCAAGGCAGCCGGTACACGTACTGGCCGGTGAGCCTGTCCAGCCACGCCGCGAGTTTGCCTGTGGGCACGCTCGCGTGACGCAACAGATGCAGCGCGTCGCGAAAGCGGGCGCGCAGTTCCAGCAACGCTTCGCTACTATCGTGAGAATTGGCGCGCTCACGCTGATTCGCCCGGCGCTGGCGCAGAAGTGCGCGCATGCCCGAACTGTCCGTGTTCCTTCGTGCACGCCAGGCAAACCGCACGCACCAGGCCAGCAGCACAAGGGCGATCAGCAGGTATCGTGACAGATCGCTTTCCAGTGGCCGCACTTCGCCGATCGACAGCAACGGTCCGATCATCCAGATGAGTGCGACGATCACTATCACGCCCAGCAGCAGCCATGACTCGCGGGACCACAACAGTCCAAACAAACGCTTTAAGGAATTCATCGGTCTGTCGCTTGCAAAAGGTCCTGTTTGTTTGCCGCAGCGGGAAACAGCACGATTTCCACTCGCCGGTTGTGAGCGCGACCTGCCGCGGTCTGATTGGTATCCACCGGTTGTTCGTCACCCCGTCCCACGGCGGTGAGCGTTCGGGTTCTGTCGAAGCCGGCCGCGAGCAGCCATTGCCGGACTGCGGCGGCGCGAGCCTGCGAGAGCGCGAGGTTCGATGCGTACCGCCGGTCGCGGATTGGCTGGTTATCCGTATAGCCGGTAATCACCACGTCGCCGCGAAGCCGGTTCAGGACGCCGGCGACACGCGCGAGCACGGGCAAATAGGCGTTGTTGGCGGCGGCCGAGCCCGAATCGAACAGGCCGTCGCCGCGAATCGCGATCACGCTGCGATCGGTTTCGTCGCGCACGAGAAGCGCGCCGTCGCGCATGTCCGCTTCGAGCAGTTCGGCGAGATTCGCAGGCGGCGGGGCGGGTGCGCGAAATTCGCTTTCGGGGAGATGGATCGCGTTGATCGCCGCATAGGTTCGATCGGCTTGTGCGTTGGATGCCAGCAGGAAACCAATGAAACTTGCGCAGCCGATCAGGCCCGCGAACAGCAACCACGCCCACGGCGGCAACCAGGCGCGCGTGCGGAGGGCTTGCGTGCGGTCGGCGGCGCGCCAATCGGGCGACAACGGTTGTGCATAGCCACCGCCCGTTTCATGGAGCAGCTTGTGCAGCCGGCGCGTGAGCGTCTCAAGCTGGGCGGCGCCGTTTTGAACGACGCGGTAGCGTCCCTGGAATCCCAGGATGAGACAGAAGTACTGGAGTTCGATGATGTCGCGATGTTCGCGAGGATTGCCCGACAGGCGCGCGAGCAACTGGAAGAACTTTTCGCCGCCCCAGGTTTCGTTGTGAAACGCGACGAGCAGGCTGTGCGTCGACCATGCGCTGCCGTCGGCCCACGGCGCGAGCGCCGTAGCTTCGTCGAGTGCCGTGCACAGGCAATAGCGCGCGCCGACGATGGTTTCGATCGCGACAGCCGCCTCCTGCGCGCGCACCTGAAACCGCCTGATTTCATCGACAAGATATTCGCGCAGCCGCGCCGGCGCCAAGGTTGGGCTGCTGCGAATCTGCGCAAGCGCGTCGAGCAGCGGGGTCGCTGCGGCGACGAGCGGATTGGCGGCGCCCGCCTGCGCTGGCGGTTTCAATGCCGATTGTGCCGTCTTCGAGGCGAGGGCCGGCCACGGTTCTTCGCCCAGCGGCCTGCTGGCCGCCGTCGCAGTGGCATCGTTTGGCGATCTGCCCATCCGTTCCTGTTGTGTCCGCATAGGCTTAGCCGCGAATGGCCCAACACGCCATCGTCAGGCCCGGCAGATCGCCCGCGACGTGCAAGGCGAGGCCGCTGGACTTGTCCAGTTGCTTCCAGAGTTCGCCGCCGGTATCCAGCTCGAAGTAGTGGCAGCCGGCGTGATATGGAATCTGCCGTGGCGCGACCGGCAAGATGCGCAGCGCAATGCCGGGAAGATGGAGGTTCACGAGGTCGGCCAGCCGCTCGGCAGGTCCGATCTTGACCTGCGCGGGATAGCGCGTGCGTAGCGTTTCGGCGGGGAGATCGGCGTGCACCGCCAGCACGAAACCGGCACTGCGCAGCAGGTCGGGGTTCGGAATCCGCGCGACCCACACGCGATGCGCGCGCTCCTCCAACTCGATCGCGACGGCGTTCTGTTCGAGTACCGTCGACAACGCACGCCGCAGTTCCGCCATCAACGGCGAGAAACTGCTTTGAAGGTCGTCGTGCCGGTAGCTGGGATGGGTCTCCGGCCGGCGCTCGCTGCTCGTGTAAGTCGATAGATCGAAGGCGAGCCGCAGCCACTGACGAAACAGCTGTTCGGGATGCACATAGCCAAACGCCTTGGCATGCAACGTATCGGCCTGCGCGCGATTGACCAGCGCGAGCAGCAGGAAGTCGCCGACCTCGGCGACGCCGCCCCGCCCTGGGCGAGATAGACGCTGCGCCAGCACCTCGCCGCGCTGTTCAAGCAGGCCATGCAGTTCGCTGAGGTAATCGCCGAGCACTGCATGTTGTCCGGCGATCAGCATGGGCGGGATGTAGTGCTTGTCGAGCACCAGATGGTTATCGTTGCGCCGCTCCACGACCCGCAGCAGACCGAGTGCCTGCCATTCGCTGCCGAGTTCGGACGCGAGCACCAGCTTCAATCGCGCACGGGCAATTTGCACGGTGGCGGGCCCCAGCCCGACGGCGTTGCTGTCGGCGATCTCGCGTGCACACGCGCTGTACCGGGCAAGCGAGTCGACCTGCTCTTCGAAGATCGTGTCTTCGCCGCCTGCTCGCCGGATGGGCAACGCGAGCACGACAAGTTCGTCTTTCGCGTGAGCGGGAATGTCGAGCGGCGCGGGGAGTTCGTCAGGTCCGGTCAGCAGGAATGGCGTCCCGTCGGGGAACACGCCTTGCGCCATCGACAACGCTACCTTGCCCAACGTGAGCGCACTGAGATCGATCTCGAGGCTCAGGAAACCCCAATACGCCCCCTGCAATCCGAGGCTGCGTTGCTGAACATAGCCTTCGATGTAGCGCTCGAACTGCTGGAAATGCTGTGGCCGCAGGTACATTCCCTCCGACCAGACGACTTTGCTGCGGGACGCGCCCGAATCTTTCAGCGGCAAATGGGGGTGCTTCATCAATGTGTCCGATTCATGGTTCTAACTACCAGGCCGCCTTCGCCTAGTTCAATGTGTATGGCGACGCGCTCCGGCGCGGACGGCCAGAACGAAAAGAAGCCGCGTTCTTCGCCGTTGGGCGGCACGAAGGTGGTCTTCCAGAGGGTCTTGTTCAACTCCCGATAGCCCGCGACCACGCCGAATTGCCGAACTGCCGCGTCGGCCGATTTCTGGATCAGCCTGGTTTCGCCGGGCAGCAGGATCACCTGCTCGACGGAAACAAGGTCGTCGCCCAACGTCGTCCGGGCGCGATCCTGCAAAGCGGTGAAGCCGCTCGCCTCGAACCCGGCCGACGATTTCAGCGCGTAGATGCCGACAAGAATCGGCGATGCCTGTCCGCGGCTGTCCGGATTCACTTTCGAGCTGGCGTGGAGGTAAAGGTCGCAAGAGGTTTCCGCAGTCTTTTGCGTCGACGCACAGCCGGCCGACAGGGTCGCCGGAATCAACACCAGCAAAGCGCGCCATCGTGCGAGGATCATCTGTGAATCACCCGGCCAGATTCAGGATGTGCGTCTGACTCGGCGAGGTGCCCGTGCCTAGCGCATTGGTTGCGTTTTGCTGGGTCGGATCGGTCATGCGGGTGGTCGGCATGCCATGCAGCAGCACGGTATTGGCGCCGTTGATGTTGCGCGAGGTCGAGCAGACGGTGCCTGAACTGACACCGCCCATCGAGCCGGGCGCGTCGCCGCTGGTGACGGGGATGACGGTTGCCAGATTGTGGGCGGGCGCGCAAGCGACCAGGATGTTGCTGACGTTCGGAATCGCTTGCGGACGCTGCGCGTTGTTGTCGTACGCGACGGGCACGCCGAGCGGCGGTGTCTTGTTGACGCTGATGGCGTCGTTGGCGCCGGCGGCGCTCGAATTGACCATGACCATGAGGTTCTCCTAGCCGAGATGAATTTGCTGGGCGTCGATCTTCGACAGGCGTTCGGCGCTCAGCAGCGCATGCTTGCCATGCAGCCGGACGCTCTCATCGGCGGCGTAGTCGATATGCGCCGCGCGCAGATGATCGACGGCCTCGATCGTGCGAAAGCTCGCCTTGCTGATTTGCACCACGCGTTCGACGACACTTTCCAGGGTTTCCCCAATTAACCGCAGCACACCGAATCGTCCTTGCAGTTCACCGCAGTGGAACGACGATTTGTCGGCGATAAGTTCGGCTTCGTTGGCTGCAAGTTGGAGCACGCCGCCGTGCAATTGAAGTTCGCCTTCTCCGTGCAGGTGAACGCGCTGGGCGCCCCGGATCTGGATGCCGTGGGTCGATTCGAGCAGCAGCTCGCCGTCGATGCAAATGTGTGCATCGCCCGTGGCAAACCGTTCGAGAATCGCCAGCACGTAACCGCGTTCGGGATCGGCATGGCTGACCAGTACACGGTCGCCAGGCTCCGGCGCGATCAGGCAGCTAAAGGCGCGGCGGCATGGCAGTCTCGCGCCGTCGCATTCCACCAGGACGAGGCCCTCGTGCAGGATGGTGAGCACGGTGCCTGGGGTTTCGCCGACGGTTGCGGGCGTCGGCGTTCTCAATTCGGCTACGGTTGATTTCATGGGGCTCCGGGGTTTCAGGTGGGCAGTCAGCGGGCATCCCGCTTAGCGGACCAGGATTGCGCGGCGTGTAGCGCTGCGTCGTCGCCGATCACGCCGGCGCGCCCTTGCCAGTCGGGATCGCCAGCGCCGCCATTCGCGTGGTTGTGGCAAACGCGGGTTCGCTCGAAGCTGGCCTCGTGGAAGTCCGCTTCGCTCAACTCGGTGGACGACAGATCGGCATCTTCGAGGTGGGCCCGCACGAAACGTGATTGACACGCGTCGGCGCGCTGGAACACCGCGCCAGATAGGTTCGCACCGGTGAAATCCGTCTTCCGGGCCAGGGCGTCGACCCAGATGCTGTTGGGAAAGCGGCCGCCGCGACACTGCGCGCCGCTGACATTCGCACCGAAAAAATTGGCGAACGGCGCGTCGACATCGTCCAGCACGGCCCCTTCGAGCAGGGCGCCCTGGAAGTTGCAATGTGGCAGGCTCGCGGAGGTGAAGTCGACGTGGCGCAGGTCGGTGTCGATGAACTGGCATCGATGCAAGGTCTGTCCGCGAAGCACTTGACCGGCCAGATTCGATTCGGTGAAGACGACGCTGTCGAACTGCGTCCGCGCGAGGCACACGTCGCGCAAATCCAGTCGATAGAAGAGGCTTTTGTGAATCACAGCCGTCGAAAAATCGGTGCCCGGCAGCGGTGTTTCATCGAAGACACCGAATTCGATATGCGCGGCATCGAACCGGCATTCGCGGAGGTCGGATTTCAGAAAAGCGAGCCGGGTGGCACGTATGCTGGAAAAGCGCGTACCGTGGGCACGCGTTTCAAGCAGCCGGCAGTCGTCGAGCAAGCTCTCGTGGAAGCTGGTGTGAAGCAGCTCGCTTTTCAGAAAGGTACTCTTCGAGAGATCAGCACCCACCAGATCGACGTCGGTGAACATGCACTCGTTGAACACGCATTCGCTGAGCCGCGCCTGCCCGAGCCGTGTGCCGGTGAAGCTGACATTCTCGAAGATTGCACCGGACAGGTCGCATTGCTCCAGCGCGAGTGGCCCGAGCGCCTGCCGTTCGACGATTTCGCCGTTGTGTATCTTCTGCTGGAGTTGTTCGCGCGTGAGGCTCATGCCGACCTCGCCAGCGGATAGAGAACGGCTTGCTCCAGATACGCGCCGTCGAATTGCGTGGCGTGATCCAGCGACGTTTCCGCGAGATTGGCGCGGAACAGATTGGCCGCACGCAAGCTCGTGCCTCGCAAATTCGCGCGCCTCAAATAACCGCCAATCAGGTCGGCGCATGCCAGATTGGCGCTGCTCAAATCCGTGCGCACCAGGTAGCCGTTGTCGAGCTTCACGGCTTGCAGATTCGCAGCGTGCAAGCAGGCGTCGGAAAAGTCGCACTGGCTGATTCGTGCACCGGTGAAGTCGGCGCGCTGCGCGCTCACTTGCCGAAAGTTGACTTCGTTAAGCCGCGCTTGGGTGAAGTCCGCATTCTCCAGCACGCTGTCTTTCACGAAGCAGGCTTTACGCAAGCTCGCGCGATCGAAATGGAGACCGCTGGCGCGGGTTTCGACGAATCCGAAACCGGCAATATCGGCCTCTGAAAAACTCACGCGTTCGAGACTGCACTGAATGAAGGCCAGTTTGCGGATTTGCGCCTTGTCTAGCCTGACATCGTGGAATGTCTGCTCGATGAACACCAGGTCGCTCAGCCTGGCTTGGCTGAAATCGACTGTATCGAAACGGCAATGTCTGAACTGAGCCCGTTGTATCGACGCGCGCTGCAGCCGGCAGCGCAGAAATGGCGTGTGCTCGAACAGGCAGCCGTCGAGGGTGGCTTCGCTGAAGTCGGTGTCCTCGCAAGTAGCGAGCGACAGATTGGCTTGAGCCAACTGCGCGCCCACGAAGCGTGTGCTTACCAGCGTCGCGCGCGCCAGCACCGCACCCGTCAGCGTGGCCTGGCTGAAATCGGTGCCAGTCAGATTCGCGCTTTCCAGCAATACGCCTGTCAGTTGCGCGCCGCGCAGCGTCATCCCGCTCAGATCCGCGCCGGTCAGATCGAGGCCTGCCAGCGACTCGCCGTTGGCATACATGGCCGCGACGCGCCGACGTGCGGCGGCCGCCGTGGGTGGATCGAGCCGCGGCGCGGCGTCCTGGTACTGAACGGCGTGGCGGTATGCGTCGCGCAGCTTCTGGTCGGCGGCACGCGCCAATTCGCGCAGTTCCGGGCGCTCGACACGCGCGGAGCAGGCACCGGCGAGAGAGGGCGCGGGCGGTCCGCGTCGGGCAGGGCTTTGCGGCTTCTGCCCCCCATGTTTTGCCTCGATTTGCTGACGCAGTGTTTCGAGTGTGGCGCGTCGTTCTTCGGCTAGCCTTTCGTGGTGCTCCACGAACTCGGCCAATTCTTCGAGTCTGGGCGGATGTGTCGACGCGGCCGCTGTGGCGAAGGCATCCAGCGCGAGCCTGGCGGCTGCGCCTTGCGCTGACGCGGCGACCTGTTCGACCTGCCGATGCGCGCGGCGCAGAAGATTGCCCTGCAACGTACTCTGCGACGGGGCGACAGCGGCTTCATCCTCACCGTTCGCTTGCGCGAGCATCGACGACGGCACCAGATCTCGATCGCGCAACGCGTGCAGCACGCCGCGCTTGCTATCCATGCGCAGATCAAAGATGCGCCGGTAGTCCGCTGCAGATCGCGGCTCTGTGCTCAGCTCCGCGCCGATCAGCAAACAGGCGATGTCTTGCGCATCGAATTCTTCGATGTCGGCCACGCCATGGAAAATCATCAAAACCCGCTCGCGATGCGGGATGAACCATGCCGTGGTCAGACGCATCGGGATTTCGTCCAACGCGTCTTCGTGCTGACGCTGCACGAAGCAGCGCGCG
Organism: Paraburkholderia sp. IW21; assembly: GCF_041321145.1. Classification (NCBI taxonomy): domain Bacteria; kingdom Pseudomonadati; phylum Pseudomonadota; class Betaproteobacteria; order Burkholderiales; family Burkholderiaceae; genus Paraburkholderia; species Paraburkholderia sp. IW21. The sequence goes on along the minus strand of NZ_JBGGWA010000002.1, from coordinate 697,698 downwards.
CGTAGTGCCGGCAGCGTACCGCTTATCACGCCGCGCTCGGGGTGCATATGCGTGATTTCATAGGGGGCGCCGTCTGGCAGGGTCGTCTGCGCGGGAAACTGCTGATCCAGCGGCGCAACGTTGAAATAGCGGGTGTCCATCGAGCGAGGAAAACCGGGGGAATCTTCCTTGAGCCATTGCTGGTCGAGTTGCCCGTAGAGCGCGCTGCGTTGCGGCCACGCCGGCGCGATCGGTGTGAAGCTGGCAGGGACGGGACGTTGCTCGCGCCTGCTGACCGGATCTGCCGCATATTCGATGTTGGGCAGCGGGAGCGGCGCCTCGTCATTGCCCGATACGTTGGCGAATCCCCGCCCCCGCGGATTGTTCGCGTAGTTGGGGCCGCCGTAGGCGAGCGGCCAGTCAAGCGGCAGGGAGTCGAAGGGCGTGGCGGCGGTGACCGCGTCGCCGTCCCAGTAGCGATCGCCCGAGACACGCAACTGCTTGTCCGTACCCGCGAAGCGGATGCCGACATGGCTCACGTTGGTACGTCCGCAATACTTGCCGTAGGCGCGTGCCGAGACGAGGAATTCGGCGTGCGGCTTCGGTAGCGCCGCATCGAGCGGGTAGCCCATCAGTTCTTCGCCGACCGTGTTCCACAGTTCGGATTCGCCCACCAGTCGCGGTGAATCGCCGAGCGTCGCCATCATCGGGATGGCGACGCCGAGATGCTCGCGGCCACCCGACCGGTAGGCGCGCGTCAGAATGCCGAGCGGGGTTGGCTTGATGATTTTCATATTGGCTTCGTGCGTGGTGTCGGCGTCAGAACGTGACCGACAGACCGACTGTGCTGAAAGACACACCCGTTGCCGAGACGCTCGAACCGGTGCTGCTAACTGACGACCCCGTTGAACTGACAGAGCTGCCAGTCGCCGAGACGCTCGATCCGGTCGCACCGACATTCGAGCCGGTTGCGCCGACGTTCGATCCGGTCACACTGAAACCTGTGCCGAGCCAGCTGATCTGATTCACCGTGACCAGTTCCTGCGTGCCCAATACGATCGCGGTGGAATTGCCGTTGACCACGTTGACCGAACTGCCGCCTACCGTGGTTGACGTGTCTTTGGCGACCGCTACGCCCGAATTGCCGCCGACGCTTTGCGCCGCATCGTTTGCGACCGAGACCGTGTGGTTACAGCCGACGCGATGCGTTGAATTGCTGGCGATCTGGAGGGTGTAGTTCCTGCCGACGGTATGCGTCTCGTCGTTCTCCACCGACGCCTGATAGTCGTTACCGACACTGCGCGTCTCGTTGTTGGCAATCTTCGCGCGATAGTCGTTGCCGACACTGCGCGTCTCGTCATTGGCAATCTTCGCCTGATAGTCGTTGCCGACACTACGCGTCTCATTGTTCGAGACGGTTGCGTCATAGTTCCGTCCGACGCTGCGCGTCGCGTCATTGGCGATCGACACGGCCTCGTTGCGGCCAACGTCATGCGTTGCGTCGTTCTCGACCGACACGTCGTAATCGCGCTCCGCATGCAGGCTGACCTGCTCGGCGCCCGATTTGTCTTCGAAGCGCAGCATGTTCGCGTTTGCGCCGGTGCCGCCTGGCGTGCGTGTTACAAAGCCGCTTTGGGTGGCGGCTTCCGGCAGACCGAACGGCGGCATCTGGTCGGCGTTGTAGATGCGCCCGGTAATCAGCGGTCGATCGAGTTCGCCGTTCAGGAAGTCGACCACCACTTCCTGACCGATCCGCGGAACGTGGATACTGCCGAAGTTGGCGCCGGCCCATGCGTCGGACACGCGGACCCAGCAGGAGCTGTTTTCATCGCGCTTGCCATAGCGGTCCCAGCGGAACTGCAGCTTCACGCGACCATAGCGGTCGGTCCAGATCTCCTGGCCGGCCGGTCCCACCACGACAGCGGTTTGCGGGCCGGTTGCCCTCGGCACTGGTGTGGTGCTCGGTGCGCGATAAGGCAGCGACGCAGGCTGCGCGATGAAATTGAATTCGTAGCGCGCTTCGCTGCTGCCGGTGGCATAGCCGCCTTCCTGCAAACGGTAGTCGACGCCAATCACCAGATAGGCGCGGTTCTCCGCCTGCCGGGGGCAGTTCTTCAGCGTAAACAGATAGCCAGGTGCGATCGCCCGCAAGCGGGTGTGCGCGTGCGTGCGCGCGTGCGCAGCCTGTTCTTCCTCCAGGCGAACGCGAGCGTAATGCTCTCCCTCGTTCGCTTCGATATAACCACCTGACCATAGGTATTTGCCGTAGCCGCCATGCTCGGCGGTCAACGGATTGGCGCGCACTTGCGACAGGTCGGCTTGCGGCTTTCTAAAGTCGTAGTCGTTGACGGTGTAGGCGCCGCCGCTGAGTTCGGTGACCGGATGCCACTGATCGACGCCTTCCTCGCTCGGCAGCGCCAGCCGGTCAGGCGGCAGATAGGGAAGCGTCGCATAGTCGGCGAGCGGGTCATGCGCGCTCATGTCGTCGGCGAGCACCAGAACTTGCTGGTCTGCTTCGTGGCGAAAGTAGTAGTAAATGCCTTCCTGCTCCATCAGGCGGCTAATGAAAGCAAAGTCACTCTCCTGGTACTGCACGCAGTAGTCCCAGTTGCGGTAGCTCGCCAGCAGACGCTCGTCGACCGGGAAGGCGTATCTGCCGAACACCTGACGCAGAATTTCCACCACGGACAGATTCTGGAAGATCCGGCAGTCGGTCGTTCTGGTCAGGTACCAAAGCCATGGCCGCAGGGTGACCGTATAGACGTACGTGCGCGGCGTATCGGTTTCGCGTCCGCGGAATGCGCAACGCGCGATATGTCCGCCGAGATGGCGCACCCCACCTTTGAGCGTGGCGATCTCCAGTGTGAGCGGCTTGCCCAGTAGTGCGTTCATGTCGAGCGAAGCCGACTGGCTGACCAACTCCACGTTGAATTCATAGAGCGACGACAGCGTTTCCTGGCCGTCCAGTGAGCGAAACCGGAGGGTTTCCGGATCGAGCGGCGTGTGGGCTGTGATGATGTGGTTCATGACGAGAGGCGTAGATGGGACGCGAACGGGTTTGGCGAGAGCAAGTGCGGCTGGTGCTCAGGCGGGGCAGCTTGGGCGCTGCGTGTAGGCCTCGGGCGGATACACGAGGTCGTCGGCATCGGCATCGGCGGCGCTTGCGCGCGTGCCGAGCCAACTCCCCCAACCTAGTGGCTGGCCGGGGCCCAGCGTATGGCCGATGACCTGGTCAGCGGCCAGAATCAGCCGCATATCCCACGCCCATTCGAGGCCGATGTAGTGGTGCACCCATTGCGCCACCTGGCGCGCGCGGCGCGTTCCGGGCAACAGGTCGCGATATTGTTCTCGCGATAACGGTCCCAGCCGCAACTCGAACTTCGACTGCACGTCGCGTACAGCGATGCCGAGCATCGCGCCGCCGCCGAGCGTGCGGGTAGGCGACCTTGCGCGCAGCGTGGTGCGTTGCCCCGGCTCCACCGGCAGCCAGTGCGCAACCAGTTCGACGACCTCCACCGGCACCCCCAGGTATGCGCGCAGAATCTGTTGCAGGCCTTCCGGATTACGCGTCTGCCGCACCAGATGCCCCGCCATGAAATATCGGGCATGCGCGGGGATCTCATCGCGCTGAAGCTGCGATGGCAGGCCTTGGTGGATCAGGCTGGCGAGATAAGCGTCAAAGCGCGCTGCACGCCCGTGGTCGAGACTGACGGTGGGCTGGGCGTCGGCCCACGCCCGGTAGAACAGCAAAATCAGCCGGTGATGGAACAGGTCGGCAAACGCGCTCAGGACAGGATCGTCGTGATTGCGTGCGCGGTCGCGGGCATATTCGGTCAGATGCAGAGGCAACGGACCATTGGGACCGAACAGGCCGAAGCTATAGATCGACACCCGCGGCAGCGCGCCTTCATGAGCCGGGGTGGCCGACGCCAGCGTCGCGGGCGCGAAGGCGAGTGACGGTTGCTGACCGATCCGTAGCGGCTCCTCGCCAGGATGCGCTGCGCGACCCAGGCGCACCGGCGCACCGGCGCGGGCGTCGACCCAGCGCAGCAGCGTGTAAAGGTCGTAGGCGTGCGGCGCATGGGCGACCTGCTGCCAGAAGCGCTGTAGCGAGGGCATGCGAGGGCGGTTCATGCGGAGGGGCGGCAGCCGATGCGCGGCGCCCATCGTCTGATAGGGCCGCGTTGCAGCGTCGCGACGACGAGTTCGGTGAAGCTGTTCAGCGAGACATGGCGCGCGAAGAACTGCTCCAGTACGGCGCCGAACAGATACGTGCTGGCGCCTGCAAACGCCAGTTCGTCGAGCAGCAGCGAAATCGAGACGCCGCGGCCGAACATGAGCGGACCCGGGCGCGGCAAATGACGGCAAACGGATTCGACCCGCACGCTGCGAATGCCCTGGATCTGCGGCAGCAGATCGGCCTGGGCCGCGCCGGCGTAGAGTTCGAGTAACTCGCGCAGAGCTTGCGCGCCCTGGCTGCCGTCCAGATCGGTGAGCGTTTGATAGTTCAGACCGAGGTGGCTGATCAGCCGCCATGTGATTTCGCTATCGCCGAGGGCGGGACGCGGTGGCGTGGGTCCGCGGAGCACCTTGATGGCAGTCACCGGTGCGGAGATTCGCAAACTGAAATCGCTGACACCGTCGAGCGGAATCAGCGCCGCGAGATCCCGATTGGTACAGAGCGCCTCCACCGAGAGAAGACGCAGATCGTCGGAGTAGGGCGCTTCGTGCTGGTCGACGAGCGCCAGAAACACCTCACTGCCGCTGTAGCCAGCAGCCGGGCCGCTGCGTCGGCGCGAGGCGCTGACGAGCCGTGGCTCGCGGCGCACGGAGAAGTAGCGGCCGTGACTCTCGAGGTCGTCGGATACCGTGCCGTAGAAGGGACGAAACTCGCAAGGCCTGCCATCGTGCTGCAGATGGCCTGTGACGCTTTCAACGCTATGGACCTCGTAGTCGAGCGGGCGCGTGCGGTCCACGACCAGATGATGCTCATGGCGTTGCGTGGACAACGCGATGCGGTCCGCGCGCTTCGGAAACAGATTGATAGCCGGCGTACAGAAGAGCGCAAGGCTACGGACATCGACTGAACGTTCGAGGTCGGATACCGCTGTGTCGAGCAGGATAGTCAACTCGAAAGCATTGCCTTCGATCTTGCTTAACGCGCGCCGCAGATGTCTGATGCTGAAAAACAGAAAGCGCGCCGGGAAGGCGAAATACTCGTGCAACAGGCGGTAGCCGTTGAACGAACGCATACCGGAGGGCAGCAACGCCTGCGCCGCCTCGAAACCCTCGTGGCGGATGGCGCCGTCCTCCAGCAATGTGCAGTGGCGCTCGGCGCTCGATACGGAATGGCACACTACGCCGACGCTATGCGCCAGCAGCCGTTCCAGCAGTTGTAGCGCCTGGTGTTCGGCGCCGCTCAGGAAAAACGTCAATTCGTCCAACGGCAGTGCGTTCAGGTCAGCCGCGCCGCAGACTTCCAGCCGCAGGCGCAACGCGCCACGCACGGCGCCGTGAACGTTAAGCCGGGATAGCGGCAGATCGCCCGGATCGCCGCTCATCTTCGCCTCGGTGAGGCGCAGTGGCCATAGCGTGACCGCGTGAGCCGTGCGGAACTCGCACGCGGTCTGCTCGCCTTGGGTGAGACCGGCGCGCAGGGGTGAGCCGGCCGGCAAGGTATAGCCGTCGTTCAGGCAGCCTTCGCGCAGGTTGGGCTGCACGGCGACGATCGCCATGGACGGCAGAGGCGCCAGATAGTTCGGGTAGACGACGTCCAGCAACCGCTGCGAAAAGCGCGGGAACTCGGCATCCATCTTCAGCTGAATGCGCGCGGTGAGAAAACTGAAGCCTTCGAGAAGCCGCTCTACATAGGGATCGCTGACTTCAGCGCCGTGCATGCCGAGGTGGCCTGCTGTCTTCGGAAAAGCTTCGGCGAATTCGGCACCCAGCTCTCGCAGGTAGGCGAGTTCGCGGTTGTAGTAGTCGAGCAGTCGAGGGTCCATCACTCGTTTCCGTGCGAGCGCAGCGCGATATGACCGCTTTCGAGGTCGATTTCCGAATGGATGAGAAACATCTGCGGCGCTTCGCTTGACCACAATTGCCCGCTGACCTCGATCGACAGCGTGTTGCGCTGTAGTGTGGCCGGCTCGGCGGCGCAGCGTACTTCGACGCTCCCGGCAAGGAAGCGCGGCTCGAACTGGACAATCGCCTCGCGAATCGCACTTTCGATGCCGGTCCTGTCGAGCGCCGACAATCGCGCTCCGGCTAACGGGCCCAAGCCAAAATTCACGACGGAGCGCCGCACGTGCGGATAGGCATCGAGGTTGTCGGTGGCTTCGAGGTTGGTGCTGTTCAGAAGCCAGTTCAGATCGCGCAGAACCGCTTCGCGTAACAGTGCGCGCGACAGAGCGAACGGGCCGCCGGACGCCACTCCGGTTTGCGAGCGATGCGTGATCAGGCGATCAAGCAGACAGGGCTGGACGTCGAATCGCGAATCGCGGCGTGCCGTCGCCGGATCTCGTTGTGAACGCAAGGAAGGTGACTCTCTCACAGGACTCTCGTGGGCTTCGGGCCGTGCGGGCGATGGCAGGTGCCATGCCCGCACGGCTCGGTCAAGCGTGAAGCGGGGCGAATGGGCAGGGTGAACGGACGCCTAAACTTCGCGGTTTTCCTTGATGTCCCAGGCGAGCACGCTTTCGCCGCCGCGCGTGCCCTGGTCGGTCTGCTCCCAGTACTGCTTCCTCACCTTGGCGGCCTGGAAAGCGTAGGTGACTTTGACTGCCTCGGAAGCTTTCGCCGCGCCCTGTTGAACAGACGTCACGAGGACTTCCGACAGTGTGATCCGCAGATATTCGACTTGTGAGCCCCCTGCCTTGCACACGGAGATTTCCACCTTCGACAAATGCTTGCCGTTGGCGCAAAACTTGAGGATCGCCGGCGCCGCCTTGTCCATGAAGGTTTCGATCAGCAGATCGTTGAAACTGACTTTGCCAATGCCGCCGCCACTGCCGGTCGCCATGCTGCCAGGCTGCGCCGCGCCCCACGAGTAGGACTGGATGTCGATCCATCCTTTATGGTTAGCGTCCTTGGATTCACCGGTGACGCCATCTACTCGCATGTACATATCTACTGACATTTTTTAAGCTCCTGTTGGTTGGGGCGATGGTGATGACAAAAGAACTACTGTGCTGACGCGGCGCCGTCCTTCAGCGCCGGCAGCTTCGAAACCAGTCTCAATGAGACGGTTAGCCCTTCTAATTGATAATGTGGGCGCAAAAAAAACTTCGCGCTGTAATAGCCAGGATTGTCTTCGGCATCCTCCACCACCACGTGCGCGGCCGCCAGTGGCTTTCTCGATTTAGTGTCCTGCGAGGAGTTGACAGGGTCGCCGTCGACGTAATTCATGATCCAGTGGTTCAGCCACGATTCCATTTCGCCGCGCTCCTTGAACGAGCCGACTTTGTCGCGCACGATGCACTTGAGGTAGTGCGCGAAGCGGCAACACGCGAACAGATAGGGCAGGCGCGCAGCCAGTTTGGCGTTGTCTGTAGCGGTTGAGTCGTGGTATTCGGCGGGCTTTTGCAACGACTGCGCGCCAATGAAAGCGGCGAAATTGGAGTTCTTGCGGTGCACGAACGGCATGAAGCCGTTTTTTGCCAGTTCTGCCTCACGCCGATCGCTGATCGCAATTTCGGTCGGGCATTTCATGTCGATGCCGCCGTCGTCGGTCGGAAACGAATGGGTGGGGAGATCCTGCACCGCGCCGCCTGATTCGACGCCGCGAATCGACGTGCACCAGCCGTAGTGTTTGAACGAGCGGTTGATATTGGTCGCCATCGCATACGCGGAGTTGATCCACGCGTAGCGCTGGTGGTTGGCGCCGTCGGTGTCTTCCTCGAAGTTGAAGGCATCAACCGGGTTGGCGCGGACGCTATACGGCAGGCGAGCGAGAAAGCGCGGCATGGCAAGGCCCAGGTAGCGGGAGTCGTCTGACGCGCGCAGATGGCGCCATGCAGCGTATTCGCTGTTCTGAAAGATTTTGGTGAGATCGCGCGGGTTCGACAGTTCTTGCCACGACTCCATTTGCATGACCGCCGGCGATGCACCGGTGATAAACGGGCAGTGCGCGGCGGCGGCGATCTTCGCCATTTCGCCGAGCGTTTCGACATCGGGCGGACTGTGATCGAAATAGTAGTCGCCGACCAGGCAGCCGAGCGGTTCTCCGCCGAACTGACCGTATTCTTCTTCGTAGACTTTCTTGAAGAGCGGACTTTGATCCCACGCGACCCCTTTATAGCGCTTGAGCATGCGGCTCAGTTCCGTCTTCGTGATCGGCATGCAGCGGATCTTCAGCAGCTCGTCTGTCTCGGTGTTGTTTACCAGGTAGTGCAGCCCGCGCCATGATGATTCGAGTTGCTGGAAGTCTTCGGCATGGATGATCGTATTGATCTGCTGCGACAGCTTGCGATCGATTTCGGCGATGATGGTCTGTATGGTCTGGTAGGCGTCGTTGGAGATGACCACCGCGTTTTCCAGTGCCTGCAAGGCGAGCGTTCTGACCGCGCCATCAATGGCTTCCTGGGTTTGCTCGGTGCGCGGATTGAATTGTTTCATCAACACCGCCGAAAAATTTTCAGCGGACAACGGCATGCGGGTTGATTGCTGCTCGATGGATTCTGCGTAGTTCATAACGGTCTTGGGAACGTTTCTCGATGAACGGCATTCGCGCCGGCGGAATTACTGCGTGTTGGATGTTTCGTCTGCGGCGGTATCGGCGCTTTGCGCCCCGAGGGCCTTGGGTGGACCAGCGAGGGTTTTGAGAAGCGCTGGATCCTTCAACGCCCGGGTAATCAATTCTTCGGCGCCGTTTTTGCCGTCCATATAGGAGAGCAGGTTCGACAACTGCGAACGCGCTTGCAGCAACTGATCGAGGGCCGGCACTTGTCTCGCGATGCTGGCAGGCGAGAAGTCGTCCATGCGTTCGAAGGTGAGATCGACCGCCAGCATGCCTTCCCCGGAGATGTCGTTCGGCACGTTAAGCGCGACGCGCGGCTGGATCGATTTGAGCCGGTCGTCGAAATTGTCGATGTCGAATTCCAGGAATTTGCGTGCTTCGAAGTCCGGCTGGGGCTTGGTGGACTTGCCTGCGAGATCGGCAACGACACCCATCACGAACGGGATCTCGACCTTGCGCTCGCTACCGTAGATTTCGACGTCGTACTCGATCTGTACGCGGGGTGCGCGGTTGCGGGCAATGAACTTCTGTCCGGTTGCCTTTGCTTTCGATGCCTTCGAATTGACCAATCTGACACTCCATTGTTTATCGCGGGATGTTGGATACCGCAGTCCGGCTTAGTTGTTCGCGATACCTGATAGCTGCTCCGCGTGGCCGGCCAGAACATCGATCTGCGGCAATGCGGTGGGCGCCATGTCGCGCACGATTTCGTAGAAATTCATATGCATCAGCCGTTGGACGCGGCGGAGCAAAAAGGGCGCGGGATGGCCCGGCTCTGCGCGTTCCAGATAGGCGCACGCTTTTTCAAGCGCTAGCACGACGTCTTCGCGCGACCTTATCGACAGGGACGTGGCAGAGACTTCATGACGGTCGGCGCCCCGTTTGACCGATGCGCTCGGCTCCATCATTTGCGGCGATGACGATTCAGGACCGCGCGCCGCTGACGCGACGCGCGCTAGCGCCGGCTCACTGATCGCCTGATACACAACACTTAGCGGGCTCTTCACTGCGCTTGGGTCGGGGACCCACGAGGCGTCGAGGTGCACGGAGATCTGCTGGTCGATGCGCTCGATTGCAACGAGCAGTTGATGAACGACCATGGCGTCCTCGCGCGCGGCGCTGAGCGCCGCGCGCAGTTCCGCTTGCAGACTGGCGCCCGTTGCCGGGACGTCGCTCGCGACGGCTGGCAGGCTGCCTTCCAGAATCGCGGCGGCATCGCGCAAGGATAGCGGGCCGAGCCGCCAGTGCAGCAGCGCGGCACTGCGAGCGCTGCGGCCAAGCGCCTGCCTGTCAGTTAGCGCCGCAATCGCATTGAGCCGTGGCAGGGGATCGAATTCGCCGCCGACCTCGAGTTGTGGATGGGCGTGCTCCCAGTGCTGATCGAGTACGTCGGCAGCTAATGTGAGGCCCTTCGCATAGCCGGCGAGGCCGTCCATTTCCGTCCAGGCAAGCGCCAGCAGCGCGATGATTCGCAAGTCGATGCTGCGTGCCAGCAGTTCGAGCGCCAATGCGGCGACGTGTGGCCAGTCCGGGGTGACCGCGGGTATCACGGCCTCGCCAAATTGCTGTTCGCGACTACCGATTGCCGCTTGCTGCAATGCTATGAACGCGGCGTCGTATTCCAGATCGATGCCGCACGGGCGTTCAAGATCTTTGAACCCGATTGGATTGGCTAGAGCGGTATTAATCAAATTCATGCCCAGATATATCGGTGCTGAATAATTCGGTTTTGAATTGCGATGAGTTAATCTTAATTCCGGCTCTAATTAGTAGGAATTGTTCGGATAATTCTCAAATTTTCTCAATTGACCGCGTTTCTTTAAGAGTGCATAGGAATTGACCGTCGATGCATGCTGGTCGCTGCTCCGTGCTCTCTATTCAGGCTGCTCGGGACGTGTGCGGACAGGTCAATCGTTTCATGAGGATCACGAAATATATGGTGCATGTGATTCTCTAGGGCCAGATGTTATTCCGGCGTTATCCATATGGCAAGTCGATTTTTGATTTTTATAAAAGAATTTAGGAATAGATATTAAGATAGATTAAACATAGCCTGACAGGGATATTCAATGCGACGCGATTAAAGGAGCTAAGACCTAATATTGGGATGAGTTTTATCTGGCTCGCCGGACGTGGGTGGTGGGCATCAGGGTGAGCGAACTGTGCCCTACGCTTTTTTGCGTTGGCGTTCAGATGTGTGGTTGCTGCGTGAGATTTGCGGTACGTGTTCAGCGTGAGGCGGTGGCTGGATCAGATGGTGCGCGTTTGAGGAGCCGACAAGACCGCTGAATCGCACCGCAACCGGCCGCCGTGAATTCGTGAAGGCTCGTAGTGCGGTCGGGGCGCCAGTCGACCGACTGGCTGTGATGGCCCGTGTTGCAAAACCAGGCAAAAAATCGCGACCCAAAGCAAAAAACCGCCAAGCAAGCTGGGCGGTTTTTCGAGCCTTGAACGAACAAGGAAAATCTGGTCGGGGTGAGAGGATTCGAACCTCCGGCCTCTACGTCCCGAACGTAGCGCTCTACCAGGCTAAGCTACACCCCGATTTGTACTGCTGGACTCTTACGGTGTTTCAGTCCCGTTTAAGACTGCCTTGCCGTCGAGTAAGAACATAATTCTAGCAGGCTATCTTTGAAAATGGAATCGGGAAATGAAGAAATTGCTGCAGCCGCTGCCAGCGCTTCCTGCTTCGCGCATTCGAGCGTGTGATCCAGCGCGCCGGAACGCGTGATGGCTTCGAAAATCGTGTCGAAACGGTCCGTGCCGCCGTGCTCGATGGCTTCCCGCGCCAGCGCCGATTGTTCCGGCGTACCGCGTTCGATCAGATAGATCAGCGGGAGCGTGGGTTTGCCTTCGCGCAGATCGTCGCCGGCGTTCTTGCCCATCGATTCAGCCGTGCCCGTGTAGTCGAGCCAGTCGTCCATGATCTGGAACGCGGTGCCGATGCGGCGGCCGAATTCCGCTGCGGCCTCTTCGATCTTTGCATCCGAACCGGCCAGCACCGCGCCGAGTTGGGCGGCGGCTTCGAACAGCTTCGCGGTCTTGTAGCGGATCACCTGCATGTAGCGCGCTTCGCCTACGTCGGCGTCGTGCATGTTCAGCAACTGCAGGACTTCGCCCTCGGAGATGACGTTGGTCGCTTCCGACAGGATTTCCATGACACGCATCTTGCCCACGCCGACCATCATCTGGAACGAGCGTGAATAGAGGAAGTCGCCGACCAGGACGCTCGCGGCATTGCCGAACAGCGCGTTGGCGGTCTGGCGGCCGCGCCGCAGATCGGATTCGTCGACTACATCGTCGTGCAGCAGCGTGGCCGTGTGGATGAATTCCACCACCGCGGCCAGTTCGTGCCGATGCCCGGTGGTCTCGCCCAGCGCGCCGGCCACCAGCAACAGCAGCGCGGGCCGTAGCCGCTTGCCGCCGGCGCTGATGATGTATTCGGAGATCTGGTTGATCAGCATCACGTCGGACGCCAGACGTTGCCGTATGACGCGATTGACCTGCTGCATGTCTTCGGCGATCGGAGCGAGCAGGCTGGCGGCGTTGGGGGAGGGAGTGGCAGTCGACGACATGATGGCTGTGTTGGGTAGTGCCGCGAATTATAAGGCGAATCGCGGCAGTTCCGGGCCGCAGGCCGCGGTCTGGCGCGATGGAGGTCGCAGCAGGACCGCGAGCCGCGGCTGGCCGGCGAGGTGCCGGGCGGTTCGCGCGGTGACGCTCAATGAGTTTTGACCGGGTAGCTAACTCTATGTATAATCACGGGTTTCCGCGCGCGGTGCGTGGAAAAAATGAACACAGAGTGAGGTTCTCAATGTACGCGGTCATAAAAACCGGTGGCAAGCAGTATAAAGTTGCCGTCGGCGAAAAACTTAAAGTAGAACAGATACCGGCAGACATTGACGCTGAAATCACGCTCGACCAGGTTCTCGCAGTGGGCGAAGGCGAATCGATTAAGTTCGGTACGCCGCTGGTCAGTGGGGCTTCCGTCAAGGCTACCGTCGTGTCGCAAGGTCGTCACGCAAAAGTGACCATCTTCAAGATGCGTCGCCGGAAGCACTACCAGAAGCATGGCGGCCACCGCCAGAACTATACCGAACTGCGCATCGACGCGATCAACGCGTAAGCGCAACGGTTAAGGAGCAAATCAAATGGCACACAAAAAGGCAGGCGGATCATCCCGGAACGGCCGCGACTCTGAATCGAAGCGTCTCGGCGTGAAGGTTTACGGCGGTCAGGCCATCAACGCTGGCGGCATCATCGTGCGTCAACGTGGCACGCGCATGCACCCGGGCGAAAACGTCGGTATCGGCAAGGATCACACCTTGTTCGCGCTGACAGACGGCCACGTCAATTTCTCGACGAAGGGCGCAGCGAAGAAGCACATGGTCAACGTCGTCCCGGCAGCAGTCTGAGTTTAATCAGGCACGGGCTTCAGGACCGGAAAAAGGCCCCGCGGAGTTAGCGGGGCCTTTTTTATTGCGGCGCTTTTTGCTCGAAGAATTAGCGGAGTGAATGGCCATGCCGGCGCATCTCGCCGCTCGGCTGATTGCTCACCGCACGGCGGGCGCGGCAAAATAGCAGTATCTGAAAGCATCAACCCAAGCAGCACCATCTAGCAGCACACCACGGGACGGAGTTACGCATGAAGTTCATTGACGAAGCGAGGATTGAAGTCATCGCCGGCGACGGAGGGGATGGCAGCGCGTCGATGCGCCGCGAGAAATTCGTTCCGTTCGGCGGCCCGGATGGCGGCGACGGCGGCCGGGGCGGCAGCGTGATCGCGGTTGCAGACCGCAACATCAATACGCTGATCGACTACCGCTATGCGAAAAAACATTTGGCGCGCAACGGCGAAAACGGCCGCGGCGCGGACTGCTACGGCAAGGGCGGCGACGATATCACGCTGCGCATGCCGGTCGGCACGACCATCACCGATATGGAAACCGGCGAGCTGATCGCCGATCTGACCGAGCACAACCAGAGCGTGCAAATCGCGCAAGGCGGCGCGGGTGGTCTCGGTAACCTGCATTTCAAATCCAGTACGAACCGCGCGCCGCGCCAGAAAACCGACGGCAAGCCCGGCGAGCGCCGCATGGTGCGCCTCGAATTGAAGGTGCTGGCGGACGTCGGTCTGCTCGGTATGCCGAATGCCGGCAAGTCGACCTTCATCGCGTCGGTATCGAACGCGAAACCGAAGATCGCCGATTACCCGTTTACCACGCTGGCGCCGAATCTCGGTGTGGTGCGCGTCGGGCCGAGCCGCAGCTTCGTGATCGCCGACATTCCCGGTTTGATCGAAGGCGCGGCGGAAGGCGCCGGTCTCGGTCACCAGTTCCTGCGTCACTTGCAGCGCACCGGCTTGCTGCTGCATATCGTCGACCTCGCACCGTTCGACGACGCCGTCGATCCGGTCGCGGAAGCCAAGGCAATCGTCAACGAGCTGCGCAAGTACGACGAACTGCTGTATGAGAAGACCCGCTGGCTCGTGCTGAACAAGCTCGACATGGTGCCCGAAGACGAGCGCGAAGCACGCGTCGCGGCATTCACCGAAGGCTTCGGCTGGGACGGTCCGGTGTTCGAAATCTCGGCGCTGACGGGCCAGGGTTGTGAAAACCTTTGCTACGCGGTGTTCGATCACATCGCCGCGCATTCGGACGCGCAGCGCGCGGCTGAAGCCGAAGATCTTGCAGCTGACGTGCGTTTCCGCGAAAAGCCGGAAGCGCCGGCCGCTGCTTCGGACGACGCCAGCGTCGACCCGCAGGAGTAACAAGCCTGAGCGCCGGCACCTGCGAGGGCTGCCGGCATGCATCACGCGTCATCTTGGAGACCGCGCACAATGCGTTCCGTCATCGCAGATTCACGGCGATTGGTAGTGAAAGTCGGTTCGAGCCTCGTCACGAATGACGGGCGCGGCCTCGATCATGCTGCGATCGGCCGTTGGGCCGCGCAGATTGCCGCACTGCGCGCGCAAGGCAAGGAAGTGGTGCTGGTCAGTTCGGGCGCCATCGCTGAAGGAATGCAGCGGCTCGGTTGGACCAGGCGGCCACGCGAAATCGACGAATTGCAGGCGGCCGCGGCTGTCGGTCAAATGGGCCTCGCACAGGTTTACGAAAGCCGCTTTGCCGAGCATTCGATCCAGACTGCACAGATCCTGCTGACCCACGCCGATCTGGCCGATCGCGAACGCTATCTGAACGCGCGTTCCACCTTGCTGACGCTGCTGCGATTGGGCGTCGTGCCGATCATCAACGAGAACGACACGGTGGTGACCGACGAAATCAAGTTCGGCGACAACGACACGCTGGGTGCATTGGTCGCGAACCTGATCGAAGGGGATGCGCTTGTCATCCTGACCGATCAGCAAGGTCTTTTCACTGCCGACCCGCGTAAGGACCCGAACGCCACGCTCGTCCAGCAGGCCGATGCCGGTGCGCCGGAGCTCGAAGCGATGGCGGGCGGCGCGGGTTCGAGCCTCGGCCGCGGCGGCATGCTGACCAAGATTCTCGCCGCCAAACGCGCGGCTCACAGCGGCGCCAATACCGTGATCGCGAGCGGTCGCGAAGCAGACGTATTGTCACGGCTCGCCTCGGGCGAAGCGATCGGCACGCAGTTGATCGCACGCACCGCGCGGATGGCGGCGCGTAAGCAATGGATGGCCGATCACCTGCAAGTGCGCGGGCACGTCGTGATCGACGACGGCGCGGTCGAGAAATTGACCGAAGGCGGCAAGAGCTTGCTGCCGATCGGTATTGTTGGCGTGCAGGGCGCGTTTGCGCGCGGCGAAGTGATCGCGTGCCTGAGTCCGGCAGGGCGTGAAGTTGCGCGCGGACTGACGAATTACAGCAGCGCGGAAACCAAGCTGATCCAGCGGCGTCCGAGCGGCGAGATCGAGTCGGTGCTCGGCTACATGCTGGAGCCCGAGTTAATCCATCGCGATAACCTCGTACTGGTTTGACGCCTGGGTCAGGCCCGCACGACGCATAAAAAAACCCGTTCCAGCGTGAGCTGGAACGGGGTTTTTTGTCCTCCGCAGCATCCGGATTCGAAGTGCCCTTCGCGAAGACTGCCTTAATGAATCAGCGAGGTCTGCGTGCGCTTGTAGCGGATGTTCTCGACAATCTGCTTCGCGTTGCCTGTGGGCATCTTGTTCGCGCACAGATAATCCTGATACAGCGTCGCCTGATAGGCGTTCAGCGCGCCGTTCTCGATGCGCGTGAAGCTGTTAGCGACGGTCTGGTCCCAGCCGTCGTGATCCGCGTTGAGGCCCGCGTACAGGCGCCATTCATACGTGTCGCAGCGAATCCCTTCGTAGTTCACGTTGCGAGCGCCGCTCGGGCTCGTCACAACCACCGTGTAGCGCACCACGCCATCGGTGCCGACGCTCAGCGAATTTCTATCGACAGAGAACTGCAGCGGCGTGTTGCCGGAGACCTCGAAAGGCAGCAGATTCGAGTCTTGCGGCAGTGGCGGCAAGGTGTCCACCTTGTTTTCAACCCAGGTGGTCGGCCGGTCCAGCAGGTAGGTAAACGCGCTGTCGTCTTTATTGGTGGGTTTGCCGGCGCTCGAACAGCCAGCCAGCAGGGCGCCGGTGGCGACGCACGCCACGACGAGAGCAAGTGCTTTCAATATGGTTTCCTCAAAACACTGGCGCGGCTCCAGGAGTCGCGCCAGCAGAGACGGCATGGGCAGCCGCACAGAATTGTCAATTGCGCGCGCGCGAGCGGAGCAGCGCGCCGGCCGTTTCGTGAGCCGATTCGTCTTCGTGTTCCGACGCGGAGCCAACCTCGGCTTCCGACCCGGCGCCCGGCCCGCAATCAGACACGATCGTCGTGTGAATCGACGTCTCGATGGTGAGGGTGGTCACCGAGGTGGTGACCGTCACCATCGTCGAATCCGGTGGACTTTCCATTGACGACGCTATCCGTGGATAACGCGGCCCATGGTGCCCGCCAGGTTTTTCCGCACGCGGCGCAGCCCGGCGCATGAAACGGGATAGTTCCGTCAGCGCCAACTGATATACATCCCGCTTGAACTCGATCACACAGTCGAGCGGCACCCAGTACTCGTTCCAGCGCCATGCATCGAACTCGGGGTGGTCGGTGGCGCGCAAGCAGATGTCGCAATCGCGTCCAACCATCCGGAGCAAAAACCAGATTTGTTTCTGGCCGCGGTAATGACCGCGTACTTCGCGCTTGATGAACTTGTCAGGCACCTCGTAACGCAACCAGTCGCGCGTGCGGCCGATCACCTTGACGTGCTCAGGAAGCAGCCCGGTTTCTTCGTGTAACTCCCGATACATCGCTTGCACGGGGGTCTCTCCGTACTTGATGCCCCCTTGCGGAAACTGCCAGGAATGTTCACGGAGCCGTTTGCCCCAAAACACCTCGTTGTGCGCGTTCAAGAGGATGATGCCGACGTTCGGGCGAAAGCCTTCACGATCCAGCATACAACCACCTTCGAATCCTTTAAAATTGCTTTGATTATAAACAGATAACGGGCCCGACGCACCGATTCGCACCAGATTGGAACGATTCACCGCAAAAGGGCCGCGTTTGCGGTAGCCTGTCAGTCTTTCCGTGCGTTATCCCTTGCTGCATAGGCTTTGCGCGGCGCTTCGACGCGGCGATGGGGCTGGATTTTTGCCGGGGGTTTGCCGGGCGTTAGGCCGGCTTGGGGCTCGGTGTTCGGCAAGTCCGTACCGGCGCTGAGCCGGGTCTGTGTCGATTTCCCTACCGTTTTCACCTTTCGGGCGGTCCCTCCGGAGCCGCCGCTTTTGGAAAATCTGAATGAAAGCTTCCCGTTTCTTTATCGGCACGCTGAAAGAAGCGCCCGCCGACGCCGAGATCGTCAGCCACAAGCTCATGGTGCGCGCCGGCATGATCCGCCGCGTCGCCGGCGGCATCTATAACTACCTGCCGATCGGCCTGCGTTCGATCCGCAAGGTGGAAGCCATCGTGCGCGAAGAAATGAACCGGGCAGGCGGGATCGAGTTGTTGATGCCGTCAGTGCAGCCGGCTGAACTGTGGCAGGAATCGGGCCGTTGGGAAAAATACGGCCCCGAACTGCTGCGCTTCAAGGATCGCAAGCAATCCGATTTCGTGTTCGGACCGACCCATGAAGAAGTGGTGACGGATATCGCGCGCGGCCAGATCAAGAGCTACCGCCAGTTGCCGGTGAACTTCTACCAGATCCAGACGAAGTTCCGCGACGAGATCCGGCCGCGTTTCGGTGTGATGCGTGGCCGCGAGTTCATCATGAAAGACGCGTACTCGTTCGACAAAGACGCGGAAGGCCTGCGCGAGTCGTATCGCAAGATGTACGACGCGTACGTGCGCATCTTCACGCGTCTTGGTCTGGATTTCCGTGCAGTGGCGGCGGACAACGGTTCGATCGGCGGCAGTGGCTCGCATGAATTCCACGTGATCGCCGAAACCGGCGAAGACGCGATCGCGTATTGCCCGACGTCGGATTTCGCTGCAAACGTCGAAGCGGCTGAAGCGCTCCCGCTCTACAAGGAGCGCGCAGCGCCGGCCGAGGAAATGAAGAAGACCGCAACGCCTGGCAAAGCGAAGTGCGAGGCCGTGGCCGAGCTGCTGAATATCCCGCTCGAGCGCACCATCAAGTCGATCATCCTCGCCACGGAAAATGAAGGCGCCGAGCCGACCATCTGGTTGCTGATGCTGCGCGGCGATCACGATCTGAACGAGATCAAGGCGAGCAAGCTGCCGGGTCTGGCTGAGTTCCGCATGGCGACAGAAGCCGAGATTGTCGCAACCTTCGGCACGCCGCCGGGCTATCTTGGCCCGATCAACACGAAGAAGCCGGTCAAGGTTGTCGCGGACCGCACGGTCGCGAACATGAGCGACTTCGTGGTCGGTTCGAACGAGGTGGATTACCACACCACCGGCGTGAACTGGGGCCGCGATCTGCCGGAGCCGGTCGTCGCCGATATCCGCAACGTGAAGAAGGGCGATCCGTCGCCGGATGGCAAGGGCGTGATCGACATCTGCCGCGGCATTGAAGTCGGCCACGTGTTCCAGCTCGGCAAGAAGTATTCGGAAGCGATGAACGCGAACTGCCTCGACGAGAACGGCAAGCCGCAGCCGATGGAAATGGGCTGCTACGGCATCGGCGTCACGCGTATTCTGGGCGCCGCGATCGAGCAGAATTTCGACGACAAGGGCATCATCTGGCCGGAATCGATCGCGCCGTTCGAAGTCGTGCTGTGCCCGATGGGTTACGACCGCAGCGAAGCCGTGCGCGAGCAGGCCGACAAGCTGTACGCGGCACTGGTCGAAGCGGGCATTGACGTGATCCTCGACGACCGCGGCGAGCGCCCGGGCGTGATGTTCGCCGACTGGGAACTGATCGGCGTGCCGCATCGTCTGGTGATCGGCGATCGTGGCCTGAAGGACGGCAAGCTTGAATACCAGGGCCGCCGCGACACTGAGGCCACGCTGTTGCCGGTTGAAGACGCGGCACAAACGGTGATCGGGAAAGTCCGCGCCGCGTTGGCGCAGTAAGCGGAGCGGACGGTGGAGTACACCTTCCTGTCCGCGACCGTCCTGCTGATTCTGATCACCGATCCGCTTGGCAACATTCCGCTCTTCGTCAGCTGCCTGCGCGTGGTGTCGCCGAAGCGGCGAACGATCGTCATTCTCCGTGAGGTGGCGATCGCCTTTGCGATCCTGCTGGTCTTCATGGTGGTCGGCGACCGTTTTCTGCGCATGATGAGCCTGACCGACCAGTCGTTGCGCATCGGCGGCGGGATCGTACTGTTTTTGATCGCACTCAGAATGGTGTTTCCGCACCCGGACGGTCCGTTCGGCGGCGACACGCGCGGCGGCGAGCCGCTGATCGTACCGCTCGCCATTCCGGCGCTGGCGGGCCCGTCGGCGCTTGCCACGGTGATGCTGCTGACGTCGCAGGCGCCCGGCAAGATGTTCGAGTGGATCGGTGCGCTAACCGTCACCATGATCGTCTGCGCGATCGTGCTGATGCTGGCTGAACGCATTCAGGCGTGGCTCGGCGAGCGCGCGATGATGGCCTTCGAGCGGCTGATGGGGTTGGTGCTGGTGGCGATCTCGGTCGAGATGATGCTCGGCGGTATCCGATCCTTTGTGCATCAGCTGTGAGTGATATCCGGTGCGGGGTTCAACACGGCAGCGGAGCAGTGCTGTCAGCAGCCTGACAAATAAAGAAAGCGACCCGCGGGTCGCTTTCTTTACACCTGCTCGCGCCATCAATGACGCCGCTGAAACAGCTCAAGCCCCTTCGGTCAGCGCCCGAATTGTCGGCAGGTTACGCCAATAGCCTTTGGCGTCCATACCGCAGCCGAACACATAGCGGTCCGGCACTTCGAAGCCACAGTAATCCGGATGCAGCGGCTTGGCCTTCGGAATGATCTTCTCGCACAGCACCGCGCTCAGGAAACGCTTCGCGCCCATCGCGAGGATGCGGTCGCGGATCGCGGCCATCGTCTCGCCTTCGTCCAGAATGTCGTCGAGTACCAGCACCACGCGATCCTTCACCGACTCGGCGGGTGCCACGCGCCACTGCATCTCGCTGCCACCCTTGGTGGTGTTGCGATAACGGGTCAGGTGGATGTAGTCGAACTCGAGCGGGAAATCGAGGTGCGGCAGCAGCATGCCGGTGAAGACCGCCGCGCCGCCCATCACCGACAGCACGAGCGGGAAGTCCTCGCTCATCTCGTCGCGGATGGCGGCAGCCATGCCGCTGATCGACGCGTTGACGTCGTCGGCCGAAACGATTTCTTCGGAGTGGGTAAAAATGTGGAGGGCTTCTTCGCGGTTCATGACGTCTGACGGGCGGTAACTGTATACATAGTGTGGGTGAGAACGCCCCGAAGGAAGTCCCCTGGGGACGGCGGCGTGCGGTACAGAATAAACCCGCACAAATCCCGAGTCAGCCGCGCGCCATCGTTCATGCATGGAACCACGCCCGCCGCCGTCTTGCTAAAGCTTAGCGCATGCCGGGCATCATGCCCTTCATGCCGCGCATCATCTTCTGCAGATTGCCGCCCTTCAACTTCTTCATCATTGTGCGCATCTGGTCGTACTGGTTCAGCATGCGGTTGACTTCCTGCACCTGCACGCCCGCGCCCGCGGCGATGCGGCGCTTGCGGGTGGCTTTGATGAGGTCGGGCTTGGCGCGCTCCAGCGGCGTCATCGAGTTGATGATGCCTTCCATGCGGCGCATCTGCGACTCGGCCATGCCCATGTTGGCGCCGGCAGCGGCCTGCTGGAACTGCGCCGGCAGCTTGTCCATCAGCGACGACAGGCCGCCCATGCTCTTCATCTGCGTAAGCTGCGCGCGGAAATCGTTGAGGTCGAAGTCGCCGCCTTTCTTGACCTTGTCGGCGAGCTTCTGCGCGGCGTGTACGTCCACGCCACGTTGCGCTTCTTCGACGAGGGCGAGAATGTCGCCCATGCCGAGAATCCGGTTCGCCATGCGATCCGGATAAAAAATTTCCAGGCCGTCGAGCTTTTCGGCCACGCCGACGAACTTGATCGGCTTGCCCGTTACGTGACGCACGGAAAGTGCCGCGCCGCCGCGCGAGTCGCCGTCGAGCTTGGTGAGGACCACGCCGGTGAGAGGCAGTGCGTCGCTAAACGCCTTTGCGGTGTTGACCGCATCCTGACCCAGCATCGCGTCGACGACGAACAGTGTTTCCGCCGGCTTCAACTCGGCGTGCAACGCGGCGATTTCCTGCATCATCGCTTCGTCGATACCCAGACGGCCGGCTGTGTCGACCAGCAGCACATCGTGATAATGGCGCTTGGCCCAATCCACCGCGGCGCGCGCGATATCGACCGGTTTCTGATCCGGTTCCGACGGGAAGAAGTCCGCGCCGACCTGCTCGGTCACCATCTTCAACTGCGCGATAGCGGCCGGGCGGTAGATGTCGCACGAAACGGTCAGGACTTTCTTCTTGTACTTTTCGCGCAGGAGCTTGGCGAGCTTGCCGACCGTGGTCGTCTTACCGGCACCTTGCAGACCCGCCATCAGGATGACGGCCGGCGGCGTGACGGCGAGATTCAGCTCGACCGCTTTGCCTTCATAGTCGCCGCCGATGATCGCGGTCAGCTCGCGCTGCACCACACCGACCAGCGCCTGGCCCGGCGACAGGCTGCTGATGACTTCCTCGCCGAGCGCTTTTTCTTTCACCTTGGCGATGAACTCACGCACGACGGGCAGCGCCACGTCCGCCTCGAGGAGCGCGAGGCGCACTTCGCGCAGCATTTCCTGAGTGTTCGCCTCGGTGAGCCGGGCTTCGCCGCGCAGCGTCTTGACGACGCGCGCCATCCGTTGAGTCAGATTGTCGAGCATGGGGAGCGATGATGAACAGTGCGGCCCGGGCAGTGCGCGAAGTGGAAGACGTCGCGGAGCAGGGGCCTAGTGTAAACTTCGAATATGGATATTGTACTGTATGCCCTCACTGCGCTCCTCTACGGCGGTCTTGCCGTGGCCGGCTGGCGCTCGCACCGGCACGCCAGCGTGCGCCCCATGCTCGAGAGCGTGCCGCCGGTGCCCGTCGCCGCGGGCGTTTCGGCCGCGTCGGGCATGAGCATGCCGGGTCGCGCGTTGCTGTTCGTCGCGCTGCTCGCCCATGGCGTGTTGCTGCATACCACCATCTTTCCTCAGAATGCGATGGTGTTCGGTTTCGCGTTCGCGCTGTCGGCCATGTTCTGGCTCGGCGCCGGAATCTACTGGATCGAGAGCTTTTTCTTCCCGCTCGACGGTCTCCGTCTGCTGGTGTTGCCGCTTGCCTGCGTCGCTTCTTTATTGCCGCTGGCGTTCAACGGCGTGCGCGTGCTGCCGTATTCCGCCGCGCCGATGTTCAAGCTGCACTTCCTGATCGCCAATATCGCGTACGGTCTGTTCGCGATTGCGGCGCTGCACGCGATTCTGATGCTGCTGGTCGAGCGGCGTCTCCACGCGATGCGCGGCGGTGTGTCGCAGCGCAACGTGTCCGCAGCGGGTAACGGCTGGCTGTCGAGCTGGCTCGACACGCTGCCGCCGCTGCTCACGCTGGAAAAACTGCTGTTCCGTCTGATCGGCGCCGGCTTCGTCCTGCTCACGCTGACGCTGCTCTCGGGCATCATGTTCAGCGAGCAACTGGTCGACCGTGCATTGCGGCTCGATCATAAGACCGTCTTTGCGATTCTTTCCTGGGTGATGTTTGGCGCGCTGCTGACCGCGCGCAAGGTTTCCGGCTGGCGCGGCCGTGCGGCATTGCGCTGGGTGCTGGCGTCGTTCGTCGCGCTGCTGCTGGCGTACGTCGGCAGCCGTTTTGTATTCGAGGTGCTGTTGCACCGTGCTGTAGTGTGAGTGCCCTGCTATGCGACAAATATTTCTACTGATCCTGTTGTTCATCGTCGGCCAATGGCTGGTGAAGGCGCTGCGCCGTCATGACGCGCAAGCCGCACAACGCACTGCCGGGGCAAAAGGCCAGAGCGGTCCGAATGGCGGTGCGCGCGCGTCCGCCTCTCCGCAAGCGCCGCCGCAACTCGCCGAGCCGATGATCCGTTGCGCGGAATGCGGCGTGCATGCACCGAAGAGCGACTCGGTCGTGGTGGCGGGACAGCCGTTCTGCAGCGCGGCGCATGCGCAACGTCACGGCGCGCATCCCACGGGCCGCGACGCTCGATGAGCGTCGAGTTCGCCGTCGATGCCGACGGTTGGGTTGCCGCCGCACGCAAATTGCCATCGCCGAATTTTGAAGCGCGGCCCGAAGGGGTCGTGCCGACGCTGATCGTCGTCCACAACATCAGCCTGCCGCCCAATGAATTTGGCGGCACGGCGATCGCCGAACTGTTCCAGAACACACTCGACTGCGATGCCCACCCGTACTACGACACGCATCTGCGCGGCGTGCGCGTGTCGGCGCATTTCGTGATTCATCGCGACGGCGCGCTCGACCAATTCGTGTCCTGCAACGAGCGGGCATGGCACGCCGGACCGTCGAATTTTTTCGGCCGCGAGCGCTGCAATGATTTTTCGATCGGCATCGAACTGGAAGGCAGTGACACCACTGCTTTCGAAGCGGCGCAATACCGCACGCTCGGTACGCTCGTAAGCGCGCTCAAGACCCGCTATCCGGTCGAGGGGCTCGCCGGTCACTCGGACAT
Organism: Paraburkholderia sp. IW21; assembly: GCF_041321145.1. Classification (NCBI taxonomy): domain Bacteria; kingdom Pseudomonadati; phylum Pseudomonadota; class Betaproteobacteria; order Burkholderiales; family Burkholderiaceae; genus Paraburkholderia; species Paraburkholderia sp. IW21. The sequence goes on along the minus strand of NZ_JBGGWA010000002.1, from coordinate 673,830 downwards.
CGCCCCCGGCCGCAAGACCGATCCTGGGCCTCATTTCGACTGGCAGCGTCTGCAGCGCGACACCGCCTTGGCGGATCAGTACTTCCCCTATCTCAAGTTTTCCAAAACCCCGTAACAGCCCTTAACGCGACTTCGCATGATGCGAGGAGAGCAAGGCGCAGCCTTGTTCTCCGGGGAGACGGCTTCGCGTCGGGCGATGCAAATGTCAAGCGGTCGAGAGCAAATAAATCGATTTGACCTGTCTTGAAACTCCACTATACTTGGTGCCTGAAATTCAGTTTTGCACTATATCTTGTGTCCGGTGTGTATAACTCTGTGCATAACCGAGTGCATAAGTTATGCGGCGCCCCGCTCTTTCGAGCATGGCGCCGCAAGCATGCCAGGCAGCGAAAAATAATTCCTGCGGCGCGGCCGGTAGAGACCTCCGGCGGCATCCAGAAGCATTCAGGAAAAAGGCACAGCAAGTGATCGCGACACACATGGTGAAGACCGTTATCAATTCGAATCAGGCTTCATCGCAGTCGCATCCCGCCATCCGGCTCAGCCAGCCTTTTCCCTGCCCCCCATCGCATGCGCACGCGGCGGCGCAGCGTTCGTTTTAATCCGCGGCTTTCTCCGCAACATTTCCAGGACCAGGAGCTTTGCACATGCAAACCACCGACAACGTGACGACCCGGTATGAAGGCTCACCGGCCAGCCAGGCCTTCGGCCAGGCTCAAGGCGCAAACGCGCTTGCGCCGCAAGCCACTTACGCCGACTACAAGGTGATCCGTCGTAATGGCAGCGTGGTGTCGTTCGAGCCGTCGAAAATCGCCATCGCCGTGACGAAGGCATTTCTGGCCGTCAACGGTGGTCAAGGCGCGGCGTCCGCGCGGGTGCGCGAACTGGTCGAGCAACTCACGCAGAACGTGGTGCGCGCGCTCGTGCGCAGCCGTCCGAACGGCGGCACGTTCCATATCGAAGACATCCAGGACCAGGTCGAACTCGCGCTGATGCGCGGCGGCGAACACAACGTCGCGCGTGCGTACGTGCTGTATCGCGAGAAGCGCACCCAGGCGCGCGGTCATGACGAGCAGATCGTCGCCAACACGCCGGGTCTGAACGTCACCGACAACGGCGTGACGCGTCCGCTCGACATGGCTGCGCTGCGCGGCATCATCGAACTGGCTTGCTCGAACCTGGGCGACGCCGTGAGTGCCGATCCGATCATCGCCGAAACGGTGAAGAATCTGTACGACGGCGTGCCGATGACCCAGGTCTACGACTCGGCGATTCTGGCTGCCCGCACGATGATCGAAAAGGACCCGGCCTACAGCCAGGTCACCGCCCGCATCCTGCTGCACACGATCCGCCGCGAGATCCTCGAAGAAGAAGTCACGCAAACGGAAATGGGCGAGCGTTACGCCGAGTACTTCCCGCAGTTCATCAAGCGCGGCGTGCAAGCCGAACTGCTCGACGACAAGCTGCTGCAGTTCGACCTGAAGCGCCTCGGCGGCGCGCTCGACAACAACCGCGACCTGCAATTCGGCTACCTCGGTCTGCAAACGCTGTACGACCGCTACTTCCTGCATCACGACGGCGTGCGCATCGAAATGCCGCAGGCATTCTTTATGCGTGTCGCGATGGGCCTGTCGTTGAACGAGATCGACCGCGAAGCGCGCGCGATCGAGTTTTACAACGTGCTGTCGAGCTTCGACTTCATGTCGTCCACGCCCACGTTGTTCAACTCGGGCACGCGCCGCTCGCAATTGTCGTCGTGCTACCTGACCACGGTCGACGACGACCTCGACGGCATCTATGAAGCGCTGAAGGAAAACGCGCTGCTGTCGAAGTTCGCCGGCGGTCTGGGCAACGACTGGACGCGCGTGCGTGCGCTCGGTTCGCACATCAAGGGCACCAATGGCAAGTCGCAAGGCGTCGTGCCGTTCCTGAAGGTGGTCAACGACACGGCTGTGGCAGTCAACCAGGGCGGCAAGCGTAAGGGCGCGGTGTGTGCGTACCTGGAAACGTGGCACCTGGACATCGAAGAATTCCTCGAGCTGCGCAAGAACACCGGCGACGACCGTCGCCGCACCCACGACATGAACACGGCGAATTGGATTCCCGACCTGTTCATGAAGCGCGTGATGGAGGGCGGCGACTGGACGCTGTTCTCGCCGTCCACCTGCCCGGACCTGCATGACAAGTTCGGCGCCGAGTTCGAAACGGCTTACACGGCTTACGAAGACAAGGTCGCGCGCGGCGAGATCAAGCTGTTCAAGAAGCTTCCGGCGGCGCAACTGTGGCGCAAGATGCTGGGCATGCTGTTCGAAACCGGCCACCCGTGGATCACGTTCAAGGATCCGTGCAATGTGCGCTCGCCGCAACAGCACGTCGGCGTGGTCCACTCGTCGAACCTGTGCACGGAAATCACGCTGAACACCAGCGACGCCGAAATCGCCGTCTGCAACCTGGGCTCGGTGAACCTCGTCGCTCACCTGAAGGAACAGGCCGACGGCACGCTGGTGCTCGACCACGACAAGCTGAAGCGCACCGTCAGCGTCGCGATGCGCATGCTCGACAACGTGATCGACATCAACTACTACGCGGTTGCCAAGGCACGTAACTCGAATCTGAAGCACCGTCCGGTCGGCATGGGCATCATGGGCTTCCAGGACTGCCTGCACCTGCTGCGCACGCCGTACGCGTCGCAAGAGGCGGTCGCGTTCGCCGATACGTCGATGGAAGCGGTTTGCTACTACGCTTACTACGCGTCGACGGAACTGGCGCAAGAGCGCGGCCGTTACTCCAGCTACCGTGGCTCGCTGTGGGATCGCGGCATCCTGCCGCAAGACTCGGTGAAGCTGCTGGCCGAAGCGCGCGGCGGCTACGTCGAAGTCGATTCGAGCGAGTCGATGGACTGGACCGAACTGCGTTCGCGTATCGCCACCTACGGCATGCGCAACTCGAACTGCGTCGCAATTGCACCAACGGCGACGATCTCGAACATCATCGGCGTGTCGGCTTGCATCGAACCGACCTTCCAGAATCTGTATGTGAAGTCGAATCTGTCGGGCGAATTCACGGTGGTCAACGACTACCTGGTGCGCGACCTGAAGGAACGCGGCCTGTGGGACGAAGTGATGGTCGCCGACCTGAAGTATTTCGACGGCACGCTGTCGCGGATCGACCGCATCCCGGCCGACCTGCGCGCGATCTACGCGACCGCGTTCGAACTCGATCCGGTGTGGCTGGTCGAGGCGGCATCGCGTCGTCAGAAGTGGATCGACCAGGCGCAGTCGCTGAATATTTACATGGGCGGCGCATCGGGTAAGAAGCTCGACGAGATCTACAAGCTTGCATGGGTGCGTGGTCTGAAGACGACCTACTACCTCCGCACGATGGCGGCGACGCACGTCGAGAAATCGACGGTTGCTCACGGCGCGCTGAACGCGGTGAGCTCGGGTGGCGGCGAAGGTTCGGGCGGTGCGGCAGGCGGCGCGGCGGGTGGCTTCGGCGCGAGCGGCGGCGCGGCTTCGGGCGGCATCCAGGCAGCAGCGGCAGCGCCGGCAGTCGCAGTCGAAGCAGCGCCGGAAGCGGATGGTCCGGTGTGCATGATGCGTCCGGGCGACCCTGGCTTTGAAGAGTGCGAGGCTTGCCAATAAGTAGGATGCAGGCAGCAGGATCGTTGCTTGCTGAAGGGTTGTAGGTAATGACCCGCATGCGGCGATCAGCGAGCCTGATAGTAGTGAAGCCGAAGTGACGTGGAAGCGAAGAGGATGAGCGGGGCGGCGAAACGAAATCGAAGTCGCGCCGCTCATCGAAAGCAGCGAAGCACGGCAGGCAGCTGAAGTAGTGACGAGGCAGGTAAAGCAGTCAGCAGTCGGCAGCACAGACGAAGCGCGCGACACAGCGCGCTCAGCAAACGCTTCGATCGATGGGGCGAGCCACATCGCCGGCCATATGCATCGCTCGACATTGCATTGAACTTCACCTCGCTAGCGCTGACGAAAGAGCAAACGCGGGCAACCGCGACGAGAGGCGCGAGGCAGCAGGAAGCAAGCGCAAGACACTGCAAGCACGCTCCGCAATACAGATAGATAGAGCAGCGAAGCGTCCCTTCGACACGTTGCTCTTCGAGCTCGCGAAGCACCTCGACGACACACGTTCAACACGCTTCATATGAGGCGACACACACAGTCTGTTGAACAAAGTGTTGTATGAACGTAGCAACGCGAATCGAAAACAGGATTTTTCACAAGCGAACTCTTTTAACGCTCGTGAAAAGATGGTACAAACCGTTCTAAATTGATGGTGACATTTATGCTCAACTGGGATGACGAGATCACTGCCGTAACTCCCTCGAGCGCTACGCAACAGAATGTGTTGCGCAACGCTGCGGGATCGGCTGTCGGTTCGCAAGTCGGAACGCGTTCCGCTCCTCAAGCTCCCTCGGCTCAAGACATCTTCGCGAACGACATCGCTGTCGCTCCCGTTGCTCACGTTACCGGAACGGCTGCCGTTTCCGAAGCGCGGGTGAATGTCGCCGACAAGCGCATCATCAACGGCCAGACCGACGTCAATCAGTTGGTGCCGTTCAAATACAAGTGGGCCTGGGAAAAGTATCTGGCTGGTTGCGCCAACCACTGGATGCCGCAAGAAGTGAACATGTCGCGCGACATCGCCCTCTGGAAAGACCCGAACGGTCTGACCGAAGACGAGCGCCGCATCGTCAAGCGCAACCTGGGCTTCTTCGTGACGGCGGATTCTCTCGCCGCCAACAACATCGTGCTGGGCACCTACCGCCACATCACGGCCCCCGAATGTCGCCAGTTCCTGCTGCGCCAGGCGTTCGAAGAGGCGATCCACACGCACGCTTACCAGTACATCGTCGAATCGCTGGGCCTCGACGAAGGCGAAATCTTCAACGCGTATCACGAGGTTTCCTCGATTCGCGCGAAAGACGAATTCCTGATTCCGTTCATCCATACGCTGACCGACCCGGCCTTCAAGACCGGCACGCTCGAGGCAGACCAGACCCTGCTGCGCTCGCTGATCGTGTTCGCCTGTGTGATGGAAGGCCTGTTCTTCTACGTCGGCTTTACGCAAATCCTGGCGCTCGGCCGTCAGAACAAGATGACCGGCGCGGCGGAACAGTACCAATACATCCTGCGCGACGAGTCGATGCACTGCAACTTCGGCATCGACCTGATCAATCAGATCAAACTCGAAAACCCGCAACTCTGGACGGCTGAGTTCCGCGCGGAAATCCGCGAGATCTTCCAGCAAGCGGTCGAACTTGAATATCGTTACGCAGAAGATACGATGCCGCGCGGGGTGCTCGGCCTCAATGCGTCGATGTTCAAGAGCTATCTGCGCTTCATCTGCAACCGCCGTTGCCAGCAGATCGGTCTCGATCCGCTGTACCCGAACGAGGAAAACCCGTTCCCGTGGATGAGCGAGATGATCGACCTGAAGAAGGAACGCAACTTCTTCGAGACGCGAGTGATCGAATATCAGACTGGCGGTGCGCTGACCTGGGAGTGATCCGGGTTCGTGCCGTAGATGCATTCATTTATGGGGTGCCGGCGGGCTTCGGCCGCGGCAATTATGGTTAGGAGCTTAACTGCCTGATGCAAAGCGTGCCCAGTGCGCCGCGTGCCTTCGCGGCCCACGAATATGACAGGCACTTTGCGAACCCTTCAGTGGGATGGGCAAACTTCCCCCGGAAAAAGCCGCTGGCGTCGCCGTCAGCGGTTCGATCAAGCAATTGCCGGCGTTGAGATCCAGCGCCGACCAGATCTGGCGCGCGGTGCCCAAGGGCACGGCGCGCCTTACCGCATTCATTAGCGTAAGCGCGCAGCACCTGCGTACGCCGATGAATAGCCCGCTTCGTAGCGCGCGCCCTGAGAAGCGTCCGCGGGAAGCGGGTTTTGACGAAGGGTGGTGTTTGAACTGACTCTCATCTGAAAACCTGAAGGAGAAAATGATGGCAACTGCAAAAAAAGCCGCCGCTAAGAAACCCGCAGCCAAGAAGGTTGTAGCAAAGAAGGCTGCGCCGGCCAAGAAGGCCGCTCCGGCGAAGAAAGTCGCAGCGAAGAAAGTCGCTGTGAAGAAGGTTGCAGCAAAGAAGGCAGCACCGGCCAAGAAGGTTGCAGCGAAGAAAGCTGCGCCGGCCAAGAAGGTTGCAGCCAAGAAAGTCGCTGTGAAGAAGGTAGCAGCGAAGAAGGTTGCGGCGAAGAAGGCAGCACCGGCAAAGAAGGCAGCGCCGGCTAAGAAAGCCGCTGTGAAGAAGGTAGCAGCAAAGAAGGCAGCGCCGGCGAAGAAGGCCGCAGCAAAGAAGGCCGCACCGGCTAAGAAGGCTGCTGCCAAGAAGGCTGCGCCGGCGAAAAAGGCTGCTGCCAAGAAGGCTGCGCCTGCGAAAAAGGCTGCCGCTAAAAAGGCTGCGCCTGCCAAGAAGGCTGCCGCGAAGAAGGCCGCTGCGCCTGCCAAGAAGGCTGCCCCTGCGAAGAAGGCTGTCGCCAAGAAGGCGGCGCCTGCTCCCGCTGCGACTTCTGTCTCGAGCGCACCGGCGGCGACGGTGAAGACCGCGCTGAACCCGGCAGCGGCATGGCCGTTCCCGACGGGCAGCCGTCCGTAATTTGGCCTATAAATTGGCCAATAAGCGGTAGAAGTACTTCGACACGTCGTATGCTGTGTCGATGATCGAGTAGCGCTTAAGTAGCAGCATGACCGAGCGCTACTCGGTCAGGGTCCCGTTGCCGGGTTTCTGGCAACGGGATTTTTTTTGGGTCTCGCGACGGCGCCCGCTTCAAGAAACGGCTGCAAAACCTACAGGCGAAAAAAAACGCATGCACAGGGGAGGGCATGCGTTTGAGGTCGCCGCGGCGGCGCGTGAAGCGCGACCGCGCGAGAGGGGAAACTTAGTGCGTGACGCGTGTGACGCCACCGCTGGAGAGCAGCCGCACGCGCTCGCCGGCGCGGAAGATTTCGCCGGTGGCACTTTGGGTGATCGCACGCATGTCACCGTTATCGAGTCGCACGGTGATCTCGAGACCGTCGCGTACCGCCACGCCGTTCTCGACCGAATTGCCGGCCACCGCGCCGGCCAGGCCGCCGATGATGCCGGTAAGAATCGAGCCGCGGCCGCCGCCGATCGCGCTGCCGGCCACCGCACCCAACGCGCCGCCGCCGATCGCACCCAGGCCGCTCGGCTGGCCGTTGTTCGAACTGATCTTCACGGCCCGAACGCTGTCGACCGTGCCCATGCGGACCGTCTCTTCGCGCTGCGCCTGTGACGCCGTGTAGACGTCTGCAGAGCTGCTGTTGTACGCGCACCCGGACATGGCCAGCGAACCGGCAATTAAAGCGCCCACTACCAGGCGACTCGTCGTTCTCATTCCCTAACTCCAATAGCTTGCGGTATTACTGCAGGTCGTATCCGAACGCCTGCTTGAACCGTTCGTTGATCTCCGCCCGGCTGGGCGCGTAGTTTTGCGGCCCCTGGTGTTCGATCTTCAGTGCGCCCATCAAACTCGCGAGGCGCCCGGTGGTGGCCCAGCCAAGCTTGTTTTCGATGCCGTACAGCAAGCCGCCGCGGAACGCGTCGCCGCAGCCTGTGGGATCGAGCACTTGCCGTGCCGTGACCGCCGGAATCGCTTCGACTCCGCCTGCGTGATGAATCTGCGCGCCCTGTTCGCCGAGCGTGACGATCAGTGCTTCGACCTTGCCGGCGATCTCTTCGATCGACCAACCTGTTTTGTTGCTCACCAGTTTGGCTTCGTAATCGTTGACAGCTACATAAGTGGCAAGTTCAATCATGCGCCGCAGCGACGCGCCGTCGAACAGCGGCAAACCTTGGCCCGGATCAAAGATAAACGGCACGCCGGCCGCTGCCAGGTGCTCCGAATGCTGGATCATGCCGTCATAGCCATCAGGGGCGACAATGCCGAGCGTGATGCCTTCTGCTTCGTCGGCGCGATTCAGATGCGACTGCATCATCGCGCCCGGGTGGAAAGCGGTGATCTGATTGTTTTCCAGATCGGTAGTGATCATCGCCTGGGCCGAGTAGGTTTCCGGCACGACGAGCACGTTTTCCGTCGACAGGCCCAGCTGCGCGAAGCGGTCCATGTAGAGCTGCGCGTCGATCGCGCCGAGCGTCCCCATGATGCGCGCGTTGCCGCCGAGCAGATGCAGCGAGTAGGCAATGTTGCCCGCGCAGCCGCCGAACTCGCGGCGCATCGTCGGCACGAGAAAGCTCACGTTCAGGATGTGGACCTGCTCCGGCAGGATGTGATCCCGAAAGCGGCCTTCGAAGGTCATGATGTTGTCGTAGGCGAGCGAACCGCAAATCAGCGTAGCCAAGGCGAGCGTTCCTGTAAAAATCGATAAAGAATGGGCGCGACGATGTGACAGCGCCGCGCATGAAGCGCGGCGCCAGGATTCGTGCGCGAAGGTGTTTACTTCAGTGCGGCGAGTGCTGCATCGTAGTTCGGCTCGTTCTTGATTTCGCCGACCAGTTCAGCGTGCACGACCTTGTCGTTCTCGTCGAGCACCACCACGGCGCGTGCGGTCAGACCCGTCAACGGGCCGCTCGTCACGTCGACGCCGTAGGCTTGCGCGAACTCGTGGCCGCGGAACGTAGACGCCGTGACGACGTTCTCGATGCCCTCGGTCGTGCAGAAGCGCGAGGCGGCGAACGGCAGGTCGCCCGACACGACGATCACAGCCGTGTTGCTCAGCTTGGCGGCGGCTTCGTTGAACTTGCGGGTCGAGGTGGCGCAGGTCGGCGTGTCGAGGCTCGGGACGATGTTCAGCACCTTGCGCTTGCCGGCGAAATCGGCGAGCGACAACGGCTTCAGATCCTTGCCGACCAGCGAGAAGGCCGGGGCATTCTGGCCCACGGACGGGAACGTGCCGGCTACGTCGATTGGGTTACCACCCAGCGTGACTTGACTCATGTTGTTGTGCTCCGAAGATTCGTCAGGAATGACGGTGAACGCGCCCGGTCTGTGCCGGGCGCGCGAGGGTGCGTTACGGATAAAAAATCTGTACGCGGAAATTGGACGCGACCGCATTGCCCGTGTCGAGGTGCACGATCATGGTCTGGGTCGTATGCGCCGGCAGGCCGGCCGCGATCGGCGTGCCGGGTGCGACGTAGTCTTGCGGCCACAACACGCGGCGGACGGCGACATTGTTCTTGTCGTCGAGCAGCGTGAGTTCGATGGCCGGGTAGGCCAGCGCAACATTGAAGCGATTGCGCAGCGGCATCTTCAGTTCGAGCTTGTGCGGGCCGTCGATCTGCCGCAGATCGGACGGCTCGACCTGCAAGCCGTCGATGTCGTGCGGCGGCGTAATCTGGCAACCGAGTTGCGCGCAGGCCTTGGCATACAGTATTTGCGAGCGCGGGAAAGAGACCTGCACGGTTTCGCGCTGCCACCACGCGAGTTGGGCGAGCAAGGCGATAACCAGTAGCGCTGCGACGACCGAGCCGGAAATGATCCAGGCGAGGCGGCGCGGTTCGGGCGGGCGAGTTTCGCGCATCACCGGAAAGGGATCGGCGCCGTCATGGACGGGCTGGACCGTGAAGGGTTCGCCGCTCGATCCAACCGCGGCTGCGCCCGGGCCGCCTTGGGCGCCGCCGCCTGCGCTGCCTGCACCCGGGCCGCTCGCGCCGGCCGCACCTACGCCGGCCGCTCCAAAATGTGGCTCGTGGTCAGGAACGCCATGCAAGGCGGCCGACTCGTTCAGAACCGGCTCGTCAGCATCGGCAAGGTGGTCAGAAGGGCGCTCGGTCTTGTGCCAGACCCGCGGTGCGTCTTCCGCGGGCGGATTGGCCTCGTGAGCGGAAGGCTCGAGCGGAGCGTCCGCAGGTGCATCGGATTGATAGGCAAAAGGTTCGAGCGGCGCATCCGCCAGAACGGGCTCTTTGTCGGAAGGAATTGGCGGGTTGAAGGTGCTGGGCGGCAGTTCCAGTTCCGGCTCGGTAGCGTGGCGCGGCGTGACCGCGACGCCTACGCCAGTGGAAACCGGCGTGAGCGGCAGATTGCTGGCGTTGTGAAGCAGACGGTTGTCGATCACGGCGTCGGCCGCCGGGGCCCACGGATCCCAGGCTTCGGCGCTGAAATCGGGCCCCTTGGGACGGACGCCGGACAGTGCCTCGATGGCCGCAGCTGCGGCCATCGGCTTGGCGGTGGCGAAATCGCCACCCTCGTTCAGTTCGAACAGGCTGCTCGAAGCGTCGAATACTTCATGGCATTGACCGCAGCGCACCAGGCCGCGGCGCAGCGCGAGCTGCGCCGGTTGCAGGCGGAAGACGGTATCGCAGAAGGGGCAACGCGTTGCCAGGAGCATATTGAGCCGATAAGCCGAAAGGCCGTTGGTTGGACAATACGCCTTATTCTAATGGCTTTCGCGGCGCGTTCCCGTTAGACATACCCAACCTTCGTGTTCGCGCCATACGCCGATGTCGATCCATTGCGCGTAGACCTGCGCCACTTCGTCCGCTTGCCGCGCCAGAATGCCCGACAGCGCGATCCGGCCGCCCGGTTTGACCTTCGACGACAGCATCGAGGCCATCAGTTTGAGAGGATTGGACAGGATATTGGCGACTACGATATCGAATTCGCCGGTGGGGCATTCGTCAGGCAAACCGTACGTGACGTCCGCCCGGTTGCGTTCGCTGTTGTGACGCGCCGATTCGACCGCTTGCGGATCGATATCGATGCCGTACACCGGATTGGCGCCGCACTTCTTCGCAAGGATCGCGAGGATGCCGGAACCGCAGCCATAGTCGAGTATGGATTGATCGGACTTCACCGACTGTTCCAGCCATTCCATGCACAGACGCGTGGTGGGATGGCTGCCGGTGCCGAATGCAAGGCCAGGATCGAGTTCCAGCACAAGTGCCTCAGGATCCGGTGCATCGTGCCACGACGGCACGACCCAGATTCGCTCGCCGATCGGAATCGGATCGAATTGCGATTGCGTGAGACGCACCCAATCCTGCTCTGCGACTTCACGCACGGAAAACGATGGCGCGGTTTCGAGCCCCACCTCATTGGCCGCCGCAGCGAGCAGCACCGCCGGCTCATGTTCCGGCGCGAGCAACGCGATCACGCGCGAACGCTGCCACGCCGTACGGTCCGGCGTGAGACCGGGTTCGCCGAACAGCGGCTGCTCGTCGGGCGTGTCGGCGTCCGCATCTTCAACTGATACGGACAGCGCCCCCAACTCGAGCAGTGCGTCGGAAAACTCCTCCGCGTGCTCGCGTGCCAGTTCGGCGATCAATTCCCGGTAACTCATGACTTACGCTTCTTCCGGTGCGGCCTGCTGCTTCGCGGCCAGGCGGTTTTCGAGGTAGTGAATGCTGGTGCCGCCCTCGACAAACTTCGCGTCCAGCATCAGCTCGCGATGCAACGGGATGTTGGTCTGGATGCCTTCCACCACCATTTCCGACAGTGCGATGCGCATCCGCTTGATCGCCTGTTCGCGCGTCGCGCCGTAAGCGATCAGCTTGCCGATCATCGAATCATAGTTCGGCGGGACGAAATAGCCATTGTAGGCGTGCGAATCGACGCGGATGCCGGGACCGCCCGGCATGTGCCACGACGTCAAACGACCCGGCGACGGCGTGAACTTGAACGGATCTTCCGCGTTGATCCGGCATTCGATCGCATGGCCCTTGAACACGATGTCGCGCTGACGGAAAGCGAGTTTCTCGCCGGCCGCGATGCGGATCTGTTCCTGCACGATGTCGACGCCGGTGATCAGTTCGGTCACCGGATGCTCGACCTGCACGCGCGTATTCATTTCGATGAAGTAGAACTCGCCGTTTTCGTACAGGAACTCGAACGTACCCGCGCCCAGATAGCCCATCTTCTTGCAGGCGTCCGCGCAGCGATCGCCGATGCGGTCGATCAGGCGGCGTGCAATGCCCGGTGCCGGCGCTTCTTCGATCACTTTCTGGTGACGGCGCTGCATCGAGCAATCACGCTCGCCCAGCCAGACCGCGTTCTTGAACGAGTCGGACAGGATCTGGATTTCGATGTGCCGCGGGTTCTCCAGGAATTTCTCCATGTAGACCTGCGGATTGCCGAACGCACGGCCAGCTTCTTCGCGCGTCATATTGACCGCGTTGACCAGCGCCGCTTCCGTGTGGACCACGCGCATGCCGCGACCACCGCCGCCGCCCGCGGCCTTGATGATCACCGGGTAGCCAACCTGACGGGCAATTTTCACGATCTCTTTCGGATCGTCCGGCAACGCGCCTTCAGAACCCGGCACGCAGGGCACGCCGGTCTTGATCATGGTCTGCTTCGCGGTCACCTTGTCGCCCATCATCCGGATCGTTTCCGGGCGCGGGCCGATGAAGGTGAAGCCGGACTGCTCGACGCGTTCGGCGAAATCGGCGTTTTCCGACAGGAAGCCGTAGCCGGGGTGGATCGCTTCGGCGTCCGTCACTTCTGCCGCGCTGATCAGCGCCGGCATGTTCAGGTAGCTCAGATTCGAAGGCGCCGGGCCGATACAGACCGCCTCGTCGGCGAGCTTCACGTACTTGGCTTCCTTGTCGGCTTCTGAATAGACGACGACCGTCTTGACGCCGAGCTCGCGGCAGGCGCGCTGGATACGGAGCGCGATCTCGCCACGGTTGGCAATGAGGATTTTTTCAAACATAGCGGTTTTTCGACTCATCAATAGGCGCCCGGTTGATCACAACACAGGCCACCTCAGAGGATCGGTCGCGCGCCTCGGACAGCAGGCACGCGGGCGGCAAGCGCAAAAAAAGCGCCAAGCGTGCCGCGTTAGCCGACCACGAACAGCGGTTGGCCGTACTCGACCGCCTGGCCGTTTTCGACGAGGATTTCCTTGACCACGCCGGACTTGTCCGACTCGATTTCGTTGAGCAGCTTCATCGCTTCGATGATGCAGATCGTCTGGCCTTCCTTGACCGTGTCGCCCACCTGGACGAACGGTTCGGCGCCCGGGGACGGTGCACGGTAGAAGGTGCCGACCATCGGCGAGGTCACCACATGGCCTTGCGGCGCGGCGGCGGCCGGCGTGGCCGGGACGCCCGCGGCGGCCGCCGGCGCTTCGCCCACCATGGGTGCCGGCTGAGCGTATTGCGGGGCATACGAAGCGGACGGTTGCACGTAAACCGGCGGTGCATTCTTGACGATGCGGACCTTGCCTTCGCCTTCGGTCACTTCGAGTTCGGAAATACCGGACTCCGAGACGAGGTCGATCAGAGTTTTCAGTTTACGTAGATCCATCAGGAAGCCCCTTTCAATGCGTAAAGTGCCGGCGCGTGCGCAGCCGGCTCAAATTTGATGTGTTTGGATCAGCCGCGCGACGAACCGGCCGACAGCCGGTCGAGCGCGAATTCGAGCGCGTACATGTACCCCTTCCAGCCGAGGCCGCAAATGACGCCCTCAGCCTGGTCGGAGAAATACGAGTGATGCCGGAACGGTTCGCGACGATGCACGTTCGACAGATGAATCTCGACGAACGGGATGCCGACCCCCGCCAGTGCGTCCCGAATGGCCACGCTGGTGTGCGTGTACGCGGCGGGATTGATGAGTATGAAATCGGTTTTTTCAGTCCGCGCGGATTGGATGCGATCGACCAGTGCGCCTTCATGGTTGCTCTGGAACGACGCGAGTTCGGCGCCGGCGTCCGCTGCGCGGTCCGCGAGTGCCTGATCGATCTGCGGTAGGGTCACGCGACCGTAGACCTCGGGTTCCCGGGTGCCGAGAAGGTTGAGGTTGGGTCCGTGCAGTACCAGCAGTCGCGTCATGGTCGCTTCTTTTTCCGTGGAATTGGGCGCACTTTAGCGCTGATTAGAGAAACTTGTCTAGTTTCCTGCGCGTTGGGATTGATCTCGGCGAACTTATGCCGCTCCCACAGGCGCCCATCTTCTCTCAAATTTAGGCGATCTGTGCGCAATTTCGCGCGTTCCGCCGCTATCCGGACGTCAAAAGAATATGAAATTTACAGTGCGTCGAGCGTCTGTTTCAGCGCTTGCGGGTCGATTTGCCCTAATTTTGTCGAACGGATGTGGCCTTTTGCGTCGATTACGACGGTAAAAGGCAGGCCGCCCGCAGTATTGCCGAACGCGCGGGCGAGGTCTGCGCCGCCGAAGCCGGTCACATAGACCGGGTAGGCCACTTTCACCTTCTGCAAGAAGGCCTGAACGTTTTTCTCCGAATCGACGCCCAGCCCGACGAACTGGATGCCTTTCTTTGCATATTCGCGTTGAAGTTGCGAAAGGGCTGGCATTTCCTCGACACACGGCCCGCACCACGACGCCCAGAAATTGACGACGATTGGGTGGCCTTTCAGCAAACTTAGCGATTGCGGCTTGCCGTCGACGTTCGTGACGGGCGCGGCCCACAATTGTTCGACCGCGCTCTGGGTGGAAGCGCCCTGCGCCGCATGGGCGACTTCGGCGCCGCCGTTCAGCCAATGATTGGCCAGCACCCCGCCGCCCGCAGCGACGATTGCGACAAGCGCGCCTGCCAGAATCCGTCTCGTATTCATTCCAGGTCTGTCTGATTAATTAGTTGAAGGGGTGACGTCGCTACTGTCGAACAGCGCCTGGACCGCCTGCAGGTTCGCCCGGGCGGTGCGGCCACGCGCATCGGCCCGGACCGCGCCGCGCAAGTCGTCCGTTTCGTACAGGGCGACGTGGACACCAGCCGGTTCCGCTTCGCGCCCTTCGTTCGTGGGGCGCCACAGAAAGCTCAGCGTCTCGACGTAGCCGCGACCGGCGAAATGCCGCGTCTCTGAAACGTCGTACTGGATGTTGGCGTTGAGAAAGTAGATCGCAACTTCCTTGGGGTTGTCGCAGAACACCTGGAGATGAATATCCGAGTGTTCGCCCGCTGTGCCACCGAGTACCGCACCAGTCAGATACGGATTGAATGGTGCGAGGCGTTCCATCCAGTCGATCGCGATACCGCGTAGCCGCCGCAGGAGCACCGGCTGGCTGTCGCCCTGAAAAAGCGACTGATATTCACGGATTTCTTCTTCGATCTGGTCGTTATCCGGCAGCCATTCACCGGCAACACGGCTCTCGCCGACTACCTGCCGTGCCGCTTTACGCTTGGCCGTTGCGTAGTCCAGACCGTCTTCGGCGATTATCCGGGCAGCCGCGATGGCGATTTCCTCGCGCACGCGCTGCGGATCGAAGTGTGATTTGCGAACCATCTCTCAATCATACTAGAGATTGATGACAGCCCTTTCTGGGCGGTTCGCGCCGGGTATTCGACGATAAGCGGGGCGGGCGGCCATTCATAGGGCGACAGGGAGGCGTCGGTTACAATAGCCTCCTTTGCAGACGGTCGTTTCGGCCGCTCCGCAGCACTCCCCTCTCTCGCAAAAAATCGCCCGCGCGGCACGACAGGCTTATGCACATCCACATTCTCGGCATCTGCGGCACGTTCATGGGCGGTCTCGCGGTTCTCGCGCGCGGCGCGGGTCACACCGTGACGGGCTGCGACGCCGGCGTCTATCCGCCCATGAGCACGCAACTCGAGGCGCAAGGCATTCGTCTGATCGAAGGTTATGACGCGGAGCAGTTGAACGGCCTCCACGCCGACCTGTTCGTGATCGGCAATGTGGTGTCGCGCGGCAACCCGCTGATGGAAGCGATTCTCGATCGCGGCCTGCCTTATGTATCCGGTCCGCAGTGGCTCGGCGAGCACGTGCTGAACGGCAAGTGGGTGCTGGCGGTGGCCGGCACGCACGGCAAGACCACCACCAGCTCGATGCTGACCTGGCTGCTCGAAGACGCGGGCCTCAATCCTGGTTTCCTGATCGGCGGCGTGCCGCTGAACTTCGGCGTGTCGGCGCGGCTGACCGATTCCAGCTTCTTCGTGATCGAAGCCGACGAGTACGACACGGCCTTCTTCGACAAGCGCTCGAAGTTCGTTCACTACCGCCCCAAGACCGCGGTCCTGAACAATCTCGAATTCGATCACGCCGACATCTTCCCGGATCTGGCCGCGATCGAAACGCAGTTCCATCACCTTATCCGCACGGTGCCGGGCATCGGCCGCATCGTGACGAATGGTCGCGAAGACGCGCTGGAGCGTGTGCTGACGCGTGGCTGCTGGAGCGAAGTCGAGCGTTTCGGCGTGCAAGGCGGCTGGGAGACCTTGCCGGCCGAAGACGGTGTGCCCGTCGACGAACGTTTCGCCGTGTATCACAACAGCGAGCGCGTCGGTGTGGTCGAGTGGCAGGTGCAGGGCGAGCACAACCGGATGAACGCGTTGGCCGCGATCGCCGCCGCGCGCCACGTCGGCGTGCCGCCGGCGCAGGCCGCGAAGTCGCTGGCCAGCTTCCGGAATGTAAAGCGCCGCATGGAAGTGCGCGGCAGCGTCGACGGCGTGACTGTCTACGACGACTTCGCCCACCACCCCACCGCGGTCGAAACCACGGTGGCCGGTCTGCGCGCACGCGTCGGCCACCAGAACACGCGAATCCTGGCCGTGCTGGAGCCGCGTTCGAACACCATGAAGCTCGGCGTGATGAAAGCACAATTGCCGGCCAGCCTCGCCGAGGCCGATCTGGTGTTCGGCTACGGCGCGCCGGCCGGCCGCGACGCACTCGGCTGGAATCTCGGCGAAGCGCTCGCGCCTCTCGGCGGCAAGGCGCAGGCTTTCGACAATCTCGATGCGCTGGTCAAAGCGGTGGTCCACGCGGCGCGCCCCGGCGACCAGATTCTGGTGATGAGTAACGGCGGCTTTGGCGGCGTGCATCAGAAACTGCTCGACGCACTCTCCGCGCGAGGCGTTTCGTGATCCTTTACCTGCACGGTTTCCGCTCGTCACCCAATTCGTTCAAGGCGCGCGTGTTGGCGGCGCGCCTCGTCGAACTCAGCCGCAGCGACGAATGGTGCTGCCCGATGCTGCCGGTTTCGCCGTTTGAGACCGTGGCGCTCGCCGAATCGCTGGTGGCCGCTGCCGGGACGAATCGCGTGACGGTGATCGGCAGTTCGCTCGGCGGCTACTTCGCCACGCATCTCGCCGAGAAGCACGGCTGGCCGGCGGTGCTGCTGAACCCGGCGGTCGTGCCGCAGCGCGATCTGAGCGCGTATCTCGGCGAGCAGCCGTTGTGGCACGGCGGCGGCAGTATCACGGTCGAACCGCATCATCTGGACGAGCTGCGCGCGCTTGGCGTCGCGTCGATCACGCGCCCCGAACGCTATTATTTGATGGCCGCCACCGGCGACGAAGTGCTCGATTACCGCGAAATGCTTGCGCACTATCCGGGCGCACGCACTACGCTGATCGAAGGGAGCGACCACGCGATCAGCGAGTTCGCGCAATACGTCGACGAGGTACTGGCCTTTTGCGATGCCGAAGACGTCGAGCCGCCGGCGCCGCGCGAGGCGGCCTGACAGTTCCGACGATCAACCAGCGAGGCCGTTGCGGATCACCGGATTCACGCCGCCGGCGCGTGCGTATTGCGCCGCGGATCCCCTACCACGAACACGTTGCCGTGCCGCGCACGCAGTGACCGATAGCCGAACACCATCGGCCGGCCCGGCAGATGCAAGTCAGAACGAGAGTATTGAGTGAACGTTTTCTTCGAGGAATCGGGCAGTTTCAAGGCGGGCAGCGTGCTGTCGCGCCAGGGCGACGCTTTTCAGGTCGAGCTGCCGGGCGGCCGGCGCGCCAAGGTGCGCGCGAAAGATGTACTGATCGAATTTGAAAAGCCGACCGCCGGCGAGTTGATGCAGCAGGCGGACACCGCCGCGCAGGACATCGATCTGGACTTCCTGTGGGAATGCGCGCCGGACGACGAATTCCCGTTTGCCGCGCTGGGCGCCGAGTACTTCGGCGAAGCGTTCGGCTCGATCGAGCGCGCGGCGCTGGTGCTGCGCATGCACGGCGCGCCGGTGTACTTCCGCCGCAAAGGTCGCGGCATGTATCAGCGAGCGCCGCAGGAGCAACTCAAGATGGCGCTCGCCGGGCTTGAACGCAAGCGTCAGCAGGCGCTCGTGCAGGCTGGCTTCGAAGAGGAACTGAAGGCAGGCCGTCTGCCGGAAGGCTTCAGTGGCAGCAAGGCGCTCGCTTTGCTCACCAGGCCCGACAAGAACACGATCGAATACAAGGCGCTCGAAGGCGCGGCAGCGGCGCGCGGCATTTCGCAGGCGCGGCTAATGCTTGAATGCGGCGGCATTCCGTCGGCCCGGGCGCTGCACGAGGCGAAATTCCTCTCCGAGTTTTTCCCGCACGGCACCGGATTCCCGCCGGTCACGGTCGGCACGTTGCCGGAAGATCTGCCGGAAGCCGATGTAGAGGCGTTCTCGATCGACGACATCACCACCACTGAAATCGACGATGCGTTCTCCGTCGAGCATCTCGCCGACGGCCGCGTGCGGATCGGCGTGCACATCGCCGCGCCGGCGCTGGGTATCGCGCGTGGCGACGATGTCGATGCGATCGCGCGTACGCGTTTGTCCACCGTCTACATGCCGGGCGACAAGATTACGATGCTGCCCGATAGCGTCGTCGAAGCGTTTACGTTGGCTGAAGGCGGCTTGCGGCCCGCGTTGTCGCTGTATGTGATCATCAACCGCGAGACGCAGGAAATCGTGGCGAGCGAAACGCGCGCCGAGCGCGTGTTCGTCAAGAACAATCTGCGCCACAACACGCTCGACGAACTGGTCAACGAAGAGGCGCTCGCCGCCGGCACCGGCGACTATCCGCACAAGGAAGACATTGCCGTGCTGTGGCCGTTCGCGCAGGCGCTGTTTGAAAAGCGTCAAACCGCGCGTGCTGGTTACGGACTGCGCCGCGAAGTGCAGCGCAATACCGATTTCAATTTCTACGTTGAAGGCGAGCACGTCACGATCACGCCGCGCCGACGCGGTTCGCCGCTCGACACGATCGTTGCCGAGCTGGCGATTCTCGCCAATTCGTCGTGGGGCGCGTTCCTGCACGACCACGGCGTGCCGGGCATTTATCGTACGCAGCGCGCGTTCGGCGCGCCGACCGGCCCGAAGCGCACCCGCATGCAAACCAATGCGGCACCGCACGAAGGCCTGGGCGTCACGCAATACGCGTGGAGCACGTCGCCGCTGCGCCGTTACGTCGACCTCGTGAACCAATGGCAGTTGCTCGCCTGCGTGCAGCACGGTGTAACCGCGAAACTGGCCGCGCCGTTCAAGCCGAAGGACGCCGATCTGTTCGCCGTCGTGCAAGGTTTCGACGACACCTACACCGCGTACGCCGATCACCAGCGCCGCATGGAGTATTTCTGGTGTTTGCGTTGGCTGAAGCAGGAGAACCGGAAGCAGGTGGTGGCGTCGGTGGTGAAGGGCGATCTCGTGCGCCTGGAGGAAATCCCGCTGCTGCTGCATGTGCCGGGCCTCGGCGTGCATGCGCGTGGTACCCGCTTGCAGATGGAAGTGATGTCGCTCGACGAACTGACCGTCGAAGCGTCCGTGCGCCTGCTGCACGTGCTCGACGCACCGACGGTGACGAGCGGCGGCGAAGCTGAGGAAGCCGACGAGGGTGAAGAGGACATCATCGACGCGCCCGATGAGCGCGCCGAAGATGAAGCCGAGGCGCAAGCCGAAGCAGACCTCGACGGCGGCGCGGCCGCGGAAGGCGCCACCGAAAGCGGTGATGACGGAAGCGGCGCAGCGGCGGATCAGCAGCAGGTTGCGGAGCCCGGACGATGAGCACGGGTGAATCACGTGACCGTTATGCGGTAATCGGCAACCCGGTCAGCCACAGCAAATCGCCGTTTATTCATGGCCGCTTCGCCGCGCAGACCGGCGAGCCCGTCGAGTACGGCCACTTGCTCGCGCCCGTGGATGCATTCGTGCCGCACGTGCGCGCTTTTATCGAAGCGGGCGGACGCGGCATGAACGTCACTGTGCCGTTCAAGCTCGACGCGCACGCGTTCGCTCACGCCCTGTCGCCGCGCGCGGCGGCGGCGGGCGCGGTGAACACCTTGCGGTTCGATGCGAGCGGCGTCTACGGCGACAACACCGACGGCTTTGGGCTGGTGCGCGACATCGAAGTGAATCTCGGCGTCTCATTGAAGGGCGCGCGCATTCTGTTGCTGGGCGCGGGCGGCGCCGCGCGCGGCGTGGTGCTGCCGATGCTGGACCGCGCACCGCATACGCTGACGATCGTCAACCGCACGGCGGCAAAGGCTGAAGCGCTGGTCGACCAGTTCGCGCAAGCCGCGCGCGACGCCGTTTGCCGCCTGACCGGCGGCAGCGCGCGAGCGATCGAAGCGGGCACCTACGACGTGATCGTCAATGCGACGGCGGGGAGTCTGGACGCCTCGTTGCCCGAGTGCGACGACCGCGCGTTCGGCAGCGGCACGCTCGCCTACGACATGATGTACGGCGCGCACCCGACGGTGTTCATGGAGCACGCGCAGAAGCTGGGCGCGCGCGGCGCCGATGGTCTCGGCATGCTGGTCGAGCAGGCTGCCGAATCGTTTTACGTGTGGCGTGGCGTACGGCCTGATGGCGCGCCGGTGCTGGCCGAGTTGCGAGCGCTGTTGGCGGCGCCGTCGCACGCATAGACCGCCGTTTTATCTTCCGGAACTTCCCGGCTCGAGGACTGATACCACGATGACAGCAACGCGGCGCGCGAGCCGGCCAGGTCCGGTGCGATGGATGGTTTATCTGGGCGCCGTGGCGGCGATTGCGTGGCTTGCGACACAGGCGTTCTACTTCGCGCAGATCGCAGTGTGGAATTACGTCAATCCGCAGACCACTGCTTTCATGCGGTCGGATGCATGGCGATTGTCGGAGGATCGGCCTGATCTTTCGGTGCAGCATACCTGGGTGCCGTACGACCAGATTTCGCGCAATTTGAAGCGGGCGATTATTGCTTCCGAAGACGCGAATTTCGTTAATAACAACGGGTATGAGACCGACGCCATTTTGCAGGCGTGGGAGCGGAATAAGGCCAAGGGCAAGATTGTTCGTGGCGGCTCGACGATTACCCAGCAACTGGCGCGGAATCTGTTTTTGTCGCGGGAGAAGAGTTATATCCGCAAGGGGCAGGAGCTGATCATTACCTGGATGCTCGAGACCTTGATGGACAAGGAGCGGATCTTTGAGATTTATCTCAACTCCGTTGAGTGGGGGAATGGGGTTTATGGTGCTGAAGCGGCCGCGCATTATTACTATAAGAGTTCTGCTGCCAAATTGACTGCTGCGCAGTCGGCCCGTTTGGCTGTGATGTTGCCGCAGCCCAAGTATTTTGATGAGCACAGGGGCTCGGGGTATCTCGCTCAACGATCGCGCGTGATTGCGCGGCGGATGGGGGCGGCTGAGTTGCCAGATTGATTTTTTTTTGCCTTTGGCGGCGGCATTAATGGTCTGCCTGCGGTGGTGGTTTTTTGCTTTTTGCTTTTAGTTTTTGCCTGCTTGGCGATTTTGTCTGGGGGCTTGTGGTGTTGGCCTTTCCTTGATTTGTTAGTGGTCTATTAGCGTTGCCCCTGTGCGGGGCGGCACCTACTTTTCTTTGCCGGCTGCAAAGAAAAGTAGGCAAAAGAAAGCAGCTCAAACCGCTAATTGCTAAGCGGCTCCCGCAGTCAGCGAATGGTAGTGGCTCCGTGGAATCTGTGTTCTCGCACATTCGGCGCTAGTGACAAGGGCGTCATACTTCCGGCGGCGCTGCGCGCGCCGAAGTGTACTTCATAAAACCTTGTGCTGCGTTTTGCGTTCGCGTTTTTCCCGACATCGTGACTCGCCGTTATATCGCCACTGCATGCGATTGCGACACACCTACATTTCATTCAGGGTGCGGGTTGACCCTTGAGTGCGGAAGCGCCACGCCGAGGCAAAGCAGAAGGCCTCCACCATCCTTAAACGAAGCCCCTGGTTTCCCATGCAAACCCGTCCGCGACGCACGTAGTGCGGAGTGGGAGCTGATGACACCTTTGTCACTTGGGGTTGAAGGTACGAGGGCCCGGATTCCACGGGGCCACTACCCCCTCCAAGCCGGGGGAGCCGCTTAGCATTAGCGGTTTGAGCTGCTTTCTTTTGCCTACTTTTCTTTGCAGCAGGCAAAGAAAAGTAGGTGCCGCCCCGCACAGGGGCGACGCTAATAGACCACTAACAAATCAAGAAAATCTCCAGCTTCGAGGAGCACCACCCAGCGCTCCGTCGCGAGACAAACAAAGCAGTGAGAAGGCGCTACCGCAGGTAGAAAACCCAATGCCCGCAAGGCAATCAAAAGCAAACCCACCCCAGCGAGCACGCAAGCAAAAACCAGCCCCCGGCAAGGCAAAATCCCATTATATGAATCCAACACTCACATATTGGAGATTTCCAAAAAACCGCCCTACAATCCAATCCAACACGCACCGTGAGCCAGAAAAACTACCCACGGAATAGCGGCAGCAAGAAAAATCCGGAGACAAAGCCCAACCATGCCTAAGACCCAAAGGCAGCACCCCCACGCCTGCGACACACGCGACACTCACCGCGCCGCAAGCAAAACAGGCTCCCTCTCCGGCCCCGCGCTGTAAGCGCAAAAAACCACCTCAAAAGCCAATCGCCATGAACAAAGCGATGCCCACTCACGTCGCAAGTGAGTCCGAAGCCGATCTGGCGCTGTCAGCCGATCACGTGTCCCGCGCCACGCCGCAGCAGCCCCACGCCGCCAAAGCCCCGCGCTCCAGCGCGCAACCGGTCGTGGCAAACGAAATCGCGTTGCCCAGCACGTTGCTCGACGTCACGCCGCAACAAGCCGGCACGCAAACGCTCCTGCGCGGACTGGCGATTCTGGAAGCCGCCGCCGCCGGCGTGCGCGATCTGCGCACCTTCGGTGCCGCACTCGGCACCACCCGCAGCACCACTCATCGGCTGGTGAGCAGCCTCGTGCAGGCGCGCTATCTGCGTCAGGTGCAAGGCGGCTATCTGCTCGGTCCGAAGCTGATCGAACTCGGCACCATCGCGCTCGAACAGATGCCGCTCACCGCCGTCGCGCGCCAGCATCTCGAATCGCTCGCCGAGCAGACGCTCGATACGATCCACCTCGGCGTGCGCGATGGCGACGACGTGCTGTACATCGACAAGATTCCCGGCACCCGTGGGCTCGAAATGCGCTCGCGCGTCGGTCACCGGATGCCGCTGGCGTCGACGGGTATCGGCAAAGCCATGATGCTCGACCTCACGCCCGACGTCTGGCAGTCGCTCTTCGAAGCATCGCGGCGCGCGCTCGCCAGCGTCACTTTCAAGCCGGATAACCGCCCAGACGCGCTGACCTTCATGCAGCGCATGACCAACTACGCCGCCGGCGGCTACACCTTCGACCTCGAAGAAAACGAAGCGTCGATCCGTTGCGTCGCGGCGCCCGTGCGTGATGCGTCGGGTGCGGTGGTCGCGGCGCTGTCGGTGGCGAGCACGATTCCGTATATGCCGCTCGAACGCATGGATGAACTGATTCCGGTCGTGCAGCGCGAAGCGCGCGCAATCTCGGAAGAACTCGGCTGGCGCGCTCCGCAGCCGACAACCCGCAGGATCAAGCGATGAAGCAAGCGGGTTCTCTCACGCAAGCGGTCAACCCGGTGAATGACGCCGCGGTGGCCGCCGACGCGACCCTCCAGCACGCGGCGCTCATCGCGCTCGACTGGGGCACGACGTCGCTGCGCGCGTATCTTTTCGACGCAGCCGGCAAGGTACTGGCGATGCGCGCCTCGACGGCCGGCATCATGAATTTGCCGCGCAGCGCCGAGCATGGCGGCTTCGATGCCGCGTTCGATGACGCATGCGGGGCCTGGCTCGAACGGGCGCCGGCCGTCCCGGTGATCGCGGCCGGCATGGTCGGCAGCGCGCAAGGCTGGGTCGACGCGCCATACGTCGACGTACCGGCGAGCGCCGATGCGCTGGTTGCCGGGATCGTCCGCGTACAAGCCGCGTGCGGCGCGGCGTTGCACATCGTGCCAGGCGTCCTGCAACGTGGTGAACTGCCGAACGTGATGCGCGGCGAAGAAACGCAGATTTTCGGCGCGCTCGGCCCGGATGCCAACGCCGCAGATAGCGGTAAGCGTGCATTGATCGGCTTACCTGGCACCCACGCGAAATGGGCCGTCGTGAAGGCCGGCTGCATCGAACGTTTTTATACCTTCATGACCGGTGAAGTGTTCGCGGCATTGCGCGAACACACCATCCTCGGCCGCACGATGACCACGCCGGATCGTCCGGATATCGATGCGTTTCTGCATGGCGTGAACATCGCCCGTGACAAAGGTCAGACGGGCATGCTGGCGACCGTATTCAGCGCCCGCACGCTCGGCCTCACCGGACAACTGTCGCGCGAGCAGCAGCCGGACTATCTGTCGGGCTTGCTGATCGGGCACGAACTGGCGGGCCTCGAAGCCGTACTCACGCAGCAGCAAAACTCGCTGGTCGGGCAGCGCTTGCGCCTGATCGGCAATGAAGCGCTATGCGAACGCTATCGCCTCGCGCTGGCGCAATTCAGCTGCACTCAAGCGGTGCTGGTGAAGCACGCGACCGAGCGTGGTTTGTGGCGCATCGCCATCCAGGCGGGGCTCGTCAATCCCGCGCCCCAAGCGGCGCACGTCGGCTAACCGGCAGCGCCGCCGCTCATGAAACAAGGAACCGACATGCAACCTCACATCAATCTGCCCGCTCCGTACATGCCCCACGCGGGTTTGATCGCGGCGTTCGAGGTCTGTCCGCTGATCGCGATCATGCGCGGCGTGACGCCCGCCGATGCGGCCGAGCATGGCCAGGCGCTGTACGAAGCCGGCTTTCGCATCATCGAAGTGCCGTTGAATTCGCCGCAACCGTTCGACAGCATCGCGGCGATCCGCAAGGCTCTGCCGGCCGACGCCATCATCGGTGCGGGCACGGTGCTGCATCCGAGTTTCGTCAACGACGTGAAGTCGGCGGGCGGCGAACTGATCGTGATGCCGCATAGCGATCCGGAAGTCGTCAGTGCTGCGAAAGCGCAAGGCATGGCGTGCGCGCCGGGCGTGGCGACGCCGAACGAAGCTTTCATCGCGCTGAAAAACGGCGCGGACGTGCTGAAGATGTTCCCCGCCGAACAACTCGGCTGCCAGGTCGTGAAGGCGTGGCGCGCGGTAATCGCGGCGCAAGTGCCGCTGGTGCCAGTCGGGGGGATCACGCCGGACAACATGGGCCCGTTTCTCAGCGCCGGCGCGAACGGTTTCGGGCTCGGCTCGGCGCTGTACAAGCCGGGTCAGAGCGTGGCGGTGACGGCTTCGCACGCGAGGGCGTTCATCAACGGTTTGCGCATCGCTCGAGCAGGCGCAAAGAAATGAAGCGGCTCGCCGACAAGGTTGCGTTGATCACGGGCGCTGGGCGCGGCATCGGTGCGGCCATCGCGCTGGCGTTTGCGCGTGAGGGCGCGGCGGTCGTGCTGGCTGAACTGGATATCGAAACCGCCCAGCGGACGGCGGCGCAGATCAAGGCGCAAACCGGCGGACGCGTGCTGGCGGTGCAGACGGATGTGACGCAATCCGCTTCGGTTCAGCACGCGGTGAGCGAGGCCGAACAGGCGTTCGGCGCGCTTGACGTGCTGATCAACAACGCCGGCATCAACGTGTTCTGCGATCCGCTGACGATGACCGACGACGACTGGCGCCGCTGCTTCGCAGTCGATCTCGACGGCGTCTGGAATGGTTGTCGCGCGGTGTTGCCGGGGATGGTGGAACGCGGCGCGGGCAGCATAGTGAATATTGCGTCGACGCATGCGTTCAAGATCATTCCGGGATGTTTTCCGTACCCGGTGGCGAAGCACGGCGTGCTCGGTTTGACGCGTGCGCTCGGGATCGAGTACGCGCCGCGCAACGTGCGGGTCAACGCGATTGCGCCGGGTTATATCGAAACGCAGTTGACGCACGACTGGTGGAACGAACAAGCCGATCCGGCCGCCGCGCAGCAAGCGACGCTCGATCTGCAACCGATGAAGCGCATCGGCCGCCCGGAAGAAGTGGCGATGACGGCGGTGTTCCTTGCATCGGACGAAGCGCCGTTCATCAACGCCACCTGCATCACCGTGGATGGCGGGCGCTCGGCGCTGTATCACGACTGATTTTGCAGTACGCAGCACGCAGCATGAGGATGCGCAGGGGCGCAACAGTACACCGGACGACGCGTTGGCCGCGTGTGTCACAACCGGTACAAGAAGACGCGGCCGATACCTTCTCGTTATCAATTAGTCAGGAGACACGCATCATGAAACGAAGAATTTTCCTCACGCTGGCAGCAGCGGCGGCGGGTGTGCTCTTCAACGCACCGGTCGCGCAAGCCGCCGATCCGGTCAAGATCGGCTTCCTCGTGAAGCAGCCGGAAGAACCGTGGTTCCAGGACGAATGGAAGTTCGCCGAAATGGCCGCCAAGGAGAAGGGTTTCACGCTGGTGAAGATCGGCGCACCGTCGGGTGAGAAGGTGATGAGCGCCATCGACAATCTGTCGGCTCAGAAAGCGCAAGGCTTCGTGATCTGCACGCCCGACGTCAAGCTCGGCCCGGGCATCGTCGCCAAGGCGAAGGCCGACGGCCTGAAGATGATGACGGTCGACGATCGTCTGGTCGACGGCGCGGGCAAGCCGATCGCATCGGTGCCGCATATGGGCATCTCGGCGTACAACATCGGCAAGCAGGTCGGCGACGGCCTGGCTGCGGAAATCAAGAAGCGCGGCTGGGACATGAAAGATGTGGGCGCGATCGACGTGACCTACGAACAGTTGCCGACCGCGCATGACCGCACCAGCGGCGCGACCGACGCGCTGATCGCCGCCGGCTTCCCGAAGGCGAACATCATCGCCGCGCCGCAAGCGAAGACCGACACGGAAAACGCCTTCAACGCCGCCAATATCGCGCTGACGAAGAACCCGAACTTCAAGCACTGGGTGGCTTACGCGCTGAACGACGAAGGCGTGCTGGGCGCGGTGCGCGCAGCGGAAGGCCGCGGTTTCAAGGCGGACAACATGATCGGTATCGGCATCGGCGGTTCTGACTCGGCATTGAACGAGTTCAAGAAGCCCACCCCGACCGGCTTCTACGGCACGGTCATCATCAGCCCGAAGCGTCACGGCGAAGAAACCTCGACGCTGATGTACGACTGGATCACGCAAGGCAAGGAACCGCCGATGCTCACGCTGACGACCGGCATGCTGGCCACGCGTGCCAACGTGGGTGAGGTGCGCGAAAAGATGGGCCTTGCATCGAAGTAAGTTGTCCTTTACCGCGGTGCAGTGAAGTGAACCGCCGGTGCGGCATTTTTGTATGGGATCAGAGTAAGCGCTGAAGCACTAACTCTGGTCGACAACTATGTATGGGATCAGAGTAAGTGCTAAAGCACTAACTCTGATCGACAACTTTGTATGGGATCAGAGTAAGCGCTGAAGCGCTAACTCTGATCGACACAGGAGGCGAAGTGTCAGCGACGCTACGTTTTGACAATATCGGCAAAGTCTTTCCAGGCGTGCGCGCGCTCGACGGTGTGTCCTTCGACGTCAACGTCGGCCAGGTGCACGGCCTGATGGGCGAAAACGGCGCAGGGAAATCGACCCTGCTGAAAATTCTCGGCGGTGAATACCAGCCCGATTCGGGCCGCGTGATGATCGACGGCAACGAGGTGCGCTTCACGAGCGCCGCTTCGTCGATCGCGGCGGGGATCGCGGTGATTCACCAGGAACTGCAATACGTGCCCGATCTGACGGTCGCGGAAAATCTGCTGCTCGGCCAGTTGCCGAACTCGCTCGGCTGGGTCAACAAGCGCCAAGCGAAACGCTTCGTGCGCGAACGGCTCGAAGCGATGGGCGTGGGGCTCGATCCGAATGCGAAGCTGCGCAAGCTCTCGATCGCGCAACGACAGATGGTCGAAATCTGCAAGGCGCTGCTGCGTAACGCACGTGTGATCGCACTCGATGAACCGACCAGCTCGCTGTCGCACCGCGAGACCGAAGTGCTGTTCAAGCTGGTGCGCGACCTGCGCGCCGACAACCGCGCGATGATCTACATCTCGCACCGGATGGACGAGATTTACGAGCTGTGCGACGCCTGCACGATCTTCCGCGATGGCCGCAAGATCGCTTCGCATCCCACGCTACAAGGCGTCTCGCGCGACACCATCGTCAGCGAAATGGTCGGACGTGAAATCGCCGACATCTACAGCTATTCAGCGCGTCCGCTAGGCGAAGTGCGCTTCGCGGCGAAAGCGATCGAAGGCCATGCGCTCACGCAACCGGCCAGCTTCGAAGTGCGGCGCGGCGAGATCGTCGGCTTCTTCGGTCTGGTAGGCGCGGGCCGCAGCGAACTGATGCACCTCGTGTACGGCGCCGATCGCAAGAAGGGCGGCGAACTGATGCTCGACGGCAAGCCGATCAAGGTGCGCAGCGCGGGCGAAGCGATTAAACACGGCATCGTGCTGTGTCCGGAAGATCGCAAGGAAGAAGGCATTGTCGCGATGGCCACGGTGTCGGAGAACATCAACATCAGTTGCCGCCGTCACTATCTGCGCGCGGGCATGTTCCTCGATCGCAAGAAAGAAGCGGAAACCGCGGACCGTTTTATCAAACTGCTGAAAATCAAGACGCCGAGCCGGCGCCAGAAGATTCGCTTCCTGTCGGGCGGCAACCAGCAGAAGGCGATTCTGTCGCGCTGGCTCGCCGAGCCGGATCTGAAAGTGGTGATTCTCGACGAACCGACGCGCGGGATCGACGTCGGCGCGAAGCATGAGATCTATAACGTGATTTATCAGCTCGCCGAACGCGGCTGCGCGATCGTGATGATTTCGTCGGAATTGCCGGAAGTGCTCGGTGTGTCCGACCGGATTGTCGTGATGCGCCAGGGACGGATTTCCGGCGAGCTGGCGCGTAAAGACGCAACGGAACAATCTGTGTTGGGCCTCGCATTGCCGCAGAGCTCGACCGCGCTGCCCACAACCGCCGCCGCCAGTCAGGCGGCCTGAACATTATTTGGACGAAAGTCCGGCAACCCGTGGGGAACGGGAGGAGTCTTCAAAATGCAAGCCAGAGAAAACCTCGCGCAACAAGCCGCCAAAGGCGCGGCCGAAGCGCTGATTCCGCAGTCGAACGACAAGGCGAAATGGTGGCAGCAGATCACGGAGTACAGCTTGATCGTGATCTTTGTGATCATGTTCGTCACGATGTCGCTGACCGTCGATCACTTCTTCTCGATCGAGAACATGCTCGGCCTCGCGCTGTCGATCTCGCAGATCGGCATGGTCGCGTGCACGATGATGTTCTGCCTCGCGTCACGCGATTTCGACTTGTCGGTAGGTTCGACGGTCGCGTTCGCCGGCGTCTTGTGCGCGATGGTGTTGAACGCGACCGGTAATACGTTTATCGCGATCATTGCCGCGGTGGCGGCAGGCGGGGTGATCGGCTTCGTCAACGGCGCGGTGATCGCCTATCTGCGCATCAACGCGCTGATTACAACCCTGGCGACGATGGAAATCGTCCGCGGTCTCGGTTTTATCGTGTCGCACGGGCAGGCGGTCGGTGTGTCGTCGGAGACGTTTATCGCGCTGGGCGGTTTGAGCTTCTTCGGCGTGTCGCTGCCGATCTGGGTCACGCTGCTGTGCTTCATCGTGTTCGGCGTGATGCTCAACCAGACCGTGTACGGCCGCAATACCCTGGCAATCGGCGGCAATCCGGAAGCCTCGCGTCTTGCCGGTATCAACGTCGAACGCACACGCGTTTATATCTTCCTGATTCAGGGCGCGGTGACCGCGCTGGCCGGTGTGATTCTGGCTTCGCGGATTACGTCGGGTCAGCCGAATGCGGCGGAAGGTTTCGAGCTGAACGTGATTTCGGCTTGCGTGCTGGGGGGCGTGTCGCTGCTCGGTGGTCGCGCGACGATCTCGGGCGTGGTGATCGGCGTGCTGATCATGGGTACGGTCGAGAACGTGATGAACCTGATGAACATCGACGCGTTCTATCAATACCTCGTGCGTGGCGCGATCCTGCTGGCCGCCGTGCTGCTCGACCAGTTGAAGAACCGCGGCTCGCGGGACTGAATCCGCGACTCGACCCGGCACTCACTCACTTGCTCTAAAAGGAATCGAACGATGTCGTCACCGGCCAATGCAAACGACCGTCTCGCGGATAAGGCGTTTGCCCGCTATCCGAGTCTCGTCGACCGAACGGTGTTGATTACGGGCGGCGCGACCGGTATCGGCGCATCGTTCGTCGAGCATTTCGCGGCGCAAGGTGCGCGCGTCGCCTTCTTCGATATCGATGCGACCGCGGGCGAAGCACTCGCCGACGAACTCGGTGATTCGAAGCACAAGCCGCTGTTCTTGCCCTGTGATCTAACGGATGTCGACGCACTGCAAAAAGCGATCGCCGACGTCAAGGGCGCGCTCGGCCCGATTCAGGCGCTGGTGAACAACGCGGCTAACGACAAACGTCACACGATCGGTGAAGTGACCGCCGAATCGTTCGACGCGGGCATCGCGGTGAATATCCGTCACCAGTTCTTCGCGGCGCAGGCAGTGATGGAAGACATGAAGGCCGCCAGCAGCGGTTCGATCATCAATCTCGGCTCGATTAGCTGGATGCTGAAAAACGGCGGCTATCCGGTGTACGTGATGTCGAAATCGGCGGTGCAGGGTTTGACGCGCGGCCTTGCGCGCGACCTTG
The DNA here is from genome assembly GCF_041321145.1 of Paraburkholderia sp. IW21. Classification (NCBI taxonomy): domain Bacteria; kingdom Pseudomonadati; phylum Pseudomonadota; class Betaproteobacteria; order Burkholderiales; family Burkholderiaceae; genus Paraburkholderia; species Paraburkholderia sp. IW21. The sequence goes on along the minus strand of NZ_JBGGWA010000002.1, from coordinate 643,208 downwards.
GCCACTTCAACATCCGCGTCAATACGCTGGTGCCGGGCTGGGTGATGACGGAGAAGCAGAAGCGTTTGTGGCTCGACGACGCGGGCCGTCGCTCGATCAAGGAAGGTCAGTGCATCGACGCTGAACTGGAACCCGCCGACCTCGCGCGCATGGCGCTGTTCCTCGCCGCCGACGATAGCAGGATGATCACCGCGCAGGACATCGTCGTCGACGGAGGCTGGGCGTGAGCGCGGGCGCGCGTGCGGGTTTGCGTACGCACCGCGCGGCGCTGCTGCTCGACACGAAATGCACGCTCGGCGAAGGCGCCACGTGGTGCGCGAAATCGGGCCGCTTCTACTGGACCGATATCGAAGGCGCGCGCCTGTGGCGCCATGACCCGGGCGACGGCCGCATCATGTTCTGGCGCATGCCCGAGCGGCTCGCCACATTTGCGCTGTGTGCCGATCCGCACTACCTGTTGCTCGGTTTGGCGACGCATCTGGCGTTCTTCGATCTGGCAACCGGCGAGACGCACCGGATCGTCGATATCGAGCCCGGCTTGAACACGCGTGTGAACGACGGCCGCTGCGACCGTCAGGGGCGCTTTGTATTCGGTACCAAAGACGAAGGCTCGCCGTTGCAAGCGGTCGGCGGGTTTTATCGTCTGAATCATGATTTGTCGTTGGAGCGTCTGCCGTTACCCGCGCCGGCGATCTCGAACAGCATCGCGTTCAGTCCCGACGGCGCGACGATGTACTACTGCGATTCGCCGACGCGTGAAATTCGCGTCTGCGACTATCGCGCGAACGGCAGCATCGACAACGACCGCCTGTTCACGACACTGACCGACGCCACTGGTGAGCCCGACGGCTCGACCGTCGACCGCGACGGCGGCTTGTGGAACGCGCAATGGGGTGGCAGACGAGTGGTGCGGTACGGCCCCGATGGCGTGGAAACCGAGCGTGTCGACGTGCCGACTGCGCAGCCGAGCTGCGTCGCGTTCGGCGGTCCTTCAAGGAGGCTTCCTTCGGGACGGCAGCAACTAGGCACGCTGTACATCACGAGCGCGCGCGCCGATCTCGACGCTGCTGCGCTCGCCGGCGATTCTCGTGCCGGTGGCGTGTTCATCGCGACGCCCGGCCGACGAGGTTTGCCGGAGCCGGTGTTCCAGGGCGCGCCCGCATAGCGCAATTTGACGCAGCGTCGGTGTCGAGGCAGCAGCGTAGAGCAGTCGAGCAGTGACTTTGAATGTGGATCAAAAAATTGACGTCGCAGACCCAGTGGCAGCAAATCGGCAGCATGCAGTTCGGACCCAGAGGCGACCGGTTCAAAAAATCGCCCTACAGCATCCGTCAGCAATGACGGCAACGTCCCCCGCCTCTCGATGGAGCCAGATATGACTGTTCCGAATCTTGTTTCCGCTTCTTCCCAGACCCGACGCGCGCGACTCAACGCAGCGGCCAATCCGGTGCTGCCGGGGCCCAGTACGTCGGCGGTGGCGGTCGGCGAAGCGAGCGGTGGTGAGCTCGCGTGCATTACGCTCGCCAATGCGCATCTGCGGCTCGATGTCGCGCCGACGCTCGGCGGCGGCGTCACCCGTTTCGACTGGCGCAACGACGGCGCGCTCACGCCGATCTTCCGGCGCTGCCGCCACGTCGCCGCGGATACCCAGCCGAATCAGCTGGCCTGCTATCCGCTGCTGCCGTATTCGAACCGGATCGGCGGCGGCCAATTCAGTGTGGCGGGGCGGCGTGTCGAGGTGCCGTGCAATCGCGCCGACGAACCGTTGCCGATTCATGGCGATGGTTGGCTGTCCGCATGGCAGGTGGCCGATTCGGACCGCGAAAACGTGCGCCTGACGCTCGATCGCCACGACGGCAAACCGTATGCATTCCGCGCGACGCAAACCTATACGTTGGACGGACCCACGCTCGTCGTCACGTTGGAAATCGAAAACGCCGGTCGTGAGGCATTGCCGTTCGGGTTGGGCGTGCATCCGTTTTTCGTGCGCGATGCGGATACCGAACTATCGGCGGCGGCCGGCGGCCTTTGGCTCTCCGGCGACGACTGGCTGCCGGTACGTCACGTGCCGGCGCCACCCGCCTGGCAATTCGGCGTCGCGTATCCGCTGCCGGAAGCCATCGTCAATCATGCATTCACGGGCTGGAGCGGGCAGGCGGCGGTGGTGTGGCCCAAGCGCCGTCTGTCGCTGAATATCGCCGCCGACACTGACTACTACGTGCTGTACACGCCACCCGGCGAAGACTTCTTCTGCTTCGAACCGGTCGATCATCCGATCAACGCGATGAACCTGGCCGGCGGCGCGTGTGAAAACGGCATGACGATGCTAAGACGCGGCGAGCGGCTGACTCGTACGTTCCGCTTCACCGTCGAACGGACCGGTTTGCGCTCGATGCCGGGCACACGCGGTTCGCGGCGCAAGCAATAGCAGGGCGAGCAGGACGGGTAAAATACGCGCCTCTTTCCGTTATCGGCTCGCCGCGAGACTCACCATGTCCAATTTCACCCAGACACTCAACGACGCCTGGCAGCGCACGAACTCGCTGCTGTGCGTCGGCCTCGACCCCGAGCCCGGCAAATTCCCGGGCGCGCTCGCGGGCCGTCCCGAGGCGATTTTCGACTTCTGCCGCACCATCGTCGATGCGACCGCGCCGTATGCGTCGTCGTTCAAGCCGCAGATCGCGTACTTCGCCGCCCATCGCGCGGAAGACCAACTCGAACAGCTGATCGCGCATATTCATGCGAACCACCCGGGACTGCCGGTGATTCTGGACGCGAAGCGCGGCGACATCGGCAGTACAGCCGAGCAGTACGCGCGTGAGGCGTTCGAACGCTATCAGGCGGATGCGGTGACGGTGAATCCGTATATGGGTTTCGATTCGATCGAGCCGTATCTGGAGCACGAAGGCAAAGGCGTGATCGTGTTGTGCCGGACGTCGAACGCGGGCGGCTCCGATCTGCAGTTCCTGGAAACGGGCGGGCGTCCGCTGTATCAGGTCGTCGCGCAACTGGCGGCGAACAAGTGGAACGCGAGCGGGCAACTGGGTCTCGTGGTCGGCGCAACTTTCCCGAAGGAAATTGAAGCGGTGCGTGGGATCGTCGGCGATATGCCGCTGCTGATTCCCGGCATCGGCGCGCAAGGCGGCGATGTTCAGGCCACGGTGAATGCCGGCCGCACGGCAAACGGCGCCGGCATGCTGATCAACTCGTCGCGGGCGATTATCTATGCCGGCAAGGACGACGATTTCGCCGAGGCCGCGGCGAAAGCCGCGATGGCAACGCGTGACCGGATCAACGCGTTTCGCTGATTTAATGTTCGCGCTCGTCGAGCAGAGCCAGCACGCCGCGCAAGGCATGCGCGGCCGCCTGCACGCGGATCCTCTCGCGGTCGCCCTTGAAGATCTTCGTTTCGACCGAGGTATGCAGCCGGTTGCTCCAACCGAACGACACCATGCCGACCGGCTTGGTTTCAGTGCCGCCGCCGGGGCCGGCGACGCCGGTAATCGACAGCGACACCTGCGCGCGGCTGTTGCGCAGCGCGCCCTCGGCCATCGCGCGCGCTACGTGCTCGCTGACCGCGCCGTGCTTTTCGATCAGATCGGCAGGCACGCCGATCATTTCGGACTTCGCCTGATTCGAATACGTGACGAAGCCACGCTCGAACCAGCCGCTGCTGCCGGAAATATCGGTGATCGCGGTCGCCACCATGCCGCCCGTGCAGGATTCGGCGGTGACGAGCATCAGGCGCTCGTCGCGCAGGCGGTTGCTCACGCGAATCGCGAGCTGGTGAACCACGGAATCGGTAGGCATGGTGTCAATCCGGAAAGCGGGGAACTGCGGCGCGGCGGCGGCCGGCGCCCTGCGAGCGTTGGCCGACGGGCACCGGCTAGACCGACATGCGCCAGAGGGCAATCACGAGCAGCGTGAAAAACGCGGCGACCAGGTCATCGAACATGATGCCAAAGCCACCTTTCAGTCGGCGATCGAAATAGCCGATTGGCGGCGGTTTCACCATGTCGAAGAAGCGGAACACGACGAACGCCCCGAACTGTCCAATCAGCGTGACCGGCGTGACCATCAGCAGCACCAGCCAGAACGCGATGATTTCGTCCCACACGACCGGCGACGGATCGTCGGTGCCGAGTTTCTTCGCGGTAAAACCGCAAATCGCAATGCCGCCGACAAAACCGGCGACGATCAGCACGCCCCACTCGATCACGGTCAGATAGCGGCTCAAGACGGCGAACGATGCCCAGGCGAACAGCGTGCCGATCGTGCCCGGCGCAACCGGCGACAAACCGCTGCCAAAGCCCAGCGACACAATGTGCAGTGGATGCGACAACATGAAGCGCGCGGTGGCGCGGCGCGGCTGAGGACGTGGCGCGCGCGGATCGGGCGCTTTGGGCTGCGGATTGCCGACAAGATCGTCGGCGGGGCCCAGCGGGGGATCAGTCTGCATGGAAGTGGTCGAAGCCTTGCAACGTCAGGGTAAGCGGCGCGCCGTCGGCATCGCGCCAGCCGATCGCCGGGCGGTCGGCCGCCGTTTGAAGAGCGCTTATTGTACCGATGCGGGTGACCGGTATAGGCACTTTGCGGCCGGCTGCTTCAACCGAAGCGCGCGCCGCAACCGGCGCCGTGAAGCACAGTTCGTAATCGTCGCCGCCGGCCAGCGTGCAGCGCCGCTGGACCTCGGGCGAGAGGCGGCGCAGCGCGGCGGAGCGTGGGACGGCGTCGACGTCGACGGTGGCCTGCATCGTGGAGCGCTCAAGGATATGCAGCAGATCGCCAGCCAGTCCGTCCGACAGATCGAGTGCGGCATGCGCGATGCCGCGCAACGCGAGACCGAGCGCGACACGTGGCTCCGGGCGCTCGAGGGCGCGACGAAACGTTGCCGTGTCGCTGGCATCCGCGGACCACTCGCCGCGCTGCACACCCAGGCCGGCTCGCGCGTCCCCGAGTGTGCCGGAGATCCAGATGTCGTCGCCCGGCTGCGCGGCGTCGCGGCGCAGGGCTGCCCGCGGCGGCACGCTGCCGAATACGGTGATGCACAGATTCAAAGGGCCACCCGTCGTATCGCCGCCGATCAACGCGCAATCGTGGCGCTCGGCCAGCGCGAAGAGCCCGTTACTGAATGCGGCCAGCCAGGCTTCGTCCGCCGTCGGCAAGGAGAACGCCAGCGTGAACGCCTGCGGCTTTGCACCCATTGCCGCCAGGTCCGACAGATTGACGGCGAGCGCCTTGTGACCGAGTGCCTCCGGATCGATATCCGCGAAGAAGTGGCGGCCTTCGACCAGCATGTCCGTCGATATCGCGAGCATTTCGCCGGGGCGGGGCGCGAGCAGCGCGCAGTCGTCGCCGATGCCGAGCGAGCCGTCTGCGGGGTTGGACGGCGGCGCGGCGGCGCGGCGCGCGAAGAAACGGTCGATCAGCGAGAACTCGGAGAGCATGGTGGCAATGGGTGAGCGAATAAGTGCAGCGAAAAGCCGCTAACGGCGCGCATTGTAGGGAAAGGCCAACGGATAAACACTCGATTCGTACTCAACTCCAGTTCAACTCGTGGCCGGCGCAAGGCACGCCACGTCAACCTTTCGCTATGTTTCAGTCGCGGCAGTTGTACCCGTATTGAAGGAATTGAGCCGGCAATTGGGGCTACAATGCCGTCGAACGTCTATTCTAATCCGCACTTCGAAGCCCGCCTTATGTCGACTCCCGTCAATAGCAAACTCCGCGAAGCCGCCCTCGATTATCACGAGTTCCCGACCCCCGGGAAGATCGCGATCGCCCCGACCAAGCAGATGATCAACCAGCGCGACCTCGCCCTGGCCTACTCGCCGGGCGTTGCATTCGCGTGTGAGGAAATCGTCGAAAACCCGCTGAATGCCGCACGTTTCACCGCGCGCAGCAACCTGGTCGGCGTTGTCACGAACGGCACGGCGGTACTGGGTCTCGGCAATATCGGTCCGCTCGCCTCCAAGCCGGTCATGGAAGGCAAGGCCGTCCTGTTCAAGAAGTTCGCCGGCATCGACGTGTTCGATATCGAGCTGAACGAGTCCGATCCGCACAAGCTGGTCGAGGTGATCGCGGCCTTGGAGCCGACCTTCGGCGGTATCAATCTCGAAGACATCAAGGCGCCGGACTGCTTCATCGTCGAACGCGAATGCCGCAAGCGCATGAAGATTCCGGTCTTTCACGACGACCAGCACGGCACGGCGATCGTCGTCGCGGCGGCGATCACCAATGGTTTGAAGGTGGTTGGCAAGGACATCAAGAAGGTCAAGCTGGTGTCGTCCGGCGCGGGCGCGGCGGCGCTGGCCTGCCTGGATCTGCTGGTCGACATTGGCTTGCCGCTTGAAAACATCACCGTCACCGACCTGGCCGGCGTGGTCTACAAGGGCCGCGTCGAACTGATGGACCCGGACAAGGAGCGCTTCGCGCGCGAAACCGAAGCCCGCACGCTCGCTGAGGCGATCGGCGGCGCGGACATTTTCCTCGGCTTGTCGGCCGGCGGCGTGCTGAAGCAGGAGATGGTCAAGCAGATGGCTGAAAAGCCGCTGATTCTGGCTTTGGCCAACCCGACGCCGGAAATCCTGCCAGAACTGGCGCTGGAAGTGCGTCCGGACGCGGTGCTCTGCACGGGCCGCACGGACTATCCGAACCAGGTGAACAACGTTCTGGTGTTCCCGTTCCTGTTCCGCGGCGCGCTGGATGCCGGCGCGACGACAGTCACGCGTGAAATGGAAATCGCGGCGGTCAACGCGATCGCCGAACTGGCGCGCCAGGAGCAGAGCGATATCGTCGCGACGGCTTACGGCATTCAGGATCTCTCGTTTGGTCCGGAATACCTGATTCCGAAGCCGTTCGACCCGCGCCTGATCGTCAAGGTCGCGCCGGCCGTCGCGAAGGCCGCGATGGATTCGGGTGTCGCCGAGCGTCCGATCGAGGACATGGAAGCGTACGAACAGCATTTGCAGCAGTTCGTGTATCACAGCGGCACGACCATGAAGCCGATTTTCCAGCTGGCGCGTGGCGTCGAGCCGGAGAAGAAGCGCATCGTGTTCGCCGAAGGCGAAGAAGAGCGCGTGCTGCGCGCCATGCAGATCATCGTCGACGAAAAGCTCGCCAAGCCGATCCTGATCGGCCGTCCGGCGGTGATCGAGCAGCGCATTGCGCGCTACGGTCTGCGTCTGGTCGCGGGGCAGGACTACACGGTCGTGAACACCGACCACGACGAACGCTACCGCGACTTCTGGCAGGAATACTACAAAATGATGTCCCGCAAGGGCATCACCCAGCAGATGGCGAAGCTCGAAATGCGCCGCCGCACCACGCTGATCGGCGCGATGCTGGTGGAAAAGGGCGAGGCCGACGGCATGATCTGCGGCATGGTCAGCACGACGCATCGTCACCTGCACTTCATCGACCAGGTGATCGGCAAGCGCGAAGGTTGCGCGGTCTACGCGGCGATGAATGCGCTGGTGTTGCCGAATCGCCAGATTTTCCTGGTCGACACGCACGTGAACGTCGATCCGACGCCGGAACAGTTGGCCGAGATCACGATCATGGCTGCCGAAGAAGTACGCCGTTTCGGTATCGAACCGAAGGTTGCGCTCTTGTCACATTCCAACTTCGGCTCGAGCAATGCGCCGACCGCGCAGAAAATGCGCAACACGCTGGCGATCCTGCGCGAGCGCGCGCCGGAGCTGCAAGTGGACGGCGAAATGCACGGCGACCTCGCGCTCGACGCGAATCTGCGCCGCGAAGTGCTGCCCGACTCGACGCTCGAAGGCGACGCGAACCTGCTGGTGCTGCCGAACATCGATGCGGCCAACATCTCGTACAACCTGCTGAAGACCGCCGCGGGCAACAACATTGCGATCGGCCCGATGCTGCTGGGCGCGGCCAAGCCGGTGCACGTGTTGACAGCTTCGGCCACGGTTCGCCGCATCGTCAACATGACGGCGCTGCTGGTTGCAGACGTAATCGCGGCCCGCTGATCCTTGAATCGGGCCGAAGTATGGCGCCGGCTGACGGAGCGCCACGCAAAAAAAAGGCGTGCCCGCCAAGGGCACGCCTGTGGGTGAACTGGGGATAGCCACCCAAAAAAAGGCCGAATAAAACTATTCCGCCTCCGAGAGACTGCCGGGAGCCCCAAGGCTCCCACCAGCGGGACGAGCGGCGCAGCGTGTGTTCCGGTGAGCTTAGGTCCCCGTTCGCGCCATCAAGTTAAGTTTAGCCTGTCTAGGCTAAATATTCTGTCAAAAGTCGTCAAAGCCTGTCCAGTGGCCCTTTCCCGCGCGATTGGAGGCTTTTGCCTGCCTGGCGAACGTTGATTCCGGGGGGCTTTAGCGATACCCTTACGACTTTCATGGTCGTCAAACTCGTGATCTAACAGCGGGGAACCTTGATTCATGGCACGCAAGTGGCTGCGCATTAAAGGCGGGCTGATAGGTGCCTTGACGCTCTGCGCTTTGTCCGGCTCCGTGCCTGGCGCGTTTGCGCGCGACTACACGGCACCCGTCGATACACAAGCGCAGGTGCAGGGCACTATCGCGGCGGCGCAGTTACCACGCGAAGCGGTCAATACATTGAACTTGATTGCCGCAGGCGGGCCTTACCCGTATGAGAAGGACGGCATCGTATTCGGCAATCGTGAACGGTTGCTGCCGTCGCACCGGCGCGGCTACTACCACGAATACACCGTTCCCACGCCTCGCTCACGTAACCGCGGGGCGCGTCGCATCGTCTGCGGAGGTCCGCTAAAGCGGATCGACAACTGTTACTACTCGGACGACCACTACACCAGTTTTAATCGTATTGTTGAATGACATCGGGATGAACGGCATGAGCGACAACGTCTACGCGCACGACTCCGGAGTCGCGACGGATCTTTTCGCGGCCGGCGACGGCAATTTGTTCCAGCGCGTCATGAAGATGCGTGCCGGCGTCCAGGGCCGGGATAACCAGAGCGAAGCCAGCACTGTGCTTTCATCGAACGAGGAGCCCATGAGTCTTTTCAAGACCGTACGACCGAACATCGTACAGTCGATCCGCGCGTTTCGCGTGCAGGATCTCGCTGACGAGGCCAACCAGCTGGGCCAGCACTTTCTGTATGCGTACACGGCGAATGCGCAAAGCAAACAGGAAGTGCTCGAGACCATCGCGACGTCGTTCCTGTTTCCGAAGCATTTCGGCAAGAATTACGACGCGCTCTACGATTCGTTGACCGATCTGGTTCATAAGGCTGGCGCACAGCCTGGCTTCGTGATCGTGCTCGATCAACTGCCGGTCGCGCAAAAGTTCGACAAGGAAGGGCGGGAGACGCTATTGGATGTGTTTCGCGAAGCGGCCGAGTTCTGGGCCGAACGCAAGGTCGCGTTCCGGGTGTTTTACTCATTTGCCTGAGCACCGCTTGCCGTAACAAAGAAAGAGAAAGGCCCGCCAATCCGGCGGGCCTTTGCTTTTTGGCGCTCAAATCAGAGCGTTAGCCCGACGCCGGGCCGCTTCGCTTGTCAAAGCTTGTCAAAGACAGAGCCCCCCGGCCGACGGCGCAGGTTGGCTTACCAGGCGCCCCAGCGAGCGGCCAGCGCCGACAAAACCGCAATACCCGCGGTTTCAGTGCGCAACACGCGCGGACCGAGACCGACGGCGGTAAATCCGTGATCGGTCGCAGCGGCTTCTTCCGCGGCGGAAAAGCCGCCCTCCGGGCCGACCAGCACGGTCACACGCCCATACGGCGGATTGGCGGGCAGTGCAGAAAAGCTGATGCTGGCGCGCGGCGACAGCAAAATGCGCAGTTCGCCCTCTTCAGGCGCACGGGGCAGCGCGCCGAGCCAGGTGGCGATCTCGCGCACCGGCATGACTTCCGGCAGGCGGTTGCGCCCACACTGTTCGCACGACGCGCGCACGATGCCTTGCCAGTGCACGTGCCTTCGCTGCGCGCGTTCGCCGGAAAGCCGCACGACGCTACGCGTGGTGGTCAGCGGCACGAAACACGAGGCGCCGAGTTCGACCGCCTTTTCGATCAGCCAGTCCATCTTGTCGCCACCGGCTATGCCTTGGGCGAGGGTGAGGTGATAGGGCGCTTCGACTTCGATATTGCGGAATTCGTGAATTCTTACCTTGGCCGAGCGGCGTTCGACTTCGACGAGTTCGGCGCTGTATTCGCCGCCTTCGCCGTTGAAAAGCACGATCGAATCACCGGGCTGCAAGCGCAGCACCAGAATGTGGCGCGTGACGTCATCGGGGAGCGGCATGATGTCGTCGGGCTTGAGGGGCGTACCGACGAAGAAGCGAGGCATCAGAAAAATACTCATTGGTTCAGGAAAGGTGGCGAGCGAGCGCCCAACGGTAGCCGTCCAGATCTTCGACCTGGGCAAACCGGTCGCCCCAGAACTGATCCTGTGGCTCGCTCAGCGATTTTGCGCCGGCGGCTAGCGCCCGCGTGTAAACCGCGTCGACATCGTCGACATAGACATAGAACGATTGCGGCGCAATTGCGCCCGCGCTTTTGGGTGTTTTTGCCGCCGAGCCGAACGCGCCTTCCGGCGCGAACATCACGATCAACTGACCTTGATAGGTCATCTCGACATGCATGACGACACCGTCGTCCTGGACGCTGTCACGTACCTCGAAGCCGAATGCGGCTTCGAAGAACGCGGTCGCGACACGTGCGTCGCGCACCGTCAGATAGGGGGTCAACCAGGGCACACCGGCTGGGCGGGAGGCGGTCATGGGGTTCTCCGGATCAGGGGTTGCGTGACGTATGCGGCGAGGCCAGGCGGGCGGTCGCGTATCGATACCCTGATAGCGCGCGCCGACCCAACCGTGCATTTTGCCCACGCGTTAGCTTGATGGCTTTAAGAATTGACTTAGTTTATCTCGCACTGACCGGGATGCCGAGAACAGTCCTGCGTGCAGGGCCGGGTCGTAATGCTCAAGCGAGTCGATTCGACGCGCGGCAACGCGTTCGGCGAGTGCTTCGACGGTGAGCGCCGCCGGGTCGAGCGTGTCGCTGGCGGTCGCCATCATCCAGAGTGAGCCGTAGAGCGGGATGAAGGTGCACATCGTGCGCACGACAGCGAACGCGTCGCGCAGACCGTCGAGCAGGCCGGCGATGCGTTGAGCATGGAAGTAGGGCGAGCCGAGATGCACGGAGAGCGCGGCTGTGGGGCTCATCACGCGTTTGAGCTGCGCGTAGAAGTCAGGCGTGTAAAGGCCGGCGGCAGGTGAATCCGGTGGCGTCAGGTCGAAGACGACCAGATCGAACTGCGCCGAAGCCGAAGCCGGTGCCGGTGGCCGACCCGGGACGCCTGCCGATTCCGCCGCTGCCTGCGCCGTCGCCGCCACGTAATGCGCGGCGTCGCCGATCACCAGCTCGACGCGCGGATCGTCGAAAGCGCCGCCATGCACGTCCGGCAGATACGCGCGGGTCAGGCGCACGACTTCGGCATCGAGTTCCGCCACCACGATCCGTTCGATACCCGGGTGCTTCAGCAGTTGCCGCGCGGCGCCGCCATCGCCGCCGCCCAGCACCAGCGCCGCTCGCGGCGACGCGTGTGCAAGCGCGGCCGGATGCACCATACACTCGTGATAGATGAATTCGTCGCCGGCGGAGGTCATCGGGCGGCCGTCGAGCGTGAAAAGCCGGCCGAGCTGCGGCGTGTGCCAAACCTCGATACGCTGGTAGGGCGAATCGACGCTCGCCAGCCGCCGCGCATTCGGAAATCCGTAGATGGCATCAGGACTCGGTTGGAACAGCAGGGGAGCGCTCACGAACGGGCAGGCTCCATCCGGAGCGCGGTGGGTTGAGGTTGCCCAATTGTAATGGGCGCAAGTGCGGCGTGGCCCTGCCGAGCGCGTGCGACCGCACATCCGGGCGGCTTCCCGCACGGGGCGCGGGTTAACGTTCTGTTAGAATGTCACGCTTTCAGCCTTGTCCGTTTGCTCTGCCCGTTTCGCGTCTCCCGGCGCCGCACCGTGCGCCGAAGCGAACTGGCCGCCGAGCTCCCGGGCCTCAAGCGCGCACCGCTTTCTGACTCTGTCTCCGGACTCGACATGCCGACCCCGTCTTCTGCACCCACCTCCCTGATGGCCAACGCAATCCGTGCGTTGTCCATGGACGCCGTTCAAAAAGCGAATTCCGGCCACCCCGGCATGCCAATGGGCATGGCCGAAATCGGCGTGGCTTTGTGGTCGCGCCATCTGCGCCACAACCCGAAGAACCCGCAGTGGGCCGATCGCGACCGTTTCATTCTCTCGAACGGTCACGGCTCGATGCTGCTGTACTCGCTGCTGCATCTGACCGGCTACGACCTGCCGATCGAAGAGCTGAAGAATTTCCGCCAGATGCATTCCAGGACGCCGGGCCACCCGGAATACGGCATCACGCCGGGCGTCGAAACGACCACTGGCCCGCTCGGCCAGGGGCTGGCGAACGCAGTCGGCATGGCGCTCGCCGAGTCGCTGCTCGCGACCGAATTCAACAAGCCCGACGCGAAGATCGTCGACCACCACACATACGTGTTCGTCGGCGACGGCTGCCTGATGGAAGGTATTTCGCACGAAGCCTGTTCGCTCGCCGGTGTGCTGAAGCTGAACAAGCTGATCGCGTTCTACGACGACAACGGCATCTCGATCGACGGCGAAGTGGTTCACTGGTTCCACGACGACACCCCCAAGCGCTTCGAAGCGTACGGCTGGAACGTGATCCCGAACGTGGTCGGCCATGACGTCGACGCGGTGGACGCCGCGATCAAGCAAGCCAGGCAATCCGACAAGCCGACACTGATCTGCTGCAAGACCGTGATCGGCGAAGGCGCGCCGACCAAGGCCGGCAGCCACGACTCGCACGGCGCGCCGCTCGGCGACAAGGAAATCGCTGCAACGCGTGAAGCGATCGGCTGGAAATGGGAGCCGTTCGTGATTCCGCAGGAGGTCTACGCGGCGTGGGACGCGAAGGAAGCCGGCGCGCGCATCGAATCCGACTGGGATAAGGCGTTTGCAGCGTACGCGGCCAAATACCCGCAGGAAGCCGCTGAATTCAAGCGCCGCGACGCGAAGCAACTGCCCGCCGACTGGAAGGAAAAGGCCAAGGCCATCATCGCCGGCGCGAACGAACGCGCGGAAACGGTCGCGACGCGTAAGGCGTCGCAACAGGCTATCGAAGGTTTGTCGGCCGTGCTGCCGGAACTGCTCGGCGGCTCCGCCGATCTGACCGGTTCGAACCTGACCAACTGGAAGGCCGCCAAGCCCGTGCGTGTGAACGCTGAAGGCAAGGCTGCCGGCAACTACGTGAATTACGGCGTGCGCGAATTCGGCATGAGCGCCGCGATCAACGGCATCGCGCTGCACGGCGGCTTCAAGGCTTTCGGCGGCACGTTCCTGACGTTCTCGGACTACAGCCGCAACGCGCTGCGCGTGGCAGCACTGATGAAAGCGCCGTCGATCTTCGTGTTCACGCACGACTCGATCGGTCTGGGCGAAGACGGCCCGACCCACCAGTCGATCGAACACGTCGCGAGCCTGCGTCTGATCCCGAATCTGCAAGTGTGGCGCCCGGCCGATACGGTCGAAACGGCGGTGGCCTGGACCCACGCGGTCGAGCATCACGGCCCGTCGTGCCTGATCTTCAGCCGTCAGAACCTGCCGTTTTCGGAGCGTACGGATGCGCAGATCGCCAACATCGAGAAGGGCGGTTACGTGCTGCGCGACTGGAACGACGAGATCGTCGCGCGCAAGATCATCCTGATCGCCACCGGTTCGGAAATCGAACTGGCGTTGAACGCGGTTGAGCCGCTGGCTCGCGAAGGCATCGCGGCCCGTGTCGTGTCGATGCCGTCGACCACGGTGTTCGACAAGCAGGACGCCGAGTACCGCGAACGCGTCTTGCCGCAAGGCGTGCGCCGCGTCGCGATCGAAGCCGGCGTGACGGATTTCTGGCGCAAGTACGTGGGTCTGGAAGGCGGCGTGGTCGGCATCGACACGTTCGGCGAATCGGCCCCGGCTGGCGTGCTGTTCAAGCATTTCGGCTTCACCGTCGAGCACGTGGTGGAGACGGCTAAGGCCGCACTCGGCTGATCTTCGGCAAAGCTCTGCTGCGCGCACCCCACGTGCGGCAGAGCCGGAAGGACAGACGAACATGGACGTATTTTTTCAGCCATCAGGAGATAGACCATGACGATTCGCGTCGCAATCAACGGCTACGGCCGGATCGGCCGCAACACGCTGCGCGCCTTCTATGAAAACGGCAAGAAGCACGATATTGAAATCGTCGCCATCAACGATCTTGGCGATGCCAAGACCAATGCTCACCTGACGCAATACGACACCGCGCACGGCAAGTTCCCGGGCGAAGTGTCGGTGGACGGCGACTACCTGGTCGTCAACGGCGACAAGATCCGCGTGCTGGCCAACCGCAACCCGGCAGAACTGCCGTGGGGCGAACTGAATGTCGACGTCGTGATGGAATGCACGGGCTTTTTCACGACCAAGGAAAAGGCGAGCGCGCACATCAAGGGTGGCGCAAAGAAGGTCATCATCTCGGCGCCGGGCGGTAAGGATGTCGACGCAACGATCGTCTACGGCGTGAACCACCATGTGCTGAAGGCATCGGACACGGTGATCTCGAACGCATCCTGCACGACCAACTGCCTGGCACCGCTCGTCAAGCCGCTGAACGACAAAATCGGCCTCGTGAACGGTCTGATGACCACGATCCACGCGTACACGAACGACCAGGTTCTGACGGACGTGTACCACGAAGACCTGCGCCGCGCGCGCTCGGCCACGCACAGCCAGATCCCGACCAAGACGGGCGCTGCATCGGCAGTCGGCCTGGTGCTGCCGGAATTGAACGGCAAGCTGGACGGCTACGCAATTCGCGTCCCGACGATCAACGTGTCGGTCGTCGACCTGTCGTTCATCGCCGCACGCGACACGACGGTCGAAGAAGTCAACGCGATCATGAAGGAAGCCTCGGAAGGCGCGCTGAAGGGCATCCTCGGCTACAACGAGGCGCCGCTGGTCTCGATCGACTTCAACCACAACCCGGCTTCGTCGACATTCGACGCAACGCTGACCAAGGTGTCGGGTCGTCTGGTGAAGGTGTCGAGCTGGTACGACAACGAGTGGGGCTTCTCGAACCGCATGCTGGACACGGCTGTGGCGCTGGCCAACGCGAAGTAAGCTGGTTTGCTTCGTTTGCCCTCGCGGCTGGCTTTAAGCTCGCCGCATAGTAGGGCAGAGAAAAACCGCCGCTCTTCGGAGCGGCTTTTTTACGCCTGCGGCGTGGGGAAATAGACGCCGGCGCGCTGGGCGGCGTTCGAGATATGGGTTTCGATTGCTTTGCCTGCCGCCGCGGAATCACGCGCCGTGAGCGCGTCGAGAATCGCCCGATGTTCGGTGTACGTGGACAGCACCAACTCGCGCCGATAGAACGGCATCCGCTGGCTCTCCTTCATTATTTCCGCAGCGCTGCTCAGGATCGACTCGATCGCCGCGTTGCCGGCAATGCTCACGATGCGCATGTGGAAGTCGTAGTCGAGGCGGGCGGCTTCATCGAGTTCGTCGCAGGCGAGCGCCGTCTGCATGGCGGCGATGTTGTCTTCGAACCAGGCAAGGTCGGAATCGCTGACAGCCCGCGCAGCCATGCGCGCGATAAAGCCTTCGAGCGCGAAACGCATCTGGTACGTATCAGGCAGTGACGACTGCGCCGCGAAGCGCCACGATTGCGCGGCCGTGGCTTGCGCACTTTCCACGTACACGCCCTTACCAGGTCGTATTACCAGCAAACCGAGCGCTTCGAGTGTCGAGAGCGCCTCTCGCAGCGAGGCGCGGCTGATCGCCAGCTCTTCGGAGAGCTGACGCTGCGCGGGCAACAAACTGCTCACGGGATAGACGCCCGCTTCAATCCGTTCGCGGATGGTCGCGATGGCGGCATCGGTAACGGTATGCGGAACGTTTTTCATCGTGGCTCACTTGGGTGCGCGGTCTGACCAGCATTGTAATACGCGTTCACTGTGCTCGTACGGCGAGTCCGCCAAAAGCATGCAATCCGGCCCCGAAACGCTGAAAAAAGAGCGGGTAAACACCGTTTAACGAACCCTTGACGCCAGTATATCGGTTTCCTACTATTTGCCATAACAGTACTGGTCGGACCAGTCTGAACAGATGAGAATTTTTACCAGGAGGAAGCCGTGTTGAAATTTTTCAATTCACTGTTTGGCCGGGTCGTCATCGCGTTGGTGGCGGGCATCGTGATCGGCGCCGTGTTCCCGCATTTCGCCCAATCGCTGCGCCCGCTCGGGGACGGCTTTCTCAAGCTGATCAAGATGGTGATCGGCCCGATCGTCTTTTGCGTGGTGGTGAGCGGCATGGCGAACGCCGGCGATCTGCGCAAAGTGGGGCGTGTCGGCCTGAAGGCGGTGGTCTACTTCGAGGTCATGACGACGATTGCGCTGGTGATCGGCGCGGTGCTGGCTTATGCAACGCGGCCCGGTGTCGGCATGAACATCAACCTGCAATCGCTCGACCCCGCTTCGCTGTCGACCTACACCGAACACGCAAAGAGCCTCAAGGACACGGCCGGCTTTCTGCTGAAGATCATTCCCGACACGGCGATCAACGCATTCGCGACCGGCGACATCCTGCAAATCCTCGTGTTTTCGGTGCTGTTCGGCTCGGCCCTCTCGCTGCTCGGCAAAAAGGCGCAGCGCGTCAGCGGCTTGATCGACGAGCTTTCGCAGGTGTTCTTCCGCGTGATGGGTTTCATCATCAAGCTCGCGCCGCTCGGCGTGCTTGGCGCGATCGCGTTCACGACCGGCACCTATGGCGTCGAGTCGCTCAAGCAACTCGGCATGCTGGTGCTGGTGTTCTACGCGAGCTGCTTGGTGTTCGTGGCGGTCGTGCTGGGCGTGGTGATGCGGCTGGCC
Source organism: Paraburkholderia sp. IW21 (assembly GCF_041321145.1). NCBI lineage: Bacteria > Pseudomonadati > Pseudomonadota > Betaproteobacteria > Burkholderiales > Burkholderiaceae > Paraburkholderia > Paraburkholderia sp. IW21. The sequence continues at coordinate 626,280 of NZ_JBGGWA010000002.1, read as the reverse complement.
GGCTTCAGCATCTTCAAGCTGATCCGCTATCTGCGCGAAGAGCTGTCGATCGTGCTGGGTACGGCTTCGTCCGATGCCGTGCTGCCGCAGATCATGCGCAAGCTCGAATGGATGGGCGTCAAGGATTCGACTGTCGGGCTGGTGATTCCAACGGGCTACTCCTTCAATCTCGACGGCTTCTCCATCTATCTGACCCTCGCGGTGATTTTCATCGCGCAGGCCACCAACACGCCGCTGTCGACCCACGATCTGATTGTGGTGGTGCTGGTGTCGCTGGTGACGTCGAAGGGCGCGCACGGCATTCCCGGCTCGGCCATCGTGATTCTGGCCGCCACGCTGTCCGCGATTCCGGCGATTCCCGTGCTTGGCCTCGTGCTGATCCTGCCGGTCGACTGGTTCGTTGGCATTGCCCGCGCGCTGACCAACCTGATCGGCAACTGCGTCGCCACGGTGGTGGTCGCCGTGTGGGAAAACGATATCGACCGGGCGCGCGCCCATCGCGTGCTGAACCGTGACGAAGCGCTGCGCTACGTTCCTGCCGGCGAAGAAACCGTTGCCGGGTCCGCTGTCGTGGAGCATGCCCCGGCCGTCTGACAGCGCACGATCACGTCGCACTGTCGCCTGATCCATCGCTATCCAGCGCGCTCATGCAGCGCGCTTTCTGCCCCGGCGGATGCAGTGAACCCGCCGCGGCTCTCCTTCACTTTTCGTCGACTGACTGAGATTATGGCTAATCCGATCCTTGACCCCAACGCTCCCGCTTTCACCCGTCGCTATATGAACCTCGCCGACCCGCGTCTGGGTGCGCAGGCGCTTCACGCGAGCGACGAATTCTTCGCGCCGAAAGAACGCATGCTCGAGCCGCAACCGGCGGTGTTCATCCCCGGCAAGTACGACGACCACGGCAAGTGGATGGACGGCTGGGAAACGCGCCGCAAGCGCACCACCGGCCACGACTATTGCATAGTGCGGCTCGCGCGGCCGGGCGTCGTGCACGGCGTCGATCTGGACACCAGCCACTTCACCGGCAACTTTCCGCCCGCTGCGTCGATCGACGCGTGTCACGTGGACGGCGACGTTCCGCCCGACAGCGCGGATTGGCAACCGCTCGTGCCGGCCACCACGCTGCAGGGCAACCAGCACCATTACGTTGAAGTGAACGACACGCGTGCCTTTACCCATCTGCGCGTGAATCTGTATCCCGACGGCGGTCTCGCGCGTCTGCGCGTGTACGGCCAACCGAAGCGCGACTGGGAGCGCGTCGAGCGCGGCACGCTGCTGGACCTCGCCGCGATCGAAAACGGCGCCTATCTCGTCGCCGCGAACAACCAGCATTTCGGGCCGGCCTCGCAGATGCTGATGCCAGGGCGCGGCGTCAACATGGGCGACGGCTGGGAAACGCGACGCCGTCGTGAGCCTGGCAATGATTGGGCGATCGTCGCGCTTGCGCGGCCGGGCGTGATTCGCAAGATCGAAGTCGACACCGCGCACTTCAAGGGCAATTTCCCCGATCGCTGTTCACTGCAGGCGGCCTCGGTGACGGGCGGCACGGACGATTCGCTCGTCACGCAGGCGATGTTCTGGCCCGTGCTGCTCGGCGAACAGAAGCTGCAGATGGATCACGTGCACACGTTCGCAGACGACATTGCGTCGCTCGGACCGGTGACGCACGTGCGTTTCAATATCTTCCCGGACGGCGGCGTGTCGCGCCTGCGTTTGTGGGGCGAGATCGCATAACGGAGGCGCGTCGATGAAGACATTGCAGATGGAGCGTCTGACGCGCGCGGCCTTCGCGCCGTTCGGCGACGTCATTGAGCTGGGCGGCGCGCGCCATTTCCCGATCAACGGCGGCACGACCGAGCGTTATCACGACCTCGCCAACGTCGACGTCACGGAAAACGGCGGCCGTCCGCTGATCAATCTGTTTCGCGCGCAGCCGCGCACGTTGCCGATCGAAATCACGATGATGGAGCGGCATCCGCTGGGCAGTCAGGCTTTCGTGCCTTTAACTGCGCGCGGGTATCTGGTGGTCGTCGCGCCGGCGGGCGAGTTCGATCCGGCGCAGATGCGGGCCTTCTGGAGCAACGGCTGGCAGGGCGTGAACTACGCGAAAGGTGTATGGCACCATCCGCTGCTGGCGCTCGATCAGGTGAGCGATTTCCTGGTGGTCGATCGTGGCGGCGAGCAGCCCAACTGCGACGAATTGTCTTTGTCCGAGCCGTGGCGGCTGGCGTTCGAAGCTCGCGCGGAGCGGGTGGCGTAGGGCAAGACTGACGGTAAGGGCAGCCGCGCCCGCGTGTAAAAAACCGGCAGGCAAAAAAGACCCGGCGCGATTTTCATCGGCCGGGTCTTTTCATTGGCTTCTGCTGGACCGCGCACCCCGACGCGGCCGGCATCGCGCTAGTTCCACACTAGTGCTTGCGATGCGGGCAATTTTCCTTGGTACACGCGCCATACAGCGCCAACGCATGTTCCTGCAGCTTGAAGCCGCGTTCCTTCGCGATGGATTGCTGACGGCTCTCGATTTCGGAGTCGAAAAATTCTTCGACGAGCCCGCAATCGAGGCACACGAGATGGTCGTGGTGCGAGCCCTCGTTCAGTTCGAACACCGCCTTGCCCGATTCGAAGTTGCTGCGCGAGAGCAGGCCGGCCTGCTCGAACTGCGTCAGCACGCGATACACGGTTGCGAGGCCGATATCGAGTTCTTCGTGCAACAGGTTGCGGTAGACGTCTTCTGCGGTCAGGTGGCGCACGGGGCTATGCTGGAAAATCTCAAGGATTTTGAGGCGCGGAAGGGTCGCCTTGAGCCCGATATTCTTGAGATCGGTTGGATTGGTCATGACAAGGGATCCCTAGAGTACAATGCTGGGCTCTCATAGTAATGTGTTTTTGCCGTTCTGGTCATCTTCGATGGAATGAAACTCGCGCGGCTCGTCAGCGGGCCCGCACGGTGAGTGAAATGATTTCAAAATCTCAATTGATCTACCGGGGGAGCCGCATGCGGGGTACCTTGATCGCTGTTGCGACTGTCGCGGTTCTTGCCGGATGTTCCACCTACGACAGCCTGACGCAGCGCATTGCCCAGAGCATTACGCCGTACCGTATTACGGTGGTGCAAGGCAATTTCGTCTCGAAAGAGGCCGCTGCGCAGATGCAAGTCGGCATGTCGCGCGCTCAAGTGCGCCAGCTGCTCGGCACGCCGTTGCTGACCGACATGTTCCACGCGGACCGTTGGGACTACGTGTTCTATTTCAAGCGCGGCTCGACCAACGTCGTGCAGCAGCGCGACTTCGTGGTCATGTTCGCGGGCGATCGCCTAGCCAGCTGGTCGGGCGGCGAAGATTTGCCGTCCAACCTCGAGTTGCTGGCGGAAATCGACGGCGACAAGCGCGGCAAGAAGGCCGCCGTGCCGAACGTGGCTAGCGCCTCGAGTGGCGCCAGCGCGCCGGCGGCCGCGGCGCCGGTCGCCGTGGACACCACGCGCTCGCCGTCCGTCGAGGGTGCCACCGCGGCGGCCGTGCCGTCCACGGATGCCAACGCCGCAGCCGCGCAAGCCGCCAATCGTGTGACCAATGCGGTGCAATCGCCGTCGGGTAAGGCGCCGTCGTCGGTGCGCTCCACCGCGCCGACCGCCAACGGTGGCGGTATTCCGACGCAAGGGCCAACCTCCGCAGGCCAGCCGCAGTTCCAGTTCCACCGTCCGCCGCCGCCGCAAACTCCGGGCACGCAGGACAATCCGGTAGGACCCACGGGGCCGCAAAGCAGTAACGGCAGCTCGATGCATAATGCGCCGCTGACCTCTTCTTCTGCAGCTTCGGGAACGGGCGGCTAATCGAGCTGTCCGTGTCTTAAGACGGGCACGGCGCGCGAGCAACGCGTTGCGCGCGGTGCCCGTCAGGTCTCTGTTTTCCCATTGTGGTGCGACGCCCGGGCGTGCTGTCCGCCGCCGCTTTTGCCCGCATTTGCCGGGTTTTGCCTTTCGAACCCTCGTAGCCATGAAAATTGCCATTGCTGGCGCATCGGGCCGTATGGGCCGGATGCTCATCGAAACCGTCCTCAACGATTCAGGCGCCACACTGTCCGGTGCGCTCGACCGCGCGGACTCCCCGCAGCTCGGCCAGGACGCCGGCGCGTTTCTCGGCAAACAGACGGGCGTGATGCTCACCGACGACATCGAACGCGTGTTCGCCGAATCCGACTACCTGATCGACTTCACGCGTCCCGAAGGCACGCTGATGCATCTGGAAGCCGCGCAGCGCCACGACGTCAAAATGGTGATCGGCACGACCGGTTTCGACAACGAGCAGAAAGCGCAACTGCGCGCCGCGGCGGACAAGATCGCCGTCATGTTTTCGTCGAACATGAGCGTCGGCGTCAATGTGACGCTGAAGCTGCTCGAATACGCCGCGAAGCATTTCGCCACCGGCTACGACATCGAAATCATCGAGGCACATCACCGTCACAAGGTCGACGCGCCGTCCGGCACCGCGCTGACCATGGGCGAAGTGATCGCCCATGCGCTCGGCCGCAATCTCGACGACTGTGCGGTCTACAGCCGCGAAGGCGTGACCGGCGAACGCGATCCGTCCACGATCGGCTTTTCGGCGATTCGCGGCGGCGACATCGTCGGCGACCATACGGTGTTGTTTGCCGGCATCGGCGAGCGCATCGAAATCACGCACAAATCGGCGAGCCGTCTGTCATACGCTCAAGGTGCGCTGCGCGCCGTGCGTTTCCTCGAAGGCCACAAGAACGGCTTCTTCGACATGCAGGACGTGCTCGGCCTGCGGTGAGCGCCTCCCGGGTCCGTTGCGGACCCGGCGCGCCCTTGTAATCACTTTCCCACGGCGAGGTCAGATGGCAGGCAGCAGCGGCATCCTCCATTACCTGCAAACCAGCGACGCGATCACGCATGGCGTCGCGTATGTGCTGCTGGCTATGTCGATTGCGAGCTGGTGCTTTCTGATCGTCAAAAGCTGGATTCTCACGCGCGCCAAACGGCAGGCCACGCCGGCGATCGCGCAGTTCTGGCAAGCGCCCACGCTGTCTGAGGGCGTCGCGGCATTGAAGCGCGTGGACCGCGAGCGCATCTTCACGCCGCTCGCCGAAGCTGCGCTGCATGCCGCCGAAGTGGACATTCCGGGCGCGCTGCTCGCCCGCGTCGAGCGCGGCGAGCGGGTGTTGCGGGCGCTGCGCCAAGCGCTCAACGCGTCGCAGCGGCGGCTCGAATTCGGCCAGGTGCTGCTCGCTTCGGTGGGCAGCACGGCGCCGTTCGTCGGCTTGCTCGGCACAGTTTGGGGCATCTATCACGCGCTCGGCAGCATCGCGGCGAGCGGTCAGGCGCAGATCGAAAACGTCGCGGGTCCGGTCGGCGAGGCGCTCATCATGACGGCCTTCGGCCTCGTGGTCGCAATTCCGGCGGTGCTCGCCTATAACGTGCTCGGGCGGCTGGTGCGGCAGTTGTCGGAGGAACTCGACGGTTTCGCGCACGATCTGCACGCCTATGTATGCGCGCCGGCGGAGCAGCCCCGGCCCCAGCCTCAGCAAGCCCAGGCCAGAACCCCTCAGGCGCACCGCTGAGTCTGGAAGACAGAAGGAGGCGACATGGCATTCGGCGGACTCGAGAAAAAGCAGACGGCCGCGCCAATGGCCGAGATCAACATGACGCCGTTGATCGACGTGATGCTTGTGTTGCTCGTGATTTTCATCATTACCGCGCCGTTATTCACGCACGCCATCCGGCTCGATCTGCCGAAAGTCGCGGCAGCCCCCGCGCGGCAAACGCCGCACACCATTGCTCTTTCAATCGATGCCGCCGGCAAGCTGTATTGGAACGGCAAGGTCATCACGATGCAGCAGATGCGTGCGCAGTTCGCGCAAGCGGGCAAGCAGGCGCAGGCTGACCAGCCGGAGATCCAGCTAAGCGCCGAACGCTCCACGCGCTACGAGGTGATCGCCCAGGTGATGGGCGCGGCCCAGCAGGCCGGCCTCGAGCGGATTGGCTTCGTGACGGAGCCGCCACCGCCGGGCGCAAGCCATTAGCGACGGTCGAGCGAGTGCGCCGGTCGTAGCCGGCGGCAGCACCCATCCCGCGCACCACGGCACGCGGCGCACCCGTCCGCGGACGGTATAATCAGCCCTTTCCCCGGCAGAAGGGGAAACGACGCCATTTCATCCAACAGAGCACCAAAGCGGCCGGTGCGAAAGCACCGAACCCAGCGATCCCATCACACCATGCACGAAAAATACGTTCCCTCCGACGTCGAAGCCGCCGCGCAAGGGCAATGGCGCGCCATCGACGCCTACAAGACGACGGAAACCACCGACAAGCCCAAGTTTTATTGCGTCTCGATGCTGCCGTACCCCTCGGGCAAGCTGCACATGGGACACGTGCGCAACTACACGATCAACGACGTGATGTACCGCTATCTGCGGATGAACGGCTACAACGTGCTGATGCCGATGGGTTGGGACGCGTTCGGCATGCCGGCGGAAAATGCCGCGATGGCGAACAACGTGCCGCCCGCGAAGTGGACCTACGACAACATCGCTTACATGAAGAAGCAGATGCAGTCGATGGGCCTCGCGATCGACTGGTCGCGTGAAGTCGCGACCTGCAGCCCCGATTACTACAAGTGGAACCAGTGGCTGTTCCTGAAGATGCTCGAAAAGGGCATCGCGTACAAGAAAACCGGCACCGTCAACTGGGACCCGGTCGATCAGACCGTGCTCGCCAACGAGCAGGTGATCGACGGCCGCGGCTGGCGTTCGGGCGCGCTGGTCGAAAAGCGCGAAATCCCGATGTACTACATGCGCATCACGCAGTACGCGGATGAACTGCTCAACGACCTCGAAGGCCTCGGCTGGCCCGAGCGCGTCAAGATCATGCAGCAGAACTGGATCGGCAAGAGCTTCGGCGTGAACTTCGGTTTCCCGTATGAAATCGACGGCGAGCAGAAGCGCCTGCGCGTGTTCACCACGCGCGCCGACACGATCATGGGCGTGACCTTCTGCGCAATCGCCGCCGAGCATCCGCTCGCTACGCGGCTCGCGCAAGGCAAGCCGGAGTTGCAGGCCTTCATCGAAGAATGCAAGCGCGGCGGTGTCGCCGAAGCCGACGTTGCGACGATGGAAAAGAAGGGCATGGCCACCGGCTTCCACGTCACGCATCCGCTGACGCAGGAACAGGTCGAAGTGTGGATCGGCAACTACGTGCTGATGAGCTACGGCGAAGGCGCCGTGATGGGCGTGCCCGCGCACGACGAGCGCGACTTCGCGTTCGTGAAGAAATACGGTCTGCCGATCAAACAGGTTGTCACAGTCGAAGGCAAGGAATTCTCGACCGAAGCCTGGCAAGAATGGTACGGCGACAAGACCGGCACGCTGATCAACAGCGGCAAGTACGACGGCCTCGCCTACGAGCCGGCGGTCGACGCGATCGCCGCCGACCTGAAGGAACTCGGCCTCGGCGACAAGCAGATCACCTGGCGTCTGCGTGACTGGGGCGTGTCGCGCCAACGTTACTGGGGCACGCCGATTCCGATCATCCACTGCCCGACGTGCGGCGACGTGCCGGTGCCGGAAAAAGATCTGCCGGTGGTGTTGCCGGAAGACCTCGTGCCGGACGGCACGGGCAACCCGCTCGCGAAGTCCGAGGCATTCGTGAATTGCACCTGCCCGACCTGCGGCGGCGCGGCCAAACGCGAAACCGACACGATGGATACGTTCGTCGATTCGTCCTGGTATTTCTACCGCTACGCGGCGCCGGACGCGAAGACCATGGTCGACGAGCGCACCGATTACTGGGCGCCGATGGACCAGTACATCGGCGGCATCGAGCATGCGATTCTGCACCTCTTGTACTCGCGCTTCTGGGCGAAGGTGATGCGCGACATGGGGCTGGTCAAGTTCGGTGAGCCGGCCAGGAACCTGCTGACGCAGGGCATGGTGCTCAACGAAACGTATTACCGCGAAAGCGACGCCGGCAAGAAGACCTGGTACAACCCGGCCGACGTCACCGTCTCGTTCGACGACAAGGGCCGCCCGGTCGGCGCCGTGCTGAACTCGGACGGCAAACCGGTGGTGCTCGGCGGCGTCGAGAAGATGTCGAAGTCGAAGAACAACGGCGTCGATCCGCAATTGCTGATCGACCAGCACGGCGCCGACACGGCCCGTCTGTTCGTGATGTTCGCCGCCCCGCCCGAGCAACAGCTCGAATGGTCCGGTTCGGGCGTGGAAGGCGCGAGCCGCTTCTTGCGCCGCGTGTGGAGCTTCGGTCACGCGAACCAGGCTGCGTTGCGCGCGGGCGGCAAGTTCGACGCCGCGCAACTCGGTGAAGTCGACAAGGTGCTGCGCCGCGAGATCTACAGCGTGCTGAAGCAGGCCGATTTCGACTACCAGCGTTTGCAGTACAACACGGTGGTGTCGGCGGCGATGAAGATGCTCAACGCACTCGACAGCGCGAAGGGCGCACAACCCGCGGTGCTGCGCGAGACGTATAGCGTCATGTTGCGCGTGCTGTACCCGGTCGTGCCGCATCAGACTTTCCAGTTGTGGCAGGAACTCGGTTACGCCGGCGAATTCGGTTCGCTGCTCGACGCCCCGTGGCCGAAAGTCGATGAACAGGCGCTGGAACAGGCCGAAATCGAACTCGTGCTGCAGGTGAACGGCAAGGTGCGCGGCGCGATCACGGTGGCGAAAGATGCGTCGCGTGACGCGATCGAACAGCTCGCGGCCGCTCACGAAATGGTCGCGAAATTCAGCGAAGGCAAGGCGCCGAAGAAGATCGTCGTGGTGCCGGGCCGCCTCGTGAACGTGGTCGTTTGACGGCGCACGAAAACATGACAGCTGACAAGCGCCGCCGTGTGCGGCGGCGCTTGTCTCTCGCTGCGGAATCTACTGCGAACCAGGAGCGAATGTGACTCGCAGATCGTTATTGACGCTGGCATGCAGCGTACTGATGTTGTCCGCCTGCGGCTTCCAGTTGCGCGGCCAGCAGGACTACGCATTCAAACGACTCTATATATCCGGCGGCTCTGCGGCGGGAGGCGCGCGGCTGACGCGCCTGGTGCAAGGCGGCAGCGACACCGTGGTGGTCAATTCCGTCGCGAATGCGGACGCCACGTTGCAGATTAGCGAGGCCCGCGGCTCGAGCACGTTGACGCTGAACTCACTGGGGGTCGTCGAAGAGTATCAAATGAATCTCACGATGACTTACTCGCTGACGGGCAAGGACGGCACGGTGCTGATTCCGCCGAGCGTGATCGCGCTGAACCGCGCGATGACCTACAGCGACCAGTACTCGCAGGCCAAGTCTGCCGAAGCCGACATTCTGTTCGCGGACATGGAAAGCGACGCGATCGATCAACTCACGCGCCGACTGTCGCTTGTGCGCTCGCTGCATCCGGCGCCGGGCCAGGGCGTGCCGGCGGTTGCGCCGCGTGCGCCGTTGCCGCCCCCGCCGCTGTGAGCGTCGTGCTGCGTTCGCCCGGCTGCATGCGTACTTGTTCAATCTCGCCGATCGGTAGCCATGCAATTGCGACTTGACGCGCTCGAAGCGCATCTCGCCAAGGGTCTCGCCGGACTGTACGTCGTGTACGGCGACGAACACCTGCTCGCGCAGGAAGCGAGCGACCGGATTCGTGCGACGGCGCGAGCGGCCGGTTTCACCGACCGCTCGGTGTTTACCGTCGAGCGCGGTTTCGACTGGAGTTCGCTGCTTGGCGCGAGTCAATCGATGTCGCTGTTCGGCGACCGTCAACTGGTCGAATTGCGCATTCCGTCGGGTAAGCCCGGCAAGGAAGGCGCGGACGCGCTGAAAGCGCTCGCCGCCGCCGTCAACGACGACGTGCTGACGATGATCACGTTGCCGCGGCTCGACGCGGCCACGCAAAAGTCGGCGTGGTTCACGGCGCTTTCCGAGGCCGGCGTCGCGCTGAAAATCGATCCGGTCGAACGCGCACAGTTGCCGGGTTGGGTGGGTCAACGGCTCGCGGCGCAGGGCCAGCGGGTCGCCGCCGGCGAAGAAGGGCGGCGTGCGCTGGCGTTCATTGCCGAGCGCGTGGAGGGCAATCTGCTGGCGGCGCACCAGGAAATCCAGAAGCTCGGGTTGCTGTATCCGGCTGGGTCGTTGAGCTTCGAACAGATTCAGGACGCTGTGCTCAACGTCGCTCGTTACGACGTTTTCAAGCTGAACGAGGCGATGCTGGCGGGCGATGTCGGCCGCCTGGCACGCATGCTCGACGGACTGCGCGGCGAAGGCGAGGCAGCGGTGCTGGTGCTGTGGGCGGTGGTCGAAGAAGTGCGTACGCTGTTGCGGATCAAGCGCGGCGTCGCGGCGGGCAAGCCGCTTGCGATGCTGGTGCGTGAAAACCGCGTGTGGGGGCCGCGTGAGCGGCTCATCGGGCCGGCGCTGTCGCGCGTCACCGAGAGCGCGCTGGAGAAGGCGCTCGCGTTGGCGGCGCGCCTGGATCGGCAGGTGAAGGGATTGTCGGGCGGCACGCCGGGCAATCATCGCAACGATCCCCCGCCCGATCCGTGGGACGGCTTGTTCGAACTGGCCATGACGGTGGCTTCGCCGAGGGCCGCGCCAGTGCCGCCGCCACCAAGGCCTCGGCCCGCGGCAACTGCAACGGGGCGAAGGCCAGTCTGATTTGCGTGGCTTGCGGCGGCAGCTTCGCGCTGCCCGATGCGTGGGGACGCCAGAAGGTGAGCCTCACCGGCAGTGTCTTCATGACGTTTCGCACCACCGACGTTTGGGGTGCGGAGCATCAAGTCCCCGAGCCCTCCGGCTGTTCCAGCAAGCAAAGCACCGCTACCCGACTTACAATCGTTTGATCTTTCGCTAATTCTGCCTGTCCGCTGTACGTGATCGTGCGCGGCACCACGAGAATCACCATGGATATCGACCAGTACATGACCGACCTCGGCCGCCGCGCCCGTCACGCTTCGCGTGCGATGGCGCGTGCGTCCACGGCGGCGAAGAATGCCGCGCTCGCAGCAGTCGCACATGCGATCGAACGCGATGCCGCGCTGCTGAAGGAAGCCAACGCGCGCGACGTAGCGCGTGCGCGTGACAAAGGTCTCGACGCGGCTTTCATCGACCGTCTGACGCTGTCGGACAAGGCGCTGAAGACGATGGTCGAAGGCTTGCGGCAAGTCGCCGCGCTGGCCGATCCGATCGGCGAGATCAGCAATCTGAAGTACCGGCCGAGCGGCATTCAGGTGGGCCAGATGCGTGTGCCGCTGGGTGTGATCGGCATCATCTACGAATCGCGTCCGAATGTGACGATCGACGCCGCCGCGCTGTGTCTCAAGTCCGGCAACGCGACGATTCTGCGGGGCGGCTCGGAAGCGCTGGAATGCAACACGGCGTTGGCGAAGCTGATCGGCGAAGGGCTGGAAACGGCCGGGTTGCCGCAGGACGCTGTGCAAGTGGTGGCCACCTCGGATCGCGCCGCGGTCGGCAAGCTGATTACGATGAATGAATACGTCGACGTGATCGTGCCGCGCGGCGGCAAGAGCCTGATCGAGCGGCTCATGAACGAAGCGCGCGTGCCCATGATCAAGCATCTTGATGGCATCTGCCACGTGTATGTCGACGACCGCGCGGACCTGACCAAGGCGCTGACTGTCTGCGACAACGCGAAGACGCACCGCTACGGCACCTGCAACACGATGGAAACGCTGCTGGTCGCACGCGGTATCGCGGCTGAAGTGCTGCCGCCGCTTGGGCATTTGTATCGCGGCAAGGAAGTCGAGTTGCGCGTGGATGCTGCGGCGCGCGCGGTGTTGTCGGCGGCCGGCGTGGGTCCCCTCGTCGACGCCACTGAAGAAGACTGGCGCACTGAGTATCTCGCGCCAGTGCTGGCGATCAAGGTGGTCGACGATCTCGACGCCGCGATCGATCACATCAATACGTATAGCTCGAAGCACACCGATGCGATCGTTACCGAAGACCACGACCGCGCCATGCGCTTCCTGCGCGAAGTCGATTCGGCGAGCGTGATGGTCAACGCTTCGACGCGTTTTGCCGATGGCTTCGAATTCGGTCTGGGCGCGGAGATCGGTATCTCGAACGACAAACTGCACGCGCGAGGGCCGGTCGGGCTGGAAGGGCTGACGTCGCTGAAGTACGTTGTGCTCGGACATGGTGAAGGCCGGCAATAAGTCGCTGTCGGCCGCGCGTTTCATCGCGAACGCCGCCGATAAGCTTGGTCGGTCACGTCTTTTCACTACGAACGCGCCGACAAGAGCGCTGATTTCCACGATACAAGTCGCAAGGACCGCTGATGCTTTGGGTAAAAACGTTTCACATCGTTCTGATTGCTTCCTGGTTTGCCGGCCTGTTCTATCTGCCGCGCATCTTCGTCAATCTGGCCATGGAGACGGAACCCGCCGCCACCGCGCGGCTTTTGACCATGGCGCGCAAGCTGTTTCGCTTCATGACGTTCATCGCGGTGCCGGCGCTTGCTTGCGGACTGTGGCTGTGGCTCGCGGTTGGCATCGGGCGCGGGCAGGGCTGGATTCACGCGAAGGTCGGCGTGGTGGTGCTGCTGATCATTTACCACGCCTATTGCGGGGTGCTGCTGCGGACTTTCGAGCGCGGCGAGAACCGTCGGACGGACAAGTGGTATCGGATGTTTAATGAATTACCTGTGCTGGGGATGCTGGCGGCGGTGGCGTTGGTTGTTATCAAGCCGTTTTAAAAATAGGAATATTCCTATTTATCTTTGTTGATTAAGTGTTATCTCGTCGCGTGGTATTTATCGCTGCGCGGCGTTATGAGTCAATAAATCGGCGATTTGGTGATCGATATTCGCGAACCGTCGTCGATTTCATTGTGGCCGATTCAGCGTCGCCATCTTTCTCCCCACGCTTCTGTTTAGTTGAGCGTTGCGCTAGAAATTTTCCGATTTCGAGCGCGGGTTCGGCGGCGTCCTTGTGCGACTGCCGCGCGATTCTGTCGTCCCTATTCCTTGCCTAGACTGGATTTCTGACATTTATTGTTAGATTAAATCTCGGTTTGCGTAAGATAATTCTTATTGACGCAAGATTTTCTTTAAGAATTGTCTTATTAAACGAACAAATTCCTAATTTTATAGTCGAGCCATCCCCAGAAGGATTAATGGGATGGTCCGAAGATAGTCAATTGCGACGACCTGTTTTCATCCTTCTGTCAGCCACTGACGCGTGTGGGCCCAATCAAAAAGCCCCTCGCCGCACAGAGCCCAACCCCAGATATTCAGAAGGAAGAAATCATGAACAAGTCGTACAAGAGCGTATGGAACGAAACTATCGGGACGTATGTCGCTGCATCAGAAACGTCGAAGAGTCGCGGCAAGAGGAGCTCGAACAAGAGGGCGTTAGTGGCTGCGCTGCTGGCGGTTGGCGCGGGATTCGGTTCGGCCGTGAAGGCAGAAGCGGTTGACAGCCTCAGCCAGGCGAACAACTCGACGTGTGTCTCGTCGGCGGATGGCGCCCCGGACACGGCGAATTCCGGCGATTGCACCACGGCTTCACAAGATGCGGGGGCTAGCAACGGACAGACGTCGACAGGCGGAACGGTTTCGTCAGGGCAGCATGGATTGCTGGGGGCTACTTTGCTGGGTGTCAGTCCGACGTCGAATATCGCGATGGGCAACCTCGATCACACGTTGAGCGCCGTAACCGGCACATACCAGGATGACGCAGCGCTGAATGCTGGAGCAAATACCACAGGAAGCATCGCCATTGGTGGTGGTGCGTTGACGACTAGCTACAGCGGGACTGCGATTGGCGCGCAAGCTTGGGCCGCTAGTGCATCGACGGCGTTGGGAGCGAACGCAATAGCTGCTCCTTCGGCGGTGTCAGTCGGTGCTATGGCCGGATTCAACGGAACCGCGCAAGCATCGGTTTCGCTCGGTTTCAAGTCTGCTGGCTCGGGAAATGAGGCTACGGCTCTAGGTGCCTTTGCTACGGCTTCGGCAGCCAATTCCGTGGCCTTGGGAGGCGATTCGATTGCGGACCGTGCCAGCACGGTATCCGTGGGTGCCGTTGGCTCGGAGCGCCAGGTCGCAAACGTGGCGGCGGGTACGCAAACTACTGACGCAGTCAACTACGCGCAGTTGCAGGCAGCAGGCCTGAAGACCGATACGAGCGGCAACGCAACGAATTCCTTCGTCGCGTACAACGATAAGACCCAGGGCAAGGTCACGCTGGGCGGCGCGTCGGGCACGACGCTCACGAACGTGGCGGCAGGCACTTTGTCGAGCTTGAGCATGGACGCGGTCAATGGCTCGCAGCTTTACATGACCAACCAGAGCGTCGCGACGAACGTCGCTGCGATTGCGAAGAACACTAGCGACATTTCGAACCTCGACACACGCGTCACGACGGTCGAAGGCTCGGTAAACGACCTCGCCAACCAGATCAATACGGGCGCAGTCGGCCTTGTGCAGCAGGATCAGACGTCCGGCGATCTAACGGTCGCGAGCAACACGGGCGGCACGCGCGTCAACCTCATGGGCACCGCAGGACCGCGCGAACTGCTCGGTGTTGCTGCCGGCACGACGAGCAACTCCGCGGTCAACTTGAGTCAGTTGAACCCGCTCGTCGCGTCGCTCGGCGGCGGTGCTCACGTGAACGCGGACGGTTCGATCGTCAGCCCCACTTATCATATGCAGGGCGGCACGCAGACCACCGTCGGCGACGCGCTCGATGCGCTCGACACCAATCTGTCGTCGCTGGAAACGCAGATCAACAGCGGCAGCATCGGCATGGTCACACAGGACTCCGTCTCCCGCGACTTGCGCATCGGCGCTACGACCGACGGTACGCGCCTCAGCGTGGTCGGCACGGCGGGTAACCGTGTCGTGACGGGTGTCGCCGCCGGTGCGGTGAGCGCAGAGAGCGCCGACGCGGTGAACGGTTCGCAACTGCATGCGAACGCGGCCAGCACGGCAGCGGCGCTCGGAGGCGGGTCGACCGTTAACGCGGACGGCACGGTCTCGGTGCCGTCATACAGCGTCGGCGGCACGACCGTGAACAACGTCGGCGCGGCGATTGCGAACGTCGACGGCCGTGTAACGCAGAACACCTCGGACATCGCCAGCTTGCAGACCACGGTCGGCTCGATGAGTGGCTCGGTGGCGAACGCGGTTTCGTACGACACCGCGGCGCATAACCAGGTGACATTGGGCGGTTCAGCCGGCGCGCCGAAAGTAAAGCTGACCAATCTGCAGGACGGTGAACTGTCGGCGACCAGCACCGATGCGGTGACCGGCGCGCAGTTATGGAATACCAACCAGCAACTGTCCGATCTGAGCCAGTCGGTGCAGAACCAGCAGCAGACCGGCAACACCGCGATGTCCCTCAACGCAGGCGGCGCACCGGCAGCGACGGCCACCGGCAACAATGCTGTGGCGCTGGGCGGCGGTTCGCAGGCTAGCGGCGAGAACTCGGTTGCGATCGGTTCGGGTTCGGTAGCTGACGAAGCGGACACGGTGTCCGTTGGCTCGCAAGGCAATGAGCGCCGCGTTACCAACGTCGCGGACGGTCATGCGGCGACGGATGCGGTGAACATGCGCCAGTTCCAGTCGGGTATCAACGACGTGGCGCGCAGTGCCTACAGCGGCGTAGCAGCCGCCACCGCGTTGACGATGATTCCGGAAGTCGATCCGGGCAAGACGCTGGCAATCGGCGTCGCCGGAGCGACTTACAAGGGTTATCAGGCAGCGGCGGTGGGCGCGTCGGCCCGTATCACGCAGAACGTGAAGGTGAAGGTGGGTGCCGGCATCAGCGGCAGCGAAACCACGGTTGGCGCGGGTGCGTCGTATCAATGGTAAGCGTGTGATAGTGGTGAAAAGGCGCGGCGGTTGAGCCGCGCCTTTTCGTAGGCTGCAAGTTTGACCCGGTAGTAAAGAAAAAGGACGGGCTCCTCAAAGGGAGCCCGTCCTTTTTTATGCGTGCGGGTTGACGCGCCGCACAGCAGATACGATTGCGAACACGTCGCTCATCGCCCCCGAGCGACGCCTTGTTCTGCTGCTGTCGCGACGCGCGTGCATTTCACTGCAAACTTCCGGTGTGCGATCAACCGCAAAACATCACCTACCCGGATCGATCCGTCTACGCGTAATCACTTCCTTTGCCTGCGCCATCTTCTCGACCAGCTCCGGCCCCCGGCTCAACGCCACGCCCACGGCGAGAATATCGCCGATCGCCAGATGCGAAACGCGCGAGGTCATCGGCGAAAAGATATCCGTGTCTTCGTCGACATTGGCAAACAACCCGACCGTAGCAAGCCGCGCCAACGGCGAGTTGCCGTGCGTGATCGCAATCACCTTCGCTCCTGCCGCTAGCGCCGACTTCACCGCATCCACGATATCGCGCGTGCGGCCGGTGTTCGAGATCGCCACCACCACATCACCTTTACCCAACAACGCCGCCGACATCAGAAACGTATGCGGGTCCGAATACGCGACGCTCGGCATGCCCAAACGAAAGAACTTGTGCTGCACGTCCAGCGCGGCGATGCCCGAGCCGCCCGCGCCATAGAACTCGATGCGCCGCGCTTGCGCCAGCAGCGCGATCGCCGCCGCCACGCTATCCGACGACAGATTGTTGCGCACCTGGATCAGCGCGCCGATGGTCCGGTCGAGCACCTTCGCGGCCACGCCCGGAGTGGGTTCGTCCGGCCGCACGTCGCGGTAGACCGCCGGCACTTCCGCTGCAATGCCTTGCGCCAGCCGGATCTTGAACTCGCGAAAGCCCGAAAAGCCGAGCGCATGACAAAAACGCGCGATAGTCGGCTGGCTCACGCCGGCGCGCGCGGCCATTTCGGTCATCGACAGATCCAGCACTTCGCGTGGCGCTTCCATCACGTAATCAGCCAGCTTGCGCTCGGACGGGCGCAACTGTTCGCGCATCTCTTCCACCTGGGACAGCATCATTGGAAAACTCGCACTATGCTGAAGAATGCGTGGACTATATCTGATTGCCGAAGAAGGTACAAAAACTACATTTGTGGCGCTAGGTGTAATCCCTTATGTTTAGGCCTATGCATCGCTTAAGCCGAGCCAGCATGGCGCTACGGCCAGTCGGAAGATGCGGCCTCGCAGCAGGATTCATCATTGCGATCGTGTAGTTTTTCTACTAAGATTGCGGCGTCGACTGATTCGACATCCCGCGATACCTACTGGCATAGCGCGCGCCTTGATTAAGTGCCGACCGCCAGCGACGAAGGAGCTCCGATGGTTTCCCCGCATTCGCAATTGTTGAAGGTCACGCAACGCGTGGTCGAGCGCAGCAAGCCCACTCGCGCGGCGTATCTGGCCCGCATCGAACACGCTCAAGGCAAATTCCCGGCGCGTGGCGCGCTGTCGTGCGCCAATCTGGCCCACGGTTTTGCCGGCCTCGAAGGCCGCGACAAGTTCGCGATCAAGGCGATCCGCGAGCCGAACATCGGCATCGTATCGTCGTACAACGAGATGTTGTCCGCGCACGCGCCGTACAAAAACTACCCCGACATCATCAAAGAGGCCGCGCGTGAAAACGGCGGCGTCGCGCAATTCGCGGGCGGCGTGCCGGCCATGTGCGACGGCGTCACGCAAGGCAACGCGGGCATGGAACTGTCGCTGTTCTCGCGCGAAGTGATCGCGATGAGTACAGCGGTGGCCCTCACGCACAACATGTTCGACGCGGCGCTATGCCTTGGCATCTGCGACAAGATCGTCCCGGGTCTCCTGATCGGCGCGCTGCAATTCGGCCATCTGCCGACGATTTTCGTGCCGGCCGGCCCGATGGGAAGCGGCCTGTCGAACGACGACAAAGCCAAGACGCGCCAGTTGTACGCCACCGGTCAGTGTGGCCGCGACGCGCTGCTGGAAGCGGAAGCCGCCGCGTATCACAGCCACGGCACCTGCACCTTCTACGGCACCGCGAACAGCAATCAGATGCTGATGGAAGTCATGGGCCTGCATCTGCCGGGTTCCGCATTTGTGCATCCGCACACGCCGCTGCGCGACGCGCTGACCGCGCAGGCCGCGCGCCGCGTGCTCGATCTCACGGTGGAGCGCGGCAATTACACGCCGATCGGCCACGTGATCGACGAGAAGGCGATCGTCAACGGCATCGTCGCGTTGCTGGCGACTGGCGGCTCGACCAATCACACGCTGCATCTGGTCGCGATAGCGCGTGCGGCCGGCATCGTGATCGATTGGGACGACTTCGACACGCTGTCGCAAGCCGTGCCGCTACTCGCCAAGATCTACCCGAACGGCAAGGCCGACGTGAACCATTTCCACGCGGCGGGTGGCGTGGCGTTCCTGGTCCGGAATCTGCTGGAAGGCGGCTTGCTGCATGAAGACGTGAACACGGTCGCCGGCAAGGGTCTCAAGCACTACACCGAAGAGCCGAAGCTGCTCGACGGTAAGCTGCAATGGGTGCCGGGCGCGCAGGCAAGCGAAGACACGGCGGTGCTGCGCGGCATCAAGGAACCGTTCCAGCCGGACGGGGGCTTGCGTTTGATGCAAGGCAAGCTCGGCCGCGGTGTGATCAAGATTTCCGCGGTGGCGGCGCAGCATCGCAAGGTGAAGGCGCCGGCCATCGTGTTCGATTCGCAGGAAACGGTGCAGGCCGCGTTCGACAACGGCGAGCTGAAGCGCGATTTCATCGCCGTGGTGCGCTTTCAGGGCGCGCGGGCAAACGGCATGCCTGAGCTGCATCGTTTGACGCCGCTGCTCGGTGTGTTGCAGGATCAAGGTTTCCACGTCGCATTGGTCACGGACGGCCGCATGTCCGGCGCGTCGGGCAAGGTGCCCGCCGTGATCCATCTTTCGCCGGAAGCGCTGCTGCAAGGCCCGATCGGTAAGGTCCACACCGGCGACATGCTGGTGATCGATGCGGACGCCGGCGTGCTCGACATCGAAATCGATGCGGCGCAATGGGCGGCGCGGCCGGAAGCGCTGCCGCAGCATCAGGCGGAAAACGAAGTCGGTTTCGGCCGTGAACTGTTTGGCGTGTTCCGTGCAGCGGCTGCGCCTGCGGAGCAGGGCGCTTCGGTGTTCGGTCCGATGGTGGGCGAACGCAGCGCGCAACACGGCGAGCAAGCCAAAGCACATACAAGCCACACGCGTATCCCTCAAGCCAGCCAGGTGCTGCAGAAACAAGGAGTCTGACTATGACGTCGAAAACAGTAAGCGAAATCGTGCGCCTCGGCCCGGTGATTCCGGTGCTCGCGTTCGACTCGGTCGAACAGGGCGAACACGTGTCGCGCGCGTTGCACGCCGGCGGCGTGAAGGTGCTCGAAATCACGCTGCGCACGGCAGCCGGTCTGGAAGCGATTGAGCGCGCGAGCC
The DNA here is from genome assembly GCF_041321145.1 of Paraburkholderia sp. IW21. NCBI lineage: Bacteria > Pseudomonadati > Pseudomonadota > Betaproteobacteria > Burkholderiales > Burkholderiaceae > Paraburkholderia > Paraburkholderia sp. IW21. The sequence goes on along the minus strand of NZ_JBGGWA010000002.1, from coordinate 606,946 downwards.
AGCTGGCCGAAGACATCGTGGTCGGCGTGGGCACGATCACGAGGCCCGAGCATTGCGCTCAGGCGAAGAAAGCGGGCGCTCAGTTCGGCGTGTCGCCGGGCTTGACCCGCGACATGCACAAGGCCGCGCAGGATGCGGGCTTGCCGTTGCTGCCGGGCGTGATGACGCCGACCGACATCATCGCCGCGCTGGAACTCGGCTACGAGATCGTGAAATTTTTCCCGGCGCAACAGGCCGGCGGCGTACCGATGCTGCAAGCTTTCCACGGTCCGTTTCCGACGCTGAAGTTTTGCCCGACGGGCGGCATCACAGCCGAAACCGCCACCCATTTCCTGTCGCTGCCGAACGTGGTCTGCGTGGGCGGCTCCTGGCTCACGCCGAAAGCCGCGCTCGCCGCGCAAAATTGGGACGAGGTTACGCGTCTTGCGCGTGCCGCCAGCCAGTTGGCTGCGCCCGCCCACTAAGTTGAACCGGCGCGCGCTTTAGTCCCCTCTCAACGGTCCCACGCCAAAGGAGCTTCGTCGATACAGCTTGCACGGCTGTCAAGGCGAGGCTTCTTTCGATATGGGCGCCTGATTCGCGCGCCTTAAAAGACAACAACAAGTAAGACAACAACAAGTAGAATTCAGCGTCCGCGCAGCAAGCCGGGTTTTCTGGCGTAGCTACAGGCCGCTATGAGACAAGGTGCCGGCCGTGTTCCGCACCCATAATCAATAACGCAAAGGAGGCGCTTCATGGAAGCTGTCCACGGCAGCATGCTGCTGGTCTACGCAGTGATTGCCATCGCATTGCTGATCCTGCTGATCACGCGCTACAAGGTCTATCCGTTCCTCGTCCTCATCATTGTCTCGCTGCTGCTGGGTCTCACAGCCGGCATGCCGATCGGCACCATCGTCAAATCGTTCGAAACCGGTAACGGCAATACGCTCGGCCACATTGCGATTGTGGTTGGCCTCGGCACCATGCTCGGCAAGATGATGGCCGAGTCGGGCGGCGCGGAACGCGTCGCCACCACACTGATCGACTGGTTCGGCGAGAAGAACATTCACTGGGCAATGATGGCCGTTGCGATCATCGTGGGTTTGCCCGTGTTCTTCGAAGTCGGTTTCGTGCTGCTGATTCCGATCGCGTTCAATGTCGCGAAGCGCACCAACAAATCGCTGCTGCTGGTCGGCTTGCCGATGGTTGCGGGTCTTTCCGTCGTGCACGGTTTGATTCCGCCGCACCCGGCTGCGATGCTCGCGGTGCAGGCGTACCACGCAGATATCGGCAAGACGATTGCTTACGGGCTGATCGTGGGGGTGCCGACGGCGATCGTTGCCGGTCCGTTGTTCGCATTGCTGGTTAGCCGCTATATCAAGCTGCCGGAGAACAATCCGCTCGCGGCGCAGTTTCTCGGTGCCGCTGACGAGCAAAAGGAAAAGCGCGAACTGCCGGGCTTCGGCATCACCCTTTTCACCATTCTGCTGCCGGTGATTCTGATGCTGGTGGGCAGCTGGGCCGATCTCGTGTTCACGCCGAAAACCTTGCCGAACGATCTGCTGCATTTCGTCGGCAATTCGGACGTCGCGCTCCTGATCGCCGTGCTGGTCAGTTTCTGGACCTTCGGTGCGAACCGCGGCTTCAATCGTGAGCAGATCCAGAAGTTTTGCGGCGACTGCCTGGCGCCGATCGCCGGCATCACACTGATTGTGGGTGCGGGCGGCGGTTTTGGGCGCGTGCTGATGGATAGCGGCATCTCGAAGGAAATCGTCGGCGTGGCGACGGCGATGCATCTGTCGCCGCTGCTGTTCGGCTGGCTGGTGGCCGCGCTGATTCGTCTGGCCACGGGTTCGGCGACGGTCGCGATGACCACCGCGTGCGGCATCGTCGCGCCGATCGCGCAGGCTAGCGGCGTGCATGTGACGCCGGAATTGATGGTGCTCGCCACCGGTTCGGGCTCGCTGATTTTCTCGCACGTCAACGACGGCGGTTTCTGGCTGATCAAGGAATATTTCGGCATGACGGTGGTGCAGACGTTCAAAACCTGGTCGCTCTGCGAAACCATTATTTCGGTGATGGGTTTGGGTTTGACTTTCGCGCTGGCGACGGTCGTGTAAGGAGTATTTTGATGATTCTGATCGCCATGGGCGTGTCGGGCGCCGGCAAAACGAGGATTGGGGAAATGCTGGCGGAACGCCTGCACTGCGCATTTACCGACGGCGACGCGTTTCACAGCGCCGCCAACAAAGAGAAAATGCACCATGGCATCCCGCTCACCGACGAAGACCGCTGGCCGTGGCTGAAAACCATCCGTGCCGCGATCGAAGAGAAGCAGAAGGCGGGCGAGAAGGCGGTGTTCACGTGTTCGTCGCTGAAGCGCTCGTATCGCGACGTTCTGCGTAACGGCAACAAGGACGTGTGCTTCATCTACCTGAAGGGTTCGCGTGAAGTGCTGGAACAACGCCTGACTACGCGCACCGGCCATTTCTTCGATCCGTCGCTGTTGCAAAGCCAGCTCGATACGCTTGAAGAGCCGGGCCCGGATGAAGCGATCACGGTGAACATCGAGTTGTCGCCGGAAGAGATTGTCGACGAGGTGTTGAAGCAGATGAAGGCGCGGTGAAGTTTTAAGCTCACTCACGTCGCAGGATAAGAAAAGCCGCTCCGAGGAGCGGCTTTCTTTGTCTCAAGCAATGCAGTAATGACTTAGGTTTAAGCGATCCGCTTCGCCAGTTCGATCGCCTTGCCGATATACGAAGCCGGCGTCATTGCAAGCAAACGATCCTTCGCATCTTGCGGAATCGCGAGGCCGGTAACGAACGTTTGCAGCGCTTCCCGCGTAATGCCCTTGCCGCGCGTCAGTTCCTTCAATTGCTCGTACGGGTTTTCGATGCCGAAGCGGCGCATCACCGTTTGCACCGGCTCGGCCAGCACTTCCCAGCAGTTGTCGAGGTCTTCGTTCAGACGTTGCGCATTCACTTCGAGCTTGTCGAGGCCGCGGATCAGCGAGTCGTAGGCGAGCAGCGAGTAGCCGAACGCGACGCCCATGTTGCGCAGCACCGTCGAATCGGTCAGGTCGCGCTGCCAGCGTGACACCGGCAGCTTGTCGGCCAGATGGCGCAGCGTCGCATTGGCGAGGCCGAGGTTGCCTTCCGAGTTTTCGAAGTCGATCGGATTGACCTTGTGCGGCATGGTCGACGAACCGATTTCGCCGGCCTTCGTGCGCTGCTTGAAGTAACCGACCGAGATGTAGCCCCACACGTCGCGGTCCAGATCCAGCAGGATCGTGTTGGCGCGCGACACGGCGTCGAACAGTTCGGCCATGTAGTCATGCGGTTCGATCTGGATGGTGTACGGATTGAACGTGAGCTTCAGGCGTTGTTCGACCACTTCGCGCGAGAACGCTTCCCAATCGAATTCCGGATACGCGGACAGGTGTGCATTGAAGTTGCCGACCGCGCCGTTCATCTTGCCCAGCAGTTCGACCTTCGCGACGCGGTCGATGGCGCGTTCCAGACGCGCGGCGACGTTGGCGATTTCCTTGCCGAGCGTGGTGGGGCTGGCCGGCTGGCCGTGCGTGCGCGACAGCATCGGCTGCTCGGCGTGCGCGTGAGCCAGCGCGACGAGGCGCCGGTGCACCGAACGCAGCGCCGGCAGGATCACATGTTCACGCGCGCCGGCGAGCATCAGACCGTGCGACGTGTTGTTGATGTCTTCCGACGTGCAGGCGAAGTGAATGAACTCGCTCGCGCGTTCCAGTTCCTCCTGGCCCTTCACCGATTCCTTCAGCCAATACTCGACCGCTTTCACGTCGTGATTCGTCACACGTTCTATGTCCTTGATGCGCGCGGCGTCGTGTGCGGTGAAGCGCTCGGCCAGTTGCAGCAGGAACTGTTCGGCCGCTTCCGAGAAGCGCGGCACTTCGGCAAAACCGGCGCGCGAGAGTGCGATCAGCCAATGGATTTCAACCGTCACGCGATTGCGCATGAAAGCGGCTTCCGAGAGCCAGTCGCGCAGGGCTTCGGTTTTCGAGGCGTAACGGCCGTCGAGCGGAGAGAGCGCGTTCAGCGCGAACAAGGTGTCGGGGCGGGTGTCGGACATGGTGGGGGCGGGTTGGGGCGTTGAACGCTCAGCGAGCAGATCGGGAACGGAGGGAACCGCGAATTTTACCACTCAAACCCCGCGCCCCAGCCGCACCGCTAGAATGCTGAATTCTTCTTTCCCGCTGGCAGCAGGCTCCGTATGGAACTGAAATGGCTCGAAGACTTCGTTTCGCTCGCGGAAACGCGTAGTTTCAGCCGCTCGGCCGAATTGCGTCACGTCACGCAGCCGGCGTTTTCCCGGCGAATTCAGGCGCTGGAGGCGTGGCTCGGCACGGAACTGATCGACCGTTCGGTTTACCCGACGCGGCTGACCGCCGCCGGTCAAGTGTTCAACGAGCAGGCGCTCGCGATGCTGTCGCAGTTCCACGAGGCGCGCGCGCTGCTACGCGGCCATACGGCGACGCCGCAGGCGACCATCGAGTTCGCGGTGCCGCACACGCTGTCGCTGACGTACTTTCCGCGCTGGCTGCAACGCATCGAGGCGCAGATGGGCCCGATCCACACGCGGCTGCGGGCGTTGAACGTGCACGACGCGGCCTTGGCGCTGGTGGAGGGCGGCTGCGATCTGATGATGGGCTATCACCATCCGAGCCACCCGGTTGCGCTCGATCCGGCGCGCTACGACATGCTGACGCTCGGCAACGAGCCGATCAGTCCGTTCTCCGCGCCGGGTCGCGCCGGCCGGCCGCGTCACACGCTGCCCACCCGTGCCGACGCGCCGGCGCCGTATCTCACGTACACGCCGAACGCGTACCTGGGCCGCATGACGGAAGTGATCCTGGCCAACGCACCGGAGCGTCTGTACCTCGACCGGCTGTACGAAACCGACATGGCCGAGGGGCTCAAGGCGATGGCGCTGGCCGGTCACGGCATCGCGTTCCTGCCGTACAGCGCAGTGGAAGACGCGGTCGCCGACGGCAAGCTGATCCGCCTCGATCGCGCAACGCGCGGCACGCCCGAGGGGCAGCTTACGCTGACCATGGAAATCCGCCTCTATCGCGACAAGCTCGCGGCGAAGAGCGACGATGCGCGGCAGATACTCGTACGGCAACTGTGGGACGTGGTCTCGAAGGAGGTCGCGCAGGGCGCGGGGGATGCCTGAAACCTGCGTCCCGACGACGCGAAATTGCAGCTTCTCAACGGTTATGCAAAAAAAACATAATCGGATAAGGAAACGGCATTGGATTTCAAAACGGCGTTTTTCGACAATGTCGCTATTCGAACAACGCCGGAGCGTTCATGTCTTCCCAGCAGCAAGTCGCGCAATCCGCATCATCGTTGCAGTCCGTTCCTTCCTACCTCAATCGCGACGACCTCGGCCCATGGGGCAACTACCTGCGTCAGGTCGACCGCGTCGCGCCGTATCTCGGCTCCCTGTCCCGCTGGCTCGAAACCCTGAAGCGCCCCAAGCGCATCCTGATCGTCGACGTGCCTATCGAACTCGATAACGGCACAGTGGCGCATTTCGAAGGCTATCGCGTGCAGCACAACGTGTCGCGTGGTCCGGGTAAGGGCGGCGTGCGCTATCACCAGGACGTGACGCTGTCGGAAGTGATGGCACTGTCGGCGTGGATGTCGGTGAAGAACGCTGCGGTGAACGTGCCGTACGGCGGCGCGAAGGGCGGTATCCGTGTCGATCCGCGCACCTTGTCGCGTGGTGAACTGGAACGCATGACGCGCCGCTACACGAGCGAAATCGGCATCATCATCGGACCGAACACCGACATTCCCGCGCCGGACGTGAACACGAACGAGCAGATCATGGCGTGGATGATGGACACGTACTCGATGAACCAGGGCCAAACGGCCACGGGCGTCGTGACCGGCAAGCCGATCACGCTCGGTGGTTCGCTGGGCCGCCGCGAAGCGACGGGCCGTGGCGTGTTCGTGGTCGCTACCGAAGCGGCACGCCGCATTGGTTTCGACATCGAAGGTGCGCGCATCGCCGTGCAGGGCTTCGGTAACGTCGGCGGCATTGCTGCGCGTCTGTTCCAGGAGGCGGGTGCGAAGGTGGTCGCGGTGCAGGATCACACCGGCTCGCTCTACAAGTCGACCGGCATCGACGCCAACGCGCTGCTGGATCACGTCGCGAAGACCGGCGGCGTGGGCGGTTTCCCGGAAGCCGATGCAGTCACGAACGAAGAATTCTGGACCGTCGAGTCCGACATCCTGATTCCGGCCGCTCTGGAAAACCAGATCAACGAAAAGAACGCAGCGAAGATCAAGACGAAGATCGTCGTGGAAGGCGCCAATGGCCCGACCACCACGGCAGCGGACGACATTCTGCACGACCGCGGCATCCTCGTGATTCCGGACGTGGTGGCGAATGCCGGCGGCGTGACCGTGTCGTACTTCGAATGGGTGCAGGACTTCTCGAGCTTCTTCTGGACTGAAGACGAGATCAACCAGCGTCTGGAGCGCGTGATGCGCGAAGCCTTCGCCGCCGTGTGGCAGGTGTCGAGCGAGCAGAAGGTATCCGTGCGGACCGCGGCGTTTATCGTCGCATGTAAGCGGATTCTGGAAGCGCGTGAATTGCGCGGCCTGTATCCCTGATCGAATGGCATGCAACGGCGGCCCACCACCGGGCGGGCCGCTGCGAATCCCTGCTTTGACGTGGTTCACAAGACCGCGTGTGTTACCCGGCGGGCGGCATCGCATCGATGCCGCCCGCCTTTGCGTGTCCGCAGCGTTTGGATCGCTGGATCCAAGCACCGCAGTCCCGTAGCCGGGCGCGCCCGGGAGGAAGTCCACCTGGTGGATGGGTGGATTGGGGGACACGCAACAAACATGGTTTATAGCAATACTTTCAGAATAATTACTTTGCTAAACTGGCGCCGGTTCTTGCCAAGGAGATCACACATGAAGGTTAAAAAAGCTGCGCTGCTGCTCGCGACTCTCGGACTGTTTACGGTTGGCGCGCATGCGCAAGACGCTGGTACGCTGAAAAAGATCAAGGACACGGGCGTCATTTCGCTGGGTCATCGCGAATCGTCGATTCCGTTTTCGTATTACGACGACAAACAGAATGTCATCGGCTATTCGCAGGAATTCGCGCTGAAGGTGGTGGATGCGGTCAAGGCAAAGCTGAACATGCCTAACCTGAAGGTCAAACTCATCCCTGTCACGTCGCAAAACCGTATTCCGCTGGTGCAGAACGGCACCGTCGACATGGAATGCGGATCCACCACGAATAACGCCGAGCGCCAGCAGCAAGCCGCGTTCTCGAACACGATCTTCGTGATCGGCACGCGTTTGATGACTAAGAAAGACTCGGGCATCAAGGATTGGGCCGACCTGAAGGGCAAGACGGTCGTCACGACCGCCGGTACGACGTCCGAGCGCCTGCTTCGCAAGATGAATCAGGACAAGAGCATGGGCATGAACATCATCAGCGCGAAAGACCACGGCGAGTCGTTCCTGACGCTCTCCACGGGCCGTGCCGCCGCGTTCATGATGGACGACGCACTGCTGGCAGGCGAACGCGCCAAGTCGAACAATCCGGGCGATTTCGTGATCGTCGGCACGCCGCAATCGCATGAAGCGTACGGCTGCATGATTCGCAAGAACGATCCTGAGTTCAAGAAGGTCGTCGACGACGCAATCGCGAAGGTCGAAACCTCGGGCGAAGCCGATCAGATCTACAAGAAGTGGTTCGAATCGCCGATTCCGCCGAAGGGCCTGAACCTGAACTTCCCGGAAAGCGATGACATGAAGACGCTCTTCAAGAGCCCGAATGACAAGGCAATCGATTAAACCCTAGCTGTTTTTTTGAAATGCTGAACGAAACGGAAGGGGCCAGCGCTTCTTCCGTTTCTTTTTGCTGGAGTCTTGGTCATGTCATATCACTGGAACTGGGGCATTCTGCTGAGTCCGGTCTCCACCGGCGAACCGACCACCTATCTGGGCTGGCTGATGTCCGGCTTCTGGGTGACGATCACCGTGTCGCTGTCGGCATGGGTGATCGCGCTGATCGTCGGTTCGTTCTTCGGTGTGCTGCGTACAGTGCCGAATAAATGGGCGTCGGGTATCGGCACGCTCTATGTCGCGATTTTCCGCAACATCCCGCTGATCGTGCAGTTCTTCATCTGGTATCTGGTGATACCGGAGTTGCTGCCGGTATCGATCGGCACCTGGTACAAGCAACTGCCGCCGAGTGCGCAGTTCTTCTCGTCGTCGATCATCTGCCTGGGGCTCTTCACTGCTGCGCGCGTGTGCGAGCAGGTGCGCTCGGGCATCAACGCGTTGCCGCGCGGCCAGCGCGCCGCCGGTCTGGCAATGGGTTTCACGCAATGGCAGACGTATCGCTATGTGCTGCTGCCGGTTGCGTACCGGATCATCGTGCCGCCGCTCACGTCCGAGTTTCTGAATATCTTCAAGAACTCGGCGGTCGCGTCGACGATCGGTCTGCTGGATCTGTCGGCGCAGGCGCGCCAATTGGTCGACTATACGTCGCAGACCTATGAGTCGTTCATCGCGGTCACGCTGGCGTATGTGCTGATCAATCTGGTCGTGATGCAACTGATGCGCTGGGTCGAAGCCAAGAGCCGGTTGCCCGGCTATATCGGAGGCAAGTGATGCACCATTTCGACTGGAGCGGTATTCCGGGCGCGCTGCCTACGTTGTGGACCGGCGCGATCGTCACCATCAAGATCACGCTGATTGCGATCGTGATCGGCATCATCTGGGGCACCTTTCTCGCGATCATGCGGCTCTCGCCGTTCAAGCCCTTCGCATGGTTCGCGAAGGCTTATGTCACGGTCTTCCGTTCGATCCCGCTGGTGATGGTTCTGCTGTGGTTCTTCCTGATCGTGCCGCAGGTGTTGCAAAACGTGCTGGGCTTGTCGGCGGATATCGACATTCGTCTCGCGTCGGCGATGGTCGCTTTCTCCCTGTTCGAGGCAGCGTACTATTCGGAGATTATCCGCGCCGGCATTCAGGCGGTGCCGCGCGGGCAGGTCAATGCCGCGTTCGCGCTCGGCATGAGCTACCCGCAGGCGATGCGCCTCATCGTGCTGCCGCAGGCGTTCCGCGCGATGGTGCCGCTGCTGCTCACGCAGGGTATCGTGCTCTTTCAGGATACGTCGCTCGTCTACGTGATCAGCCTCGCTGACTTCTTCCGCACCGCCACGAATATTGGCGACCGTGACGGTACGAATGTCGAAATGGTACTGTTCGCGGGCGCGTGTTATTTCGTGGTCTGCGTGATCGCGTCGAGCCTCGTCAAAGGTCTTCAGAAAAAGGTCGCAAGATGATCTCTATCAAGAATGTTTCGAAGTGGTACGGTCAGTTTCAAGTGCTGACCGACTGCACGACGGAAGTCAAAAAAGGTGAAGTCGTGGTGGTGTGCGGGCCGTCGGGTTCGGGCAAGTCCACGCTGATCAAGACCGTCAATGGCCTCGAGCCGTTCCAGAAGGGCGAGATCGTCATCAACGGTCAATCGCTGACCGACAAGAAAACCAATCTGTCGAAGCTGCGGGCGAAGGTCGGTATGGTGTTCCAGCACTTCGAGCTGTTTCCGCATCTGTCGATCGTGCAGAACCTGACGCTCGCGCAGATCAAGGTGCTCGGCCGCTCGAAAGACGAAGCCACCACCAAGGGCTACAAGTTGCTTGATCGCGTTGGCCTGCGTGCGCACGCGGATAAATTTCCAGGGCAGTTGTCGGGCGGTCAGCAGCAGCGTGTGGCGATTGCGCGCGCGCTCTCGATGGATCCGATCGCGATGCTGTTCGACGAACCGACCTCGGCACTCGATCCGGAAATGATCAACGAAGTGCTCGACGTGATGGTCGAACTCGCACAGGAAGGCATGACGATGATGTGCGTCACACACGAAATGGGCTTTGCCAAGAAGGTCGCGCATCGCGTGATCTTCATGGACCAGGGCTTGATCGTGGAAGACGACCGCAAGGAAGATTTCTTCGCGAATCCAAAGTCGGATCGCGCGAAGGATTTTCTGGCGAAGATCCTGCATTGAGGTTTGTTGCCGGGACACGCTGCTTAGGTGGCGTGCCCCGCGCAGAAAAAAAAGCCGCTTCGGAAGTGACGAAGCGGCTTTTTCATTTCTGACGTTCTGCCTTTTGCGAAGGCAGGCGCAGGTCAGGATTCGAACGCGGCGGTGTCATCCGCCGCTTCGAGGTCGACCTCGGATGTGGTCACCGCTTCAACCGAGGCCGCAATCGTGGATGCCGAGGCCGATGCATCCAAGGCCGGATTGCGCAGCTTCTCCAGCACCGAAGGCGGCACCGGCACGTTCACGCGGCCGATCACTTCGCCATGCTGGAACATCATCAGGTCGCCTGGCTGGAAGGCGGTCCACACTTCGTTATCGGTGAGCGGCTTGGTCGCGATCACCGCGACGCGATCTTCCGGGGTCGTGTATTTGGCGAAATCGATCGACACGTCGGCGTCGACCAGATGCGCGGTGGAAAACGGCCAGCGCCGCACAATGTATTGCAGATGCGTCGAGCAATGCGCGAACAGCGCCTGGCCGTTCGACATCAGGAAATTGAACACGCCGAATTGCGTGATTTCGCGCGTGAGGGTTTCGAGCGCCTTGAACAGTTCGTCGAGCGGCGGCTGAGTGCCCGGAAAAGTCTTGCGCAAACCTTGCAGCAGCGCGCAGAACGCGAGTTCGCTATCGGTCGTGCCGACAGGTTGATAGACGCCGTTTAGCGCCGGAGAATAATCCTGGAGATCGCCATTGTGGGCGAAGATCCAGTGACGCCCCCACAACTCACGCATGAACGGATGGCAATTCTCGAGCAGGATGTGCCCTTGCGTCGCCTTGCGGATGTGCGCGATCGTATTCTTCGACTTGATCGGGTAGCGCTTGACCATCTCGGCGATCGGCGAAGTGGCCGACGATTGATGATCGATGAACAGGCGGCAGGCCTTGTCTTCGAAGAAGGCGATCCCCCAGCCGTCGGCATGGTGATCGGTGACGCCGCCGCGCGCCGCAAAGCCGGTGAACGAGAACGTGACGTCCGTCGGTGCGGCGCAGTTCATTCCGAGAAGTTGGCACATGTTGCGGGTAAGCCTGCGAACGGGGCGAGCCGTTACAATGATGATTTTCCAAGCATATCACCGAGCCAGAAGCGCCAAACAGCAAAATTGACGTGTATTTGGGCCGCAACGGCACGAATTGCCGCCGCGTGCGCACGTCGATCACGCTTTTTCCGCCGAGTCTCGTTCCCCTCTCGCCATGACTGCTCCCAACGCTTCCCTCGACTCCATCACGCTCGCCCGCCCGGACGACTGGCATCTGCACGTTCGCGACGGCGAGATGCTGGCCGCCGTGCTGCCCGATACCGCGCGCCAGTTCGGCCGCGCGATCATCATGCCGAACCTGAAGCCGCCGGTCACGACCACCGCGATGGCGCAGGCGTACCGGGAGCGCGTCGTCGCCGCGATCCCGCCCGGCGCGAAGTTCGAGCCGCTGATGACGCTGTATCTCACCGACAACACGCCGCCCGACGAAATCCGCCGCGCGCGCGAAAGCGGCTTCGTGCACGGCGTGAAGCTTTACCCGGCGGGTGCGACGACCAACTCGGACGCGGGCGTCACCGACATCATGAAGTGCGCCAAAACGCTTGAGGTGATGCAGGAAACCGGTATGCCGCTGCTGGTCCACGGCGAGGTGACGGATTCGTCGATCGACCTGTTCGATCGCGAGAAGGTGTTCATCGACCGCGTGATGACGCCGCTGCGCCGGGAATTTCCGGCGCTGAAGGTGGTGTTCGAGCACATCACCACGAAGGATGCAGTCGACTACATCCGCGAAGCCGGCGTGGCGCCGGGGCTGCTGGGGGCGACGATTACGGCGCACCATCTGCTGTACAACCGCAACGCGATCTTCCAGGGCGGCATTCGCCCGCATTACTACTGCTTGCCGGTGTTGAAGCGCGAGACGCATCGCGTGGCGCTGGTCGAGGCGGCGACCTCGGGCAATCCGCGTTTCTTCCTCGGCACCGACAGCGCGCCGCATCCGAAGGGTTTGAAGGAACACGCATGCGGCTGCGCGGGTTGCTATACGGCGCTGCATGCGCTCGAGCTCTATACGGAAGCGTTCGACAACGCCGGCGCGCTGGACAAGCTCGAAGGCTTCGCCAGCTTCTTCGGGGCGGACTTCTACGGTCTGCCGCGCAGCGCGGAGAAGATCACGCTGCGTCGTGAAGAATGGACGCTGCCGGCCGAATTGCCGGTCGGCGACACGCCGGTGGTGCCGCTGCGTGGTGGCGAGTCGATCGGTTGGCGCCTCGTCTGAGGTTGATTTAAATGCGGGCGCACGAGGCGGCGCGCGTGGGCTTTGGCTTCGTGGATATCGATTGGTCGAGGCCATGGTTCGCTCAGTTCGCCGCGCGCGGCGAGCGCTGGCAGCGGGGCGCACTGACGAGCTACGCGGCGTTGCTCGCCGAAATGAACGCCGATGCCGGCGAGATGCGGCTGACCACGGGCCGCGGTCAGCGCCTCGCGTTCATCGCCCAGGACGATTTGCCGCCGGGCGCGGCTTACGAGGCGCACATCGCGTCGACGGGCTGCGTGCCCACGCGCCACAATCTGCATGATTTCTTCAACGCGTCGATGTGGTTTGCGTTTCCGCGTATCAAGGCGGCGCTGAACGCACGCCAGTCGGCGGCGATCGACGTGTTGGGCGTCGGTCCGACCCGTGGTGGCGTGCGCGATACGCTGACCTTGTTCGACGAAAACGCGTTGCTGTTCGCGTGCGCCGACCCGGCGCTGAGCGCCGCGTTGCGAGGTTTCGACTGGCAGACGCTGCTGGTTGCCCAGCGTGATGCGTGGGGCGCGCGCTGTGAAGTGCGCTGCTTTGGTCACGCGCTGCTGGAAAAGCTGGTAGCGCCGTTCAAGGGCTGCACGGGCCACGCATGGATCGTCGATGTGCCTTCCGAGTATTTCAGGTGGGACGCCGCGGCGCGCGATGCATGGCTGGACGAGGCGGTCAGCAGGACGTTGCTGACCACCGACGCATTGACTAGCCGCAGGTTCGCGCCGCTCCCCGTACTGGGGATCCCAGGCTGGTGGCCGGAGAACGAAGCTGCTGCGTTCTACGACGACGCGTCCGTGTTCCGCACGGGGCGCCGTACGCGCTAAAACGATATCGGGTCGGGCGCGCCATTCGGCGTGGGCGCGGTGACGAAACCATCTGGGTGCCGTCATGACAAGCGGCGGATTTGGTTGCGATAACGGCCATCCGGCTATTTCACCCGCCACGGCGGCCCGCGGGCCATCCAAGTGTTAAAATCCGCCCAGCAAAGCAGGCTAGGCAGTCGCGGCCTCTGCGGCTTTTAGCCAAAGAGGGCGAGGAAAGTCCGGACTCCATAGGGCAGGGTGATGGCTAACGGCCATCCGTGGTGACACGCGGAACAGGGCAACAGAAAGCAAACCGCCGATGGCCCGGCGCAAGCCGGGATCAGGTAAGGGTGAAACGGTGCGGTAAGAGCGCACCGCGGCCGCTGCAAGGCGGGCCGGCACGGTAACCTCCACCCGGAGCAATTCCAAGTAGGCAGGCTGGCATCTTCGAGATGCAGGACGGGGCCCCCGTCACGTCTGCGGGTAGGAAGCTTGAGCGCGTCAGTAATGGCGCGCCTAGAGGAATGGCTGCCACGCGCGTCGCGTTTTCGGACGTGGCGCGCGCACAGAATCCGGCTTATCGGCCTGCTTTGCCATCCAACAAAAAATGCCGGCGTCCGTGTGGACGCCGGCATTTTTCTTTTGTCGCGCCGGCCAGGTTAGATGCGCGGCCACCTCTGCCGAAGCCGAAGCGCCGCGCTCAGCCGGCGACGATATCGAACGAATGCGTGAGCTCAGCGGTCTTCGCGATCATGATCGACGCCGAGCAGTATTTGTCGTGCGACAAATTGATCGCGCGCTCCACGGTAGCCGGGTTCAGATTCTTGCCCGTCACGGTGAAGTGGAAGTGGACCCGGGTGAACACTTTCGGATCTTCGCTGGCGCGTTCGGCCTTCAGCGTCACGGAGCAGCCGGCGATTTCCTGGCGGCTTTTCTTCAGGATCATCACGACGTCGTACGCCGTGCAGCCGCCCGTGCCAAGCAGAACCATTTCCATCGGACGCGGCGCGAGATTGCGGCCGCCGCCTTCTGGCGCGCCGTCCATCGTGACCAGATGACCGCTGCCCGTCTCGGCCGCAAACGCCATCCCGTCCTGCCCCATCCAGCTAACTTTGCATTCCATGCTGTGCTCCACCGCGCTGTGCTGATATCGAGACGGCATTGTAGCCCGGTGTTTGCGTGTCCGCCTGAAGGGACTTTCGCCGGAACTTATGCGCAATCACGGCTTGCGTGTTGCGGTGCGGCATGTTTCGCCAATTCGGGAATGCCCTGACAGGTTTAGGGGTTTTATTCTAGACGATGGATGTGTGTGCAGTCTCTGACAAGAGCTTTGGCAATTGATTTTAAAAGGAATTCATCGATTTTTGATCTGCGGATTTGTTTGCCACATTGTGAAATATAATTTCACAATGCAAATGTTCTTGCGTCGCACAAGGCTGCCTCATATAATCGATCCCATCGGTTGCAGCAGTTCTGCGACCTCCGCTGTCTCCTCCACCTCCTCCTTTGGTGGATTAAACCCGAACCACTAGTTCGGGTTTTTTTTCGCCCGCGCTGACGCCGGTTGCGAGCCGCGGGGACGGTCAAATGACGCCGGCCGGTCGCCGCCGCGCACAACTTCTCGCCGAAAACCCCGCATGCTTTGACTCGGCGGGGCAAATTCCTTTATAATTCAGGGCTTTTCCGCATCCGCGCCCGCGGAGGAAGAACTAGGGAGAGCCTGCACGCGCCTCGATGCGCACACTACAAGCAGGAAAAAATACATTGGGCGCAGCAATTTTTTTGGATCGATCATGAAGACGTTTTCCGCAAAAGCCCATGAGGTGACGCGTGAATGGTACGTGATTGACGCGACGGATAAGGTTCTCGGGCGTGTCGCCAGCGAAGTGGCACTCCGTCTTCGCGGCAAGCACAAGCCTGAATTCACTCCGCACGTCGACACCGGTGATTTCATCATCGTTATCAACGCGGGCAAGCTGAGAGTCACCGGCAACAAGGCTACTGACAAGAAGTACTACCGTCACTCGGGTTACC
Source organism: Paraburkholderia sp. IW21 (assembly GCF_041321145.1). Taxonomy (NCBI): domain Bacteria; kingdom Pseudomonadati; phylum Pseudomonadota; class Betaproteobacteria; order Burkholderiales; family Burkholderiaceae; genus Paraburkholderia; species Paraburkholderia sp. IW21. The sequence continues at coordinate 591,740 of NZ_JBGGWA010000002.1, read as the reverse complement.
CGGGCGGTATCTATGAAACCACGTTCGGCAAGATGCAAGAACGCTTCCCGGGCCGTGCGCTCGAGAAAGCGGTCAAGGGCATGCTGCCGAAGGGCCCGCTCGGCTACGCGATGATCAAGAAGCTGAAGGTCTACGCTGAAGCAACGCATCCGCATTCGGCGCAACAGCCGAATGTGCTCGAGATCTAAGGGGAGCCCACATGATCGGTAACTGGAATTACGGTACGGGCCGCCGCAAGAGCGCCGTCGCACGCGTCTTCATCAAGGCAGGCAAGGGCGATATCGTTGTGAACGGCAAGCCTATCGCCGATTACTTCTCGCGCGAAACGTCGCTGATGATTGTGCGTCAGCCGCTGGAACTCACGAACCACGGCGTTACGTTCGACATCAAGGTCAACGTGACGGGTGGCGGTGAAACGGGTCAAGCCGGTGCGGTTCGCCACGGCATCACCCGCGCGCTGATGGACTATGACGCAACGCTGAAGCCGCAATTGTCGAGCGCTGGCTTCGTTACGCGTGATGCTCGTGAAGTCGAACGTAAGAAGGTCGGCTTCCACAAGGCACGTCGCAGGAAGCAATTCTCGAAGCGTTAATCGCTTCGTGTGCGATCCGGCTTTCGAGCTGGAGCACTGCAAAAGCCGCCAACGCTTTCGCGAAGGCGGCTTTTTTTATGGTTTTTCGCGTGGGTTGTGCGACGGCGGTCGGGTTGCCGGGGTGTCGGTTTGGCGCGCGCAGACAGGCTGGTGAATGAAAAGAAGCTGCCAGACGATTTTTCGGGAAGAACCCATTGATTTTGTGGGCTTCAGCACGATATCGAGATCAGCCCTACAATAGCGGTTAGAAGCTTTTTGGAGAGTTCGAATGAACGCAGTCACCGATACACCCGTGACCGAGATGCCCGCCCCCTTCGTTTTTACCGACGCAGCGGCTGACAAGGTCAAGCAACTGATCGAAGAAGAAGGCAATGCGGACCTCAAACTGCGCGTTTTCGTGCAGGGCGGCGGCTGCTCGGGCTTTCAGTACGGTTTTACGTTTGACGAAGCCATCAACGAAGACGACACGGTCATGAACAAGAGCGGCGTCCAGCTGCTGATCGATTCGATGAGCTACCAGTATCTGGTTGGCGCTGAGATCGACTACAAGGACGACATCAACGGTGCGCAATTCGTCATCAAGAACCCCATGGCCACGACCACCTGTGGTTGCGGCTCGTCGTTCTCGGTTTGATGGCAGCCGGTTAGGCGACAGGTTGTGAGAGGAACGGGGCTTCGGCCCCGTTTTTTATTGCCCGAGCTGAAACGCGGGCCTCTCAATTAGCGTGGGTAGATTGCCCCCAGCACGCGCTCGGCGGCTGCGCCTGTGACCGCCGGCAAGTTGCCCGGCAAGCGCGCCACGCAGCGCATCGCGAGCCACGCGAACGCTAGCGGCTCGACCTGGCTCGGCGGCACGCCCAACGCGTCGGTGGTCATCACCGGCACACCGCTTACGCCGCTGTCGTCCAGCGCCTGCTGCAGCGCTTTAAGAATCTCAGGATTGCGCGCACCGCCGCCGCACACATAGACCGCCTTGGCATCCGACGCATGCCGCTCGATTTCACGTGCAACCGTTACCGCGGTCAGCGCGACCAGTGTGGCTTGCACGTCGGCGGGGGCGAGAGCGGCGAACGGCTGCAGCTTTGTGTCGAGCCACTCGGCATGGAAGAGGTCGCGGCCTGTGCTTTTCGGCGGCTGTTGCGAGAAAAATGGTTCGTCGAGCAAGGCGTTCAGCAGCGTGCGATCGACCTGGCCGTCGGCCGCGAAATGGCCGTTTTCGTCGAAAGGCTTGCCGAGATGGCGTTGCGCCCACTCGTCGAGTAGCGCGTTGGCCGGCCCACAGTCGAAGCCGCGCACGCTGCCGGTTGCATTCAGGATCGTGATGTTGCTGATGCCACCGAGATTGCAGACCACCCGCGTTTCGTTCTTTGCGCCGAATACTGTGGCATGAAACGCCGGCACGAGCGGCGCGCCCTGGCCGCCCGCCGCGACGTCGCGGCTACGGAAGTCGGCAATCACGTCGATGTGCATCATTTCCGCGAGCAGCGCCGGGTTGTTGATCTGCCGCGTGTAACCTTTTTCCGGCCGATGCCGCACCGTCTGGCCGTGCACGCCGATCGCGCGAACCTCCGAGGCAGGCACACGGCTGCCGCGCAGCAATTCGTGACAGCACACCGTGTAGCGCGTGGCGAGCGCATTGGCGGCCAGCGCTTCGCGTTCGATCTCGTTGTCGCCGGGCTGTTGAAGCGCGAACAACGCCTCGCGCAAACCCGCCGCGAAGCCGACAAACGCCTCGGCCAGCACCACCGGTGCCTTGCCTTGGGCGAATCTGACGGCCACGCCGTCCACGCCGTCCATGCTCGTGCCGGACATCAATCCAAAGTAGATGCCGTCTGCGGGGTCTTGCGCCACGTTGCTGCTCCTCTCGCTGTTTCGTTGCGATCCGTTGTAGCAGATTATCGGCACCAGCGCGGCCGAATATAAAGCATGGCAACGCCAGCGGGGCGGCCCGGCGTGCGGAAATCTTGCGCCGGCGGGCCGCTTGCGGCTGAGTCAGTGGGCGCGGCGGCGCGCATCTATGGGACAATCTCCCTTTTTCGCGACTTCACGTTTCCAGCATGAGCACCGAGTCCACCAAGCCCAGCCCCGCCTTCCCGATCACCGACGAAGTCCGTCACGCGCTCGCCGTCACCAAACGCGGTGTCGACGAACTGCTGATCGAAGACGAATTCGCGCAAAAGCTCGCGAAGAGCGCGGCTACGGCCAAGCCGCTGCGCATCAAGCTCGGCCTCGATCCGACCGCGCCTGACATTCATATCGGCCACACGGTCGTGCTGAACAAGATGCGTCAGTTGCAGGACCTCGGTCACACGGTGATTTTCCTGATCGGCGATTTCACGTCGCTGATCGGCGATCCGTCGGGCCGTAACGCCACGCGGCCGCCGCTTACGCGCGAGCAGATCGAGTCGAACGCGAAAACGTATTTCGAGCAGGCCGCGCTCGTGCTCGATCGCGACAAGACGGAAATCCGCTACAACAGCGAATGGTCGATGCCGCTCGGCGCCGACGGCATGATCAAGCTCGCATCGCGCTACACGGTGGCGCGTATTCTCGAGCGCGAAGATTTCACCAAGCGGTTTCAGGGCGGCGTGCCGATCTCGATCCACGAGTTCCTGTATCCGCTGATGCAAGGTTACGACTCGGTCGCCCTGAATGCCGACCTCGAACTCGGCGGCACGGATCAGAAGTTCAACCTGCTGGTAGGCCGTGAGTTGCAGAAGCAGTACGGCCAGGAACAGCAGTGCATCCTGACCATGCCGCTGCTCGAAGGGCTCGACGGCGTGGAGAAGATGTCGAAGTCGAAGAACAACTACATCGGCATCAGCGAAAAGCCGACCGACATGTTCGGCAAGCTGATGAGCATTTCCGATGTGCTGATGTGGCGTTACTTCGAACTGCTGTCGTTCCGTCCGATGGACGAAATCGCCGGTTTCAAGCAAGAGATCGACGCGGGCCGCAATCCGCGCGACTTCAAGGTGATGCTGGGCCAGGAGATCGTCGCGCGCTTCCACTCGCAAGCCGATGCCGAGCGCGCGCTCGAGGACTTCAACCATCGCGCGAAGGGCGGCGTGCCGGACGATATTCCGGCGGTGACGCTCGCGGGCGCACCGCTCGCGATCGGCCAGTTGCTCAAGCAAGCCAACCTCGTGCCGTCGACCAGCGAGGCGCTGCGCAATATCGAGCAAGGCGGCGTGAAGATCGATGGCGCGACCGTATCCGACAAGGGCCTGAAGGTCGAAGCGGGCGAGTACGTCGTGCAGGTCGGCAAACGCCGTTTTGCCCGCGTTACGCTGACGGCCTGATGGCTCAGCGATAACTCGATGATGACTCGAGCGTTGCATTCGGAGTCGAGCCGATGATCGCGCTGATCCAACGCGTGCGTCGCGCGGAAGTGCGCGTGGGCGACCGTGTGACCGGCGCGATCGAGGCGGGCCTGTTCGCGCTGGTGTGCGCCGAACGTGGCGACACGGAAGGCGCGGCCGATCGGCTGCTCGCCAAGGTGCTCGGCTATCGTGTCTTTAGCGACGCGGCCGGCAAGATGAATCTCTCCGTGCAGAATCTCGACGGCGCCGGGCGCGCGGGCGGCCTGCTGCTCGTTTCGCAATTCACATTGGCCGCGGACACGAACAGCGGTCTGCGCCCGAGCTTCACGCCCGCCGCACCGCCCGAGGAAGGCAAGCGTCTGTTCGATTACTTCGTCTCTGCCGCTCGGGCCAGGCATCCGATCGTCGAGACAGGCGAGTTCGGCGCCGATATGCAGGTGTCGCTCGTCAATGACGGGCCGGTCACGTTCTGGTTGCAGACGACCGCTTGAGTTTTGACGGCTGCCGCATGACGCATGCGGCAGCACGCATCCACGCCTCCAGCCGCTTTTTGCGACAATAGCGGTTCGGCACAACCGGCGAATGGCGCCCACTTTCATCCCATGACCACGCAGATTCTGTTCATCCGGCACGGCGAGACCGACTGGAACCGCATCAAGCGCATTCAAGGTCACATCGACATTCCGCTCGCGACAACCGGCTTCGCGCAGGCGCAGCGCCTCGCGCGCCGCATGGCGAATGAGGTGAAGGAGGGCGCGCGGCTGGACGCGATCTATTCGAGCGATCTGCAACGCGCACAGCAAACCGCGCAGCCCATCGCCGACGCGCTCGGCTTGCAGTTGCAATTGCGCGAAAGGTTGCGCGAGCGTTCATACGGCGCGTTCCAGGGGCACGACAGCGACGAGATCGCGATCCGTTTCCCCGACGAATACGCGCACTGGCAAACCCGCGATCCGGGTTTCGCGCCGCCTGAAGGCGAATCGCAACGCACGCTTTACCATCGCGTGCTGCACGCGATCGAGCCCATCGTCGCCGCGCATCCGGGCGGACGGATCGCCTGCGTCGCGCATGGTGGCGTGCTGGATTGCGTGCGGCGGTTTGCCTGCGGGTTGCCGCTCGATGCGCCGCGTGATTACGCGTTGCTGAACACCAGCGTCAACGTGGTGGATTTCGATGGCGGCAAGGCGACCGTCGTGTCGTGGGCGGACGTGTCGCATCTCGATGCGCCCAGCGCGGACGACAGCTTCAAGAGAGTGCCGGAACCGGGGCGTTGATCGGGAGCCGGTTTGCGCGGCTTACTTCGATTCGCGTGTCGCGGCAACGCGGCGGCGAGCCCGCTTCGATACACCGTTCACCAGCGCCCAGCGGATCACCGGCGCGACCAGCCTTACGCCTGGCCTCGCGACCATGCGGCGAACGCCGGCGTAGCGCTCGAACTCAAGCATCGCTTGCGCCCAATCGGGCAGCAGATCGACGCCCGCATTGAACATCAAAAGCCCGGCGGGCCGCATCGCCACGCTCGGTGCGGGCGCGGTCATCAGAATCCTCACGACTTCCCGCGTGCGCTCGCTGGCCACCAGCACCGGCTGCATGGCGAGCAGGTAAGTGTCGATCTCGGCGCGTGAGCGCGGAATGTCCGACGCGCCGAGCATTTCGGCAATGCGCGCGGTCTCGGCGAAGTATTGATCCTGGGAGGCAACCGGCAGCGCAGGGTTCACATACCTTAAGTGCGCAGTCATGAAGCTCGACACCTCCGCCACATGCACCCACGTCAGCAGGGCAGGATCGCTCGCACGATACGGCCGGCCGTCGGGCGCCACGCCTGTCACGCCAAGATGAATCTGCTTCACGCGCTCGATCAGCGCCAACGCATCGTGCCGGTTGCCGAATGTCGTGCCGGCGATGAACGTCGCGGTGCGGCGCAGGCGTCCCAGAATATCGGCGCGAAACGTGGAATGGTCCCAGACGCCGGCCAGCGCCAGCGGGTGCAATGCCTGGAGTAGCAGCGCACTGATGCCGCCTGTCATCATCGACGTGAAGTCGGCGTGGACTTTCCAGCACACCGAGTCAGGCCCGAACAGACCGGGGTCGCCCGCAGGCGATGAATAGTCGAGTGTGGGGCCGCTGCCGCTTGTCAGATGGGTGACGCCGGCAGCCAGCCTCGCGCGGATCCGGCGAGTGAGCAATTGCGCGAGACCGCCGCGTGAGCCGGGCCGCTTGGCTTGATCGGACATCCCTAAATCGGCCTCACGAGACGTGGATCCGGTTCACGTTGCGGCCGAATCCCATAGGCCGGGCAGTACGCTGCTCGATGAGTCCGGCGTGGCGAGACCGAAATGCCGGTAGGTCAGCATCGTGGCGACGCGACCGCGCGGCGTGCGTTGCAGGAAGCCCTGCTGGATCAGATACGGTTCGAGGACGTCTTCGATCGTGTCGCGCTCTTCGCCGATTGCCGCCGCCAGATTGTCCACACCGACCGGGCCACCGTCGAACTTGTGCAGGATCGCTTCAAGGAGCTTTCGGTCCATCAGGTCGAAGCCGACTGCATCCACGTCGAGCATTTTGAGCGCGGCGTCGGCCACTTGCGCGGTGATGTTGCCGTCGGCTTTCACCTCGGCGAAATCGCGCACGCGGCGCAAGAGCCGGTTTGCGATCCGAGGCGTGCCGCGTGCGCGCTTGGCGATTTCGAACGCGCCGTCTGGATGGATCTGCGCATGCAGCAGCGAAGCCGAACGCGTGACGATACGCGCCAGTTCTTCGGCGTTATAAAATTCGAGCCGCGCGACGATACCGAAGCGATCGCGCAGCGGATTGGTCAGCATGCCCGCACGGGTTGTCGCGCCGACCAGCGTGAACGGCTGAAGATCGAGTTTCACGCTGCGCGCGGCCGGCCCTTCGCCGATCATGATGTCGATCTGATAATCCTCCAACGCCGGGTACAGAATTTCCTCGACGACCGGCGAGAGCCGGTGGATTTCGTCGATGAAAAGCACGTCGTTGGCTTCGAGATTGGTGAGCAGCGCGGCGAGGTCGCCGGCGCGTTCGAGCACCGGGCCGGACGTTTGCCGCAGATTGACGCCCATTTCTCGCGCGATGATGTGCGCGAGCGTGGTCTTGCCGAGACCCGGCGGCCCGAACAGCAGCACGTGGTCGAGCGATTCTGAACGGCGCCTGGCGGCCTCGATGAAGATTTCCAACTGGCCGCGTATCTTTTCCTGCCCGACGTATTCCTCGAGCTGGCGCGGGCGCAACGCACGCTCGAACGCTTCTTCGTTCGGCGAGACGGGCGTGGCCGCGATGATGCGCTCGGCGGCGAGTTTGTCGGTTTCGATCATCCGTTCATTGTACCGCGCGCGCCCCGAAGGGAGCCCCCTTGGGGGGCCGCGGTGTGCGAAGCTTTACCCATCGCGCGCGGCGCACTGCCGGGGCTTGAGCGTCAACCCTTGGAGAGCGCCTTCAGCGCGAGCTTGATGCCCTCGGAAACGCCGGTGCCTGCCGGCACGTTCTTGACGGCCGCCAGCGCTTCTTTTTCCGAGTAACCCAATGCGAGCAGTGCGTTCAGGATGTCGGAGGCGTGATTGGGTGCTGACGACGCGCCCGCCATCGTGCCCAGGTCGGCGCCGATCTTGCCCTTCAGTTCGAGAAGCAGCCGTTCCGCCGTCTTCTTGCCGATGCCCGGCACGCGCGTCAAACGCGCTGCGTCCTGCATCGTGACGGTCTGCGCCAGCTCGGGCACGCTCATGCCCGATAGAACCGCGAGCGCCATGCGTGCGCCGATGCCGGTGATCTTCAGCAATTCGCGGAAGGTCGAGCGTTCCTCGGCGGTGCCGAAGCCGTACAGCAGATGCGCGTCTTCGCGCACGATCATTTGCGTGAGCAGCACGACGCGTTCGCCAGTCGACGGCAGGTTGTAGAACGTGCTCATCGGCACGTCGACTTCGTAACCGACGCCGTTGCAGTCGACAAGCAGATGCGGCGGGTTTTTTTCCAGCAGAACGCCGGCAATGCGACCGATCATGGCGAGTTCAATCTTGAGAGAAAGGGCGAGTGTAGCGCAGCGAGTGCCGGCAGGCGCGACGGCGCAAGCCGAAAGTGCGGCTGACGGAACCGAGTGCGCCGACGAGCCTATCCCACCAGACGTCCGCGCCGCACCCGCAAGCCCTTCTTCGCCAGCGCGGGCGCAATGCCGCCCAGCGTACTGAGCGTCGAGCCGCTGTGCGCGTGGCAGATTGCCATGCCTAGCGCGTCGGCAGCGTCGGTGCCGGGCACGCCCGAGAGGTTCAGCAACCGCACTACCATCTGCTGCATCTGCTCCTTGGTCGCGCGGCCGTAGCCGACTACCGCCTGTTTCAACTGCAGCGCCGTATATTCGGCGACCGGCACGCCGCCCGCGACCAATCCGCAGATGGCCGCGCCGCGGGCCTGGCCGAGCAACAGCGTGGATTGCGGGTTGACGTTGACGAACACCTTTTCGATTGCCGACTGATCGGGCGAGTGCTGGCGGATCAGGGTCGAAATGCCTTCGAAAATGGTGCCGAGACGCGACGGCAGATCGGCGTCGGCGGTTTTGATGACGCCGCTCGCGACGTAGCTCAGCGTGTGGCCGCTTTGATCGATCACGCCGAAGCCGGTCACGCGCAAGCCGGGGTCGATGCCGAGAATTCTCATGAGGTGCCGCACGTGCGGTAAAAACCAGGTGCTTGCGATACTACAACGAACGCGTCGCGTGGCGGTCGGCATGCGGCGATGCCGGCGGAATAAAAACTGCTGCTGCATGCGCGGAAAGGGGAATCGAATATGGAGCGCTATCGGAATCTCAGCGGCGACTCGGGCGTCGAGGCCTACGAAATCGGCGACGACTTTGTCGCGGTTCGTTTCAAACCGGGCGTCGTGTATTGGTACACCGAGGCGAGTGTCGGCGTGAAACACGTCGCCACGCTCAAGCGTTTAGCCCAGCGAGGGCAGGGGCTTAGCACGTACATTAGCCAGCACGTCGACGTGAGCGACGGGTACGCGAGAAAGGATCCGGACGACTGACCGGCACCGCACGGAGAACGCGGTTAGGGAGGGCGGGCACGAAAAGAGGCCAGAGAACGCAGCCGAGGGCGACAGCCAAAAGAAAACGGTCCGGTGGAAAATTCCACCGGACCGCTTCTTTCAAGCCAAGCCGGCGAGCGTTGCGTCACCGAGAATCAGACGCCCGCCGCCAAGCCTGACAAATCAATGCCGGAAGTGACGCACGCCAGTCAACACCATCGCGATGTTGTGCTCGTCTGCCGCGCCGACCACTTCGTCGTCGCGCATCGAACCGCCCGGTTGGATCACGCAGGTCGCGCCTGCTGCCACCACCACATCGAGGCCGTCGCGGAACGGGAAGAACGCATCCGACGCCACGGCCGAACCGGTCAGCGTCAAACCGGCGTTCTGCGCCTTGATGCTGGCGATGCGCGCCGAGTCCACGCGGCTCATCTGCCCCGCACCGACGCCCAGCGTCATGCCGTTGCCGCAGAACACGATCGCGTTCGATTTCACGTACTTCGCGACACGCCATGCGAACAGCAGATCGTCCATTTCCTTCGGCGTCGGGTGACGCTTCGTGACCACGCGCAATTCGCGCGGCTGCACGTTCTTCGAATCGAGCGATTGCACCAGCAGACCGCCGCCGACGCGCTTCAGATCAAACGCGTTATGGCCTTCGCCCAAAGCGATTTCCAGCAGACGCACGTTCTGTTTGGCCGCGAACACCTGGCGAGCCGCCGCGCTGAACGACGGCGCGATCAGCACTTCGACGAACTGCTTGGCCACCGCTTGCGCCGCCGTTTCGTCGACTTCACGGTTGAACGCGATGATGCCGCCGAACGCCGAGGTCGGATCGGTCTGGAACGCCTTTGCATACGCTTCGTTCGCGTCCGCGCCCACCGCGACGCCGCACGGATTCGCGTGCTTGACGATCACGCAGGCCGGCACGTCGAACGTCTTCACGCATTCCCACGCTGCGTCGGAGTCGGCGATGTTGTTGTACGACAGTTCCTTGCCTTGCAGCTGGTTGTAGTTCGCCAGTGCGCCGGCCGCCACGGAAAGGTCGCGATAGAACGCGGCGCTCTGGTGCGGGTTTTCGCCGTAGCGCAGGTCTTGAACCTTGTTGAATGCCAGGTTGAACGTAGCCGGGTAAGCGTTGCGCGACGAATGTTGCAGTTCGTCGGTCAGGCTCGTCAGGTAGTTCGTGATCGCGCCGTCGTACTGCGCGGTGTGCGCGAACACCTTGGTAGCCAGTCGGAAGTTTGTCTTGTACGAAACCGCGTTGCTATTGGCGCGCATTTCGTCGAGCACGACCGCGTAATCCGCCGGATCGACCACCACCGTCACATCGCGATGATTCTTCGCGGCCGAACGCAGCATGGTCGGGCCGCCGATGTCGATGTTCTCGATCGCGTCTTCCAGCGAGCACTCTTCTTTCGACACGGTCTGCACGAACGGGTACAGGTTCACGACCAGCAGGTCGATCGTCGGGATATCGTGCTTTTCAAGCGCTGCCATGTGTTCCGGCAGGTCGCGGCGCGCGAGAATGCCGCCGTGCACCTTCGGATGCAGCGTTTTCACGCGCCCGTCCAGCATTTCCGGGAAGCCGGTGTAGTCGGCGACCTCGGTGACGGAGAGACCCGCGTCCGCGAGCAGTTTCGCGGTGCCGCCGGTCGACAGGATCTTGACGCCGAGGTCCGACAGCGACTTGGCGAAGTCGACGATGCCGGACTTGTCGGAAACGGAGATGAGCGCTTGCTTGATCATGATGAAGACGAAAAGCCGAAGAAAAACGTGGCAGGGCGCAAAAGAAACTAAAACGAGCTACAACGAGCTACAGAAGCCCGTGCTGTTGCAGCTTCTTGCGCAGCGTATTGCGGTTGATGCCGAGATACTCGGCGGCCAGCGACTGATTGCCGCCGGCCTGCTCGAGCACCACTTCGAGCAAGGGTTTTTCCACGCATGAAATAACCATGTCGTAGACGTCGTGCGGATTGGAGCCGTCGAGATCCTGGAAATACATCCCCAGGCTGTCGCGGACAGATTGTTCGATATTGTTCTTGCTCATGCTGCTAGTCGGTCGGTATGGTCCGGCTCGTCGTCTTTCTCGTTGAGCGTTTCGTCGACGTAGACGAGGCGGTCGGAGATCGCCTTTTGGGCGTCGAAGAACTCGTTGACGGCGAGGAGTTGTTCGCGCGTGGTGTCCAGCGTATTCATGCGATGCCGGAACACGTTGGCGCCAGAAAGGCCGCGAGTGTACCAGCCGATATGCTTACGTGCTGTGCGCACACCCGTAAATTCGCCGTAGAACGCGTAGTGATCTTCGAGATGCTCGTTCATCACCTGCTGGATTTCGTCGATGCGCGGCGGCGGCAGCAACTCGCCCGTTTGCAGGAAATACTCGATCTCGCGAAACAGCCACGGACGTCCCTGCGCGGCGCGGCCGATCATGATCGCGTCAGCGCCGGTAGCGGCGAGCACCTCGCGGGCTTTTTGCGGCGACGTAATGTCGCCATTGGCGACCACTGGAATGCGTACCGCCGCTTTCACCGCGGCGATGGTCTCGTATTCGGCGTCGCCGTGATACAGGTCGGCGCGCGTGCGGCCGTGCACGGTCAGCATCGAGATGCCCGCGGCTTCGGCCAGACGCGCGATTGACAACGCATTCTTGTTGTCGCGATCCCAGCCGGTGCGGATTTTCAGCGTGACGGGAACGGCATCCGGGCCGACGCCCACCGCGCTCACGACCGCCTCGACAATGCGCTGCACCAGCGGCTCGTTCTGCAACAGGGCCGAACCGGCCGCCACGTTGCACACCTTCTTGGCCGGACAACCCATGTTGATGTCGATGATCTGCGCGCCGTTCGCCACGTTGTAGCGAGCCGCTTCAGCCATCATGAGCGGATCGGCGCCGGCGATCTGCACGGCGATCGGTTCGACTTCGCCCGTGTGGTTGGCACGGCGCATGGTCTTTTCGCTTTTCCACAGCTGCGCGTTCGATGCGACCATTTCCGACACCGCATAGCCCGCGCCCAGCCGTTTGCAGAGCTGGCGGAACGGCCGGTCGGTCACGCCGGCCATGGGCGCGACGAACAGGTTATTACGCAGATTGTGCGAGCCGAGAGTGGGCATGACGTGGACGCGCGCGCACCCGATTGTTTAGATTCTGTCAATCGGAGCATTCGCGAAATGCGAGGGAAAACCGCTATTTTAGCGTTAACGGATGGCCGACATCCGACATGTGTCGGTCGTAACTCATTAAATCTTCTATGAAAGTGGTCTGTTCATAGCGCCGGCACCGCTCGCTCGGCCATGCCGACGGTGCCTGAAAAGGTCGCAGCGGCGGTGGGGGCGCGAGCGGGCGGCGCACTCAGACTCAGCGGCGCTGGCCGAACATCATTTGCCGCGCCAGCGCGGTTTTCACCGGCGGGATGAATTCGAGTGCCGTCAGCGCAAGGCCGCGCAAGATGGCCAGAGGCGGGAAGTCGACCGTGAAAAGCCGGGCGAGCGTGTCGGTGGCGCCGATCGTCAGGCGCCGGTCGAGCGCGCGGCGTTGCGCGAACGTAGCCAGTGCGAGCGGAGTCGGGCCCTCCGCGGACAAGGCATCGGCAAGCGCGTGTGCGTCGCGCAGACCGAGATTCAAACCCTGACCCGCCACGGGATGCAGCGTCTGCGCCGCGTTGCCGATCGCGACGACGCGACCCTTCACGAGCGTATCGACCGCGTTCAGTCCCAAAGGAAACGACGCGCGCCCCCTGATCCCCGTGAAGCGGCCCATGCGGTCGCCAAATGCGGCGCCGAGCTCGCGCAGGAATTCGTCGTCGGAGCGTTGCGTGCGGCGCGCGGCTTCGTCGGGCGCGCAGCACCAGACGAGCGCGTAATCCGCGCCGCGCACGCCGCCCATCGGCAGAAGCGCGATCGGCCCTTGCGACGTGAAACGCTCCCACGCCACATGCGGCTGCGGCGCCGACACGCTGACCGTGCCGACCAGCGCGGTCTGCCCGTAGTCACGCGTGCCGCCTTCGCCGACGCTGCTACCGGCGTGCTTGCCGGTCTTCTGGTCGCCGAACAGGCCGCCCTCGGCGTTCACCAGGATCCGCGTACGCAGATGGCGTGTGACTCCCGCGGTTTCGATCGGCAGTGTCATGCCATCCGGTTCCTGAGTCGGCGCCGACGCGGAGGTGGAGCGGAACCAGTGTACGGAAGTCGCGTGAACCGCCTCGGCGAGACCGTGCACGATCGAGCCGTAACGCAGCACATAGCCGAGCGCCGGCAAACCATGCTCGGCGTGATCGATTAGCGTGCGGCCGAAATGGCCGCGCTGCGACACGTGGATGCGCTGGATCGCCGTGGCGTCGGCGGGCCAGCGCAGCGGTTCGAGAATCATCCGGCTGCCGTGCGACACGGCGATCGCGCGCGGATCGGCAATCGAATCTTCCGGCTCACGGGCGTCGATCAGTGCGATCTTCAGCGCCTGCGTCGCGCTGCGGCGTGCCAGCCAGCCGGCCAGCGCCAGCCCGACCGGCCCGGCGCCGACGATGGTCACGTCGAAATCGAATGAATGATCGGACGCCGCGGGTTTCAGAATCACCGTCGACTGGGAAACGTCTTTCATTGCGGGTTGCTTCCTTGGGTTACTTCCCAGCTTTCTGGGCCGCGCGGGCTTCCTGCATCAGCGCCTCGATCTCGTCGGCGGCTACCGGCACGTCGCGGGTGATCAGCTCGCAGCCGGTCGGCGTGACGATCGCGTCGTCCTCGATGCGGATGCCGATGTTCCAGTAGCGCTCGGGCACGCCTTCGGTCGGACGGATATACAGACCGGGCTCGATGGTCAGCGTCATCGACGCCTGCAACGTGCGCCACGGCAGCGCACCCGCTTCGTCGCGCGGCGCGCCGCGCTCGCGGTAGTCGCCAACATCGTGGACGTCCATGCCGAGCCAGTGACCGGTACGGTGCATATAAAAGGGCGCATAGGCACGCTCGGCGATCACGTCGTCCACCGCGGCGAACTTCGCGCGATCGACGATGCCCGTATCGAGCAAGCCTTGCGACAGCACACGCAGGGCGGCCTGGTGAGGATCGTCGAAGGTGGCGCCGGCGCGGGTGGCGTCGACGGCCGCCTGTTGCGCGGCCAGTACGATGTCGTACAGCTCGCGCTGTGCCGACGTGAAGCGGCCGCTTGCGGGGAACGTGCGGGTGATGTCGGAGGCGTAGCCGTCGAGTTCGCAGGCCGCATCGATCAGGATCAGATCGCCGTCCTGAGCAATCGCGTTGCCGGCCGGGTAGTGCAGCACGCAGGCGTTCGCGCCCGCGGCGACGATCGAGGTGTAGGCCGGCGCCTGCGCGCCGAATTTGCGGAATGCGTAAAGCAGCTCGGCTTCGAGTTCGTACTCGCGCACGCCGGGGTGGCAGACCGCCATGGCGCGCCGATGCGCTTGCGCGGAAATCTGTCCGGCGCGGCGCATGATGGCGAGTTCGTGGTCGTCCTTGATGAGCCGCATGTCGTCGAGGAGCGGAATCAGGTCGCGCGCGGCAGCGGGCGCCGCGACGCCGCTGCGGCCCAGCGAGCGCACTGCGTCGAGCCAACCTCGCACCTGTGCGTCCAGTTCCGCCGAGGTGCCGAGCGCGTAATGCAACGACGGTTTGTCGGCGAGAATCCGGGGCAGTTGCGCATCGACTTCGCCGACGGCGAAGGCGGCGTCGAAGCCGAACGCCTCGCGCGCGCCCTCCGGGCCGAAACGGAAGCCTTCCCACGTCTCACGCTCGATATTCTTCTCGCGGCAGAACAGGACCGACGCCGGCTCGCCTCGTGCGACGCTTGCGTCGAGTACCAGCAGCGCCCCGGGTTCGGTGAAGCCGGTCAGATAGTAGAAGTAGCTGTCGTGCCGGTACGGATAATCGGCGTCACGGTTGCGCAGTTTTTCCGTTGCGGTGGGGACGATGGCGACGCCGCCACCGGCTGCGCGCAGCGCGCCGAGTACGCGCTCGCGGCGCATGCGGTAGACGTCGATCGCGATGGTGGGTTCGGTCGGCTGGTTCATCGTGCGATTGTAGCGCCCAATGCGGAGACTTATTTTGCGCGGATACGGGTGGAGATGCGGGGCCGCGTCAGCCGCATCGGCCGTTCGGCCGGGTAGACGGCGCGTGAGGGTTGAGGCAATGTTGCTATCCATCCACAGCGAGCATCCATGCGGCTTGTGAAGAGACGCACCGCGCTCGCGAATGCCGCCGACCACTTATACTTTCGCCGAATTCAAAAAAAGGCAGATTGTAATGATGAAACTCATCGGTTCGCTCGGCAGCCCGTTCGTGCGTAAAGCGCGGATCGTGCTGGCCGACAAGAAGATCGACTACGAACTGGTGCCCGAGAACGTCTGGGCGCCGGACACGGCGATTCACACTTTCAATCCGCTCGGCAAGGTGCCGTGCCTCGTGATGGAAGACGGCGAAGCGGTGTTCGACTCGCGGGTGATCTGCGAATACGTGGATACGCTGTCGCCGGTCGGCAAGCTGATTCCGCCGTCGGGCCGCGAGCGCGTTGAAGTGCGCTGCTGGGAAGCGCTCGCCGACGGCGTGCTGGACGCGGCGGTGCTGATTCGCCTCGAAGGCACCCAGCGAACACCCGAGCAGCGCGTGGACGCCTGGGTCGCGCGGCAGCAACGCAAGATCGACGAAGGCCTGATCGCCATGTCACAGGGATTGGGCACCAAGCCGTGGTGTACGGGCAATCACTACACGCTCGCCGATATTGCGGTGGGTTGCGCGCTGGGCTACCTCGATTTCCGCATGCCTGAGTTGAATTGGCGCGAATCGTATCCGAATCTGGATAAGCATTTCCAGAAGCTTTCGTTACGTCAGTCGTTTATTGATACGGTGCCGGCGGGTTGAGGGAATGACGTGGGTGCCGCGGCGGGGGATGGCGCGGTCACGCTGCTTATCGCGGGTTATTTCTTGCCGTTTTGACGCCGCGTAATCCCCGGCCCGAACGCAAATCCAAACGCCAGCAGCAGTAACGAAACCGCCAGCACCGTGTTGTTGCCGCTCGTCACATAAGGCGTGCTGCCCGAGGTCCCTTGCACCGTCACATCGAGCGAGCCGACGGTGTACGGCGTCAATCGCCCTATCATCTTGCCGTTCGCATCGATCGCGGCCGTCATGCCGGTGTTAGTCGCGCGCAGCATCGGCCGGCCGGTTTCCAGCGAGCGCATACGCGCAATCTGCAGATGCTGGTCCAGCGCGATCGTATCGCCGAACCAGGCGAGATTGGTCGAGTTGACCAGCACGCCCGCCGGCGTATCGCTCTCGCGGATGTTCCGCGCGATCTCTTCGCCAAAAATGTCTTCGTAGCAGATGTTGACCGACACGGGCTGGTTATGCACGATGAACGGCTTCTGCACCGGCGCTCCACGAGCGAAATCGCCGAGCGGAATGTTCATCAGATTGACGAACCAGCGGAAGCCCCACGGCACGAATTCGCCGAACGGCACGAGGTGGTGTTTGTCGTAGCGATACACCTCGCGCGTGCCCGGCGTGACGCCGAACAGGCTGTTTGTGTAGTCGACTACCTGGCCTTCCGGTGTAATCGTGCCGCCGATCGCGCCAAACAGGATCGCGGTGCCGGTCGTATCCGAGAAGTTGCGCACCGCGGACGCGAACTGCGGCGGCAATTGCTGCGCGAGCACCGGAATGGCGGTTTCCGGCGTGACGATCAGGTCAGCCGGCTTCGACGTGATCATTTGCTGATACTGGTCGATCGCGGCACGCATGCCGGCTTCTTCGAACTTCATTTCCTGTTTGACGTTGCCTTGCAGAAGGCGCACCGTCAGCGGCGCGTTGGCCGGCAGGGTCCATTGCACGAGTGGCAGCAGCAGACCGGCCCCGATCAGCGCAATCGCGATTCCACCCGGTACCGCGACACGCGCGCCGCTGCGCTGAGCCCTGTTGTCATCATTTCCATCCTTGCCGCCGTGGGCAGCATCGGGAAGCGGTTTGCGCGGAGGCAGCAACGGCAACAGCGCCTGCACAATCAACGCCGCCACCAGCGCGAGCATCCAGCCGACGCCGTACACACCCGCCACCGGCGCAAACCCCGCAAACGGACCGTCCACCTGCGCATAACCGCTTGCTAGCCACGGAAAACCGGTGAACACGGTGCCGCGCAACCATTCGCCGATCGCCCACGCGCTCGCAAAAGCCAACGCGCCGTGCCAGGTCGGCGAGAACGGTTTGTCGGTATCTGACGCTCCGTTGCGCGCGTGCCCGGCGCAGAACGACCAGACACCCGCGGCGAGCGCCGGATAAACCGCCAGATAGAGCGAAAACAGCACGACCGCCGCGCCCGCCAGCGGCGCGGCCATGCCGCCGTAGTAATGCATGCTGACGTACAGCCACCACACGCCCGTAACGAAATTGCCGAACCCGAAAACGCCGCCCGTCAACGCGGCGCTCTTCCAGCCGGTCGTCCGCGTAAGCCACGCAAAGAAGAACGCAAAGATGACAAGTTCGAGCCAGCCGCCGTGCGGGGTCGGCGCGAACGACAGCGTATTGGCCGCACCGGCGACCAAAGCGACGAGGTAATGCCAGCGGGGCAATGCACGGCCGCGCGTTTCCTGGGCGGCAGGAGCACTCACGCCGCGGCGCGAACGGGATGTAATCGGGTCGGCCATTGTTGCGCGGTCGGCGTGAGGAGTTGAAGAAGCGAAGAAAAGAAGCGGATCAGGTCTGCACGTGCTGTGCTTCACGCTCGCGCTGGCCGGCGAGCGGATCACGGCGCACCAGCAGCATGTGAATCTGGCGGGCGTCGCCGCGCAGAATCTCGAAGCTCAGATCGTCGAGGCGGACTTTTTCGCCGCGATGCGGCACCCGTCCGAAATGATGCGTGACGAGTCCGCCGATCGTATCGACTTCGTCGTCCGAGTAATGCGTGCCGAAGGCCTCATTGAACTGCTCGATCTCGGTGAGCGCGCGCACGCGGAAGCGCCCGTCCGGCGAGGCGATGATGTTGCCGCTTTCCTCATCGAAGTCGTATTCGTCTTCGATATCGCCGACGATCTGTTCCAGCACGTCTTCGATCGTGATCAGGCCGGCCACGCCGCCGTATTCGTCGACCACCACCGCGAGGTGATTGCGATTCACGCGAAAGTCGTGCAGCAGCACGTTCAGGCGCTTCGACTCCGGAATGAAGACGGCGGGGCGCAGCATGCCGCGCACGTCGAATTCCTCTTCGGCATAGTAGCGCAGCAGGTCTTTCGCGAGCAGCACGCCGATGATGTTGTCGCGATTGCCTTCAAAGACCGGATAGCGCGAGTGCGCCTTTTCCAGCACGTAGGGAATGAATTCGGCGGGATTGTCCGCGATGTTGATCGCGTCCATTTGCGCGCGCGGCACCATGATGTCGCGCGCGCTGAGTTCGGAAACCTGGAAAACGCCCTCGATCATCGACAGCGAGTCGGCGTCGATCAGGTTGCGCTCGTGCGCGTCCTGCAGGATTTCCAGGAGTTCGGCGCGCGAGTCGGGCTCGGGCGAGATGAAGTCGGTCAGACGCTCGAGGAGTGAGCGTTTTTCTTGCGGTTTGTCGGTTTGGCGTCGACTGGGATACGTGTCGTTCATGGTAGTGCGCCCGGCGAGACTGGGCGCGCTGTTGCAGAGCATTAAGGATACACCAGGCACCAAGGCGGGACCGTGTCCCGCCGGGCTGGCGATGAGTGAAACTGGGATGAAACCGCTCCGTCGCGGGCGACGGGCGTAGGTCAATCCTAACTGATTACGCGGGGAAAAGCGTTTTGGAGCAAAAAAAGCGCGGCTGCCCTATTGCTGCCCGGCCTCGCGGCTTTCCTCGCGGCAACGCTCGAGCAGCGCTTCGAGCGACCGATCCGGCATGCCGCTTTCGCGCAGCGCATGCACGGTCCGGCTGACGTATTCGAGCGTGGTGCCGTAGCGGCCGCACGCGCAGCGGAACACCGTCTTGACGACCTCGTCGCGCAGCTTGCCGGTGTAGCTCGGCACGTCGCGGCGCATCACGAACGCGAGCGCATCGACGCGCCGGCCGTCGGCGAGCACGCACGGCAGCCATGCCGGGCGATACGAACCCATCGCCATTTCGCGGCGCCACAGCGCGTCCAGATGCGGCATCGCACCTTCGGCGGCCACGCGGAACGCGATACCGGCGCACGAACCGCCGCGATCGAGCGCGAGCACGAGGCCCGGCTGTTCGGGCGTGCCGCGGTTCACGCGCGACCACAGATACAGCCCACGGTGATAGCCGTGCACCTTGGAACGGGCGGCTTCTATCGTGGGCAAGCCGGGATTCCAGATCAGCGAACCATAGCCGAACAGCCACAAGTCGCTCTTGCGGTCCCAGTCGCGCAACGTGCATTCGAGCGACGCGCGCAACTCCTCGTCCGTCAGTAGCCGCGATTCGCCGAGTGCAGGCGGGTAGTCCGGGCAGGGCGTTCGGGTGTCGGCTTCAGGGGAAGAAGTGCTCACGATAGCTTTGAACGTTGTTGGCGAAGAAGGCTATTGGTAAGGATCGGGAAAGCCGAGCTTGCCGAGGATTTCGGTTTCGATCGCCTCCATTTCCTCGGCTTCTTCCTCGACCTCGTGGTCGTAGCCCTGTGCATGAAGCGTGCCGTGCACCAGCAGATGCGCGTAGTGCGCGAGGAGCGGCTTGCCCTGCTCGGCGGCTTCCTTCTCGACGACCGGACAGCACAGGATCAGATCGCCCGTCACCGGATCGTCTTCCGATTCGGCGTACGCGAAGGTCAGCACGTTGGTCGAATAATCCTTGCCGCGATAGGTGCGGTTCAGCGTGCGGCCTTCTTCGGCGTCGACGAAACGCACCGTCAGTTCGCCGTCCGCGAAGAGCGCCGCCTTGATCCAGCCGGCTACGGTGGCGCGCGGCAGCAGCGCCTTGTGTTCCGGCCAGGCCTTGGCGGCGGGGAATTGCAGATTCAAGGTCAGTTTGGGAGCGCGACTCATGCGTGATCGGTTTGTTGCCTGTTTTGCGGCATATCCAGTGAAATTTGACGCAAATCAGCGCCGTAAATCAGCGCGAATCCGCCGGACTCGCGGTTTTCTGCGAATGCGCATCGTACGCCTCCACAATTCGCGCGACCAGCGGATGCCGCACCACGTCCGCGCTGGTGAAGCGCGTGAGCGCAATGCCGCGTACGTCCGACAGCACTTGCTGTGCTTCGATCAGGCCGCTCTTGTGACCACGCGGCAAGTCGACCTGCGTGGTGTCGCCGGTGACCACCGCCTTCGAGCCGAACCCGATTCGGGTAAGGAACATCTTCATCTGTTCGGGCGTGGTGTTCTGCGCTTCGTCGAGAATGATGAACGCGTGGTTCAGCGTGCGGCCGCGCATGTACGCGAGCGGCGCGATCTCGATCATCTGCCGCTCGAACATCTTGGCGGTTTTGTCGAAGCCGAGCAGATCGTATAGCGCGTCGTACAGCGGGCGCAGATACGGATCGACTTTCTGCGCCAGATCGCCCGGCAGGAAGCCGAGGCGTTCGCCCGCTTCGACAGCCGGACGGGTCAGCACGATGCGCTTGACCTGATCGCGCTCCAGCGCATCCACCGCGCAGGCCACCGCGAGATACGTCTTGCCCGTCCCGGCCGGGCCGATGCCGAAGGTGACGTCGTGCGAGACGATCTGCTTCAGATACTCGCGTTGCATCGGCGTGCGCCCGCGCAGATCGGCGCGCCGCGTGTACAGCTTCGGGCCGAGTTCCTCGAGGTCTTCGTCGCCGTTGTCGGCCGGCTGGTCGAACGGATGATCCGGGTTGCCGGGGAAACGCGCATCGACCGTTTCATTGCCGTTGCCGTTCGCCCGATGGCGCGCCGGATGGCGCACTTCGACGAGCGCGAGCTGGATGTCGTCGACCGACAGCGGCTCATGCGAGTTGTTGTAGAACTTTTCGAGCGCGGTGAGCGCGAGTTTCGCGCCGCGTCCGCGAATCGTGATGCGGTGGCCGCGGCGTTGCAGCGTCACGTCGAGCGCCTGCTCGATCTGCCGCAGATTTTCGTCGAGCGGTCCGCAGAGGTTGGCGAGCCGCGCGTTGTCGTCGCGCGGTGCGGTGAATTCCAGATGCTGCTGAATGGTCTTCAAGGCGGTGGATCGATCCTGTCAGGTTCGTGACGCGGGGTGGCGTCGCTCAGTGAGTGGCGGCGGCTGCATCGTCCTGCACCAGCACGAGCTCGCCACGTAGCGAATGGGGGTACGCAAGGACGATTTTCACGTCGACCATCTGGCCGATCAGCCGCGCGTGCGACGCGATCGGCGCCGGGAAATTCACCACGCGATTGTTTTCCGTGCGGCCGGCGAGTTCGTTCGGGTCTTTACGCGCCGGGCGCTCGACCAGAATCCGCTCGACCTTGCCGACCATCGACTCGCTGATGCGTTGAACGTTTTCTTCGATCGTAGCCTGCAGATGTTGCAGACGTTTGAGCTTCACTTCGCGCGGCGTGTCGTCGGGCAGATTCGCGGCGGGCGTGCCGGGACGCGGGCTGTAGATGAACGAGAAGCTGGTGTCGTACTTCATCTCGTGGATCAGCGCCATCATCTTGTCGAAGTCTTCTTCCGTTTCGCCGGGGAAGCCGACGATCATGTCGGTCGAGAGCGACAGGTCGGGGCGGATCGTGCGCAGCTTGCGAATCACCGACTTGTATTCGAGCACCGTGTAGCCGCGTTTCATCGCCATCAGAATGCGGTCGGAGCCGTGCTGCACCGGCAGATGCAGATGGCTGACGAGCTTCGGCACCTTGGCGTAGGTGTCGATCAGGCGTTGCGTGAATTCCTTCGGATGCGACGTGGTGTAACGAATCCGTTCGATGCCCGGAATATCGGCGACGTATTCGATCAGCTGAGCGAAGTCGGCGATTTCCGACGAGCCGAGCGTGAGGCCGGCACGGTAAGCATTCACGTTCTGGCCAAGCAGCGTGACTTCACGCACGCCCTGGTCGGCGAGACCGGCGATTTCGGTCAGCACGTCGTCCAGCGGACGCGACACTTCTTCACCGCGCGTGTACGGCACAACGCAGTAGCTGCAGTACTTGCTGCAGCCTTCCATGATCGATACGAACGCGCTCGGACCGTCGACGCGCGCCGGCGGCAGGTGATCGAATTTTTCGATTTCCGGGAACGAGATATCGACCTGGGCGCGGCCGCTTTCGCGCCGCTTGTCGATCATTTGCGGCAGACGATGCAGCGTTTGCGGACCGAACACAAGATCGACATACGGTGCGCGCGCAACGATCGAGGCACCTTCCTGGCTCGCCACACAACCGCCTACGCCGATGATCAGATTGGGGTTCGCTTCTTTCAACTCGCGCACACGGCCGAGGTCGGAGAAGACTTTTTCTTGCGCTTTTTCGCGCACCGAGCAGGTGTTGAACAGAATGACGTCCGCGTCTTCCGGCGTGTCGGTCTTGACGAGGCCCTCCGCCGCGCCGAGTACGTCGACCATCTTGTCGGAGTCGTACTCGTTCATCTGGCAGCCAAAGGTCTTTACATAAACTTTCTTGGTCATCGATTTTCGCCGGTCGCAGTGGTTAACCTGGGGGCGTCGTTTAAAAGGTGAAGAGGGGTGAAAACGTGCGGACGGGCCGAGGGGCGGCGCTTTCGTCCACTTTCAATGCACGTTTGCAGCGTAGCTCAATATTATAGCCCCTCATCGGATGCGGTTTCTGCGGTCACGCTTGCTCGCGGCCGCTCCGGCGGCAAGCCCAGCAGGCCTTCCAGTTCGTCCGACACCCGGGCGAAGCGCTCGCTCAGGAAATCCAGCAACACGCGCACACGCGGCGCCATGAAGCGGTTGCGGTGATAGAGCGCATGCAGCGGCGCGTCAGGATAGCGCCATTCGGGCAGCAGGATTTTCAGGCAGTCGCCGCGCAAGTCCGCTTCCACGTCCCACATCGACTTGATGACGATCCCGTAGCCGCGCCGCGCCCATTCGCGGGCCACGGCGCCGTCATTCGTCTCGCGGGCGGTTTCCAACGGCACGGTGTAGTGCTGCACTTCGTCGCCGCGCGTGAAGCGCCACTCGTTGACCGGCCCGGACGCGGTGCCGAGCACGATGCAGTCGAAATTCGCCAGATCGTGCGGATCCTTCGGCTCACCCTTGCGTGCAATGTAGTCGGGCGACGCGCACAGCACGCGCCGGTTCGGCGCCAGCTTGCGGGCGACCAGCGAACTGTCCTGCGGCACGCCGAACCGGATCGCGAGATCGATGTCCTCCTGCACCAGATTCGATAGCGAGTCCGACAGCGTCAGCGCGAACGTCACCTCCGGATACAACGAGTTGAACTCGTCGAGCCAGTGCATCAGCAGATTGCGGCCGAAGTCCGACGTTGCGGAGATCCGGACTTTGCCGCGCACCACGCCCTGGCCTGCTTGCAGCGCGGCTTCGGCGTCGTCTAGCGATTGCAGCGCCTGGCGGCAGCAGTTCAGGTAGAGGCGGCCTTCGTCCGTGAGCCTCAACTGACGCGTGGTGCGCTCGAACAGCCGCGCTTTCAGGCCGGCTTCGAGTTTGGCGAGACGCGCGCTGGCGGCGGCCGGCGTCAGGCCCATCTTGCGGCCTGCCGCTGAGAGGCTGCCCTGCTGCGCCGCTTCGACGAACAGGCGGATGTCACCGAGGTTATCCATTTTCAGACTTTCAAAGACGATTTGAAAATGCTTCAAATGCTACGCCAATTATCAAATCAACGTGTTCCGCTCACAATGCGTTCCTCGTCAACCCTCTGTGCTGTGTACAGCCCACGCCATGCAACTCGATCACGCAACGATCGTCACCGCCGACCTCGATACCGCCCGACGCTTCTTCGTCGACGTGGCCGGATTGGAGGAGGGTGCGCGTCCGCCGTTTTCGATCGACGGCTATTGGCTGTATGCAAACGGCCGCCCGGTGATTCATCTGATCGACGCGACGGCGCCCGCGGTAGCGGGAAGGGCGGCGCCACGCATCGATCACATTGCCTTCCGGCTGGAGAGCGCCGACGAATGGCAAGCGCTATTGCAGCGCTTGCATGCGGCGGCCATGCCTTATCAGCTCGCCGAAGTGCCGCGGATGGGTCCGCAGCACGCCGAATTGCAACTGTTCGTCGCGCTCGCGCCGGGCGTGGTCATCGAATTCGTGACGGCGCTGCGCCACGCTCCCCGCAGCTAACACGCTCAACTTTCGAACCTGGAGTAGAAAAATGCCCATTCCATTACTCGCGCTAGCGATCAGCGCTTTCGCGATCGGTACGACCGAGTTCGTGATCATGGGCTTGCTGCCCGACGTAGCGCGCGATCTGGCCGTGTCGATTCCGTCGGCCGGATTGCTGGTGAGCGGCTATGCGCTTGGCGTGGCCGTCGGCGCACCGCTGCTCGCGGTGGTCACCAGCAAGATGCCGCGCAAGCTCGCGTTGCAGTTGCTGATGGGCGTGTTCATCGTCGGCAATACGCTGTGCGCGATCGCGTCCAGCTATTCCGTGCTGATGATCGCGCGTGTTGTGACGTCATTCGCGCACGGTTCGTTCTTTGGGATCGGTGCGGTGGTGGCGGCTTCGCTCGTGCCCGCTGAAAAGCGGGCAAGCGCGATTGCGCTGATGTTCACCGGCTTGACGCTGGCAAACGTGCTCGGCGTGCCGTTCGGGACCTTCGTGGGCCAGGAATTCGGCTGGCGTGCGGCGTTCTGGATCGTTAGCGCGCTAGGCGTGCTGTCGCTCGCAGGCGTGACTGCGCTGGTGCCGAATCGGCATGATTCCGGCCCGGTTGGCCTCAGTCATGAAGTGCGCGTGCTGAAGGATCCGCAAGTCTGGACGGCCCTCGCGATGACGGTGCTCGGCTTCGGCGGCGTGTTCGTGGTGTTCACTTACATCGCGCCGATTCTCGAGCAGGTCAGCGGCTTCTCGCCGCGCGGCGTGACGCTGATCCTCGTGCTGTTCGGTGTTGGTCTGACGATCGGCAACACAGTGGGCGGCAAGCTCGCGGACCGCGCGCTGATGCCTTCGCTGATGGGCATTCTGGTGGCGCTCGCGATAGTGATGGCGATCTTCGCGCGCACCAGTCATTCGCAGGTGGCCGCGGCGATCACCATTTTCGTGTGGGGCATTGCTGCGTTCGCGACGGTGCCTCCGTTGCAGATGCGGGTGGTCGAAAAGGCGGCTGCGGCGCCGAATCTGGCTTCCACGCTGAATATCGGTGCCTTCAACGTGGGGAATGCGGGCGGCGCGTGGCTCGGCGGTCTGGTGATCAATCACGGTCATTCGCTCGATACGCTGTCCTGGGTTGCGGCAGCGGTCAGCGTGGTGGCGTTGTCGGTGACGTGGTTCGCGGCGCGGAGCGATGCGCCGACGTCGCCGGTGGTGCAGCGGGCATGAGTTTGAGCGCGTTCGCCGACTCGCCGACGCGCTCCTGAAGGCGCACATGAAAAATTCGCATAAGCATGGCGAGAATCGTCCTCTGCAATGCTGATAACAGTGTGAAGATAACTTCGTTGGGCGCAGCCAGGCGCGATGCTATCTTGCCTCCACTAACCGCTTGCCCGCCGTCCGGCGGCGCTTCTGGAGGCAATCATGCATTCCCCGCTTGCACTGGTTCGCGATCCCACGGCTGACACCGATGCGTCGCCGCGCGCCGCAGAACCCTTTGATGCGCTTGAACATCTGGTCGGCGTGAATCTCGCCCGTTTGCGCGCCGAGCGGCAACTGTCGCTCGACGCCTTGGCCCGCGCCTCGGGCGTCTCGCGAGCGATGCTCGCGCAGATCGAATCGGCGCGCAGCGTGCCGTCGATCAAGGTGCTGTGCAAGGTGGCGTCGGCATTGAAGGTGTCGGTGGCGGCGTTTTTGCGGCGTCATGCCACCAACGGCTTCGAGCATCTGCCGGCTGAGCGTTCGTCGCGCGTCGTCAGTTCGGATGGGCGCTATTCCGCCCGGCCGCTTTACCCGGACGCCGACCCGACCGCCGCCGAGTTTCACGAGTTGCGTATCGCGCCGTTGCATACCGAGGCCGGCACGCCGCGCGCGCCGGGCACCACCGTGAATCTGGTGGTCAGCGAAGGCACGCTGGAAGTCAGCGTGCACGATCAACGCCAACTGCTGGCAACGGGCGATGCGATCGTGTTCGACGCCGATCAGCCGCACAGTCTGCGCAATCCGGGCGACACCGAAGCGCGCGCGTTTCGCGTGACGCTAAAGGCGGAAACGCCGCCGCGCTGGGACGTGCCCGCGCCGCAGGACATCGCGCGCGCCGCTGCGCCGGTTTGAGAAGCAGGTTTATCGGGGGGCTGTGCGAGGGCGCCGCAATGTCCGTCTAGTCAGTAGGGGTTGCGCTGCAGGCCCCGGGTGACTGCTGTATGCTTTGCCAGCCGGTCAATCCGGCAATCAGTGCGTCTTCAGGGCGGGGCGAAATTCCCCACCGGCGGTATGCCGGCAGCGCGAAAGCGTGAGCCGGTGAGCCCGCGAGCGCCCGTGGTCGTCAATGTGTTTGGCGCTGTGCAACTACGTTGCATGGGATCCGAGTAAGCGCTCAAGCGCTAACTCTGGTCGACAGCGCTTGCATGGGACCCGAGTAAGCGCTAAAGCGCTAACTCTGGTCGACAGCACTTGCATGGGACCAGAGTAAGCGCTAAAGCGCTAACTCTGGTCGACACGGGGTCAGCAGATCTGGTGAGATGCCAGAGCCGACGGTTAGAGTCCGGATGGAAGAAGATGTGCAGATAGTCATGTTCGTTTCCGTGGCGCCGCCGGAGGTTGGGGTGGTGCGCGAGCGTCGCTTTGCGCGGCGTTCAACGGCGCGTCTTTGTCTGTTTGCAATGCCCTGAAACGTTTCTCGCCCAACTTTTGCGATGAGCGTTTCAACTATGTCCTTTGCTACTTTTCCTGCTCCATCAGTCATTGCGGACGCCCCGAAGGAAGTCTCCCTGGTGGACAACGCAATTCTCGACCTCCCGCTGCTCGCCACCGAGCCCGTTCCGCCGCGTATCGCCGCTGCCTTGCAAGCCATGCGCGAGGGCCGTGCCGTCGTCCTGCAAGACGATCACGACCGCGAGAACGAAGCCGATCTGATCGTTTCCGCCGAGCGTCTTTCCGTCGAAACCATGGCCTTGCTGATCCGCGAATGCAGCGGCATCGTCTGCCTGTGCCTGCCCGACGACAAGATTCGCGCGCTCGAACTGCCGCCGATGGCCGTGAACAACGAAAGCCGCCACGGCACTGCGTTCACCGTCTCGATCGAAGCACGCGATGGGGTGACGACCGGCGTGTCCGCGCTCGATCGCGTGACGACGATCCGTGCTGCAATCAGCGATACGGCGAAGCCTGCCGACATTGTGCGGCCTGGCCACGTGTTCCCGCTGCGTGCGCAGCCGGGCGGCGTGCTCGCGCGTCGCGGCCACACCGAAGGTACGGTCGATCTGGCGATTCTCGCGGGTCTGAAGCCGGCCGGCGTGCTGTGCGAACTGATGAATGCCGACGGCACGATGACGCGCGGCGCGGATGTGGAACGCTTCGCCGCTCAACACAATCTGCCGATGCTGACGATCGCCGAGCTGGTGGAATTCCGTCAGGCGCTGGCGACGGCGCGCGAATGCGTGGCGGACGAGGCTTGATGCGTTAAAGATGTGGCGCGTGCGGTGACCTGGCTGGCAGTTGAACGCGAACGCTTTGTCATTGCACTCGTTAAGACTGCACGTCGCCGAATTCGCCGCGCACAGCTGCCTCGATCAGAGCAGGCAGTTCATCCATATGCATCATGATGCGTGTCATGCCCATTTTGCGCAGCGCATCCGCATAGCCGTCTGGGATATGGCTCGCACCGACGAAAGCGATCGTCTTCATACCCGCCGCACGCGCCGCATTCAACCCGGCCACGCTATCTTCAATGACGATGCATCGCGAAGGTTCCACACCCAGCGTCTTCGCAGCGAACAGATACACGTCCGGATAAGGCTTCGGCCGCGCCACCTGTTCCGCGCTGAAAATCCGTTCGCCGAAAATCTGCTGCAAACCTGCGCGCCGCACCGACGCATTCACCCGCGCTATCCGGCTGTTCGACACGACCGCAGCCGGCAGCGTCACGCGTTGCAATGCGTCTCGCACGCCGTTGATCGGGCTGAGTGAGGCCGCGAGCGCGAGCTCGACGTTATGTTCGATGGTATTGAAGAAATCCGCGGGCAGCGTGATATCGAATGACTTCTCGATACCTTCGAGAAAGCGCGAGGTCTGCTGGCCGAACGCCGTCTTGACGACGGGTTCGAAGTCGAGGCCGGGGAAGGCGGCGGACAGCGTTTCGAGCATCACGCGGTCAGCGATGATTTCGCTGTCGACGAGCACGCCGTCGCAGTCACAGATGAGGTGGTCGATCATGCTTTAAAACGGAAAGCGAGAGGCACGGAAGCACGACAATTGCAAGCTCATGCGCGGAGAAAGAAAGCAACATGATACGTGCTTTGGCGCCGCGTGCGCGGCGCCAAAGCTTTATGCCGGCGCTTAATTGCGCCTTGATTGCAACTTGAGTGGCGCCTTGTGTGCACCTTATATGCGCCCTCTGTGTGCCGCAGGATCAGTGCGCGTGCAGATACAAATACAACCCCGCCGCCGCCGCGCCGCCCAGCAGCGGACCGCACACCGGAATCCACGAATAACGCCAGTCGCTGTCGCGCTTGCCCGGAATCGGCAACAGCGCGTGCATCAGACGCGGCGACAGGTCGCGCGCCGGGCTCATCGCATAACCGGTCGGGCCGCCGAGCGAAATGCCGATGCCGAGTACCAGCAGGCCGACCGGCAGTGCGTCGAGCGCGCCCAGGCCGACTTGCGGGGAAGCCAGATACAGCACGCCGAAAATCAGCACGAAAGTCGCGATCATTTCGGTGAGCAGGTTATGCGGCACGCTGCGAATCGCGGGCGACGTGCAGAACACGCCGAGCTTCACATCGGCATCGCCTTCCTTGTTGAAGTGTTGACGATACGCGACCCAGACGAGCAGGGCGCCCGCCATACCGCCGAGCATCTGCGACGCGATGTAGCCCGGCACCTTGGCCCAGGTGAATTTGCCTGCCAGCGCGAGGCTGATCGTCACGACCGGATTCAGGTGCGCGCCGCTGAACGACGCCGTGACGTAGACGGCGATGAACACCGCCATCGCCCAGCCCATCACGATCACGATCAGGTCGGCGCCCTTGCCTTTGGTGCGCGCGAGCAGCACGTTGGCGACCGCGCCGTTGCCGAGCAGCACCAGGAGTGCTGTGCCGATGAATTCCGCAATGTAAGGAGACATCGTTGGTAATCCGAAATATAGCTGTTAGGGAAGCCGCGGGATAGGCGGCTTCGTTATGTCGAAAGGGGGGCTCGGATCAGGGCGTGTCGGCCCAGGCCTTCGCGGCGCGGATCGCGCGCTTCCAGCCGTCGAGGCATTCCTTGACGTCGGCTTGCTCGAGTTCCGGTGTGAAGCGGCGGTCGAGCTTCCACTGGCTTTGCAGTTCGTCCACGTCTTTCCAGTAGCCGACCGCGAGGCCGGCCAGATACGCCGCGCCCAGTGCGGTCGTCTCCGATACCTTCGGCCGCACGGCATCGACGCCGAGAATGTCCGCCTGGAATTGCATCAGCAGATTGTTCGCGCAAGCGCCGCCGTCCACGCGCAATTCGCCGATGCGAATGCCGGAGTCGGCTTCCATCGCCTTGAGCACGTCGAGCGACTGATAGGCGATCGAGTCGAGCGCGGCGCGGGCGATATGCGCCGAGGTCGTACCGCGGGTCACGCCGAACAGCGTGCCGCGAGCGCGGGCATTCCAATGCGGCGCGCCGAGACCTGCAAACGCGGGCACCAGATACACGCCGTCGCAATGCGGCACGCCGCGCGCCAGCGTTTCGATTTCAGCGGCGTTCTTGATGATGCCGAGACCGTCGCGCAGCCATTGCACCACGGCGCCGCCAATGAAGATGCTGCCTTCGAGCGCGTAGTTGATCTGGTCGCCGATCTGCCACGCAATCGTGGTGACGAGATTGTTCTTCGATTCGATCGGCTTGTCGCCGGTGTTCATCACGAGGAAGCAGCCTGTGCCGTAGGTATTCTTCACCATGCCCGACTGCGTGCACATCTGGCCGAACAGGGCAGCGTGCTGGTCGCCGGCGATGCCCGCGAGCGGAATCTTCGAGGCGAATACGGTGGTCTTGGTCGGCCCATACACTTCCGACGACGCACGCACTTCCGGCAACATGCTGCGCGGAATGTCGAGCGCTTCGAGCAGTTCGTCGTCCCACTTCAGCGTGTGGATGTTGAACAGCATCGTGCGCGACGCGTTCGTCACGTCGGTGACGTGCAGGCCGCCTTTAGTGAAATTCCATACCAGCCAGCTATCGACCGTACCGAATGCGAGGCGGCCTTGCCTGGCCTTTTCGCGCGCACCTTCTACATTGTCGAGAATCCAGCGGATCTTGGTCGCGGAGAAATACGAGTCGATCGGCAGACCGGTTTTCGCGCGGACTTTTTCTTCGAGGCCTTGCTCTTTGAGTTGATCGCAGAAGTCCGCAGTGCGGCGGTCTTGCCAGACGATCGCGTTATAGAGGGGGTGGCCGGTTTCGCGGTCCCACACGATGGTGGTCTCACGCTGATTCGTAATGCCGATCGCGGCGATCGAGGTGCCGTTCATGCCCGCGCGTGTGACGGCTTCCGCAGCCACGCCGGCTTGCGTCGACCAGATTTCCTGCGGATCGTGCTCGACCCAACCCGGACGCGGATAGATTTGCTGGAATTCTTTCTGAGCGGTCGACACGATGTTGCCGAGCCGGTCGAACAGCATCGCGCGCGAGCTGG
Source organism: Paraburkholderia sp. IW21 (assembly GCF_041321145.1). Taxonomy (NCBI): domain Bacteria; kingdom Pseudomonadati; phylum Pseudomonadota; class Betaproteobacteria; order Burkholderiales; family Burkholderiaceae; genus Paraburkholderia; species Paraburkholderia sp. IW21. The sequence continues at coordinate 561,010 of NZ_JBGGWA010000002.1, read as the reverse complement.
TGGTGCCCTGGTCAAGCGCGAGGATGTACTGGTCCTGCATTGTCTCTTCTCCATGCGTTTTATGAATCGCCGGACTGCTTACCGGCGACGGGAACGGCTTGTTGTTTTAAGCGGGCTGCACCGGCTTGCGGGTGTGCGTCCCGGCTTTGTCCGTAGCCGAGGTTGTGAAATCGTTTCTGTTCTGACACGCGGGCAGGCCGCGTTGTAACTAAGCGCTCTGTCGTACCGGCTCGCGGAGGAACCACGCGTCGATGTCGTGTGTGATCGAATCGAGCGTGCCCGGTTCGACGTGCAGGCCGAGTTTCGAGCGGCGCCACAACACATCCTGCGCGCTGCGCGCCCATTCGGTGTCGCGCAGATAAGTGAGTTCGGCTTCGTAAAGACCCGGCGCGAAAGCGCGGCCGAGATCGGCCACCGAGCGCGCGTTGCCGATTACATTCTTCACCCGCGTGCCGTACGCGCGGGCGAGGCGGTGAGCCAGGTCGGCGGGCAACCACGCATGCTGCTGCTTGAACCCGGAAAGGAAGCGCTCGAAATTGGCTTGCGGAATATCGCCGCCGGGCAACGGCGCGCCGGCTGTCCACGTAGGCGTGCCGTTGTGCAGCGCATGCGCGAGTGTGTCGACGGCTTCTTCCGCCAACTTGCGGAACGTCGTGATCTTGCCGCCGAACACCGACAAAAGGGGGGCTTCGCCCGCAGGCGCATCGAGTTCGAGCGAGTAGTCGCGGGTGACCGCCGACGGGTTGTCCGCACCTTCTTCCTCGAGCAGCGGGCGCACGCCCGAATAGGTCCATCGTACGTCTTGCGGCGAGATCTTCTGCTTGAAGTAGCGGTTGATCGAGTCGCACAGGTACTGCGTTTCGTCAGGCGTGATCGCGACTTGCGACGGGTCGCCGCGATATTCGATGTCGGTCGTGCCGATCAGCGTGTAATCGTGTTCGTACGGAATCGCGAAGATGATCCGCTTGTCCGGATTCTGGAAGATGTACGCGTGATCGTGTTCGAACAAACGGCGCGTGACGATGTGGCTGCCTTTCACAAGGCGCACGCTATGCGTTGCCTCGCGGCCGAGCGCGCCTTGCAGCAGTTCGCCGACCCACGGACCGGCCGCATTCGCAATCGAGGCGGCGCGCACGTCGAGGATCGTGCCGTCCGCGCGTTTGAGTTGCGCACGCCATTCGCCGCCGGCGCGCACCGCGCTCAGCAGTTTGGTGCGCGTGAGAATCTTCGCGCCGCGCTCCTGCGCATCGAGCGCGTTCAGCACGACGAGGCGTGCGTCGTTGACCCAACCATCCGAATACACGAAACCGCGCTTGATCGAATCCACCAGCGGTGCGCCGGCGGGATGGTTGCGCATGACGATGCCGCGCGAGCCGGGCAGCAGTTCGCGTCTCGCGAGGTGATCGTAGAGGAACAGGCCGGCACGGATCAGCCAGGCCGGCCGCAGATCGGGCATGTGCGGCATCACGAAACGCAGCGGCCACATGATGTGCGGCGCCGCCCGCAGCAGCGTTTCGCGTTCCTGCAGGGCTTTGCGCACCAGCCCGAATTCGCGGTATTCGAGGTAGCGCAGGCCGCCATGAATCAGCTTGGTGCTGGCGGACGACGTATGCGCCGCCAGATCGTCCTGTTCGCAGAGCAGCACCGACAGGCCGCGGCCCGCCGCGTCGCGTGCGATACCTGCGCCGTTGATCCCGCCGCCCACGACGAGCAAATCGTATCTCGAGCCTTGCGTCACCTGCTGTGTCCCTTGCGTCGCGTTCGTGAAGCCGTTTGGAAAACTATCGAAACCAGTGTGTTCGTTTGCGAACTTTAATGAACATATTCGAAAAAGTAAAGTTCGATTGTTTTAGGCGATCCTCTACCGATTGGCTAAGGTGGTGGCGCAACGCGTGGCCACGGACGATACTCTCGGCAGTGGCCATTTCGAGGTGAATTCATGCGTGGACTTTGGATAATCGGCGCCGCAGCGCTCCTGACGGGATGCATCAGCTCGCCGAGTTTGAACGGGACGATGGGTGCGCCCTCGTTCGCATCGTTGCAGCAGATGTGCAGTGCCCAGACGGTCGACTACGGTAAAGACGCGCAAGGCGTCTACGCGACGCTGTTCGATGCGTATGTAGCGAATCGGCGCGGCAGGTTGTCGAAAGAAGATTACTGCGCCTTCCAGACGGCAATCGCGCAGCGCTACACGAGCCAAGGCGCGAATACCGATCCGCAAGTGCGCAATCAGTGGGTCACATTCTTCACCGATCAACGGGCCAAGGCGCTGAGCTGGCGCGCGGCGGTCGATCCGACCTTGCGCGCGGGCTGAGTTTCGCGTTCGGTTCGCTTCGTCCGGCGCGTCCCGCCGGGCTGTTCGTGTTGAGTGAGTTAAATAGCCTGACGCGGCGCTAGCTGCGCTGAGGCTGGGCCCCCCGCCACAGCATTCGGCGAATCTGCGCGAACACGGCTTCGCGCGTCGGCGCGTTGCTCGTCGCGGCGTGTTGCGCCTGCGGCAAGGGCAGCTGATTGGCGAGCGCCAACATCGTGAAGCCGTGCAGGCTCGCCCAGTATGCATAGCCAATCAATTGCGGATCGCCTTCCAGAATGCCTGCGGCAACGAGCCCCTCGAAATGCGCCCCAAGCATCTGCCAGGCACGTTGCGAAGCGGCGGTGAGTTCCGGGTAGGCGCCTTGCTGCTGCGTCAGATCGAACATCAAACGGTAGGCGTGGGGTTCGTCGAGCGCAAACGCGACGTAGGCGTCGCTGACGGCGGCGTGGTCGTCCTCGGAAGCATGTTTCGCCGCTGCTTCGAGCCGCGCCGCGAAGCGGGTGAAGGCGGCGGCGCGCACCATCGCGAGGATTTCGTCCTTGTCGCGGAAGTAGCGATACGGCGTCATCGCGCTGCAACCCAGCTCCTTCGCCAGTTCGCGCATCGTCACGCCTTGGGCGCCTCGCGTGGCGAACGCGTGCTCGGCAATGCGCCGCATGGTTTCGCGGAATTGCTGAATGTCGTCGGAAGAAAGCGTTTTTGGCATGCGCGAGGGCAGAAAGTCCGTCGCGCCAATTTACTTTGTAAATGAGTTGGGCACAACAAAGCGCCGCTCGCGCGGCGCCTGAGCCTCAGGCAAAAGAATCTGCTGCAGTTTTGCGGAGACGGCGGCGCGCGAAACAGCCACTGTGCGACCCGCCGTCATGCCGCCGGACGCGGCTGCACAGCCCAACGTATTAAGAGAGCCGTTTGATGGCTCGAAGCGCGTTGTCGCCGGATTCGGTCACGCGCCATTGTTCGTTGCCCGACGCGAGCCGTTCGAGTTGCACAAGCTGGCGTTCCAGCAGGGCGTCGAGTTCTTCTCGCTCCATGTCGACTTGGTTGGGAGCGTCCTTGACGAGCAACAACGTGGCGAATTCATGCGGACTCAGCATCGTTCTCTCCATGTCAGGCTAACGCGGACGGCCTTGCCGGCGACTGGCCAGATGCCAGTGAAGTCCGCTAAAGGATCAGGCGGGAGGTACGGCTATCACGACAGGTTCACTTCACACTACCGGCACTCCGCGTCACGCGGAAAGGACGCCGGGGAACTGGAGTCTAGTCAAACGTCCGTTAAACACCAACTCGGCCCCAGTAAATTTTCCCGTTGACAATCGAGGCCCGCAGAGGCGGTTTGGAGCAGCGGCCAGATCCTTGATTTCACGCGAAGTTTGGCGTGCACTGCAACATGGCGGAGAAGACCTGGGGTTACTCCGCGATATACACCTGGCAGCTGGCGGCGGCGAGCGTTTCAACCATTTCGGCGGGCGGCGGGGCGTCGGTGAAAAGCGCGTCGATCTGATCGAGGTGCCCCTGGCGGACGAGCGCAGGGCGGCCGAATTTGGAGTTGTCGGCGGCGAGGAAGACGGTGCGCGCGTGCTGGATGATTGCTTCGGCCACCCGTACTTCCCGGGTGTCGAAGTCGCGCAGCGTCCCATCCGTTTCGATGCTCGATGTACCGATGATCGCGAAGTCCACCTTGAACTGCCGGATGAAGTCGATCGCCAGTTCACCGACAATGCCTTTGTCCCACGGCCGCACGATGCCGCCTGTCACCAGCACCTCGCAATCCGGGTAGCCGCTCATCATGCTGGCGACGTTCAGATTGTTGGTGATCACCCGCAAGCCGCGATGCCGGTTGAGCGCGCGCGCCACTTCTTCGGTGGTGGTGCCCAGGTTGATGAAGAGCGACGCCTGATCGGGAATGTGAGTCGCCACTAGCGCCGCAATGCGCCGCTTCTCTTCATGGAACATCCGCTGACGCGCAGTGTAGGAGACGTTCTCTGAACTGGTCGGCAGGCTGGCGCCGCCGTGGTAGCGGCGCAGCAGGTTCATGTCCGCCAGCCAGTTGACGTCGCGGCGGATCGTCTGCGGCGTCACGTCGAAGTGGGCCGCGAGGTCGTCCACGGTCACGAAGCCGTCGCGTTGCACCCACTCCAGCAGTTCCTGTTGCCGGGCGTTGAGAGTCAGGCGGGGGTCTCGGGTCATGTGTCTCGGGTCGTGGGATTTTATCGGCGCTGCCCGCCACCGGCGCGCCGCACTGCGCCGGAAAACGAGTCATGCGTGAACGAGGTGAGCGTATTGTAAGACCATCGCACGTCTTGTCTGCCAACGCGCGCGACACGCATCACGTCGACGCGGACGCATTCAGGTCATTTATGCATTTATTCATTTGATAAATGAATTTGTTTTTTGGACCGGATCGCGCTGCAATCCGAGGTTACCCGTTTCACCTGTTCCCCATGGTTTCCGGCGTCTTCCCAAAGCCGGGCCGCGCTTTCGAGAGTGTTCGACATGACTGGCTTCAACTGGCAAAACCCCTACCCGACGCCGCGTCTGCCTGTATTCGCGCGCAACATCGTTTCGACTTCGCATCCGCTCGCCGCACAAGCCGGCCTGCGGATGCTGTGGAAAGGCGGCAATGCCGTCGATGCGGCGATCGCGGCGGCCGCCGCCATCACGGTTGTGGAACCGGTGTCGTGCGGCCTGGGCGGCGATGCGTTCGCGCTGGTGTGGGACGGCAGGAAGCTGCATGGCCTGAATGCCTCCGGCGTATCGCCGGCGGCCTGGAACGTCGATTACTTCAAGCGCAAGTACGGCGAGGAAAACGGTCTGGCGAAGCAGCCCAAGCGCGGCTGGGACGCGGTGACGGTTCCGGGCGTGATCGCGGGCTGGGAAGCGTTGCATCAGAAATTCGGCTCGCTGCCGTTCGCCGATCTGATGGAGCCGGCGATCGAAATCGCCGAGCGTGGCCACGCGGTGGCGAGTATCGTCGCGTACAAGTGGGCGGCGGCGGTGCCGGAACTGAAAGACCTGCCAGGCTTCGCACAAACCTTCATGCCGCGCGGCCGCGCGCCGGAAGTCAGCGAACTGATGCGCTTTCCAGGTCACGCGAAGACGTTGCGCAAGCTCGCGGAACAAGGTCCGCGCGCCTATTACGAAGGCGAGATCGCCGAGCAGATCGCCGCGTTTGCGCGCGAAGGCGGCGGCGCGCTGACGCTCGACGATCTGCGCAATTACCGCGCGGATTGGGTCGAGCCGATCGGCAAGGATTATCGCGGCTACACGGTGCACGAGATTCCGCCGAACGGCCAGGGCATCGCGGCGCTGATCGCGCTCGGCATCCTCGAAAAATTCGATGTGAAAGAGCTGGCCGTCGACAACGTCGAGTCGCAGCATTTGCAGATCGAAGCGATGAAGCTGGCGTTCGCCGACGTCTACCGCTATGTCGCCGATCCGCGTTCGATGGAAGTCACGCCCGAGCAGATGCTCGACGACGCGTATCTCACGTCGCGCGCCAAATTGATCGATCACAAACGCGCCACGAAGTTCGACTTCGGCATGCCGAAGGCCGGCGGCACGATCTACATGTCGGTGGCGGACGAGCGCGGCATGATGGTCAGCTTCATCCAGTCGAACTACATGGGCTTCGGCTCGGGTATCGTCGTGCCGGACAGCGGCATCGCGATGCAGAACCGCGGCTGCGGTTTCTCGATGGACCCGAAGTCGCCGAACGTGGTGGAAGGCGGCAAGCGGCCGTTCCATACGATCATCCCGTCGTTCCTGACGCAGCAGGTGGACGGCAAGCAGGAAGCGGTGATGAGCTTCGGCGTGATGGGCGGCGACATGCAGCCGCAAGGCCATCTGCAATCGATCGTGCGGATGCTCGACTACGGCCAGCAGCCGCAGGCCGCATGCGACGCGCCGCGCTGGAAGGTCAACCGCGACTTCACGATCGACATCGAATCGACGCTCGATCCGAAGACCGCTGCAGCGTTGCAGAAGCTGGGCCACACGATCAAGTCGGTCGACGATCCGTACATGGACTTCGGCTCCGGCCAGTACATCTGGAAGCTCGACGGCAACGATCCGGACCGTGGCTACGTGGCGGCGAGCGACAGCCGTCGCGACGGGCTGGCAGCCGGGTTCTAGGCGTTCCCTGCAAAACGCGGCGCCGCTTGGGCGCCGCGTTTTGCCGAATCTGCGGACGACGCATCACGCATTGCCGCGGCACATCGCCGGGACCAGGGCAAGGCATCGCGCGCAACCAGGCAGACCGCGAGCAAGAGCCGGCATCGCGCGGGACAAGTGCATTGAGGGCATTCCGCATCTCGAGCACGTTAAGCAAATCAACTATTAAACATCCGGCAAGGCAGGAGACACCATGAACACCCCCGCGTCGCACTCCGCGACAGCTTCCCCTCATTCGACGCCCGCGCCGCTTTCCAAAGCGATGGTGCGGCGTATCGTGTTTTCGTCGTCAGTCGGCAATGCGCTCGAATGGTTCGACTTTCTGGTCTACGGCTACTTCGCCTCGATCATCGCGAAACAGTTCTTCCCGATGCAGGACGAGTGGCTCTCGACGCTGCTCGCCATCGCCACCTTCGGCCTCTCGTTCCTGATGCGGCCGTTGGGCGCTATCGTGCTGGGCGTCTACGGCGACCGCAAGGGCCGTAAGGCGGCGCTCACGCTCGCCATCGCGCTGATGATGGTCGGCACCTTCACGATGGCGGTAGTTCCCCCGTATGCGTCGATCGGCATTGCGGCGCCCGTGCTGATCCTGCTCGCGCGGCTTGTGCAGGGCTTCGCGGTGGGCGGCGAGTTCGGCAGCGCGACGGCGTTCATGGTCGAACACAGCGCGTCGCGCCGCGGCTATTACGCGAGCTGGCAGTTCGCCAGTCAGGGGCTGGCTGCGATCACCGCGGCGGCCTTTGGTTCGCTGCTGACCGCGTGGATGCCGCCCGAGCAACTCAATAGCTGGGGCTGGCGCCTGCCGTTCGTGTTCGGTCTGCTGGTCGGGCCGGTCGGCTACTACATCCGTTCGCATCTCGACGAGACGCCGGAGTTTCTCGCGATGCGCGAAGCGCGCGAGATCGCGCGCAAGCGTAACGACACGTCCAAGGAGGTGGGTGCGTCGTTTTCCAGCCAGTGGGTGAATTTGCTGCTGGCCGTGGGCATCGTCGCGCAATCCACGGTCGGCGTATACGTCCTGCAACTCTACATGCCGATGTATGCAGTCAAGCAGTTGCACTTGCCGGCGGCAGCGTCGTTCGGTGTGGTGGTGCTCAACGGCGGCTTGCAGTTCCTGCTGTCGCCCGTGATGGGGGCATTGTCCGACCGCATCGGCCGGATTCGCATCATGCTCACGACGTCCGTTCTGATGAGCGTGCTGATCTATCCGATGTTCGCGTGGCTGCAAACCCACCCGACGATCGGCTGGCTGATGCTGTTGCAAGCCACAGCCGGCATTTTCAAGGCGGCTTACTCCGGACCGATGCCCGCGCTGATGTCCGAGATATTCCCGACGCAGGTGCGCTCCACCGGTCTTTCAATCGGCTACAGCCTCGGCGTGACGATCTTCGGCGGCTTTGCGCCGACAATTGTCGTGACGTTCATTCACTTGACCGGTGACAAGCTCGCGCCAAGTTACTACGTGTTGATCGCCTCCTTGCTGTCGGGGTTGTCCCTCGCCGTGGTCGCGTGGCGCATGCGTCGCGTTCGGCAAGTGGGAGGAGTCCAACCCGCCTGACGGCACGGCCGGTGGCCGTTGTTCGCTCGCGCGGGCCATTCTTGCCGCGTCTGACTTCAGGCAATGCCTTCACGCACAAGCCAGCTCCCTGAGCTGGTTTTTTTTTGCTCTGCCGGTGCGCCTTTTCTTACTGACTGAATATTTCGACTACCTTGGAATTGGAACTGCGGCCGTTCGGCACGGTCTGTGCTGGGTTATCTGCAGAGTTGTGAAACACCGGCTAAGATGCAAGATACAAGGGGTTAACTCTAATTCAAGGCGCTGTATCAGACACGGCTGACCGTCCCGGCGAGAGCGGGCGGTTTCGAGCATGCTCCACCCGTCGATACAGCTTTCGGAGCAAAGACACGATGCACACTGAGCTGAACCATGTGATGCCCTGGCGGATCGAGGATATCGACCTTACCCGCATAGATCGCCAGAAGGCCGTCGCTAACGAAGATCTGCTGCTGCTGCTGTGCGCCGCTTCGTTTATCGAAAGCGGCACGGATCTTTACACCAGCAATCTGAGCACTTTTTTCGACGGCGACCCGGAAGTCTCGGCGTGGCTCAACAAGGAATGGGAGCCGGAAGAGATGCAGCACGGCCGGGCGCTGAAGACGTACATCGCCTACGTCTGGCCTGAGTTCGACTGGGACACTGCGTTCCGGAATTTCATGGAGGAGTATTCGCTGACCTGCTCGTTCGAAGACTTCGAAAAGACCCGTGCACTTGAGATGGTCGCCCGCTGTGTGGTGGAAACGGGCACCGCAACGCTGTATCGTGCGATCGGCGAATGTTCGGACGAACCGGTGCTCAAGGAGATTACCGACAACATCCGCACCGACGAAGTCCGTCACTACAAGCACTTTTTCAAGTTCTTCAAGAAGTACAACAAGATCGAGGGTAACGGCCGTCTCGCCGTGCTCGGCGCCTTGATGCGCCGCGTGATGGAGATCAAGAACGAAGACTCGGAGATCGCGTTGCGCCATGTCTTCGCCGTCCGCTACCCGGAGCGCGTGCACGATTCGGCCTATAACCGCGAACGTGCGGCACGCATCAATGCACTGGTGCGGCGCAATCTGTCGGCGGACATGTGTGTGAAGATGCTGCTCAAGCCACTCGATCTGCCTGCCAGGATTCAGCCGGGCGTGCATTACCCGCTCGCGAAGATCACGCAGCATGTGTTCTTTCGCTGAGTCTCTCGCGTACTGCGATGAAAACGAATGGCCCGCTTGTGCGGGCCATTTATTTTTCGAGGCATGATTGCTCTTTGCCACCCTTGCAACGTACTACTGACCGGATCGACACGATGAGCGATTTCCCCGCACCCAAACGTCCGCTCGAACAGAACGTGTTCGACGAATGGCCCGACGCTGTCCGCACGTTATTCGACGGTTCGTCGCTGGCGAGCAAAACGGGTTTCACCGCGTCGCTGCTCACCGTCGATGCGAACGGCCACTTGCGCACCTCGCTGCTCGGCGTCGGCGAGTTGTACGCGCCTGATTCGCGCTCGCTCTGCATCGCGTTGTGGCCGCAAGCTCGGGCCGCGCACGTGATTGCGCAAAGCGGCCGGGCCGCGCTGACGTTCGTCTGCGACGAGGCGTTCTATCAGGTGCAGTTGCGCTTGACGCCGCTAGCAGGCGTGGCAGGCGATGACAGCGGCCTCGTGTACCTGATTGGCTCGATCGATACCGGGGAGGCGCAAAGCGTGCGTTATGCGCGCCTCACAAGCGGCATTACGTTCGAACTGGAGGGGGAGGGAAAGGCGGTGCTCGATCGATGGGAACAGCAGATCGAGCACCTGAAGCAAGCCGCCGCTGCGGCTAGCCGTTAGTCAAGGACGCCGGCTGGCGAGCGGGCCGCGGATGCTTAACGGCCGCGCTGTCCGCTGCGCGTCGGCTGGCCGCCACGCGGCGCGTCGTTGCGCGGCTTCGTGCCGCCCAGCAAGGCACCCTGATTGCCGCCTTGCGGCTTGTTGGCCTGGGGCTTGCGCGGTGCATGCTGCGCGGCGCTGCCTTCATGCGTGGCCGCACGCGGCCGATCGTCATGACGCTGACCGTCGCGGCGTGGCTGACCGCCGTTGCCGGCCGGCTTCGCACCTTGCGACTTCGGCTGCTGCTGACCATTGGCCGGACGTTGACCCGAACGTTGCGCCGGTTTTGCAGAAGACGCGCCATCACGCTTCGGCGAACCTTGGCCCTGACGCGGCTGACGGCCACCGCCGCCGCCGCCACCACCGCCGCCCTGGCCACGGCGCAGAATCGGCTCCGGCTTGGCCGTCGGATCCGGCTCGAAACCGGCGATGACTTCCTGCGGCACCTGGCGCTTGATCAGCTTCTCGATGTCCTTCAGCAATTGCAGTTCGTCCACGCACACCAGCGAGATCGCCTCGCCCGTCGCGCCGGCGCGACCCGTGCGGCCGATACGGTGCACGTAGTCTTCCGGCACGTTCGGCAGATCGTAGTTGATCACGTGCGGCAACTGGTCGATATCGATGCCGCGTGCGGCGATGTCGGTGGCGACCAGCACCTGCAGCGTGGCGTCCTTGAACTCCGCCAGCGCACGCGTACGGGCCGACTGGCTCTTGTTGCCGTGAATCGCCAACGCGCTGATGCCGTCTTTGGTCAACTGCTCGGCAAGGCGGTTCGCGCCGTGCTTGGTGCGCGTGAACACCAGCACCTGGAACCAGTTGTGCTGCTTGATCAGGTGCGTGAGCAGTTCGCGCTTCTTGTCGCGATCGACCGGGTGAATCTTCTGTGCGACGAGTTCAGCCGTGGTGTTGCGGCGTGCGACTTCGATCAGCGCCGGCGAGTCGAGCAGATTGTCGGCGAGGGTCTTGATCTCGTCGGAGAAGGTGGCCGAGAACAGCAGGTTTTGACGCTTCGGCGGCAGCTTCGCGAGCACGCGCTTGATATCGTGGATGAAGCCCATGTCGAGCATACGGTCCGCTTCGTCGAGCACGAGAATCTCGAGATGCGACAGATCGATGGTCTTCTGCTGCATGTGGTCGAGCAAACGGCCCGGCGTCGCGACGACGATGTCCACGCCGCTGCGCAGTGCGCCGATCTGCGGATTGATGCCGACGCCGCCGAACATCACGGTCGACTTCAGCTTCAGGTATTTGCCGTAGGCGCGCACACTTTCTTCGACCTGCGCGGCCAGCTCACGCGTCGGCGTGAGGATCAGCGCGCGTACGACGCGCTTGCCCGAGGCCGTGGTGGCAGCGGGCATGGTGTTCAGGCGCTGCAGGATCGGCAGCGTGAAGCCGGCGGTCTTGCCGGTGCCGGTCTGCGCGCCGGCCAGCAGGTCGCCGCCGTTGAGCACGGCGGGGATTGCTTGCGTCTGGATCGGAGTCGGCGTGGTGTAGCCGAGTTCGTGTACAGCGCGGACCAACGGTTCGGACAAGCCGAGGGAATCAAAAGACATAAAAGCTCTTTGCAATGCAGTTTCGCGAACGGCACACATGGGCCTGATCGGGCCCAGGCGGGCTCAAACAGGCACAAGCACGACATGAACACGCCCGCATGGCGCGTTCGAGGCCGAAGCCCAGTTCCGGTCGCAGAGAAATCGGCGGCACGCGGGAAACGCGTGCCGAATGCTTCAACGCGCTATGCAGACACGTTGACTGGCCTTAAGTTGCATTTCGCCGCCGTGGGATGTCACGCGACATAGCGCGCAACACTGACGAATTGACACAGACTGCCCGCCAGTACGAACAGGTGCCAGATACCATGTCCGTGCCGGATGCGCTCGTCGTTGATGAAGAAGTAGATGCCGGCGCTGTAGATGACCCCGCCGGCCACGAGCCAGGCGGTACCCGCTGCCGGTAAGGCTTGAACCAGCGGGCGGACGGCAACGAGCGCGAGCCATCCCATCAAGACATACAGCACCATCGAAACGCTGCGGGTGCGTCGCCCGAGCGTCAGTTCCTGCACGATGCCGAGAGCGGCAAGCCCCCAGCTTACGCCGAATAGCGACCAGCCCCACGGTCCACGCAATGTGACAAGCGCGAACGGCGTATAGCTGCCGGCGATTAGCAGGTAGATCGCCGAATGATCGCACTTTTGCAGAACGGCTTTCACGCGCGGGTTGCGCACGCTGTGGTAAAGCGTCGAGATAGCATACAGCACGAACAGCATCGCACCGTACACGCTGAAGCTCACCACCTTGTACGCGTCGCCGTGCAGCGCGCCCATTGTCACGAGCGCCGCAAGCCCCGCCACCGACAGCACGGCGCCGACGAGGTGGGTAATGCTGTTGAAACGCTCACCGACATGCACGGCTCTTTCCTCCTGCGCGGTTTCATAAGGGTTTATCCCCACATGATACCGGTCCTGCAAAAACGAAGGGCGCGGCTGCGAGTTTCGCTGGCCGCGCCCCCCGGTGCATCCAACGTCGCTTAGTCGAGCGGCGCCGAACGCAGATCAGACACTTGCTGCGGCGACACTGCCGTACCGTGATTGCCCCACGACATACGAATGTACGTCACGACAGCGGCCACTTCCGTGTTCGACAGTGCCTGCGCGAACGGCGGCATGCCGTACGGATGCGGGTTGGCGTCCGTGCTCGGCGGATAACCGCCGTTCAGCACCATACGGATCGGGTTGACCGCCGACGGCATCTGGATCGACTGGTTGTTCGCGAGCGGCGGGAAGGCCGGCGGCATGCCGAGACCGTTCGCCTCGTGGCACTTCGCGCAGTTGTCGGCGTAGATCTTCTGACCTTGCTTCAACAGTTCGCCACCAAACTTTTCCGAGGTTTCGAGCTGCAGCGGTTCCGGTGCTTCGCTCTTCTGCGGAATCGTCTTCAGGTACGTGGCCATCGCGTTGATGTCTTCGTCCGACATGTACTGCAGGCTGTTGTGAACCACTTCAGCCATCGGACCGAACACCGCGCCGCGGTTCGACACGCCGGTCTTCAGCAGATCGGCGATGTCTTTGGTATCCCAGTCGCCGAGGCCGGCTTCCTTGTTCGACGTCAACGACGGTGCGTACCAGTTCTGCAGCGGGATCAATCCGCCGGCAAACGCAGCCGAGCTGACCGGGCCGCCCATGGCGTTGATCGACGTATGGCACATGCCGCAGTGGCCGAGGCCTTCGATCAGGTACGCGCCGCGGTTCCATTCGACCGATTTGGTCGGATCGGCCTTGTACTCGCCTTCACGGAAGAACAGCGTGCGCCAGCCGATCAGCATGTTGCGCTGATTGAACGGGAATTTCAGTTCGTGCGGGCGGCTCGGCACATTGACCGGCGTGACCGAGCGCAGGTACGCGTAGATCGCGTCCGAGTCGGGGCGCGTGACCTTCGTGTAGCTCGTGAACGGGAAGCCCGGGTACAGCAGGCTGCCATCTTTCGAGCGGCCCGTGTGCATCGCGCGGTAGAAGTCGTCTTGCGTCCACTTGCCGATACCGTACTGGTCGTCAGGCGTGATGTTCGGCGTGAACATCGTGCCGAACGGTGTAGCCATCGGCAGGCCGCCGGCGAACTGCTTGCCGCCGCGCACCGTGTGGCAGGCGATACAGTCGCCGGCGCGGGCGAGGTACTCGCCCTTCTTGATCAGCGCGACCTGGTCGGCGGGCGTTGCCGCCATAGCCGTACCGTTATGCAGGTTGTCGCCGCCCGACCACAGGACGGGAACGAGTGCGGCAGCCGCAACGACGACGACTGCCGAGAGGGCGAACAAAGACTTGCGTTTCATTTGAGTGTCTCTCCCGGTGCCTTATTGCGGTTCGCTGCCGCAGGCAAGCGGAGTCTTCATCGAGCGGGCCGGAGCCGGCACGGGGTTTTGTGGAGCCGTTTGCGTGGAAAGCCATGCCGCGACGGCGTTCACGTCGTCATCGGTCAGACGCGTGGCGATGGTATGCATGCAATCAGGTGCGATCGCGTGGCGCGAACCCGAACGCCATGCGCCCAACTGCGCGCTGATGTAATCAGCATGCAGGCCGACCAGGCCCGGAATAGCGGGTTCCATGCCGGTCAGCGCCTTGCCGTGACAGGCCGCGCAGGCCGGAATCTGTTTCGAGGCGTCGCCGTGCAGCACGATCTGCTGGCCGCGCGCAACGATGGCCGCCGACACGGTCGGCTTGGCCGGCGTGGGGTACGGTGGACGTTGCTGCGAGAAGTACGTGGCGATCTGATGAAGGTAGTCGTCCGAGAGATACGTGACGAGGTAATTCATTGGCGGGTACTTGCGGCGCCCTTCGCGGAAGTTCTGCAACTGGTTGTACAGATAGTCGGCCGGCTTGCCCGCCAGACGCGGGAAGTAGTCGTTGTCGGTACCTTGGCCATGCGAGCCGTGGCAGGCCGTGCAACCTTGCACGCGCGCTTCCATCGTATCGGGGGCCTTCGGTTGAGTCTGCGCTTTCGCAGCGCTATAGACACCCGCGGAGCCGATCAGCAGAAGGGCAAGCAACGGGCGGAAAATGCGTCTTGAAGACACGCGTAACTCCATCAAAATCGGGGACCTGACCGAACTTCGAGCGGCTCGGTGTGAAGGGCAGCCGGCGCTGCGGCGACGCAGCATTCTATCATCGAAGGCTGATGGTGACTATTTGCCACATTAGAGAAGGTTCCAGCTGTCACAGCCATGCGACAGTTTGACGCGCGCCACCGTCCGGCAAGCGGGCCGGCCATCTCGATTTTGTCCGCGGGATGGCGGGCGCACGTGTCGCTTTCGTCGGCTTGCATAACAAAGCAGGTTGAACCGACGCGCGCGCCGGCCATCGAAGCGTACACTTCCGGGCGCGCGGGCGTCGGTCCGACGCCCGCGCCGCCTGGCTCAACGTTCACCGTTTTACTTTCCACAAGCTATCGGCCTTCCATGAAGCTATTCAATTTTTCCCGTCCGGCGCTGCGTGCGTTGGCGCTCGGCGCCGCGGCGCTGGCGATGACGTCCACGGCTTTCGCGCATGCCCATATGATGTCGAGCGAGCCGGCGGCGAACGCCGAAGTGACTGCGCCCACTGAAGTGACGATCCATTTCACCGAACCGCTCGAGCCCGCTTTCAGCAAGATCGATCTGAGCGACGCGAGCGGCAAGCCCGCCGCACCGGCTGCGTCGCAAGTCGACACAAGTGACGCAAAGGTGATGCACCTGGCGCTGCCGCAGTTGACGGCGGGCCGCTACGCGGTGCACTGGGTCGCGGTTGCCACGGACGGCCACCGTACTCAAGGCGACTTCGCGTTCATCGTCAAATGAACATCGACGGACTGTGGATCGGGCAGGTCGCCATGGCCGCGCTCATGAATGTCGCGTTTGCGTTTGCGGTCGGGTCGGCGTTGCTCGGCGCATGGCTTGCCAAGGACGCGCAGGCCAAGATCGCGCCGGCGCGGCCCGCGTGGTTGCGCGCGCAACGATCGATGTTGACGGCCACGCTCGTGCTGGTCCTGGCGGACCTCGGCTGGCTGTTGTATCAGGCGGCGTCGATGAGCGGCGTCCCATTGTCGTCCGCGATTGGCGTAATACCGACTGTATTGACGCAAACCCATGCTGGTTACGGCTGGAGCGTGGCGTTTGCCGGCGCGCTGGTGTTGCTGGGCACGGCGATGGCCAGTCATACGGGCAAGCTGCGCAATGCGCTGCTGTGGCTCGCGGTGATCGCGATCGCGGCGGGCAAGGCGTCGCTCGGGCATGCGGCCGACGCCGGGGCGGCCTCGGCGGCGATCGGGATGCAGACGCTGCATGTGCTGGTCACGAGCGTCTGGGGCGGACTGGCGATGGCGGCGGGGCTCTCGGTATTGCCCGCGCTCGGCACGTCGACCGCACGTGGGATGTTGATCCGTACGGCGACGCAGGTGTCGAATGTATCGGTGGTGGCGGTTGGGTTCGTGCTGCTCACCGGCATATTCAATGCCGTGCGCGGGTCGGGCGGCTCGTTCGACGCGATCGAGATGAGCACCTGGGGCCACGTGCTGATGCTGAAGCTCGCGCTGGTTGGGCTCGCGTTCGTGCTTGGGGGCCTCAACCGCTTCTCGGCGCTGCCGCGCTTGCGTCGCACGGCCTCGACGATGGACGCGCATACCTTCGTCAACGTGCTGTATCTGGAAGCGCTCGCGATGATCGGCGTGTTCGTCGCGGCGGCGGTGCTGTCGCATAGCGTGCCGGCATTCGCGGCGCTGGGTTGAGTGAGCATGGGGAGTGCCCGCGCGCGCGGACGGCGAAGCGCTGGCAAGGAAGCGCACGCGGATGGACCGCCGCGTCCTTCGTTTCGACATAAAAAGCGCCGCACAGCAAAAGCGTGCGGCGCAACTACACGCGGATGTATAGTCGTGGCCGGCAGTTCCGTTACGGCTTCTTTTCAGCTTGAGACTCTGAACTGCCTACATGGTGCGACAATAGCCGGGCATCGATCTGTACCGGCTTCGATAGACCTCCGTGGCGACGAAGTTCTACACGCCCGAATGGCAAACCCGCTTTTGCCACCTGAAAGTGAAGATAGTGCGGCGAATCAGAGTAATGCCGGATTTTCCATTTTTCGGGTTTTCGGTGTGCCAGCTTGCATCTGAGTTAGATTTTTACATCGATATTTATCAACATCGGTTCGCTGACAGTATCTCTTTGTGTCTGGACGGGAAAAATTCCTTGATAGCGATGCCCTTTTGGCAAGTCCGGATTGTCGTCATTCTGGTAGGTCACAATCAGCGTAGCGGGCTTTGGGCTTGAGCCGCAACCGGTATAATCATTCATTTGGCGCAGATTCGGGGAACATGTGGTTTTTCGTTGGCCGCGCAATTTGATGATATCAACTCGTCCGTTCTCATCCTTTACCTGTACTTTAAGCGCGCTATATCCCGTGCTATTTGTCACGAGGGTCATTGGTCCCTGACCGGTTCTTACCGCCGTGAAGCCGAAATTGCTGGCAACAGGCTGGATCTGATCGCTGGTTGCCTGCTGTTCGGCTGTCACCGTGTACGCCGGTACCTGTGTGTCAGGGGAGAAGGGCGACACAAATGGATCGTATTCATCGAATGTGAAAGGCACGACCAGATTTGCCAGATTTCCCCCGCCGTTGTAATCATTGACATAGAACGCCATCCATCCGGAAAGTAGCTCGGGTGTCAGGCCGGGATTATCTTCCGACAGGACTGAAATGGTGATTTTCTGGACGCCTGCAGATTTATCATTGGACGGGCTCAGGCGTGCGTTGACGGTTTTAATCTCGCCGTCGGATCCACGGCCCTTGGCCTTGAATAGATAATACATTCCATAGTTGACCAGACGTGAATCGTCTAGCGCCTTCAAGTCCAGGGATTGCTGCAGATTGAGCGAAATTTCAGCCGGCATATAGGGCACAATTGTCGAATTAAAGACAAGGACTTTCCCCTTTCCCAATATAGATTTGTCTTGCCGGTTGGCATCGGGAAATGTAGGGGCAATGCTGCGGTATATGTGGCTGATATCAATCCCAATGTTATAACTCGTTGCGCCAGCATAATGTTCGGCAATAACGCCGTAGCTTTGCTGCGATAAAACCGGTGAGCCTGATGAGCCGCCGTCTGTATCACAATTGTATGCCAATGAAAGAGGCTGACCCTGGTTGTCGGTATTAACTTTCGTTACTGCACACGAATTTCCATCGTCATGCAAATGGGTTATTCTTTTTACTGCTCCCCACGGATGTTGGGGTAAAAAGAGCGGTAGCTTATTAAGCTGGGATGAGGTTGAATGGGAAGTGTCCATCCAGAGGTTACCAAAAAATGGGACAATCCCTGCCTCTTGCCATGCGAGTTCGTCAACCTTATAGATTGACCAGTCATTTTCATTACCTCCTCCGCCAGAGGCGATCACGGATTCCGTTTTGATTGTCAGGCTGTTTTGCGAATCTGCGGCAGGATTGCAAGTAGGCGACTCATAGTTGTAACTCAGGGAATGTCTTTTAGGACCAACATCACCTGCCACGTGGTGATTGGTCATCATATAAGGTCCATCTCCAGCTATGTTCCACCCGGTTCCGTCTCCGCCATTAGCGGTTGCTACAGCGAGACTGCGTTGGTAAAAACTGGGGTTGATCTCCTGATAGCAAACTGCCTGTTTCATTTGATTTTGCCCGATAATGCTACCTACAGTTCCAGTGCGCATATTGGTTTGGGCGGCTCGAGCGGGATCCTTTATTAGTCGATAACCAATGATGTCTGCCTTGCCATTGAAGGGGACTTTATGCCCTTTTGGATAGACAAGGCGGACGGTCACGCCGCCGGCTGGGACCGGATCGCTTTCGAAACTCCCGTTTCCTGTGCGGTTGTAAAATTCCGGGTAATTGTAGGTGATTGGTTTTTCGGTCCTGGAGGGAATGATCTGTAAATAAGCTCCCGCTGGTAGCGAAATTTTAGAAAATAGGATTGATATTTTTTCATAATCCTGCTCTGGATTGAAAGTGACCGTCGCGCTGTGATTGGTCCCGAGTTTTTTGAAAAGATCGATATCTTGAGGGAGTCGGACGATCTGGTTGTCTATTTGGTTCGGAAAGGTGAGCGATTGAGATGTAGTGCTATTGCTACTTGCGATTGCCGGGTTGATGCTTTGTATTGCCCATGTAACTGCGACGGCTAGCAATCCGATAATATTAAGGTGGAATTTATTTCGCATAGCTACATTCCTTTGACATGTTTTAATAGACCGGGTGATGTTTCCGGTCTGGCTGATAATAAAATTTGAATAAAGGGGTGATATTGAAGCTATGAGTATGGAAAGGTCTGCTTTTCGGCCGATTTATCTCCGATTTAATGTCGAGCAAGAAAAATTCTGCCGCTGCCCATAGCGGATGATCGCGAATCATGTCGCGAGTGGAAGCGGCCGGAAGTTTGGTTTAAGGAATACGAATTGTATTGCTCATTTATCGCCTTTATTGAATATACATATGAAGGACGGCAACCGTCATTGGCGCCGTGTTATTTGTGTCTCAATATAGGTGGATACGCGCTCGTCTTCAAATGAATTAATCCATTCTGTATGTGGCTTTTCGTCGCCGGTGCGCGAGGCACTTGCGATTTCATGGAATTGCAGAGTGATTGGGCTCGGTCGAGTGGGCAGGCAAAAAAAAACGCCGCACAGCAAAAGCGTGCGGCGCAACACACACGGTCGCCTGGCGGTGGCCAGCAGATCCGTTACTGCTCTTTAGGCAGCGAGCGCGTTGTGCGCCCGTTCCAGCGTCTCCTCCGGAAACATTTCCTGCTGCAATTCGCCCGCGTCGCTGAACCATTGGCAGATCAGCCAGTTGCCCGGCGCGAACAGCACCGGCCCGCTCCAGGTGGCCGTCATTGGATGTCCGCCGGACTTGAGCGTCAGGACGTCGCCTGCGTGGAAAGCGGGTTTTGCGGGGCGCGCGGGCCTCTTTCGCAATCGCATAGTCAGCACCCGGTCGATAAAGCCGATGATTCGGTGATTACTCGAAGCCGAGTCGATGCCCGAGGATCGGCGCGCAGAAGAGCGCGATCGCGCAGCCCGCTACTTTGCCCTCGAGTTCCGCGCTCGCGGCACGTGAACCGTAGAGCTGCGTCAGCAGGTCGAAGAGTTGCGGCACGCAGTAAAGCACCGCAGCGCCGATAAAGCATTTCTCAACCACCGAGATGCGCCAGCCGCGCTCATAGGCGAGCGCCGCGCCGATGATGCGAAGCACGCCGAACACCACCAGCGCGCCGACGGCGGCTTGTTCGCGGATCAGATAGTCAGGAAGGAATTCGCCCATGATGGTCCCCGATGCATTTGTCATTTGAATGCATTTGAGCAAAGAGCTTGCCATGCGTATGTCTGATGCCGAACAAACGGCTTGAAAGCCTTTTTGAGTAAGGCTTTGCGCGATACGCGAGGAGGTTGTGCGAGAGCGTGGAAAGGCGTTTTCCGATCTTTGTGGTCCGGGATGTTACGTAACTGCGACGGCGCGCGTCACGCCACCGTAACGCGCTGAGGGCCACGAAGCGCTTTGAAAGAAGCCTCAGCGCCGTGCAAAACAAAACGCCGCCCGCAGGCGGCGCTCCGTCACGCAATCACGCAGTTACGCAATCACCATTCGGCGACGCTGCCGTCCTCATGGCGCCACACCGGATTGCGCCAGCGGTGGCCGACCTTCGCCATCTCGCGCACCTTCTCTTCGTTGACTTCGATACCAAGGCCCGGGCCTTGCGGAATCGACACGAAGCCGTCTTCGTATTTGAAGACGTCGGGGTTCCTGATGTAGTCGAGCAGGTCGTTGCCCTTGTTGTAGTGAATGCCCAGGCTCTGCTCCTGGATGAACGCGTTGTAGCTGACCGCATCGATCTGCAGGCAAGTGGCCAGCGCGATCGGACCGAGCGGGCAGTGCAGTGCGAGCGCGACGTCGTACGCTTCGGCCATCGACGCGATCTTGCGGCACTCGGTGATCCCGCCCGCGTGCGACGCGTCCGGCTGGATGATGTCGACGTAGCCACCCGACAGGATGTGCTTGAAGTCCCAGCGCGAATAAAGACGTTCGCCCAAAGCGATCGGCGTGTTGGTCTGATTGACGATGTCGCGCAAGGCTTCCGCGTTTTCCGAGAGCACCGGCTCTTCGATGAAGAGCAGCTTGTACGGATCGAGTTCTTTCGCCAGCACTTTCGCCATCGGCTTATGCACGCGGCCGTGGAAGTCCACGCCGATGCCGATGTTCGGCCCGACCGCTTCGCGTACAGCGGCGACGTTGTTGATGACGCCTTGCACCTTGTCGAACGTGTCGATGATCTGCAGTTCTTCCGAACCGTTCATCTTCACCGCCTTGAAGCCGCGCTCGACCACGGCGCGCGCATTGTTCGCGACGTCGCTCGGACGGTCGCCGCCGATCCACGAATACACCTTGATCTTGTCGCGCACCTGGCCGCCGAGCAGCGCATGAATCGGCACGCCATGATGCTTGCCCTTGATGTCCCACAGCGCCTGGTCGACGCCGGCGATTGCGCTCATGGTGATCGGGCCGCCGCGGTAGAACCCCGCGCGGTACATCACCTGCCAGTGGTCTTCGATCAGGAGCGGGTCTTTGCCGATCAGATAGTCGGACAGTTCCTCGACGGCGGCCGCCACCGTGTGCGCGCGGCCTTCGACCACCGGTTCGCCCCAGCCGACGAGGCCTTCGTCGGTCTCGATCTTGAGGAAGCACCAGCGCGGCGGAACGATGAAGGTTTCAAGCTTGGTGATTTTCATGGTGTGCGTCTCCTTACTCGGGTCCCATGCGGAATATTTCGAGGATTCACATGCTACAACAAAAGCTCGCTTAAGTACTATTAATAGTACTATCTGGCAAATGTTGGTCATCGCGGGACGGAATCGAAGCGGTCGGTGTGCCGGTCGAGATACCGGATAATCGCGGTCGTTCGGTCTCAGTCCCGATATCAACAGCGCCGCAAGGCCGTTTGGAGAAAGCTATTCAGCACGATTTGCATGGGCGCGTCGCCCATCTGCTGGCGACCGCGATTCTGCGCGGCGACTATGCGCCCGACTCGATCCTGCCGCGCGAGGCGGAGTTGATGGACACCTTCGGCGTAAGCCGCACGGTGTTACGCGAGGCGCTGCGCACGCTGACGTCGAAAGGGCTGATCGAATCGCGGCCACGGGTGGGCACGCGGGTACGGCCGAAACACGCGTGGAATCTGCTCGATGTCGACGTGCTCGACTGGTACTCGCGCGTTGCGGAACCGATGGCATTCGCGCTCAAGCTGCAGGAAATGCGCGAGATGATCGAGCCGTACGCAGCGGGTCTCGCGGCGGCCTCGCACACGGACGACACCTTCAATGCGCTGGCGGCGGCACACGCGTCGATGGTCGGCGCGCGCAATGTCGATGAATGGGTGCGTGCCGATCTGCAGTTCCATTTGAGTGTGCTGACGGCATGCAGCAATGAGTTACTGATTCCGCTCGGCACGCTGATCGAGCGCACGCTCGAAGCGCAGTTACGGCTGAATGCGAAACGCGCGGACGTGTTCAACGCGTCGCTGGCCGAGCACACGGCCGTGTTCGAAGCGATCCGTGACCGTGATGCCGCCGCGGCGCGAGAGGCGATGGCGGGATTGCTGGGCGTGACGCGCGGAAGAATCGAAGGGTGAGCACGGAGCGAACGCGCCGCGCGCCTCGTTCGACTAACCTTTGCTAGTCCATCGCAGCGTGCGCCACCGACGCATCCGGCGCGTGGTGCGCCGGCCGGATCAACAGCAGCAGTGGAATGACCAGCAGTGTCGCCACGAACATCAGCTTGAAGTCGTTCAGATAGGCGATCATCGACGCCTGCTGTGTGATCGACGCGTTCAGCGCCGCCATGCCGTAGTTCGAGCCGCTGTTGAGCATCGGCTGGATCGCCGGATTGAAGGGCGTGATATTCGCCGCGAGATCCGCGTGGGACACCTGCGTGTTGCGCGTCATCAGCGTCTGCACGATCGAGATGCCGATACTGCTGCCGATATTGCGCATCAGGCTGTACGTCGCTGTGCCGTCCGCGCGCAGTTGGGGCGTCAGCGTCGAGAAGGTCAGCGCGCTCAGTGGCACGAACACAAGGCCCAGGCCGAAACCCTGAATCACGCCGGGCCAGACGATATCCGACTCCGACAGCACGATCGTGTAATGCATCATCTGCCATAGCGCGAACGCTGAGATCAGGAAGCCGGCGAGCAGCAACAGCCGCGCATCGACCCGCTTCAATAGCCGCCCGGCGAACAGCATTGCGACCATCGTTCCCGCGCCGCTTGGCGCGGTGACCAGACCCGTGGTCGCGACCGGATAGTTCATCAGGTTTTGCAGCATCGGCGGCAGTAACGCGCGCGTCGCATACATCACCGCGCCGATCACGAAAATGAACAACGTGCCGGTGGCGAAATTCGGGTCCCTCAGCAACTCGTATTTGAAGAACGATTTCTTGCCGGCCGTCGCCGTATGCACGAGGAAGAACGCGAAGCTGATCGCCGCGACGAGTGCCTCGATGACAATCTCATGCGAGCCGAACCAGTCGAGTTGCTCGCCGCGGTCGAGCATTGCCTGCAGCGCGCCGATGGCCAGACCCAGGGTGGCGAAGCCGAACGCATCGAACTTCGCATCGTGCTTCGGTTCACGCGAGGGCAGGAAGGTCGCCACGCCGAACAGGGCGAACGCGCCGATCGGCACGTTGATGAAAAACACCCAGCGCCAGTTGTAGCTATCGGTGAGCCAGCCGCCGAGCGTCGGCCCGAGAATCGGCCCGACCATCACGCCCATGCCCCACACCGCCATCGCCTGGCCCTGTTTTTCGCGGGGATTGATGTCGAGCAGGATGGATTGCGACAGCGGTACCAGCGAGGCGCCGAAAATCCCCTGCAGCAAGCGCGACGCCACGATCTGCGCGAGTGTTTCCGACAGTCCGCACAGCGCCGAGGCGACCGTAAAGCCGCCGATCGCGAAGATCAGCAGTCGCTTGACGCTCAGCCGGTCGGAGAGCCAGCCGGTGAGTGGCGTGGCGATCGCGGCGGCGACGATGTACGAAGTCAGCACCCATGTGATCTCATCCTGCGACGCGGACAGCGTGCCCTGCATGTGCGGCAACGCGACGTTGGCGATGGTGCTGTCGAGCGTCTGGATCAGCGTCGCGAGCATGATCGAGACGGTGATCATCGGCCGGTTGAGCGGCGCGGCGGCGCTCGTCGGCGGGGAGTCGGAGGACATGGGGAGTGGGGTCTTCGATATAATAAGCATGCTTAGTATATCGGCTGCACGGGCGTGCGCCCACCAGGAATTATGCCGAGCCCGAATTGCGTCCGTGTCGACGATGACAGACCCAAGCCTTTCGTATAATCCGCGCATGACAACCCAACTCGAAGAACGTTTCGGCTTTCTGATTTCCGACGTCGGCCGGCTGACGGGCAAGCGTTTCGACGATCTCGCGAAGTCATCGGTCGATTTGACGCGCGCGCAATGCCGCGTGCTGGCCAACCTCGCCCATTACGGCGACGTCAATCAGGCGCGGCTCGCGGATCTGCTCGAAGTCGCGCCGATTTCGGCGGGGCGCTTGCTGGACCGCATGGAGGAGGGCGGCTGGATCGAGCGCACGGCCAATCCGCAGGATCGCCGCGAGCGCCAGGTGCGCATGACGCCGAAGGCCGAGCGCACGCTCGGCAAGGCGCGCAAAGTGGGCGATGAAGTCGCGCTCGAAGCGCTGAACGGTTTTACCGACGAAGAGGCGAAGCAACTCATCGGGTTGCTGCAACGGGTGCGCGGTAACCTGAGCCGGTTGGTGGATCGGTGAAGCCCCGCCGGCTGAACTGAGTCTGCCGACGGTTGCCATGCATGAAGCCGGCTGCGCTCGCGAGTGAGAGTGTAGAGCGCTGACTGCCGCGAGCGCTCGGCTACTTGACTTCGGAGGCTGCCGCCGCGCCCGACGGCTGGACCAATTCGAAGCAGGCGGCTGATACGGCCGGCGTTTTCGTTTTCGGTTCCGGTTGCTGCGGATCGATGCATTTGAAGGCGCTCTGATCGCGCTGGACGAAAATCGTATCGGCGGAGCCGGCATCGCCGTGGGCACGGTTCACTACCGCGACGATTTTGTAGCCGTCCTGCAGCAACGTCGAAAGCGTGATCGGACTGGCGCGCCACTGGCTGTCGGGCGGTGTTTGAGCGTTGACGGTGAGCGCGGACGCAGCGCCCAGAAATGTGATGGAAGCGGTGGCCACGGCGAGCGTGGCAGTGCGGAACGTCATCAAGAAACCTCCTTGAAGTTGCTGTTTGGAAAGCCAAAACAAAAAAGCCGCTGACCTTGTGGATCAGCGGCTTTTTCTTGCAACTGGTGGCGAATCAGGGACTCGAACCCCGGACCTGCGGATTATGATTCCGTCGCTCTAACCAACTGAGCTAATTCGCCGAAAGAAGCGAGATTATGAGGATAGGGCTGGGGGCTGTCAACCCCCGCCACGCAAGTTTTTTAAATTGCCCTGTCCGTCAACCGTGTCAGTCCCTCGCGTAAATGTCCGAGTCCTTGGTTTCCTTGACGAACAACATGCCGATCACGAAGGTGATGAGCGCGATCACGATCGGATACCACAGCCCCGAGTAGATGTTGCCCTTCGCCGCGACGATCGCGAATGCGGTTGCCGGCAGGAAGCCGCCGAACCAGCCATTGCCGATGTGATACGGCAGCGACATCGAGGTGTAGCGGATGCGCGTCGGGAACATTTCCACCAGCATCGCGGCGATCGGCCCGTACACCATGGTCACGTAGATCATCATGATCGTCAGGATCACCACGCTCATCGGCCAGTTGATCTGCGACGGATCGGCCTTCGGCGGGTAGCCGGCGGTTTTCAGCGTCGTGGCGAGGGTCTTGTCGAACACTTTGCCCTGGTCTTTCGCGTCGGCTGCCTTGCCGTCATAGGTGTTGATCACGGTATCGCCGACCTTGATCTCGGCCAGCGTGCCCGCCGGCGCGGCGACGTTCTCGTAGTTCAAGCCTGCCTTCGACAGCGCGCTCTTTGCGATATCACACGAGCTCGTGAACTTTGCCGTGCCGACCGGGTTGAACTGGAACGAGCACTCGTCCGGATTCGCGATCACGACGATCGGTGCCTTGGCTGTAGCAGCCTCCAGTGCCGGGTTCGTGTAGTGCGTGAGCGCCTTGAACAGGGGAAAGTAGGTACAGGCGGCGATCAGCAGGCCGGCCATGATGATCGGCTTGCGGCCGATGCGATCCGACAGCGAGCCGAAGAACAGGAAAAACGGCGTACCGATCAGAAGCGCGACGGCGATCAGGATGTTGGCGCTGGTGCCGTCGACCTTCAGCGTCTGCGTCAGGAAGAACAGCGTGTAGAACTGACCCGTGTACCAGACCACGGCCTGGCCGGCGGTCAGGCCGATCAGCGCGATAATCACGATCTTCAGGTTCTTCCATTGACCGAACGCTTCGGTCAGCGGCGCCTTCGAAGTCTTGCCTTCCGCCTTGATGCGCTCGAACACCGGCGACTCATGCAGTTGCAGGCGAATCCACACCGACACGCCAAGCAGGATGATTGACGCGATGAACGGAATGCGCCAGCCCCAGTCGCCGAATGCGTCTTCGCCCATGGTCTTGCGCACGCCGAGAATCACCAGCAGAGACAGGAACAGACCGAGCGTGGCGGTCGTCTGGATCCATGCGGTGTAGAAGCCGCGGCGTCCCCGTGGCGCATGTTCCGCGACGTAGGTTGCCGCACCGCCGTACTCGCCGCCGAGCGCGAGACCTTGCAGCATCCGCATCGCGATGAAGATCACCGGCGAGGCAATGCCGATCGACGCATAGCCCGGCAGGAAGCCGACCAGGAACGTCGACAGACCCATGATCACGATCGTGATGAGGAACGTGTATTTGCGCCCGACCATATCGCCGAGGCGCCCGAACACGATCGCGCCGAACGGCCGCACTGCGAAGCCCGCAGCGAAGCTGAGCAGCGTGAAGATGAAGGCGGCAGTCGGATTGACGCCGGAGAAAAAGCTTTTGCTGATGAAGATCGCGAGCGAGCCGGCCAGATAGAAGTCGTACCACTCGAAAACAGTACCTAGCGACGACGCGAAAATCACCCGCTTCTCTTCGTGCGTCATCGGCACGTGCGAGATTTGCCCGCCAACGGTAGCCATATGTTGTCTCCAATATTGATATGTACACGCGGTCCGCCGGCAGAGGCGTTCCCGTGGAATCGATTATTGGAGTGGAAACTTACGGTGTACTGACGTGGCGGGGTGAAATGGACGCTTCGGTGTGTTGACGGAAATTCGTCCAAAATCTGTCAACTGACATCCAAATTATTTCAACGTGCGGATAAGTTGTCTCTATATGGTGGGTTCTGATGGGTGGGTGCGAGCGGTCCTAGGGTAAGTCCCGTGCCCGTTCGAGCACCTGTAAGCTGACACGCACGAGCGTTCCAGCAAGCCGCGGCGAGGTTTGATAGACGTTATCCTCGATCGTCAGCTCGCCGCCGTGCATGGTCGTGATCTCGCGAACAATGGCGAGCCCAAGACCGCTGCCGTCACCTTCACGGCCGAGAATCCGGTAAAAGCGCTCGACCACCCGCGAGCGCTCGGTCGCCGGAATGCCGAGCCCGGTGTCTTCCACTTCCAGATGCACGCGCCGCGCCGTCGCGTCATGCCGCACGCGTACGGTGATGCGGCCGCCGGCCGGCGTGTAGCGGATCGCGTTGTCGATCAGATTCGACAGCATTTCACGCAGCATGACCGGATTGCCGTCGACTTCGACCGGCTCTTCGGGCGCTTCGTAGCCGAGGTCCATCTGCTTGGCGAGCGCGGCCTGCACCCAGTCGCGCACGGCATGACGTGCCATCTCCGTCACCTCGACCGGTGTGAAAATTTGCCCCGACATGCGGTTTTCCGCGCGCGCCAGCGCCAGCAACTGGGTGACGAGGCGCGCCGCCTGTTCCGAGCTGGTGGCGATCTGCTCGAGCGAGCGGTGGACTTCCGCGGAGGCGTCTTGTCGCAACGCCAGTTCGGCCTGGGTGCGCAGCCCGGCCAGCGGCGTTTTCATCTGATGCGCGGCGTCTGCGATGAAGCGCTTTTGCAGCTCCATGTTCTGTTCGAGGCGCGTCAGCAGATCGTTGAACGACGTCACCAGCGGCTCGATTTCCGGTGGCGCGCGGCGTGCCTCGAGCGGCGACAGATCGTCCGGGCGGCGCGCCCGGATGTGCGCCTGCAGGGCGTGCAAGGGAGCCAGCCCGCGCGACAGGCCGAACCACACCAGCAGGATCGCCAGCGGCAGGATCACGAACTGCGGCAGGATCACGCCTTTGATGATGTCGTTGGCGAGCTGGCTGCGTTTGTCGAGCGTTTCGGCGACCTGTACCAGTACCGGCTGGGCGCCGGGCGTCTGCGGAAACTCGACGGTCGTATAGGCGACGCGGATATCGTTGCCGCGCAGCACGTCGTCGCGGAATTCGACAAGGCCCGGCGGCGGCCGGTCTTCCTCGTGCGGCAGCGGCATGTCGCGCTCGCCGCCCACCAGTTCGCCGCGCGTGCCGAGCACCTGATAGAACACGCTGTCGACGTTATCGGCGCGCAGAAAGTCGCGCGTGGAGTCGGGTAGCGACAACTCCGCCACGCCGTTGATCGGGTGGATCTGGCGGGCGAGCACATAGGCGTCGGTTTCGAGCGCGCGGTCGAAGGGGCCGTTGGCGATCGACTTGGCGACCAGATAGGTGACCGCGAGGCTCATCGGCCACAGCAGCAGTAGCGGCGCCAGCATCCAGTCGAGGATCTCGCCGAACAGCGAGCGGGGACGCGCTTCGGCAGCGGCTTCGGTTTCGTCGGGCGGGGCGAACGGATTCGCGTAGCGCTCGTCGCGCGCCTCGTCGAGGTCCGCCGCGTGCGCCGTAGCGCGGTCTGCGCGTGCGGACATGGGCGTCCTCTATTTGTAGTGGTGGCTCGCCGGCATCGCGCCGGAGGGCGGCGAGGCGGTCGGGTCGGGCTCGGCGGGTGCCTGCGTCACGATCGCGTTGGCGTTCACGTTCGGGGGCAGTGCGGCTTTCTCGAGGCAATAGCCGAGGCCGCGTACGGTGATGATGCGCACGCCGCTCGGCTCGATCTTCTTGCGCAGCCGGTGCACGTAGACCTCAATCGCGTTGTTGCTGACTTCTTCGCCCCATTCGCACAGATGGTCGACGAGCTGTTCCTTCGACACCAGCCGGCCGATCCGTTGCAGCAGCACTTCGAGCAGACCCAGTTCGCGCGCCGAGAGGTCGATCACCTGCTCATTGACATAGGCGATCCGGCCGACCTGATCGAACGACAGCGAGCCATGCCGGACCACCGTCGGGCCGCCGCCCGCACCGCGCCGCGTCAGAGCGCGCACGCGTGCTTCGAGTTCGTTGAGCGCGAAGGGTTTGGCCATGTAATCGTCGGCGCCGAGGTCGAGGCCTTTGACGCGTTCGTCGACGCTGTCCGCGGCGGTCAGGATCAGCACCGGCATGTTCGAATTGCGCGCGCGCAGGCGGCGCAGCACCTCAAGCCCGGACATGCGCGGCAGGCCCAGATCGAGAATCAGCAGGTCGAAAGTCTGCATCGACAAGGCGGTGTCCGCTTCGACGCCGCTCTTCACGTGATCGACGGCATAGGCCGATTGGCGGAGTGATCGAATCAGACCGTCCGCGAGTATGCTGTCGTCTTCGGCAATCAGAATTCGCATGGTGCGCCAACCTGGCCTTGCCGGCACCGTGGGGTGTCCCCCGGCGCACAGCGGTCTCCGAAATTATTGTGGGTAGTTGGGCAGTGCGACGGTAAAAATGCGCGTTCGCATGAGAATCGCGCTTGCCAAAACTACTGTTTTTTTATACAGTGTCTGGGTTTCGTGTGCTGTCCTCTAAGAACGGGCTGCACATCTGCCTCAGACGCCGTTCATCATAGCAAAGGACGATTCATGGAAGAAAGCAAGAAAGGCTCGGCTGGACTGACTGCTGAAAAGAGCAAGGCACTCGCTGCCGCACTCGCGCAGATCGAAAAGCAGTTCGGCAAAGGGTCGGTCATGCGGCTCGGCGCAGGTGAGGCGGTCGAAGATATCCAGGTGGTCTCAACGGGATCACTCGGCCTCGACATCGCGCTGGGCGTCGGCGGTTTGCCGCGTGGCCGTGTGGTCGAAATTTATGGTCCGGAATCGTCCGGTAAAACCACGCTGACGTTGCAAGTCATCGCCGAAATGCAGAAGCTCGGCGGCACGGCAGCGTTTATCGACGCGGAACACGCGCTGGATATCCAGTACGCGGGCAAGCTCGGCGTGAACGTCAACGACCTGCTGGTTTCGCAACCGGACACCGGCGAGCAGGCGCTTGAAATCGCCGATGCGCTGGTGCGTTCGGGCTCGATCGACATGATCGTGATCGACTCGGTCGCGGCGCTGGTGCCGAAGGCTGAAATCGAAGGCGAAATGGGCGACTCGCTGCCGGGTCTGCAAGCGCGTCTGATGTCGCAAGCGTTGCGCAAGCTCACTGGCACGATCAAACGCACCAACTGCCTTGTGATCTTCATCAACCAGATCCGTATGAAGATCGGTGTGATGTTCGGCAACCCGGAAACCACCACGGGCGGCAACGCGCTGAAATTCTACGCGTCGGTGCGTCTGGACATTCGCCGGATCGGGTCGATCAAAAAGAACGACGAAGTGATCGGTAACGAAACGCGGGTGAAGGTGGTGAAGAACAAGGTTGCGCCGCCGTTCCGCGAAGCGATTTTCGACATTCTGTACGGCGAGGGCATTTCCCGTCAGGGCGAAGTCATTGACCTGGGTGTGCAAGCGAAGATCGTCGACAAGGCCGGCGCCTGGTACAGCTACAACGGCGAACGTATTGGTCAGGGTAAGGACAACGCGCGCGAATTCCTGCGCGAAAATCCGGACATCGCTCGTGAGATCGAAAACCGTATCCGCGAATCGCTGGGCGTGAATGCCATGGCGGAAGTGACGACCGGCGCGGCCGCTGAAGTCGCGGGCGAAGAAGAGTAATCAGCACGTGATACGCAAGGGCCGGCCGTTGTCCAACGCTGGGCGCAACGCGGACGGCCCGCGTGACGGTGACGACGATTCGACCGAATCGTCGTCTTCAACCTCGTCACCAACATCCTCGTCATCGACCTCCCGGTCCACCCGTTCGTTTGGGCGGTCATCGGGAAACTCGTCTGGAAGTTCATTCGGCAAGTCCTCTGGAAGCTCGTTCGGGCGTTCCACCTCGCGTTCGCCACGCTATCCGGCCGGCAACTCATCGCCCCAGCGCTCATGCGCGTCAGATCCCGATTCCTTGGCCGCAAACGGCGACGCCGATCCCTTCGAGTCCTTCGACGCGCACGATCGCGCCGCAGGTCGTCAGCCCGAGTCTGACTCTTCCCCGCAAGCTGCAGCGGACCCGTCGGAAACCACGTACACCCGCTCGCGCCGTGCACCTGGCGAGGCGAAATCGGATCAGGACGATTCGAAAAAATCCCAACGCCCAGCCCGTTCGCTAAAAGGACGCGCGCTCGGCTATTTATCCCGGCGTGAATACAGCCGCTCCGAACTGGCGCGCAAGCTGAAACCGTTCGTCGAAGAAACCGATTCGCTCGACACCTTGCTCGACGTGCTTGAAAGCGAAAATTGGCTGTCGGATTCGCGGTTCGCGGAAAGCCTGATTCATCGGCGTTCGTCGCGGCTGGGTGCGAGCCGGATCGTCGGTGAATTGAAACAGCACGCCGTCGATCAGACGCTGGTTGAAGAGGCCGGCGCGCAATTACGCGAAACCGAAGTCGCGCGCGCCCAAGCCGTCTGGCGAAAAAAATTCGGCCAGCTTCCGCAAACGGCCGCCGAGCGGGCCAAGCAGGCGCGCTTTCTGGCATCGCGCGGTTTCTCCGGCGCGACGATCGGCAAAATCCTCAAGGGGATCGACGAGGAGTGGAGCGGCGACTAGCCGCGGGGCCCGGCGGGGCCCCGCCGGGGCCCCGCCGGGCCCCTTAGCCAGCCTCACTTCGAGATAAGGCCTCTCGCGCTCTCAGGCCTGCGGAGCGGCCCTGCGTATTCCCATCTGTCTCAAATACCCAGTATGCTAAAATTCTTAGGTTTTCAAATTCGGCCTTTCCTTTCCGCATGCCGCTCTCCCCGCCAGTGTCCCGTCAGTTGCGCCATCGTCGCGCAATCAGAGCGGAAGCCTATGAGCGAGCCGATGGCCTGTGGGATGTGGAAGCGTGCTTGACCGACGAAAAACCGCGCGATGTGGTGCTTGCGTCGGGCGTCCGGCCCAATGGTCAGCCGATTCATGAACTCTGGCTTCGCCTCACCATCGATCGCAAGCTCAACGTCGTCGACGCCGAAGCGTCGTCCGACTGGGTGCCCTATCCCGGGTTGTGCCAAGCCAGCAATCCCGCCTACCGTGCCCTCATCGGGCTCAATCTGTTCCACAACTTCCGTCGCGATGCCGCCCGTTTGCTGGCCGGCACGGCTGGCTGCACGCATCTCACCGAGTTGTGCGCGCTCCTGCCGACCGTCGCGATTCAGGCCTTCGCCGGCGACGTGTGGAACACCAATGAAGGCACGCCGGGCGAAAGCACGCCAGGCGCCGCGGCGAGTTCCGGGACCGGGCAGGCCAGAAGCAAAGACAGCACAGACGAGCATTCCAACGACAAACCGCCATTCCAGCTGGGACGCTGCCACGCGCTGCGTTTCGACGGCGAGGCGGTGCAACAGTTTTATCCGCGCTGGTATGGCCACGCGCCGCGTTCAGCGGATCGCGCGGCATCGTCAGGCGACGGGGCAGCCCGCCAGACAGGCGAGGGCGGCAATACGTCCGGCATGAACGACGGCAGCGGAAACGAAGTTCAATCCAACTCTCAGACTGAAGGGAATCACGCATGAAGATTCACGAGTACCAGGGTAAGGAAATCCTGCGGAAATTCGGCGTCGCGGTACCGCGCGGCAAGCCGGTCTTCACGGTGGATGATGCGGTCAAGGCCGCGCAAGAGCTCGGCGGCCCGGTATGGGTCGTGAAGGCTCAGATCCACGCGGGTGGCCGTGGCAAGGGCGGCGGCGTGAAGGTCGCCAAGTCGCTGGAACAGGTTCGTGAATACTCGAACCAGATCCTCGGCATGCAGCTCGTCACGCACCAGACCGGTCCGGAAGGCCAGAAGGTGAATCGCCTGCTGATCGAAGAAGGCGCTGACATCAAGAAGGAACTGTATGTCGGCCTCGTGATCGATCGCGTTTCGCAGAAGATCGTCGTGATGGCATCGAGCGAAGGCGGCATGGACGTCGAAGAAGTCGCGGAAAAGACGCCTGAGCTGATCCACAAGATCGCCGTCGACCCGTCCACCGGTCTGAAAGACGCCGAAGCCGACGAGCTCGCCACGAAGATCGGCGTGCCCGCCGCTTCGCTGCCGCAAGCGCGCGCGATCCTGCAAGGCCTGTACAAGGCATTCTGGGAAACGGACGCATCGCTGGCCGAAATCAACCCGCTGATCCTGACCGGCGACGGCAAGGTCATTGCGCTGGACGCAAAATTCAACTTCGATTCGAACGCCCTGTTCCGTCATCCGGAAATCGTCGCGTATCGCGATCTGGACGAAGAAGATCCGGCTGAAGTCGAAGCGTCGAAGTTCGACCTCGCGTACATCTCGCTCGACGGCAACATCGGCTGCCTCGTGAACGGCGCTGGCCTCGCCATGGCGACGATGGACACCATCAAGCTGTTCGGCGGCGAACCGGCGAACTTCCTCGACGTGGGCGGTGGCGCCACGACCGAGAAGGTCACGGAAGCGTTCAAGATCATGCTGAAGAACCCGAACCTGACCGCGATTCTGGTCAATATTTTCGGCGGCATCATGCGCTGCGACGTGATCGCGGAAGGCGTGATCGCGGCGTCGAAGGCCGTGTCGCTGAAGGTGCCGCTCGTGGTCCGCATGAAGGGCACGAACGAAGACCTGGGCAAGAAGATGCTCGCCGAATCCGGCCTGCCGATCATTGCGGCAGACAGCATGGAAGAAGCGGCTCAGAAGGTCGTCGCGGCCGCGTCGGGCAAGGCGTAAGCCTAGTCCACGGCTTTTGCCAGGATTAACCAGGATTACGAATGGCGGCGCGTGAGCGACGCGGGCGAAGAACATTCCGCCTCGTGGCGCACCAGCGCGACGCCAAACGAACAGAGGTCAATACATGTCGATTCTGATTAACAAAGACACCAAGGTCATCACGCAGGGCATCACCGGCAAGACCGGTCAGTTCCACACGCGTGCTTGCCGTGAATACGCAAACGGCCGCGAAGCGTTCGTTGCAGGCGTGAACCCGAAGCGTGCCGGCGAAGATTTCGAAGGCATTCCTATCTACGCTAGCGTCGCTGAAGCCAAGGCTGAAACGGGCGCGACCGTATCGGTGATTTACGTTCCGCCGGCAGGCGCTGCGGCTGCGATCTGGGAAGCGGTTGAAGCCGACCTGGATCTGGCGATCTGTATCACGGAAGGCATCCCCGTCCGTGACATGATCGAGCTCAAGGCCCGTATGCGTGCCGAAAACCGCAAGACGCTGCTGCTCGGACCGAACTGCCCGGGCACGATCACGCCGGACGAGCTGAAGATCGGCATCATGCCGGGTCACATCCACCGCAAGGGCCGCATCGGCGTCGTGTCGCGTTCGGGCACGCTGACGTATGAAGCAGTCGGCCAATTGACGGCGATCGGCCTCGGCCAATCGTCGGCAGTGGGTATCGGCGGCGACCCGATCAACGGTCTGAAGCACATCGACGTGATGAAGATGTTCAACGACGATCCGGAAACGGACGCCGTCATCATGATCGGCGAGATCGGCGGTCCGGACGAAGCGAACGCTGCGGAGTGGATCAAGGACAACATGAAGAAGCCGGTGGTCGGCTTTATCGCCGGTGTCACCGCGCCTCCGGGCAAACGCATGGGCCACGCCGGCGCGCTGATCTCGGGCGGTGCGGACACGGCTGAAGCCAAGCTGGAAATCATGGAAGCCTGCGGCATCACGGTGACGAAGAACCCGTCGGAAATGGCGCGTCTTCTGAAGGCGATGCTGTAAAAACGAAATTCGCGCGCAGTCACGGCGCGTTTTTTGATACGCTTACGAAATCCTTTCGTCAGTGTGCGGTTTGAAAAAGCGGGGGAGTTTTAGACTCCTCCGCTTTTTTATTGGCTGCGTGTCCGATTTCTTCTTATTTTTTCAGCCATGCTCGAGTTCTTCGCCACGCTCCATTGGGGCGCAGTCATTCAGATCATTGTCATCGACATCCTGTTGGGTGGCGATAATGCGGTCGTGATCGCGCTTGCTTGCCGCAGCCTGCCGGCCGCTCAGCGTACAAAAGGCGTCTTGTGGGGCACGGCCGGCGCCATCGTGCTGCGCGTCGCGCTGATTGCGTTCGCTGTGGCGCTGATGGACGTGCCGTTGCTGAAATTCGCCGGCGGCCTGCTGCTGCTGTGGATCGGGGTGCGTTTGATGGCGCCCGCGCACGACGTGCACGAGAACATCAAGCCAGCCGACAAGCTGATGTCGGCGATCAAGACCATCATCATCGCGGATGCGGTGATGAGCCTCGACAACGTGATCGCAATTGCGGGCGCCGCCGAGGCGGCTGATCCGGCGCACCGTCTCGCGCTGGTGATTTTCGGCCTGGTGGTGAGCATTCCGCTGATCGTGTGGGGCAGTCAGTTGGTGCTCAAGCTGCTCGACCGCTTTCCGATCGTCATCACGCTCGGCGCCGCTTTGCTTGGCTGGATCGCGGGCGGTCTGATCATCAACGACCCGGCCGGCGACCGTTGGCCGATCCTGGATTCGCCGGTGGCCGAGTACGGCATGAGCATCGCTGGGGCGGTGTTCGTTGTGATCCTTGGGTATGTGCTGAAACGCCGTAACGCAAATCGTGCGGCGGCGCGAAGCTGACCTGACCTGAGCTTGAGTCGAACGCGGCAACGGCAACAGCGCGGCGGCCTGAGCATGGAGCCGCCCCCGAGCCGATCGCCGCCGCGCTAACGCAACGTTAGCCATTCGGCTGACTGTGTGAAACGAGCGCCGCTGGCTACGATTGAAACGCCTGTCCCGATTCGAGGGGCAGGCGTTTTTTGTTTCAGGAGCCTGCCCATGATCGTTACCTTGCCGTATTCCCCTTATTCACAGACCACGCTTTCCTTAAGGAGCGCATTCGGACCAGCGCGCTGGCCTTCTCGGCTTGCGCGAGCCTGCCGGCGCCTCGGCTTCGGCTTTACGCTGATCGAACTGATGATCGTGCTGGCGATTGTCGGCGTGATCGCGGCCTACGCGATTCCGGCGTATCAGGACTATCTGGCCCGCAGTCGCGTGGGCGAGGGTCTTTCGCTGGCGGCATCCGCGCGGCTCGCGGTGTCCGAAAACGCGGCTAGCGGCAATGCGTTCGGCGGCGGTTATGCGTCGCCGCCGGCCACCCGCAACGTCGAGTCCATTCATGTCGACGACGACACCGGCCAGATCACCGTCGCGTTCACGACGCGCGTCGCGCCTGCCGGTTCGAACACGCTGACCTTGGTGCCGTCGGTGCCGGACAATGCCGATGCGCCCACCGCGCGGATCGCTTTGAGTAAGGGCGCAGTGCAGCCTGGCGCAGTCACCTGGGAATGTTTTACCGGCGGCAAAACGGCCTCCTCGTTGCCTGCTCCAGGCGCCGGGCCCGCACCTGGCGATGCGCCGTCCTTGCCGTCGAACCTTGCACCTCCGGAGTGCCGCGCGTGAGCGATGGCGAGGGTGATCGGATGAGTCGCGGCCCGCACGTAGAACGCTGATTTTCGGGATATTTCAGCCCAGCCGGCGCACAGCAGGAGGATTTTTTTGTATAGTGCGCCGGTTGCTGACGCCCTCCGGTTATTCGATGCCCACCCCATTTGCGCGCTACCTGTCTCTCATCCTGTTGGCTCTTGCGTTGGTGCTGCCTTATGCAGTCGTCAACCACACGTATCCGATTCCGACGTTCTACGCTGAATTCACGGCGCTCGCGCTGTATCTGTTGACGGGCGCGGGTGTCGCGCTGCTGGTGTGGAGCGCGAGGCCGCGCATTTCGTTTGCGTCGCCGGTCGTGGCGCTCGTGCCGTTGCTGTTCGGGCTCGTGCTGGTGGCGCAAGCGGTGCTGCTGCCGGTCTCGCAGCCGTCGATGAACTGGCTCGGCGGCGGTTACCTGCTCGCCGCATTCATGGCAACGCACACCGGCTACGGCTTCACGCGCGCCAAGCTCAACGAAACAGCGCTGCGCTGGGCGGCCGGCGCGTTGATTGCCGGCGGCCTGTTTGCGGTGTTCTGTCAGATCATCCAACTGTTTCACCTCGAGACGCGAGTGTCGCCGCTGGTCGTTGCCTATAACGTGACCGTCGAGCGCCGGCCGTTCGGCAATATGGCGCAGGCGAACCATCTGGCCACCTATATTGCGTTTGCGATGGCGGGTGCGCTCTTCCTCGTGCAGACACGCCGGCTTGCCGTCAGCATCTGGCTGCTCGTGTCGACGATTTTCGCTGTTGGACTCGCACTGACCGTATCGCGCGGCCCCTGGCTGCAAATGGGCGTGATCGTGGTGGCGGGTTTCTGGATGGCGTTCGCGCAGACGCGTAGTCAGCCGCTCCCCCGCCGCAGCAATCGCGAGTGGCTGATCCCGATTGCGTTGGCGGCGCTGTTCATCGGGATCAACGCCTTGATTCGCTGGGCGAACGTGCACTACCACCTGGAACTGGGACAGTCCGCCGCCGAGCGCTTCAAGGACGCGGGCCAGATCGCCCCGCGCCTCGCGCTCTGGAAGTACGGCTGGACGATGTTCAAGACGCATCCGCTGCTGGGTGTCGGCTGGGGCGAGTTTCCGAGCTACCAGTACGAGTTTGCGAAGACGCTGGGCGGGGTCGAGATCGCGAACAATTCGCACGACATCTTCATCGACCTGCTCGCGAAGACCGGCTTGATCGGCCTCGCGATCGTGCTGTTCGGCCTGATCACCTGGCTGGTGCGCGTGGTGCGCGCGCCGCAGAGCGCCGCGAGGGTGTTCGGCATCGCGCTGATCGGCGTGCTGGTCATGCACGCGCTGGTCGAGTATCCGCAGCAATACATGTTCTTCCTGCTGCCGGCGATGTTCGTGTTCGGGTTGCTGGAGACGCGCCCGTTGCGCCTCGTTCCTGGCCGGCTGTCGTTCGGCGCGTTTGCGGTGGTGGTGTTCGGCGGCCTGGCCGCGCTGTATCCGGTGTATCGCGATTACGCGCGCGCCGAGGTGCTGTATTACGGCTCGCGTCCTGCCGAGCAGTATCGCGCGGACCCGTCGTTCCTGTTTCAGGCGTGGGGCGAGTATGGCCTCGCGACGCTGCTGCCAATGAATTCGATGGATCTGCAACACAAGCTCGCGATGCACAAAAAGGCGATGGCGCTGCTGCCGGGCGAAACCGTGCTGCGTCGGTACGCGGTGCTGCAAGCATTGAGCGGCGATACGGCGGGAGCGTTCGACACTGTCGAGCGCCTGAAGATTTTTGCTCAGGAGTTGAAGGACTGGCCGTCGCAGTTGGGCTATCTGTACGAACTCTGCGACGAGCAGAAGACGCTGACCGGCTTCAAGGCGGAGTTGGTCAAGCGCTACGGCATGCCGCCGGGCGACGTCAATCAGGACGACGACAGCGACGAGGATTGAATCGCCGCTTTCGCTTCAAAGCTTTAGAGGGAGAGCGAGGCGACGGCGGTGGCTGTCATCAAGCCGCCACCCAATCGCCCGATTTCCCGCCGTGTTTTTCGAGCACTTTCACATCGGTGATCGTCATCCCGCGATCCACCGCCTTGCACATGTCGTACACCGTCAGCAGTCCGACCTGCACGGCGGTTAGCGCTTCCATCTCCACGCCCGTGCGTCCCAGCGTTTCGACCTGCACCGTGCAATGCACGCCAGGCAGCTTTTCATCGAGCTCGAAGTCCACTTTGACGCGCGTCAGCGCAAGCGGATGACATAGCGGGATCAGATCGGCGGTGCGCTTCGAACCTTGAATCGCAGCGATGCGCGCGATACCGATCACGTCGCCCTTCTTGGCGTTGCCGTCGCGGATCAGCGCGAACGTCTCCGGCAGCATGCGAATCGAGCCGCGCGCGACGGCGATGCGCTTGGTCTCCAGCTTGCTGCCGACGTCCACCATATGTGCCTGGCCGGCAGCGTCGAAATGAGTGAGTTCAGGCATGGTTGGGCTCCTTCAGAGGGCGCCTATCATAGCAGCGCGGCAAGGGTCAGACATCTGGGGCCGCGCCGACCCGAGGGTCGCCTTGCGAGGTTACACCTGACGGCCGCAACGCCCGGGTCATCGAATCTCCCCGACTCGTCGCGACGACTGATTACAATTGCCCTATGCCCGCTATCTTAGTCCGAGCGGCGGGCGTCGCTTTTCGACTTCGTTATCCGACCTCGCGATGCGTCCGAACCGGTTCCTTGCTGCGTTGTTGTCTGTCACGCTCGTGGCGCCACCCGGCGCTTACGCGCAATCGCGTGGCGTATCGAGCGCGAGCGTCGCGCTCAATATGCAGTCCGCGGAACCGCCGTTGGAAAGCGGGCCGCTCGCCTCCTACGCCGATCCCATCGTGCCGCCTGACATCGCGCAAGGCGTCTTTGGCGTCTATGGCGGCGCACAGAGCCGCTTCTCCGGCAACTCCAGCGCGAACCTGGGTTGGCGTGCACCGATCGTCACGCAACAACTGCCCGATCTCGGCAACGGCGGCTCCGGCTCGCTGACGCCACAAGCCGAGCGCAAACTCGGCGAGCGCGTGATGCGCGAGTTGCGCCGCGACCCCGACTATCTCGACGACTGGCTGGTGCGCGACTACCTGAACTCGGTCGCCGCGAAACTCGCCGCGGCGGCGAGCGCGTTATACATCGGCGGCTATCGTCCGGACTTCGAGCTGTTCGCGGTCCGCGACACG
The DNA here is from genome assembly GCF_041321145.1 of Paraburkholderia sp. IW21. Classification (NCBI taxonomy): domain Bacteria; kingdom Pseudomonadati; phylum Pseudomonadota; class Betaproteobacteria; order Burkholderiales; family Burkholderiaceae; genus Paraburkholderia; species Paraburkholderia sp. IW21. The sequence continues at coordinate 521,643 of NZ_JBGGWA010000002.1, read as the reverse complement.
CAGATCAACGCCTTCTCGTTGCCGGGCGGTTTTATCGGCGTGAACACCGGTTTGATCGTGACGACGCAGACCGAGTCCGAACTGGCCTCCGTGCTCGGCCATGAGATGGGGCACGTCTTGCAGCGGCACATTTCGCGGATGATCACCACCGGCGAGCGCAGTTCCTATGCCGCGCTCGCCGGTCTGCTGTTCGGTATTCTGGCGGGCGTGCTCGCGCACAGCGGCGACCTCGGCAGCGCGATTGCGATTGGCGGCCAGGCCTATGCGATCGACAACCAGTTGCGTTTCTCGCGCTCCGCCGAGCATGAAGCGGACCGCGTCGGCTTTCTGCTGCTGGCCGGCGCCGGCTACGACCCTTATGCGATGACGACGTTTTTCGGCCGCCTCGATCGCGCGGCGATGAGCGACACGGGCATACCGGCCTACGCACGCACCCACCCGCTGACTGGCGAACGGATTGCCGACATGGAAGACCGTGCCCGTCGCGCGCCTTACCGGCAGCCGCATCAGACGTCCGAATATGGTTTTGTGCGGGCGCGGGCGCGCTTGCTGCAGGACCGTTCGCGCAGTGAATACGCCGATGAGATTTCGCGCCTGCGCTCCGAAATCGAGGATCGTATGGCGGTGAACGTCGCCGCGAATTGGTACGGGATTGCGTATGGGCAGATGCTGCTTGAGCGTTACGACGATGCGGCGGCGTCGCTGGCTTCATCGCGTGCCGCGTTTGCCGCCGGCGAACAGGGCGAAGGGGAGCCCATGCGAAGTTCGCCGAGTCTCGACGTGCTGGCTGCCGACATCGCGCGCCGCGCCGGGCGTGATGAGGAGGCGGCCCGTCTTGCCGCGTTTGCACAGAAGCGCTGGCCGCAGTCGAACGCCGCGATCGACATGCATATCCGAACGTTGCTGACTTTGAAGCGATTTGCCGACGCGCAGGCTCTGGCTCGGAAGGAAACGCGTGCACAATCCGATCAGCCTGCCTGGTGGATGTATCTTGCGCAGGCAAGCGCCGGCAGTGGGGATGCGTTGACGCAGCATCGGGCGCTGGCCGAAAAATTCGCGCTCGAGGGGGCGTGGCCGTCGGCCATCCGGCAACTGAAGGAAGCGCGTGATCTGAAGGCGATCGGCTACTACGATCTCGCCACCGTCGATGCCCGGTTACATGAAATGGAGAGCCGCTACAAAGAGGAACGGCTTGACGAGAAGAGTTAGTGGCTGCCGGCCTTCGCTATCTCTGACCAGAACGTAGCCTGTGCAAAGGACTCAGGCGTTAGGCACGCAAAACATCTAGACACGCGCCGCCGGACTGTCGACAAACCCGAACCGCGCGGCAACCTCATTTCGCTGCACGCCCTGCAAGGGCAACACCACGCCATTGTTCCAGCGAAACGCCCCGCTCATCGAGTCATCGCCCAACGCTGCGTGATCAGAAAAAACCTCAAGGTCGTGATCGTGCAAAACAGCGACGCTCGGTGGCGCCGAGCCATCGACAAACAGAATTCCACCTTCATCGTCGACAAACACAGCCGAAGGCTCGAAAGTCCGACCGGCCTGGTCAGTCAAGGAAAGCACCCCGGCAGCATCGGCTGACAACCTCACCACCCACGGCGTATAACCCAACTCGACATACACCCGCTGCGGCCCATTCTGGAAAAACCACTGCCCGCGATCATCGGCGGCGTAATTCCGATTGATAAATCCGAGCAACGCTTCATGCCGAATCGGCGTACCGGGCGCACCGCTGGCCTGAGCGGCCTCATCCCGCATGCGCCAGTTGCCGCGCCGGTCCAACATCAACCATCCCGTGCAACTCGGCACGTTCGGCCACTTGGCCAATGCCTGCTTGACGATGTCATCCATGATCGACGTATCGCTCCAGATAACCGAACACGCGCCGCGACAGCCAGTCGATGCGGCCGGGAAACGGCCCGGTCATAAATCCGGCGTGGCCGCCGTGTTTGGGTTGATCGAGTTCCACTACCGCCGACACCTCGTGCCGGGTCGGCAATGCCGCGGCCGGAAGGAACGGGTCGTTGCGCGCGTTCAACACCAGCGTCGGTACGGCAATCCCGGGCAGCAGCGGGCGCGTGGTCGCCGAACTCCAGTAGTCGTCGGTATTGCGAAAACCGTGCAGCGGCGCCGTCACCACGTTGTCGAAGTCGTACATCGTGCGGCTCGCCAGCATCGCGTCTCGATCGAACAGCCCCGGAAACTGCACCAGCTTCTGCTCGGCCTTCTGCTTCAGCGTCTTCAGGAAACTGCGCGTGTAGACCATGCCGAAACCCTGCGACAGCGCACGGCCGCCGGCATGCACGTCGATCGGCGTCGAAATCACCGCGGCGGCCGAGATCACCGGCGACGCATCTTCGCGCCGCTCGCCGAGCCAGCGCAGCAGCACATTGCCGCCGAGCGACACGCCCGCGGCCACGATCGGCCCCCGATGCGCGGCGCGCAAGCGCCGCAGGATCCAGTCGACTTCGTTGCTGTCGGCGAGATGGTAGAAACGCGGCAACAGATTCAGCGCTCCGCTGCAACTGCGAAAATGTGGCACGACGCCGTGCCAGCCATACGCGCGCGCAGCCGCCATCAACGTCGCTGCATAGTGCGAGGTCGAACTGCCTTCCAGGCCGTGAAACAGCACGAACAGCGGCGCGCCGTCGGCGGGAATCTGAAGTGGGGCGGATGGTGCGCGCGCGGAGGCAGGTCCGCCGTCATGCACCACCCAATCGAGATCGATGAAGTCGCCATCAGGCGTATCCCAGCGTTCGCGCCGGAAAGTGACTGCCGGCCGGCGCGCGAACAGCGACGGGACGATAGTCTGCGCATGCCGGTTCGGCAGCCAGAGCGGCGCGCGGTAGAGCAGATCGACGGTGGCCTCGACGGCAGACGCGGCGCGTGCAGCGCCGGAAGGAGCGGATTTATCGTGGGTCGTCGCCCATTGCCCCAATCCCTCAAGCGGACTTCCTTCGGGGCGGGGGACTTCCTTCGAGGCGGGGGACTTCCTGTGGGGCGTGCTCATACCAGCGTCGAAACAAAAAATGAAACCGGTGAATAAGTCGAAGCACCGGTCAAGCGTCAGTGCAGCGACCCCTGGCCATGCCGCATCTTCGTGGCGAACTGACTAGCGGCCTCATTCGGCATCGGACTCGCGTGAATATGTGCAATCTTCCACTCGCCGCGCTCGTGAACCATCACGTAAGTGGTGAATACCATCGCGGGCGTAGCCTTCGGATCGGCTCGCCGGTGCGCTTCGGCAATCGCGTAGACGACGGTGCCGAGGCTGTCGTAGACGCGAATATCGAGCGGTTCGATCGAAACGGGCGCGACTTCGAGCTGGATCTGCAAGCCGGCGCGAATATTGTCGAGGCCGTGCAGGTGGGAGCCGTCGGCGCAGATGCAGCTGGCGAATTCTTCATCGATCCACAGGCCCATCAAGCTGTCGATATTGACCTCGGCGACAGCCTGGTAATAGGCGTTCAGCGTATCGGCGGCGGCTTCGAAGATATGGGCAAAACGTGGCATGGCTCGTCAGTCTCTTGTGCGCGGCGCGCGGTTGCGGGGCAGCGGTCAGCGGGACAGTCCGAAGCACCGGACAATCGCACCCAAGCGAGAGAATGCCCGCGCCGCAAGGCGCGAACATGACGCGACGCGACGTGTTCGCGGGATGCCTGTTCTTGCGCTCAGACAGCAGGACTGTGTCTGGGATTAAGCCATTGTACCTTCGCGGCCCACGGTAATGGCGGTGGATGACACGGGAAGGTCGAAAGGGAGTCGCATGAGTGACGCGCTGGCGTGCGGGTCGGTCTGCCGCGCGTGACGCATCCGGATCGACGATTGTCACGATGCGGTGCGGAGAATATTCTGGCCGGCGTGCAGGCTGTGTGGCGTAGATTTGTCGCGGCTCGAGGAGAATTCACTCCTTGGTAAACTTGGGAATATTTGGGCAGGTGGCTGTCGATCACCCCATAAGCTGAGACGTTCCGCTTATGGGTGAATTGCAGCAGTATCGGCATGCATCCAGAAATTGACCAGGACACGCGCGCGATGCGTCAGCGCGGGCCTATATTCTGCGTGAACTGCAGGATAATAAATTCTGCGGGGCGCACGGCCGCCATGCCGACGTCGGCAATCATTTTTCCTTCTGCAATGTCATCATCGGACATGGTGATGCCTTTGCCGATGCGCACAAAATAGGCTTCCTGTTCGGTCGCGCCGGTTAATGCACCTTGCCGCCACAGATTATGCAGATAGTTGGTAATCGCAGTACGCACCGTTTCCCAGGTTGGCTGATTATTCGGCTCAAATACCATGGCACCCATGGCGGCTTTTATATCACGCTCCGCGCTGTTGAATAGCCGGCGGACTGAGATGTAACGCCAGTCGTCGCTGTCTTCCAGTGTTCGCGCACCCCACACAAGGAGGCCTCGGTCGTCAAGCTTGCGAATCATGTTAATTGCTTTGCCACTATTGTATTGGCTCTGAATATCATCTGTTATTGAATAACACGCCTGGTAATTGGCGGGTAAAGCGATATTTGCAGGTGCTTTCCATACGCCGCGAGTGCGATCAGATACGCAGTATAGAGCCGCCATTACGATGCTCGGAGGGATATTGACGGTCGACCAGTCCGGTCTCAAATAGGGATAATACACTGCGCCAAACGGGCTGGCTGGATAAGAGTTGGCCGAGCCGCCTCCGGTAATTTCTGTCGTCGGGCCGTCCAGAATGGCAAATAATCCGGCGCCCGGCTGGCAGAGGTCTGTTGCTTTGGATTCGATATCTTTTTCTGCTCCGGCGACCAGCAAAGTTATGTCGTTGTATTTTAGTGCTTCTGTTAAGAAGTCATGATATGACACGACGTAGCAAGGCCCCCCTCCACACTCAAAATAAGCCCGCATGTATTGATGATCATAGTTCCCAGTGGCTAAGGAAGAGCTATTGAATTCTAAATAATTTTTGAATTTTCGGGCGGGTCCGCTCGGCATTTCCCATAGCGCAATGATAGGCACGGCGGTAGCCGTTGCGCTGACGGAGATCGAAGGCGTTGCGTCTTCTGTAACGTACACGCCTGGGTAAGTGGGTGTCGCAGACATTTGAGAGATCTCCGGATATGTTCATTTAAAACGCTAAAAAATTAATCCTGCCGTAAAATTAAATAGTTGTTCTTGCGTAATGCTATTTTTGAATATTGAAAATCCATTTCCAGGGCAAGGGCGCATGCGAGGCGCCCCGACCGGGTTTGGTATTCAATGCGGTTGTATGATAAAAATCTTTTCGTGACTACTCTAGCAGGTTTTGATTGTAAAAAATGGCATGCGACAATTGAGCGCTAATAGCTGCAATTTTTGATTGCAAACTTTTGCGTGTGGCCGGCGGCCGATGTGATGCAATGCATTGCTGTAAGCAGAGCTTGCGCTCTTCTCTGCCAAAAATCAGGGCCGAGGTACATTATTTAAATTAATGTTAATTGAAGGTCGTGAGAGTGGGCTCTGCAAGCCGATTAAAAAGTCGACCCTGAACAATTCGTTTCTCGTTGCGCCGGCGTCGCGCCGTCACGTCGGCGGCAATGCATCGGTTGAGCAAAGCAGCGAGAACGAAGACGCAAAAAAGCCGCAGCTTCCTCAGGATCATCCGCAGGTTGCGGCCAGCGCCACACAGTACCGCGTGCATCGCATCGCCGAGCGCGCCTTTGAGCCAGTTGCGATCGAGTTTTCCGTCTGTCTTCATGTGGCCGATGGCTGGCTCGATTGCACTTCGCCGTCTGATCATCGCGCGTACTCCGCGAGTGATGCCCCGCCGCAAACCCGGGTGGTAGATCTTCACGCCGTCGACCGCGCCACCCTTGTATCCACGGTCGACGATGGCGACTTCTGGCGTGGCGTCGCACAGGATTGCCGCCTGCTCCAGCGCTTCAGCCAGCGTGTGACCGTCGTACGGATTGCCAGGCATCGAACGCATGCCAACGACCAGGCCTTCCTTTTGGGTCGTCGTGATCGACACCTTCACGCCGAATTCGTAGGGGTGTGCGGGCCTTGCCCTTCGCCAGACATTCAACTTCCAGTGCGTGCAGCGCGTAGAGCTTGATTTTGTCCTTCGGCTTCTGCGACAGGATCCGCTTCGTGCGGTCAATCAGCTCCTGCAAGGCCACGCGGCCTGAGTCTGCCACCTGGGCGACCTGTCGCTCCACATCGCGCATCACTCGCCCAACGCGCGAACGCAGCGTGCGCAATGCCTTCCTCATGCGCCTGTACTGCTTCGCGTGAGCGTAGCGGCCAATCTGCAGCCCCAGTCGCGGCGCCTCGCGGTTGTAGTTCTGCCGCAGCTTCAGGCCGTGCCGCGCGGCCGCCTTCACCAGATGTTCCCGACACCGCTCGAGCAATCGCGAATCGGTTGGATGGGCGATCGCCTTCTCCATAACCGTTGTGTCTACAATCACGCGCTTCACGCTCGAGGCCCTGATCACGCCAGCACGTTTTGCTGCTTCGATCGTCTCGGCCAGCAACTCTTCAACGCCGGCTTCGCCCAGTCGCTTGCGCCAGCGCGTCAGGCTCGACGGGTCGATCGGAGGCTCGGCCTGCAAATACGTTTCGCCCATGAAGACCTGCCAGTACGGGTTCTCCGCCCATTGCCAGACGACCTCTTCGTCGGACAGATCGAACGCATGCTGCAAATACAGCAGCCCCGCAATCAGACGTGGCGAGCTCGCTGGCCGACCTTTGCCCGACACGAAGCTCTCGATCATCGACGCGTCCAGCCGCTCCCAGTTGATCAGGTCAGTCAGGCGCACCAGCGGATGTTTCAGGTTGATCTGTTCTCGCAGCGGTTGCCGGAAGAAATCTCCCGCCGTCACAGGCGTCTTCGGACCCATCTGCACCTCGTCGAAAAATGCAGGATTCACGCGTTAATATGCCAGGTCCCTGCCATTCCCACAAACGCATTTCGGACTCAAAGCCTCATCCCGCAGGGCTTTGAAGATTGGTCAGGTCCGACTAGGTGGGCGAAACGCGATAAAAACGCGCTCCAGAGGCTAACCTTGATCCACGTTCTGCGTGAACTGCAAAATAATGAATTCTGCCGGACGCACTGCCGCCATCCCCACTTGGACAGTCATTTTTCCCTGTGCAATGTCGTCATCGGACATAGTGATGTTCTTACCTATTTTGACGAAATAGGCTTCCTGTTCAGTCGCACCGGCTAGCGCACCTTGCTGCCACAGGTTGTAAAGATAATTGATAATAGCGCTGCGGACCTTCTCCCACGTGGGCTGATTATTCGGTTCAAATACCATAGTCTGCATGGCGGCTTTAATGTCCCGCTCCGCACTGTTAAACAGGCGTCGTACGGAGATATAACGCCAGTTGTCGCTGTCTTCCAGAGTCCGTGCTCCACAGACAACAAGGCTGCGATCGTCGATCTTGCGAATCATGTTGATTGCTTTGCCACTATTATATTGACCTTGAAGATCATCTGTGACGGTATAGCACGCTTGATAATCAGCCGGCAAGGCCATATTTGCAGGCGATTTCCATACGCCGCGAGTGCGATCCGATGCGCAGTATAAAGCCGCCATTACAAAACTGGCCGGAATGGCTTGGGTTGTCCAGGCTGGTTTCAGGTAGGGATAATAAACCGCACCAAATGGACTTTCCGGATAACTCGCTGCCGCGTTGCCGTCAGTTATCTCCAGGGTCGGGCCGTCCAGAATAGTAAATAGTCCGATTCCGGGCTGGCAAAGATCAACTGCGCCGTTATAAATGGAGGGTTCCCCTCCAGTGACCAGCAAAGTTATGTCATCATAGAGTGGAGCCTCTGTTAAGAAGCTTTTATATGACGCAACGTAGCAAGGTCCTCCACCACATTCAAAATAAGCCCTCATATAGTCCAAATCGGCTCCCCGTGCTACGGAAGACCTGTTGAACTCGAGAAAATTATTGAATTTTTGAGCAGGGCCGTTGGGTAAGCTATACAGTGCGATTATGGGTACGGTGGTGTCCGTGACCTGGACGGAAATCGAGGGTGAAGCGTCTTCTGCAATGTAAACGCCCGGATAACTGGTTGTCGTAGTCATCTGTTTTTTCGCTAAAAAGGTTTAGGAAATCGATTGGTGCCGTTTTGGTTGATTTATAGATCAATGCCGTATTGAAAATTGATTTATGAAGACTTATCGACCTGGTTCGGTGATGATTGTTCTTGCTAAAATTAGTCGAGGCAGCTAGAAAAAACAAGTGGCAATTTGATGCAGGGATGTATTTGATCCTGTTTGTTTGAAATTTGCGATTGTTGCGCGTGATGGCCAAAACATTTTATCTGGACGTAATAAAAGCAATTTAGATGTTTATTTAAATTCTGTGTGAAGCTAGTTGCTGTGTTTCTTGAAATAAGGAGTCGTTGACTTCGGTTTTATTATGCCGCGGCTACTACAGACTCGATTCGAGCGGTCCGCTTTCGGGGGAGGGGGCCGCGTTGAAGGCGCCGTTTGAATTGAGACGACCGAGCTCGCGACCCTATCTGGTGGGCTACGAACGCCGGCAGAGAGATTTAGCTTGAAAGATACTTGGTTGGCAGCGAGTCAGCACCTGCCGCCCAAGTTCAGCGTTGCGTCAGCAACATACCTCGCAAATCGCCGAACACCTGCTCGGCGCTCAACTGTTTCAGGCAGTTCAGATGACCGAGTGGACACTCGCGCGCAAAACAGGGGCTGCATTCGAGATGAAGCCACTGCACCTTCGCGAGCTCGGACAAGGGCGGCGTGTGACGCGGATCGGTCGAACCGTACACGGCCACCAGGGGGCGGCGCAGCGCGGCGCTCACATGCATCAGACCGGAATCGTTGGTAACGACCGCGTTGGCCCGCGAGATCAGCGCGCAAGCTTCGCCCAGCGCGGTTTGACCGCACAGGTTGCGCACGTTCGGCGCTTTGTCGGCAATGGCCTGGGCGAGCGGGGCGTCTTTCGGCGAACCGAGCGCGACGATCTGGGTGTAAGGGAACGACTGACCGACCATTTGCGCGAGCGCCGCGAAATGCTCGGGCGGCCAGCGCTTGGCCGGACCGTACTCGGCGCCCGGGCAGAACACCAGCAGCGGCACGCGCGTATCCAGATTGAAGCGCGCCGATACCCGCGACGCTTCGTTCAGGTCCGCGTCGAGCCGCGGCATCGGCAGGTCGTCGGGAATCTTGGCGTCAGGCGTGTAGGCGAGGGCGGCGTACTGGCCGACCATCGGCGGGCGCTCGTCTTTACGCGGATTCGCGTGACGTACGTTCAGCAGGCCGTAACGGCTTTCGCCGGTATAGCCGATGCGCAGCGGAATGCCCGCCATCCACGGAATCAACGCCGACTTCAGCGAGTTCGGCAGCACATACGCTGCGTCGTAGCCGACGTCGCGCAAGTCGCTCGCCAGTTGCCAGCGGCGCAGCATTTGCAGCTTGCCGTGCGCGAGGTCGGTCGCGTACACGTCGCGGATCTCGGGCATGCGTTCGAGCACGGGTGCGACCCACGAAGGGGCGACCGCGTCGATCACGATGCGCGGATGCAATTTCACGAGGCGCGCAAATAGCGGCTGCGCCATCAATGCGTCACCGATCCAGTTCGGTGCGATAACCAACGCGCGACGCATCAGAGTGAGTGTCCGGTGTCGAAACGAAGCGCCGCGCGAACCATGCGCGTGGCGTTCGATTGTGTAAAAGAGGAAAGGCCGCGCGCCGTGCGGCACGGGCCCAATATGTCCGGCCTTGCCGCGGCTGCGGCTTTGCTGCGACGCGTTTGTTTCGCCGTCACCTGCTGCAAAGGCAAAGCCGGCCCGTCACATGACGAACCGGGCAGCGGGCGCGCCGGTAACGAGCGCCGCAAACGATCAGCGCTCAGAGCGCAATGTTCAAGTTAGTGACCCTTGACCACTTCGCCATCACGCAGCTTGTAGCGCGTACCGCAATACGGGCAGCGCGCTTCGCCGTGCGTCACGTCGATAAAGACACGCGGGTGCGTGCTCCAACGCGGCATCGACGGGTTCGGGCAATATGCCGGCAGATCTTTCGCCGACAGTTCGACCAGCGGCATTTCCTTGATTTCGCTCATGAGGACTTTCTCGTTGTATGCAGGATGCGTGCGTTGCGCCGTCAAAAGGCCGCGGGCCGCGGGCCGGCGCAGCGCGCGTTAGATCTTGGTCAGCCAGTGCGCGTACTTCTCGCTCCTGCCGTTCACGATGTCGAAGAAGCCCGATTGCAGCTTCTCGGTGATCGGGCCGCGTGCGCCCGAGCCGATCGTGCGGTTGTCGAGTTCGCGGATCGGCGTGACTTCGGCGGCCGTGCCCGTGAAGAATGCTTCGTCGCAGGTGTAGACCTCGTCACGCGTGATGCGTTTTTCGATCACCTGGATGCCCGCGTCGCGCGCCAGCGTGATGACCGTGTCGCGCGTGATGCCGTCGAGGCACGAGGCCAGGTCGGGTGTGTACAGCTTGCCGTTGTTCACGAGGAAGAAGTTCTCGCCCGAGCCTTCCGACACATAGCCGTCCACATCCAGCAGCAGCGCTTCGTCGTAACCGTCGGCAATCGCTTCCTGGTTGGCGAGGATCGAGTTCACATACCAGCCCGACGCCTTGGCGCGGACCATCGACACGTTCACGTGATGGCGTGTAAACGATGAGGTCTTCACGCGAATGCCCTTGGCGATACCATCTTCACCGAGGTATGCGCCCCACGGCCACGCGGCGATCGCCACATGGATCGTGTTGCCCTTGGCCGACACGCCGAGCTTTTCCGAGCCGACCCAGATGATCGGGCGCAGGTAGCAGGATTCCAGCTTGTTTTCGCGGACCACTTCCACTTGCGCGGCGGCCAGCGTTTCGTGGTCGAACGGCACGTCCATCTGGAAGATCTTGGCCGAGTTCAGCAGACGCTTGGTATGTTCCTGGAGGCGGAAAATCGCCGTGCCGCCGTCCGCCGTCTTGTAGGCGCGTACGCCTTCGAAAACGCCCATGCCGTAATGCAGCGTGTGGGTGAGCACGTGGATCGTGGCATCGCGCCAGTCGATGAGCTTGCCATCCATCCAGATCTTGCCGTCGCGGTCGGCCATTGACATACGATTCTCCAGCGGGTGCGTTTGTGAGTGCCTCCAAACCTGGCGCTGCGCGTCAGGCCCCCGAGGGGCCATCCCCCATGGGGATTTTCTTCAGGGCGGAAAACGTGGGGTGGCCCGGCGTTTTCTCGTGGGGTTGTGCGAAGAGCGTTATTTTAGCGTCTTTTGCACAAGGAACGGGCATTTGGCCGCATAGTCGGCGCTATAATTCGGCGCACGCATAATTCACATCCGGATGCGCCAGCGGGTGCTTGACGACCTGGCGCCGACCTCCCTTCGTTGCGGCGCCCCTTGACGTCCGCGTTTCGTCTCATGCTCGCTCGTTTGTCAGATACCGATCGCCGTGCCTTTCGTGAGGGCGCGCGCGACTATTCGCCCACGCTGATGGCGATTTTTTCCTGGGGTCTCGTTACCGGCATCGCCATGAGCAAGTCCGTGCTCACGCTGCCGCAGGCGCTCACCATGTCGCTGCTGTGCTACGCGGGTTCGTCGCAACTGGCGGTGCTGCCGCTGCTCGCGGCGAAGCTGCCGGTCTGGACCGTGTTGCTCACGGCCGCAATGGTCAATATGCGTTTCGTGATTTTCAGTGCCGGCATGGCGCCGCATTTCTCGTATCTGCCGATGTGGCGGCGCATCGTCCTCGGCTACTTCAACGGCGACGTGATCTATCTGCTGTTCCAGAAGAAGAGCTTCACGCCCGGTTACGTGCCGGGCAAAGAGGCGTACTACTGGGGCATGGCGGTTTGCAGCTGGCTGTCGTGGCAGGTTTCGTCGATCGTCGGCATTCTGCTGGCGAACCTGATTCCGGACAACTGGGGCCTGGCACTGGCGGGCACGCTGGCGCTGCTGCCCATCATGGTATCGGCGATTGCGACGCGTTCCACGCTGGTCGCTGTCTGCATCGCCGGCGTGGTCTCGCTGCTTGCTTTCGACCTGCCGTACCGGCTCGCACTGCCGCTCGCGGTGATCGCGGCGATCATCGCGGGCAGCGCCGCCGACCTGATGGTCGAGCGTGCCGACTTGCGCCGCATCCGTAATAGCGCCGGAGATTCCCAATGACATCCATGCAGATCTGGCTGGCCATTATCGGCATGACCCTCGTCACCACGGTGACACGCGCGATGTTTCTAATCGGCGGCGAGCGCACGGTTTTGCCGGCGCGCGTCCAGCGGATGCTGCGCTATGCGCCGGCTGCGGCGCTTGCCGCCGTCGTCCTGCCCGATGTGCTGGCGACGCCGGACGGGCTCTCGTTCGCGCCGTCGAACCACGAGTTTTACGCGTCGCTCGCCGGGCTCGCGTGGTTTTTGTGGCGGCGCACCATGCTGGGCACAATTGTGGTGGGAATGATCGTGTTCACGCTCTTGCGCCTCTTCATGTAATTGATCAGACGGAATATGCTGCACCGCGACATGCCCCGCGCATTCTTCAAATACGGGACATTCGCCCGGTTGCGGGTCAGAAGGCCGTGTGGATCAGTTAAAATGGATGTTTCCGGGATAAGCGCGCCGGTGCATGGCGCGACAGCCGCGGCCCTGCCGCCGGTGCCCGATTCAGTGGAGCCGCTGCCGTGCCGATGCGCTGGAGTTTGCCGCGCGAAGGTTCCAGCGCGTCGTCCGCCACCGCCTTCTCATCAACTCGCACACAAACGCCCATGAACAAGGTATTGCGTCTCTCCGATCTGATCGCCGAAGGCAAGCTATCCGGCAAACGCGTGTTCATCCGCGCCGATCTGAACGTGCCGCAGGACGATCAAGGCAATATCACCGAAGACACCCGTATCCGCGCTTCCGTGCCGGCGATCAAGGCCGCGCTGGACGCCGGCGCCGCCGTGATGGTCACGTCGCACCTGGGCCGCCCGACCGAAGGCGACTTCAAGCCGGAAGATTCGCTCGCGCCGGTCGCGAAGCGCTTGGCCGAACTGCTCGGCCGTGACGTGCCGCTGGTCGCGAACTGGGTCGAAAACGGCGTGAACGTGGCGCCGGGCCAAGTCGTGCTGCTGGAAAACTGCCGCGTCAACAAGGGCGAAAAGAAGGATTCCGACGAACTCGCCCAGAAAATGGCGAAGCTCTGCGATATCTACGTGAACGACGCATTCGGCACCGCGCACCGCGCCGAAGCCACCACGCACGGTATTGCCAGGTACGCGCCCGTCGCGTGCGCCGGCCCGCTGCTGGCCGCCGAACTCGAAGCGCTCGGCAAGGCGTTGGGCGCGCCGAAGCGTCCGCTGGTGGCGATCGTCGCCGGTTCGAAGGTGTCTACCAAACTGACCATTCTGAAGTCGCTGGCCGAGAAGGTCGACCAGCTGATCGTCGGCGGCGGCATTGCCAATACGTTCATGCTGGCGGCGGGTCTGAAGATCGGCAAGTCGCTCGCCGAAGCCGATCTGGTCAACGAAGCCAAAGCCATCATCGACGCGGCGAAAGCCCGCGGCGCCTCCGTGCCGATCCCGACCGACGTGGTCACGGCCAAGGAGTTTTCGCCGACCGCCAAGGCCGAAGTCAAGGCCGTCGCCGATGTTCAAGACGACGACCTGATCCTCGACATCGGGCCGGAAACCGCCAGGGTGCTCGCCGCGCAACTCGAAAAGGCCGGCACGATCGTCTGGAACGGCCCGGTCGGCGTATTCGAATTCGACCAGTTCGGCAACGGCACCAAGACGCTGGCTGACGCGATCGCCAACTCGTCGGCCTTCTCGATTGCCGGCGGCGGCGATACGCTCGCGGCGATTGCCAAGTACGGCATCCACGACAAGGTCAGCTATATCTCGACGGGCGGCGGCGCCTTCCTCGAGTTCCTGGAAGGCAAGAAGCTGCCAGCGGTCGTCGTTCTGGAATCGCGGGCTTAACATGGCGACGCGCTCCTCCTCAGCGAAGTCTTCTGCAAAAGCGCGTGGCAGCAAGTTGCCGCGCAACACCGCAGCAGCAACGGCAGGGGAGCGCGAAGCGCGCTCCACCGCCATAACGGCGGCAGCGGGCCCGGTTGCCCCGCAGCCGCAAGAACCCGGGTCGCCCCTCGCGCTCGCGGAGTTGACCACTGCCAGCGAAGCAGCGGAATTGTCCAGCGCAGACGCTGTGCAAGCCGCCCAATCGCCGGCAGAACTCCCGGACGAAGAGGTCGCGCTCGCACTCCAACCGGCACCCCACGTGCCGGTGTCGAACACCGCTTCACCCCATAAAGCGACGCTGGTTTCAACCGGCGCGCAGCCCCCGGCAGCATCCTTCGGTGCGCAGCCTCCGCATCCGACTCGCAGCGCTCATTCCAGCGATCCTATCCAGACGAGGAGACTCATGCATCGCGCCACCAAGATTGTCGCTACCATCGGACCGGCTTCCAACACGCCGGAAATCCTGCTGCAAATGATTCGGGCAGGTCTCGACGTGGTGCGGCTCAATTTCTCGCACGGCACCGCCGACGACCACCGCCAGCGCGCCGAGTTCGTGCGCGAGGCGGCCCGCCAGGCCGGCCGTGAAGTTGCCATCATGGCCGATCTGCAAGGCCCGAAGATCCGGGTCGGCAAATTCGAAAACGGCAAAATCATGCTGGTCGCCGGCGAGCCGTTCATTCTCGACGCCGAGTGCGAACTCGGTAATGAGCAACGTGCCGGTCTCGACTACAAAGACCTGCCGCGTGACCTGAAACCGGGCGACGTACTGTTGCTCAACGACGGCCTGATCGTGCTGGACGTGGCACGCGTGATCGGCAGCGAGATCCACACGATCGTCAAGATCGGCGGCGAACTGTCGAACAACAAGGGCATCAACCGCCAGGGCGGTGGCTTGTCGGCGCCCGCGCTGACCGCGAAAGACATGGAAGACATCCGCACGGCGATGTCGCTCGGTGTCGATTTTGTCGCGGTATCGTTCCCGAAGAACGCCACCGACATGGAAATGGCCCGTCAACTGGCGAACATTGCCGGCGCGCCGTACGGCATCAAGCCGAAGATGATCGCCAAGATCGAGCGCGCGGAAGCGATTCCGGCGCTGCAAGGCATCCTCGACGCTTCGGACGGCATCATGGTCGCGCGCGGCGATCTGGCCGTGGAAGTGGGGAATGCCGCAGTGCCCGCGCTGCAAAAGCGCATGATTCGGATGGCGCGTGAATCGAACAAGTTCGTGATCACCGCGACCCAGATGATGGAGTCGATGATTTACGCGCCGGTGCCGACCCGCGCCGAAGTGTCGGACGTCGCGAATGCGGTGCTCGACGGCACGGACGCGGTGATGCTGTCGGCGGAATCGGCGGCGGGCAAGTATCCGGTGCAAACCATCGAGACGATGGCGGCGATCTGTGTGGAAGCCGAGAAGTCCGAGCAGCCCGAACTGGACAAGGATTTCCTCGATCGGACGTTCACCCGGATCGACCAGTCAATTGCGATGGGCGCGCTCTTCACGGCCTATCACCTGGGCGCGAAGGCGATCGTCGCACTGACCGAGTCGGGTTCGACTGCGCTGTGGATGTCGCGTCACTGGACGCACGTGCCGATTTTTGCGCTTACGCCGCGAGTCGGCAGCGAACGCGTGATGGCGCTGTACCGCAACGTGACCTCGCTGCATCTGGACACCAACACGGACCGCGACACCGCGTTGCAACAGGCGTTGGAAACCGTGGTCAGCAAGGGCTACGCGTCGCGCGGCGACATGGTGGTGCTGACCGTCGGCGAGCCGATGGGCCAGGCCGGCGGCACGAACACGCTGAAAATCGTGCGGGTCGGCGAGCCGTATTGATTGGGCGGCAACCGTCTTGCATGGGATAGGAGCGCTCTGCGTGGGATCGGAGTAAGTGCTGAAGCATTAACTCCCACCGACTCACTCTGTGTGGGGTGGGAGTAAGCGCTAAAGCGCTAACTCCTGCCGACTCACTCTGTGTGGGGTGGGAGTAAGCGCTAAAGCGCTAACTCCCACCGACACAGAAAACTGCTCGATCGGCACCGGCGCGATTGAGCGAAGCAGGTTGTCATGCCCCGCGAGAGGCGGCGCACAGGCTCCAATCGCGCGTTGAAGCGAATAGGAACGCTCGGCGCTTTAGGGAATGTGTGAAAGGGCATGCGGCTTGCTTCGCGTTAAAATCGCCCCAAAAGATGCCGACGGCACAGAATTCGTTTCAATTTAAGGAGTTACAGCATGCCTCTCGTATCAATGCGTCAACTGCTGGACCATGCCGCCGAAAACGGTTATGGCCTTCCGGCATTCAACGTGAACAACCTGGAGCAGGTGCAGGCGATCATGGCGGCGGCCGACAAGGTCAATGCCCCGGTCATCATGCAGGCGTCGGCCGGCGCGCGTAAGTACGCGGGCGAGGCGTTCCTGCGCCACCTGATCGAAGCAGCGGTCGAGTCGTATCCGCATATTCCCGTCGTGATGCATCAGGACCACGGCCAGTCGCCGGCGGTCTGTATGGCGGCGATCCGCAGTGGCTTCACCAGCGTGATGATGGACGGTTCGCTCGAAGCCGACGGCAAGACGGTCGCGTCGTACGAGTACAACGTGGACGTGTCGCGTAAAGTGGTTGAAGCGGCGCATTCGATCGGCATTACGGTTGAGGCGGAACTGGGCGTGCTGGGTTCGCTGGAAACCATGAAGGGCGACAAGGAAGACGGCCACGGCGCGGAAGGCACGATGACCCGCGAACAGCTGCTGACCGATCCGGAGCAGGCTGCCGACTTCGTCAAGCTGACCCAGTGCGACGCACTGGCGATCGCGATCGGCACGTCGCACGGCGCGTACAAATTCAGCAAGAAGCCCACGGGCGACATCCTGTCGATCCAGCGCATCAAGGAAATCCACCAGCGCATTCCGAACACGCACTTGGTCATGCACGGTTCGTCGTCGGTGCCGCAGGAACTGCTCGCGGAAATCCGCGAATTCGGCGGCGATATGAAGGAAACCTACGGCGTGCCGGTCGAGGAAATCCAGGAAGGTATCAGGAACGGCGTGCGCAAGGTCAACATCGACACCGACCTGCGCCTCGCAATCACCGGTGCGATCCGCCGCTGCATGGCGCAGAATCCGGGCAAGTTCGATCCGCGCGATTACCTGAAGCCCGCGCGTGAAGCCGCGATGAAGATCTGCATCGAGCGCTACACGCAATTTGGCTGCGAAGGCCAGGCCGGCAAGATCAAGCCGGTTTCGCTTGATAAAATCGCGGAGAAGTACAAATCGGGCGACCTCGCGCAAGTCGTCCGCTAAGCGCTACGCCTGGCTGAAAGGCCAGGTTGTCGTTCGATCGCCGTTCCCGCATCATCCGGGGAACGGCGTTTCCCTTTTGTTCCGGTCATACTTTTTGCCCCATTTTTAGCGAACCACGACGATGTCTACCCTTTACGAATCCACGCTCCGCTCGCTGCCGCTGCTCGGCCGCGGTAAAGTCCGCGACAACTATGCGGTGGGCAACGACCAGTTGCTGATCGTCACGACCGACCGTCTGTCGGCGTTCGACGTCATCATGGGCGAGCCGATTCCGAATAAGGGCCGCGTGCTCAACGAAATGGCGAACTTCTGGTTCGAGAAACTCAAGCATGTGGTGCCGAATCACCTCACGGGCGTGGCGCCGGAATCCGTGGTGGCGGCAGACGAAGTCGAGCAGGTGAAGGGCCGTGCGGTGGTGGTGAAGCGCCTCGAGCCGATCCTCGTCGAAGCGGTGGTGCGCGGCTATCTGGCCGGCAGTGGCTGGAAAGATTATCAGGCAACCGGTTCGGTCTGCGGCGTGGAACTGCCGCCGGGCCTGCAAAACGCGCAGAAGTTGCCCGAGCCGATTTTCACGCCGGCAGCCAAGGCCGAAATGGGCCACCACGACGAAAACATCACGTACAACGAGATGGAACGCCGCATCGGCACTGAACTGTCGGCCACGATCCGCGACATCTCGATCAAGTTGTACAAGGAAGCCGCTGATTACGCCGCCACGCGCGGCATCATCATCGCGGACACGAAGTTCGAATTCGGTCTGGACAACCACGGCCAACTGTATCTGATGGACGAAGCGCTGACCGCGGATTCGTCGCGCTTCTGGCCGGCCGACCAGTATCAGGTCGGCACCAACCCGCCGTCGTTCGACAAGCAGTTCGTGCGCGACTGGCTCGAAACCCAGCCCTGGAAAAAAGAGCCGCCCGCACCCAAGCTGCCCGACGACGTGGTCACGAAAACGGGCGAGAAGTACCAGGAAGCGCTCGAACGCCTGACCGGGCATAAGCTCGCTTAATTGCGCGCGCCTGGTTGGATTCGCGCCGCTCAAGAAACAAGGAAGCCGTAAGATGAGTGAAGTCCAGACTGCCCATAAGCATGACGCGCCCGTCGTTGGCGTGCTGATGGGTTCCAGTTCCGACTGGGAAGTGATGAAGAACGCCGTGGCGATTCTGCAGGAATTCGGCGTGCCGTATGAAGCGAAGGTCGTATCCGCGCACCGGATGCCCGACGAGATGTTCGCGTATGCCGAAAGTGCGCGTCAGCGCGGCATTCGCGCGATCATTGCCGGCGCGGGCGGCGCGGCGCATCTTCCCGGCATGCTGGCCGCCAAGACCACGGTGCCGGTGCTCGGCGTGCCGGTGGCGAGCAAATATCTGAAGGGCGTCGATTCGTTGCACTCGATCGTGCAGATGCCCAAGGGCGTGCCGGTCGCCACGTTTGCGATCGGTGAAGCGGGCGCGGCGAATGCGGCGTTGTTCGCGGTGTCGCTCCTGAGCGGCACGAGCGCCGCGTATGCGGAGAAACTGGCTGCGTTCCGCCTGCGCCAGAACGAAGCGGCCCACGCCATGGTGCTGCCCGCGCTGTAAGCGCGAAGGCTGATTGCTTTTAGACGTCCCTTTGTCCGACCCCCGGCCGGGTGCTTGTTATGCACGACTGCAAGCACATCCGGCCGCGACCGACCACTAAGATGAACCCAGACAACACACCGGTTTCACCGATTCTGCCCGGCGCATGGCTTGGCATGGTCGGTGGCGGCCAGCTCGGCCGCATGTTCTGCTTTGCCGCTCAGGCGATGGGCTATCGCGTCGCTATACTCGACCCGGACGAGAACAGTCCTGCGGGCGCCGTCGCCGATCGCCATCTGCGCGCGGCGTATGACGACGAAGCGTCGCTGACCGAACTCGCGCGGCTGTGCGCGGCGGTGTCGACCGAATTCGAGAACGTGCCGGCCGCGAGCCTCGACTTCCTTGCGAAGACCACCTTCGTGAGTCCGGCGGGCCGGTGCGTCGCCGTGGCGCAAGACCGGATCGCCGAGAAGCGTTTTATCGCGTCGTCGGGCGTGACGGTGGCGCCGCATGTCGTGATCGAGTCCTCCGATGCGCTTGCCGCGCTCGACGATGCGAAGCTCGAAGCCGTGCTGCCCGGCATTCTCAAGACCGCGCGTCTTGGCTACGACGGCAAAGGCCAGATTCGCGTGCGCAACGCCGAGGAAGTGCGCGAGGCGCATGCGTCGCTGGCGGGTGTGCCCTGCGTGCTGGAAAAGCGGTTGCCGCTGAAGTTCGAAGTGTCCGCGCTGATTGCACGCGCGGCGAGCGGCGCCTCGGTGGTGTATCCGCTCGCGCAGAACACGCATCGCGACGGCGTGCTCTCGCACACCATCGTCCCGGCGCCGGACGCGAGCCCGATGCTGGTCGAGCAAGCGCAACAAGCCGCGCTGCAAATCGCCGACAAGCTCGGCTATGTGGGCGTGCTGTGCGTCGAGTTCTTCATTCTCGAAGACGGTTCGCTGGTGGCCAACGAAATGGCGCCGCGCCCGCACAACTCCGGCCACTACACCGTGGATGCCTGCGCGACCAGCCAGTTCGAACAGCAGGTACGCGCGATGACCGGCATGCCGCTTGGCGACACGCGCCAGCATTCGCCGGCGGTGATGCTGAACATCCTCGGTGACGTCTGGTTTCCAGACGGCCCGAAGCACGCGGCGGTTACCCCGCCGTGGCACGAAGTCGCCGCCATGCCGGCGGCGCGTCTGCATCTGTACGGCAAGGAAGAAGCACGTTGCGGCCGTAAGATGGGCCACGTGAACTTCACGGCCGCGACGCTCGAGGAAGCCCGCACGGCCGGCCGCGATTGTGCGCGGCTCTTGCATATCCTAACGAGCTGACGCGAGCGCCCATGCCGGATCAAAGCAAACCTGCCGAAGAAGGCGCCGCGAGGAGCGCGTTGCCTGTGAGCGCCGCTCAGATCGGGCACGCGGCCGCGCTGCTCGACGCGGGCAATCTGGTCGCGTTCCCGACAGAGACGGTCTACGGCCTCGGCGGCGACGCCGAAAGTCCGGACGCGGTCGCGCGCATTTACGCGGCAAAGGGGCGGCCGGCAAATCATCCGGTGATCGTGCATCTGGCGCCGCAGGGCGATCCGAACTACTGGGTCGAACATTTGCCGGCGCAGGCGCAACGGTTGATCGATGCGTTCTGGCCGGGGCCGCTGACATTGATCTTGAAGCGCGCGGCGCGGATAAATGCAGCGGTGAGTGGTGGACAGGATTCAGTGGGTTTGCGGTGCCCGTCGCATCCGGTTGCGCAGGCTTTGCTGGAAGCATTCAGCGCATTGCGTGGCGGGCATGGTGGTGTTGCTGCACCGTCGGCGAATCGTTTTGGTCATGTGAGTCCGACCACGGCACAGCACGTGCGCGACGAGTTCGGCGGCGCGATTCATGTGCTGGACGGCGGCGCGTCGGATGTCGGGATCGAATCGACGATTCTGGATCTGTCGCGCGGATTTCCGGCGCTGTTGAGGCCGGGACGGGTGACGCCGCAAGATATCGCCGACGTGCTCGGTGAGGCGCCACGTTTGGCCGACGGGTCGGATGCGACTGCGCCGCGGGCTTCGGGTACGTTGAAGGCGCACTATGCGCCGCGCACGCCGTTGGCGTTATTGCCATTTGGCGCGCTGGAGTCTCTGCTTGCCACGCGCGAAGCGGGTGAGCGTGTGGCCTTGGTAGCGCGGGCGTCGCGTGCCGGGCACTGGGCGGATGTGGAG
The DNA here is from genome assembly GCF_041321145.1 of Paraburkholderia sp. IW21. NCBI lineage: Bacteria > Pseudomonadati > Pseudomonadota > Betaproteobacteria > Burkholderiales > Burkholderiaceae > Paraburkholderia > Paraburkholderia sp. IW21. The sequence continues at coordinate 500,630 of NZ_JBGGWA010000002.1, read as the reverse complement.
GGGGTGCATTTCATCGCCGCCCCTGAAGATCCGCACGTGTATGCGCGCGAGTTATATGGCTTGCTCAGAGCGTTGGATCGCGCGAACGTGTCGCGGATTCTGATCGAGAAGCTGCCGGATACGATTGAATGGATCGCGGTCAATGACCGGCTCGGTCGGGCCGCGGCCGCATTCGAAGCGAAAGGGTAGCGGTGGGCTGGTTCGTGCCGCGCGCGACAAAGATAAAAAAACGCCCGGCTTGACCAGCAAGCCGGGCATTCGCACAACGCCATCCTGTTGCCGCTACGCGGCCACCTTCAACTTATTTTCCCAAACCCGTCGCCGCGATCTGCTGCTCGACGAACTGCGCGAACAAGGCGTGCGTGTGCGTGCTCGGGTGGACCAGGTCCGCGAACATGTAGGTTTGGTCTGCGCCAGCCACCGTGTAGGTCTGCGGTGAGCAGAACAGCGATGAGCCGAACTGGGCGCCGTATTGAGCCGGGGTCAGCCCGTTCGTTGCGCTCGGATTGGCGGTGGCGTACGCGGTTGCGTTGGCCTCCATCGACGTCAGGTTACATGCCGTGCCGGAGTTGGACACCGTGAAGCCCAGCGCCTGGTAGTTCGGCAACTGCTGGTCCAGCCACGTGAACGCATCGGCCACGATGACCTTGCCCGTACCCGTCAGGCCGAGGGCCGTCAGGTTCTGGACCAGCAGGTAGTTATACGCCGCGGTAATCCCCGTCAACAGTTGAGCCGCACCAGGCGAGGCTGCATTGGCTATGACGCCTTGCGGCGTATTGCCGATGTCCGGCACCGTCGACACCACCACGTGGGTCGCACCCGAGTTGACCATGGTCTGGACTTGCGCGGCGAGCTGGGCGGCGGCCTGCGCGACCTGGGGGTTGGTCAACTGCTGCAGGTAGCCGACGATGAACGCGACCTGGCCCGTCTGCGAGTTCGGCAGCTTGCCGGCCTGCACGAGCTGCGGGTATTGCGTCTGTAGCGCGGCGCCGAGCGTCGCCAGATTGGCGGTGGTCGAGAACTGGAAGATGTCGTTCGCGCCGCCGTTCACCAGCACGAGCTGGTTCGAGTTGAAGCTCGTATGGGCGCTCAGGTAGTTTGCCACTTGGGTCACCACCGGCACCGTCGTGGCCGCCATGTTGTTCGGTGCCCAACCTTCGCCTTGGGCGTTGACGACGTCCGAGCCGCCTTGCGCGTAGCCATACCCGCCCGCCGCGACCAGCGGTTGGCCGAAGCCGCCCACATACGCGGCGGTCAACGTGCCGCCGTAGTACTCCGCGACTTTCTGGGTCCACACTTCGCCCGGGTTGGTCGTGAAGCGGCCGCCGCCGAAGCTCGACTGAATCACCGGCGCGTACGTGCCGACGTCCGACAAGCTGTCGCCGAACGACACGACCTGCAATTTCACGCCGCCCACCGGCGTGCTGCTGCTCGAATTGTTGTTATCGCCGCCGCCGCCGCAAGCCGCCAGCAACGCAAACGCCGCACTGGCGATGGCGATCTGCGTGACGCGAACGAAAGTGCGTTTCCTCGATGCTGTTTGTTTCATGTTGACTACATCTCCTCTTATGTGTGGCTCTTATGCCATGTGTTGCAGGCAGCGCCCACCGCGTCGGCGGCGTGACGACAGCTTACAGAATCTTCTGCGGCCTGCGCGGTGTTTGAAACGCGGCCGTATTGTTTTCATTCACGCTTGACTCTCCGCCCGATACTGCTGACCCGGACGCACGATGCGCGTGATAATCCGCAGCCCATGCAGGCGGTGCAAACAGTGCACGCAACTTGTTGCGCCAGCCGTGCACGCTCACGAAATCGGCGGCCATCGATCCCCATTCGTGAAACGTCGCCTTCAGCGGGTTATGCGTGTGGAGCGGTTCGACGATGCCATACACCGGCGCATCGTGTGGATCTTCCTCGACGTAGCTGCCGAACAGACGATCCCAGATCACCAGCACGCCGGCATAGTTGCGATCGATATAGCGGTCGTTGCGCGCGTGATGCACGCGGTGAATCGACGGCGTGTTGAATACGTATTCGAGCCAGCCGAGCTTGCCGATCGCCTGGGTATGCACGAAAAACTGGAAGCCGAGGTTGATCAGCACGATGGCGACGATCTGCTTCGGCGCGAAGCCGAGCACGGCAAGCGGAATCCAGAACAGCCACATGCCGGCGATCGGATACATCAGGCTCTGGCGGAATGCGGTCGAAAAATTCATCCGCTCCGACGAGTGATGCACGACATGCGCGGCCCACAGCCAGCGCATGCGGTGGCTGCTGCGGTGAAATACGTAATAGAGCAGATCCTGAGCGACGAACAGCACGACGAACGGCACCCAGTTCGCCTGCCACGTAGTGACGCGGTAGTGATCGTAGAAAAATGCATAGACGGGGATGATCGCGAGCCACGCGAGTTTGTCGGCGGCTTGCTGCATCAGTGCGAGCCCGGCATTGCAGAGCGTGTCGCGCCAGCTATAGAGCTGCGCGCCAGGGCGCGTGCGCCGCAGGTGCCACGCCTCCCAGCCGATGCATGCGAGAAAGACTGGCGCCATGGCGAGCAGCAGCAATTCGGCATCGAATTGCATTGTGTCTTCCTCCGTGGTCCCTGGCCGCTGCGTTTGCCGCAACGGACGTTGTCGTTATCGTTTGATTGGGCCACGCCCCGTAACGGGTGCGCGGCTTGTGCGTCACGCATCGCGTTTTACGCGCGCCTCAAACACTGCCCGACAGCGTACACGCTTGGGCGCGTTGCGGCGCGCGGCTTCGCTAGAAGGTTTCCTCAATGGGCTCCGCGCTTGTGCGGGTTTTTCCTGGGCTTGCTGCTGCGCGGTTCGGCGACGGGTTCGGCAACCTTGGTGAATCCCTGAGCCGGTCCCTGGTACACCCATTCGAGCAAGGCGTCGTGCGCGGCTCGCGCGGCTTCCGAATGCGGGTCGTTGATCAGGCTCACGACCACATAGCTGTTGCCATCCGCCGACGCCACATATCCCGCGATCGCGCGCACGTCGCGCAAGGTGCCGGTTTTGATGTGTGCATTGCCGTCCGCGCCCCGGTTGATCAAGCGGTTGCGCATCGTGCCATCGACGCCCGCGATCGGCAGCGACTCCACGAACACCTGAGCGACCGGGCTCGCATTGGCCCGCTGCAGCAGATCGGCAAGCGCGAGCGCGGTGACGTGCTCCTCGCGCGAGAGGCCGGAGCCGTTTTCGAGCGTCAGGTATTCCATGTCGATGCTGTCGCGGCGCAGAAACGCCTTGATCGCACGGGCCGATTTCGCAGGCGTGGCGGCCGGCTTTTCTTCGGCCGCGCCGATCGTCAGGAACAGGTTGCGCGCCATCGTGTTGTTACTGAACTTGTTGATGTCGCGAACGATGTCGGACAGCATCGGCCCCAGGTGCGTCGCCACCAGTTTCGCGCCCACCGGCACCGGCCCTTCGCGGGTGGCGCCGCTAAACGTGCCGCCGGTTTGCTGCCACAGCGCAAGGAAGCCGCCCGCGAAGAACGCGGAGTGATCGAGCACCGCGACGTTGACCGTGCGCGGACCGCAGCGCACCGGGTAGTCGCCCGCGAATGACGCCACCACGGTGCCGTTGGGCTGCGGCGTGACGGTAGGCGAGACCGACGCCGCGTTGCCGCGGCACGGGCCGTTGACGGCACGCATCTGATTGTCGATCTGCAACTGCGCGAGCGCGGGCAGCACGTCGATTGCGACGCTGCCATCCGGGGAAGGCGTCAGCGTGAACGACAGCGATTTGAATGCATACAGCAGGGGATCGGGGCCGACGTTGTACGGCGCGGTGTCGTCGTCGTCGAACGGCGGCAGATCGCGCGTGGAGGCGTCGAAATAGCGCTTGTCGAGCACCAGCGCGCCGTCGACGCCGTTGATGCCCGCTTTGTGGATCTTCTGCACGAGGTCGATCAGTTCTTCGGGCACGAGCTTGGGGTCGCCCGTGCCCTGAATGTACAGATTGCCGTGCAACATGCCGTTGGCGTCGAGCGTGCCGTCCGTGTAGGCGCTCGTGCGCCAGCGATAGTCGGGTCCGAGGATCGACAGGCCGGAGTAGGTGGTGACGAGCTTCATCGTCGAGGCGGGCATCATCGGCTTGCCGGCGTTCAGCGCGACGATCGGCGTGCGGTCGCCGACTTTTTCGACCACCACGCTGATCGACGACAAGGGCACGTGCGCGCGCTGCAGGCCGATCATCACCGGCTGCGGCAGCACCGTCGTGACGTTGACGCTCGGATGCGCGGCCTTGACGCGCGCCTGCGCGGTGAGCGGCAACGCTATGCCGCAGCCGAGCACGGCGCAGGCGAGCAGCAACGCCGCCGCGCGCGGCGCGAACCGGCGCGGCATGGAATCGGCAGGAGCAGTGAGAGAGGTAAAGCGCGGACGCAGCGCCACACGGCGTGCGAGAGAAGACATGAAAGCGTGCGTCATGGACGGGCGAAAAAGCAAAATGTCAGGGCGTGGGGCACGCGGCAATCCGGGCTGCGCGACGCAAAGCGCCCATTGTAGAGACATGCCGCCAGGCTGCGGTGAAAAAGCGTCGCGCGGCGCGCACGCCGGTGCCGGGCGCTAGAATGCGGCATCATCAAATGTTTCGGGACCGTACCCACCATGCGCATATTGCTAGTCGAAGACGACCGGATGATCGCTGAAGGCGTGCGCAAGGCGCTACGCGGCGAAGGCTTCGCGGTCGACTGGGTGGAAGACGGCGAAGCGGCGCTCAGCGCGGCGGCCAGCCAACCTTACGATCTGGTGCTGCTCGATCTCGGCCTGCCCAAACGCGACGGCCTCGACGTGCTGCGCACGCTGCGCGCCAAAGGCCAGGCCATTCCGGTGCTGATCGTCACCGCCCGCGATGCGGTCGCCGACCGCGTCAAAGGCCTCGACGCCGGTGCCGACGATTACCTCGTCAAACCTTTCGATCTCGACGAACTCGGCGCCCGCATGCGCGCGCTGATCCGGCGCCAATCGGGACGCAGTGATTCGACGATTCGCCATGGCAATCTGACGCTCGATCCGGCTTCGCACCAGGTCACGCTCGACGGCACAGCGGTCGCGTTGTCCGCGCGTGAATTCGCTTTGCTGGAAGCGCTGCTTGCACGGCCGGGCGCGGTGCTTTCCAAGAGCCAGCTGGAAGAAAAAATGTACGGCTGGGGCGAGGAAATCGGCAGCAACACCGTCGAGGTCTACATTCACGCGCTGCGCAAAAAGCTCGGCGCCGATCTGATCCGCAATGTGCGCGGTCTCGGCTACATGATCGCCAAGGACGCCTGAGCCGATGCGTTCGATTCGCCGTCAATTGTTGTTCTGGCTGCTGGCGCTGGTGTTGCTCGGCGTCGGCATCGCCGGGTGGCTGATCTACCGGCAGGCGCTGGCCGAAGCCAACGAACTGTTCGATTACCAACTGGAGCAGATCGCCGCGGCGTTGCCGTCGGAACCGTTCTCGCAAGTGCTCGGTTCGCGCGATACGGGCGACGAAGGCATCGTGCTGCAGATCTGGAATCGCAACGGCGTATTGATGTACTACTCGCGTCCGCGTGCGCCGCTCGCGCCGCGCGCCGAACTCGGCTTTTCGACCGAGCACACGGATCGCGGCGACTGGCGCGTGTATGGCGCGATTGTCGGCGATAACGTCGTGCAACTGGCGCAACCGCTTTCGGTGCGCAACCGGCTCGCGGCCAATGTCGCGTTGCGGACCCTGTGGCCGTTGATCGTGCTGCTGCCGCTATTGGGCGTGGCGGTGTGGGTCGTGGTCGGGCGCGGACTGCGGCCGTTGCGGCGCGTGACCAGCGCGCTCGACGCGCGTCACCCCGAGGCGCTCGATCCCTTGCCCGATCAGCGTTTACCGCTCGAAGTGCAGCCGCTCGTGCGTGCGTTGAACGGCTTGCTCGAACGGCTCGCCACCGCGCTGGACATTCAGAAAGCCTTTGTCGCCGATGCCGCGCACGAGCTGCGCACGCCGCTCGCCGCCGTGCAGATCCAATCGCAACTGGTGGCGCGCGCGAAGGACGACGCCGCGCGCAGCGAAGCGCTGGCCGATCTGCAAGCCGGCGTCACGCGCGCCACGCGTCTTGCCGAACAACTGCTGGCGCTCGCGCGTTCAGAACCGGACGGCCTCGCTGCCGCCAACGCGATCGATCTGTGCGCGCTGTTGCAAGACTGCGTGGTGACTTACGCGCCGCTTGCGCAGAATCGCGGCGTCGACCTGGGCATCGAGGCGAGCGAACCCGCCACGGTGATCGGCGACGCCGACGCGTTGCGCGTCATGTTCAACAACCTCGTTGATAACGCAACCAAGTACACGCCGCGAGGCGGGCGCGTCGATGTCGGTCTGCGTGTCGAGGAGGGGCATCCGGTAGTACGGATCGCCGACAGCGGACCGGGCATCGAACCGGCTGAACGCGACCGCGTGTTCGATCGCTTCTACCGGGCCGGCGCCGGTGCGAACCGTGCGCGCACCGACGTCGCGGGCAGCGGGCTGGGTCTCGCGATCGTGCGCCGCATCGCCACGCAACACCATGCGGCGGTGACGCTCGACGAATCGCCGGCAGGCGGCTTGCAGGTCACCTTGCGCTTCTGAAGGTGAGGCTTTCTGTTCGTAAAGAGGCTTAAACCAGACTTAAAAGAACCTCAAAAATGGGCTTATAGCGATCTGACGCTGCTTAAGACTCTTTTAAGCGATGCCACGTACGCTTCCAGTCATTCCAAAGCCTTTTTCTCCCAGTCAGGAGTACACGATGAACGCGAAAACCTTGTCCCGCAGCGCTGTTGCAGTGGCTGTCGCCGTGGCGCTCTCCGCCGGCTATGTGGCGGGTCATCGCGACGTGCCCGCGCCGCAGATGATCACGCCGGCGCAAGCCGCGATGATGCCCGCCGAAGCCGCCGCCAAAACCGGCATCCCCGATTTCTCGGGGCTGGTCGAAACCTACGGTCCGGCCGTCGTCAACATCAGCGCGAAGCATGTGGTCAAGCAGACGGCCTTGCGCGGCCGCGAAGGTAATGGCGCCAACGGCGGCAACCAGTTGCCGATCGACCCGAGCGATCCGTTCTATCAGTTCTACAAGCACTTCTTCGGTGGCGTGCCGGGCATGCAAGGGGGCGACGGCGGCGATGCGGCCGATCAGCCGAGCGCAAGTCTGGGCTCGGGCTTCATCGTCAGCAGCGACGGCTATATCCTGACCAACGCTCACGTCGTGGACGGCGCGAACGTCGTCACCGTGAAGCTGACCGACAAGCGTGAATTCAAGGCGAAAGTGGTCGGCGCCGACAAGCAGTCCGACGTCGCCGTGCTGAAGATCGACGCGAGCAATCTGCCGACCGTGAAGATCGGCGATCCGCGCAAGAGCAAGGTCGGTCAGTGGGTGGTCGCGATCGGCTCGCCCTACGGTTTTGACAACACGGTGACCTCGGGCATCATCAGCGCGAAGTCGCGCTCGCTCCCGAATGAAAACTACACGCCGTTCATCCAGACCGACGTGCCGGTGAACCCGGGCAATTCGGGCGGCCCGCTCTTCAATCTCCAAGGCGAAGTGATCGGCATCAACTCGATGATCTATTCGCGCACGGGCGGCTTCCAGGGCCTTTCGTTCGCGATCCCGATCAATGAAGCGATCAAGGTCAAGGACGACATCCTCAAGACCGGCCACGTGAGCCGCGGACGTCTCGGCGTGGCGGTGCAGGGCATGAACCAGACGCTCGCCAATTCGTTCGGTATGCAAAAGCCGCAAGGCGCGCTCGTCAGCTCGGTCGATCCGGGTGGTCCGGCGGCCAAGGCTGGTGTGCAGCCGGGCGACGTGATTCTGTCGTTGAATGGCGAACCCGTCGGCGATTCGTCGGATCTGCCTGCGCAGGTTGCGGGTCTGGCGCCGGGCAGCTCCGCCACCATGCAGGTATGGCGCGACAAGGCCACCAAGGATCTGAAGGTGACCATCGGCTCGTTGTCGGATGCCAAGGTGGCCTCGGACAAGGCCGATCATCCGGCCCAGATGCAAGGCCGTCTCGGCGTCGCAGTGCGGCCACTCACCCCGGAAGAGAAGAGCAGTGCGTCAGTGTCGCACGGGCTGCTGGTGCAGCAATCGGGCGGCGCGGCTGAAAGCGCCGGCATCCAGCCGGGCGACGTGATTCTGGCAGTCAACGGCCGACCGGTCACGAGCGTCGACCAGTTGAAGCAGATGATCACCGACGCCGGTAACAGCATCGCCTTGCTGATCCAGCGTGACAACGCGCAGATCTTCGTGCCGGTTGATCTCGGTTGATGAGGATAGGCGGATCGGTTGGCGGTTCGCCTGACCGGCACCTGGACTGACACGCTGGCCGATCCGCCTGGAAATTGAAGTAACGCTTGCCGGTCCTTGCATTTACTGCCGACGGACCGGCATTTTTTCACCTGTTTCAAAGCGTGAAATAGGGCGCTCCGCGCCGCGCGGCTTGGTGCGGCAGCGGTTTCCAAACGACGCGATCTGCTGGTTGGCACGCAGGTTGCATCTGCCTGAGTCCGGACCCATCGATGGACACCGGACGACAAGGACCTTAATAAGGAGCGAACCGATGAAACCCCAACGCAATCAGCGAAGGATCGTAGCCGCCGCGGTATGCGCGGCGCTCACGCTCGGTCTGGCGGGCGGTGCTTATGCACAGCAGGCGAGCGAAGTAACCGGTGGCACGACCACCGACCAAAGCAGCGCGGGCAATGCCAACGGTGGCGGTTTGCCGCAAATTCAGCAACAGGGCGACGTCTCGTTCGTGTCGGGCGGCGTCGGTCTCGACGAATCGAAGGCACTGCAGGCGGCGCAAAGCGAGTGGCCGCTGTCGCTGCGCTTCACGGGCCCGGGGTCCGACTATCTCGCCGACGTTCACGTGCGGGTGGTCGATGCGCACAACGGCGAGGTGTTGAGCACTACGTCGCGTGGGCCGTACATGCTGGTCAAACTGCGTCCGGGCCGCTATACGGTGCATGCGCAGTACAAGGATCGCGACCAAGTCAAGGCGGTGACGGTTCCGGGCAAGGGCACGGCCAAGGCCGCCTTCTACTGGAATATGCAATAAGCGCATCGCTTTCCTGAACGACGCCGCGCCAGGCGTCCTGGCGGCGTGCAGGAAGGCCGCACAATCGGCTGGAGTTTGGCCGATAATGAAGCCACGGGGATCCCCGTGGCTTTCCTGTTTGTACGACCGCACACCATCACGGAGCCGAGACATGAGCGATGCCTTGACACCTCACGGAAGCCCCGGCGCGAGCACGGGCGGCCACACCATCGGGATTTCCGGCAACAATCACCGGGTGCGTGTGATCCATGGCGGCGTGACGATGGCCGACACCCAGGCGGGGCTGACGCTCACGGAAACCGGTCTGCCGGATGTCTTCTATTTCCCGCGCGGCGACGTGAACATGGCGCGCCTGGAACGCTCGACGCATACCTCGCACTGCCCGTTCAAAGGCGAGGCGTCCTATTTCCATCTGCGCACCGAAGACGGTTTGATCGAAAATGCCGTGTGGACCTATGAGACGCCGCTCGAGCCGGCAATACGAATCAAAGGGTATCTGGCGTTTTACGCATCGCGCGTCGACCGCATCGATCAGACGTCCTGATCCCGCAGTGCCGCGTTCATCGGGGAGGCCGCTATGGAATTGAACGACGCGTTACGGATTCCGCTTGCGCTGCCCGACGTTTGGGACGCGTTGCAGGACCTCGCCTTGTTGCGTGCCAGCCTCGACAACTGCGAGTCGTTCACGCGGCTTAGCCACGGCGAATATGCGCTGACCCTGACGGTGCCGCTCGGACCGTTGCGTGCACGTTACGAAGCACGCGCCCACGTAGCGGGCCAGGATTCCGGACCGGCGGACGCGCAGCGCCGTACCATCAACTTCAAGGCTCGAGCCGAGGGCATCGGCTCGCTGCGTGGGCAGATCGAAATACGGCTGCGTTCGGAAGACGGCGCGCACGGCGTCGGGAGGGACCGGGCTACGCGGATCGATTACACGATCTGGGCGACGTCGTCGGGACCGCTTGCCGAACTTCCCACGCGCCAGCTCGAAAACGCGCTGCATCAGCTGGCTGAAGATTTTTTCGACGAGTTCGGCGCGGTCGTTCGCGCCAAGCATGGGGAGGGGCCGAACCGTGCACGCGGTTCGGCGGCGCGTCGTCAGCATGTGTTTCTGCGGCCGATCACGCTCGGCGGCATGGCTCGGCGCACGCGCGGGGATCACGGCAATGCGCTGACCGGGCGTGCAGCGAGCGCGTCGCATGGTGCGGCCCATGGCGTGTCGCATGGCGTCTCGCATCACGAGCCCAGTCCGCACGCCGTTCCGAACTGGGCGTGGGCGGCGATGATTTTTCTGGTGGCGCTGCTGCTGTATGTGGCGCGCTGGCTTAGCGAGCATTGACGGCTTAAACGCCGCGAAACTCCCGCCGCCATGCGGACGGTGAGGTGCGGAACGCTTCCGCGAAGTGTTGCCGCAGCGACGCTGTCGAGCCGAATCCCGCGATCCCCGCGATCGCTTCGACTGATTCGTCGGTGCTTTCCAGCAACTGCTGCGCCCGCGCGAGTCGCTGGGCCAGCAGCCATGCGCCGACGGTCGTGCCGGTGGTGAGCCGGAAGCGTCGCGTGAAGGTGCGGCGGCTCATCAGTGCGCGCTCGGCGAGCGTGTCGAGCGAATGCGGCGCATCCAGATTTCCGCTGACCCAATCAAGCAGACCCGACAAGCGGTCGCCGCGTAGGTTCGGCGGCACCGGCTGCTGAATGTATTGCGCCTGGCCACCCTGCCGATGCGGGGGCACCACCAGCCGGCGCGCTACATAGTTCGCCGCCTGCGCGCCGCACATCTTGCGCAGCACATGCAGGCAGCAGTCGAGGCCGGCGGCGGTGCCGGCCGAGGTCACCACGTTGCCATCGTCGACATAGAGCACGTCGGGATCGAGCCGCACGCGCGGGTAACGGCGCGCGAAGTCGTCCGCCCACGCCCAATGAGTGGAGGCCGGCCGGTCGTCGAGGATGCCGGCAGCGGCCAGCACGAACGCGCCCAGACATAGCCCGACCAGCTGGGCGCCGCGTGCAAGGGCGGCGCGCAGTGCGTCGAGCAGCGCGACCGGCGGCGGCTCGTCCGGATCGCGCCAGCTCGGCACGATGATGGTGTGCGCGTCGGCAAGCGCTTCGAGTCCCTGCGTGACGGCGATCGAGAACCCGGCCGTGGTGGTCAGCACGCCTGTTTCAGCGGCGCAGACGCGAAAGTCGAAATCGGGCAAGCCGCCGCCAGTGCGGTCCTCGCCGAAGACCACACACGGCACCGAAAGATGGAACGGGCTGATGCGGTCGAACGCGACCACCGCGACGATGTGGCGAGGCGCGTCGTCGCGCTCCGCGGTAAAGGAAGTGGGGGTAGCCATCATTCGCAGTCGCCCGGTGAAATTCAACGATGATCCAACGATGGCCCAATTCTAGCGAATCTTGTCATTCGGGTCGCTATCGCGAAAACTTCGGCAGGCCAACAATGCAGTCATCGCCGCTGCCTGCTTCAAGGCCAATGCCGCGCAGCGCGCGCCCTAAGCGCTTAACTGACAGGAGAGTTGCCATGACCTCACCACGCCGCGCGCTGATCGTCATCGATGTGCAGAACGAATACGTCACCGGCAATCTGCCGATTGAATATCCGGACGTGCAAACGTCGCTCGCGAACATTGGCCGTGCGATGGATACGGCCCGTGCCGCTGGTGTGCCGGTGGCAGTCGTGCAGAATTTCGCGCCGGCCACCTCGCCGCTGTTCGCGCGCGGCAGCGTGGGAGCGGCGTTGCATCAGGTGGTGGGCTCGCGCGCCCATGATCACTATATGGAAAAGTCGCTACCGAGCGCGTTCGCCGGGACCGATCTGGCCGACTGGCTCGCCGCGCAGCAGATCGACACCTTGACGGTGGTCGGCTACATGACCCACAACTGTGACGCATCGACGATCAATCACGCAGTCCACCTCGGTCTCACCGTCGAATTCCTGCACGACGCGACGGGCTCGGTGCCCTACGAGAACAGCGCGGGTTTTGCCAGCGCACAGGACATTCATCGGGTATTCAGCGTGGTCCTGCAGTCGCGCTTCGCGGCCGTGGCGAGCACGGACGAGTGGGTGGCGGCGGTGCAGGGCGGGGTACCGCTCGAACGCGGCAGTATCTATGCGTCGAACCAGCGGGCGCGGGCCAGCCGGGCGGCTGCATAAAGTTGCTGCAACAGGCAAGGGCAACGGGCAGCAGTAAAAGTCGGCACTGCATGAGCGACGGCGGGCGATTGCGCGTATGCACACCCGCCCGCCTTGTTGTGGCTGCCCTATCTAACTAGGTAGCTGACTGATTGGATAGCTGGGCGCCATTCCTCTGGCGCAATGCCGGACTTAGCCGTAGCGCATCGAACATCCCTTCGACCATCCGCTCGGCGTGCTTGCCGAAATCGGTTGCATCCGGCAGAAACAGCATGTCGCGCAAGCCACCGCTGACGAAAGCATGCACCATCGACGCCGCCATCTTCGTATCGAGATCGGCCGGCATCTGGCCTTTGGAGATCGCGTTGCGCAGCCCGCCCTCGATCTTGGCGAGCCCTTCGCGCATATTGGTCTGGTAGCGGACCATCACCGGGCCCATTTCCTCGACGAACTCGCACTTCAGAAACAGGATGTCGAACACCCGCCGGCGGCGCGGGTCGTTGGCGGTGTCGCGCAGGCAGACCGTGCAGATTTCCATCAGGCGTCCCAACGGATCGGGTTCGTTGGGGTCTTGCGAGGCGGCTTTGAGTTCGTCCAGCGGCAGCAGCACGCGGTCGAACATTTCGGTAAACAAGTCGCCTTTGTGGGCGAAATGCCAATAGATTGCGCCGCGCGTGACGCCGGCGGCTTGCGCGATGTCGGCGAGCGACGTGCGCGATACGCCTTTCTCGAAGAAAACCCGTTCGGCTGCGTCGAGAATGCTGTTGCGCGTCTCCTGCGCCTCTTCTTTGGTTCTTCTGACCATATGGGTGTGACCTGGGCTGATCGTGGGGTTTTCCCGGACGTTGTTAAGTACGCCCAGTGACAATCTGTCTACGGGTAAGCAATTTTTGAACCGATCCTGCGGGCCCCCTGCCTGCAAGAGATGCAAACGCACTTTTACATGCATTCGTGGATGTATATATAATAGCACCCTACGATCGGATAGCCCAAGCTGTGACGACCGGTTAATATCCGTCACTGTTGCCTTTCAAAACGCTCTTGCGCCGTGTCCGGATGGGCGGCGCCGTGCGGCATTTCCCCGGTATGGCGCATTTCGCATCAGGATGCCCTGCAGGTTTTGTTTGCTTCCGCGGGCTTCCGGTCAAGCGTCGTAAGACGCATGTGTGCGCTGTCGTCCCCGGGGTAGGGATGCGCGCACTTTTTCATTCTCAGTCTTTGACAGAGGTCGCTCCATGCGCGTCGAACGGGTTCCATTCCGCTTAATCAGTGCCGCGACGGCTGCCGTATTGCTGGCAGCGTGCGGACCAAAACAATCTGCCCCGCCGCCACAAACGCCCGAAGTCGGCGTCGTCACCGTCCAGCCGACGGCTGTGCCCGTCGTCACCGAGTTGCCCGGCCGCACCAGTGCCTTCCTCGTCGCGCAAGTGCGCGCACGGGTCGACGGCATCGTGCTGCGCCGCGAATTCACCGAAGGCGGCCAGGTCAAGGCCGGGCAGCGTCTGTACAAGATCGATCCGGCGCCCTACATCGCGACCTTGAACAACGCGAAGGCCACGCTGGCGAAGGCGCAGGCCAACCTCGCGTCGACCACCGCGCAAGCCAACCGCTACAAGGTGCTGGTTGCCGCCAATGCGGTCAGCAAGCAGGACTACGACAACGCGGTGGCCTCGCAAGGCCAGGCCGCGGCTGACGTCGCCGCGGGCAGGGCGGCGGTCGATACGGCGCAGATCAACCTCGGCTACACCGACGTCACCTCGCCGGTGACCGGCCAGATCGGCGTGTCGCAAGTCACGCCGGGCGCGTATGTGCAGGCAAGCGCCGCCACGCTGATGGCCACGGTCCAGCAACTCGACCCGGTCTACGTGGACCTGACGCAATCGAGTCTCGACGGTCTGAAGTTGCGCCGCGAAGTGCAGGAAGGGCGCCTGAAGACAACCGGCCCGGATGCCGCCAAGGTCTCGCTGATTCTTGAAGACGGCCACACCTATTCGGAAAAGGGCAAGCTGCAGTTCACCGACGTTACGGTCGACCAGAGCACCGGCTCGGTCACGCTTCGCGCGATCTTCAAGAACACGGACAAGGTGCTGCTGCCGGGCATGTTCGTGCGCGCCAAGATCGAAGAAGGCGTCAACGAAAATGCGCTCGTCGTGCCGCAAGTCGGCATCACGCACGACCAGAAGGGTCAACCGACCGCGCTGGTTGTCGGTCCGGACAACAAGGTCGCGTTGCGCCAGCTCGTCACGTCGGGTACGTACGGTTCTAACTGGGTGGTCGAAAGCGGTCTGAAGGCAGGCGACCGCGTGATCGTTCAGGGCACCGACAAGGCGCACCCGGGCCAGCAGGTCAAGGCCGTTGCCGCGCAACTTCCCGCCACACCTGCTTCCGGCGCATCTGCTCAGGGTGGGCCGGCCGCCAGCGGTGCTGTGCAGACGGCTCAACCTGCCTCTGCTGCATCGGGCGCGTAATAACAGGGAGCCCGCCTCATGGCAAAGTTCTTTATTGATCGCCCGATTTTTGCATGGGTGATCGCCATTATTCTGATGCTCGCGGGTATCGCGTCGGTCTTTACGTTGCCGATCGCGCAATATCCGACCATCGCGCCGCCGGCCGTGCAGATCAGCGCAACGTACCCGGGCGCATCGGCGAAGACGGTGGAAAACACCGTTACGCAGGTGATCGAGCAGCAGATGAGTGGTCTCGACCACTTGCTGTATCTGTCGTCCACCTCGGACGACTCGGGTACGGCAACCATCACGCTGACGTTCGCGGCCGGCACCAATCCTGACATTGCGCAGGTGCAGGTGCAGAACAAGCTGCAGCTTGCCACGCCGCTGTTGCCGCAAGCCGTGCAGCAGTTGGGCACCAAGGTCACGAAGTCGAGCAGCAGCTTCCTGCTGGTGATGGCGTTCGTGTCCGAAGACGGCAGCATGAACAAGTACGACCTGGCGAACTACGTCGCGTCGAACATTCAGGATCCGATCAGCCGACTCGACGGTGTGGGTACGGTGACGCTGTTCGGCTCGCAGTACGCAATGCGGATCTGGCTGGACGCGAACAAACTGACCAACTTCGGCCTCACGCCGGTGGACGTGCAAGCGGCCTTGCAGGCGCAGAACGTGCAGGTCGCGGGCGGTTCGCTCGGCGGCACGCCGTCGGTGCCGGGCCAGGTGCTGCAGGCGACCATCACGGAAGCCACGCTGCTGAACACGCCTGAACAGTTCGGCAACGTGCTGCTTAAGGTGAATCCGGACGGTTCGCGGGTCCGGATCAAGGACGTGGCACGCGTCGAGCTCGGCGGCGAGAACTACAACTTCGACACCAAGTACAACGGTCAGCCGACCGCGGGCTTCGGGATTCAGCTGGCCACAGGCGCGAACGCGCTGGCAACCGCCAAGGCCGTGCGCGCTAAGATCAACGAGCTGTCTAAGTACTTCCCGCACGGCCTCGTCGTGAAGTACCCTTACGACACCACGCCGTTCGTGCGCCTGTCGATCGAAGAAGTGGTCAAGACGCTGCTCGAAGGTATCGTGCTGGTGTTCCTGGTCATGTACCTGTTCCTCCAGAACCTGCGCGCCACGCTGATCCCGACGATCGCCGTGCCGGTGGTGCTGTTGGGCACGTTCGCGATCATGGGTCTGGTGGGCTTCTCGATCAATACGCTGTCCATGTTCGGGCTCGTGCTGGCGATCGGCTTGCTGGTGGACGATGCGATCGTGGTGGTGGAAAACGTCGAGCGGGTGATGGCGGAGGAGGGGTTATCGCCTCGAGATGCAACCCGCAAGGCGATGGACCAGATTACCGGCGCGCTGGTCGGCGTGGCGCTCGTGCTGTCGGCGGTGTTCGTGCCGGTGGCGTTTTCGGGCGGGTCGGTCGGCGCCATTTACCGGCAGTTCTCGCTGACGATCGTGGCGGCGATGGTGCTGTCGGTGCTGGTCGCGTTGATTCTCACGCCGGCGCTGTGCGCGACGATTCTCAAACCGATTCCGCAAGGCCATCACGAAGAGAAGAAGGGCTTCTTCGGCTGGTTCAACCGCACGTTCGACAAGAGCCGCGACAAATATCACAGCGGCGTGCACCACGTGATCAAGCGCTCGGGCCGTTGGCTGATCATCTACATGGTGGTGATCCTCGCGGTCGGTCTGCTGTTCGTGAAGTTGCCGAAGTCGTTCCTGCCCGACGAAGACCAGGGCACGATGTTCGTGCTGGTGCAGACGCCCTCGGGCTCGACCCAGGAAACCACGGCGCGCGCGCTGAAGGACGTTTCCGACTACCTGCTCAACAGCGAGAAGGGCATTGTCGAATCGACCTTCACGGTGAACGGTTTCAGCTTCGCCGGTCGCGGCCAGAACGCGGGTCTCGTGTTCGTGCGCATGAGGGATTACGCGGAGCGTCAGCATGCGAACCAGAAGGTACAGGCGCTGGTTGGCCGTCTCTTCATGCATTTCTCGAGCTACAAGAACGCGCTGGTGTATCCGGTGAATCCGCCGTCGATTCCTGAGCTCGGCACGGCTGCGGGCTTCGACTTCGAACTGCAGGATCGCGCGGGTGTCGGCCACGAAAAGCTGATGGAAGCACGCAATATGCTGCTGGGCATGGCGGCGAAAGATCCGACGCTGGCTCAGGTGCGTCCGAACGGCCTGAACGATACGCCGCAGTTCAAGGTGGCCATCGACCACGAGAAGGCTTCGGCGCTCGGCGTGTCGTTGTCGGCGATCGACCAGACGTTCTCGATCGCATGGGCGTCGCAATACGTGAACAACTTCCTCGATACCGACGGCCGGATCAAGAAGGTGTATCTGCAAGGCGACGCACCGTTCCGGATGACTCCGGAAGACCTGAACGCCTGGTACGTGCGCAATACGGCTGGCGGCATGGTGCCGTTCTCCGCGTTCGCAAGCGGCTCATGGGGCTACGGTTCGCCGAAGCTCGAGCGCTACAACGGTATCTCGGCGGTGGAAATCCAGGGTGCGGCAGCGGCGGGCAAGTCGACCGGTCAGGCAATGACGGCGATGGAAGCACTGGTGGCGAAGCTGCCGGCCGGTATCGGCTACGAATGGACGGGCTTGTCGTTGCAGGAACGCCAGTCCGGTTCGCAGGCGCCGATTCTGTACGGCATCTCGATCCTGGTCGTGTTCCTGTGTCTCGCGGCGCTGTATGAAAGCTGGTCGATCCCGTTCTCGGTGATCATGGTGGTGCCGCTCGGCGTGATCGGCGCGTTGCTGGCCGCTACGCTGCGCGGGCTCGAGAACGACGTGTTCTTCCAGGTGGGTCTGTTGACCACGGTGGGGCTGTCCGCGAAGAACGCGATTCTGATCGTGGAATTCGCCCGCGAACTGCAGCAAGGCGAAGGGATGGGGCCGATCGAGGCCGCGCTGGAAGCAGCGCGTCTGCGGTTGCGTCCGATTCTGATGACCTCGCTCGCGTTCATTCTCGGTGTGATGCCGCTCGCGATCAGTAACGGCGCGGGTTCGGCCAGCCAGCACGCGATCGGTACCGGCGTGATCGGCGGAATGTTGACGGCGACCTTCCTCGCGATTTTCATGATCCCGATGTTCTTCGTCGTGATCCGCGCGAAGTTCGGCGGCGAGACGGAAGACCCGGATGAGGCACTCGCACACTACAACCAGCACCATCCGCATGACGGCCAAGGTGGCGGCTCGGCTGGTGAGGGCTCGGGCAAGGACGGACATTGAGATGCAAAAACACTCTTTGATTGCAGTGGCGGTTGCGTTGTTCGCCGCGGGTTGCACGATGGCGCCGAAGTACGAGCGTCCCGCCGCACCCGTGACGGGCACCTTCCCGACCGGCGGCGTGTACGAAACGCAGCCCGGCGCGACCCAGCCGGGCACGGGGCAAACGGGCAAGTCGGCCGCGGCGCGCAGCGCCGGCGGCCAGGCTGCGGCCGATATCGGCTGGCGTGACTTCTTCGTCGATCCACGCATGCAGCGGTTGATCGAGGTCGCGCTGAAGAACAACCGCGATCTGCGCGTGTCGGTGCTGAATATGCAGGCATCGCAGGCACAGTTCCGGATCGTTCGTGCGGGTCTGTTCCCGACGCTCGACGCCGCGGCGTCGCAAAGTAAATCGCGCACGCCGAAGGATCTGACATTCACTGGCCAGACGATTTCCAACACCTATTCGGTCGGCCTGAACGCCTCGTGGGAAATCGACTTTTTCGGGCGCATTCAAAGCCTGAAGGACCAGGCATTGGCGCAGTACCTGGCCACTGCCCAGGCGCGCAAGGCGGCGGAAATCTCGCTGGTGTCGCAAGTCGCGGATCAGTACCTCACGGTGCTCGAACTCGACGATCTGTTGAGGGTGACGCAGAACACGCTGAAGACGTCGCAGGAGTCGTATCGGATCGCCAAGCTGCAATTCGATAACGGCACGGGTTCGGAACTCGATCTGCGGCAATCGCAAACCGTGGTCGAGACGGCTAGTGCGAATCTGCAGGCGCAGGCGCGTCTGCGGGCTCAGGCTGAAAACGCGCTGGTGCTGTTGCTCGGCGAACCGTTGCCCGACGATCTCCCGCCTGGCTTGTCGTTGAGCGACCAGAATCTCCTCACGGATATTCCGGCCGGTCTGCCGTCCGATCTGCTCACGCGTCGTCCGGACATCATGGAGGCCGAAGAGAATCTGCTGGCGGCCAACGCGAATATCGGTGCTGCACGCGCGGCGTTCTTCCCTAAGGTTTCGCTGACAGGCAGCTTCGGCACGCTGAGCCCGTCGCTCGGTGGCTTGTTCAAGGCGGGTTCGGCGGCATGGAGCTTTGCGCCGTCGATCACGTTGCCGATCTTCGAAGGCGGCCAGAACATCGCCAACCTCGATCTCGCCAACATCCAGAAGAAGGTTCAGATCGCCACGTATGAAAAGGCGATCCAGACAGCCTTCCGCGAAGTGGCGGACGGCCTCGCGGCACGCGGCACGTACGATCAGCAGATCCAGGCGCTGGAGCGCAACACGTTTGCCGAACAGCGTCGGCTGGATCTGTCGAATCTGCGTTATACGAACGGCGTCGACAGTTATCTGTCGGTGCTGACCGCGCAGACCGATCTGTATTCGTCGCAGCAGTCGTTGATTACCGCGCGCATGCAGCGTCTGCAGAACCTGGTCACGTTGTACCAGGCGCTCGGCGGCGGCTGGATCGAGCGGGACGGCGAAGAGCCGCGTCCGGCCGACGCACCGGTCGATTACGGTGCGGCGAGTGCGCCGGTGGCGGCTTCGGCAGCGACCGCAGGTTAATAAGTCTGTAGTCTCGTAACAGCGGGCGCTTGGGGCGGCTTTCGGTTTTGTCAGGAAAGCCGTCCGGCGCAGCCGGTAATAAAAAAACGCCACGGCAATGCCGTGGCGTTTTTGTTAATGCTCAACTCAACTCGACTCAGCGCTCGGGCGATTTCAGTCGCACGGCGCTGGTTGCCGATGCTCAGTGCAGATCCGCCGCACGCAGCATCTCATCGCGTTGCGGTTCATTGCCGCCGCGTCTGTCGAAATCATGTCCGGCCTTGCGAATTTCGCACTGCGCTTTCTTCTCGCTCTTCACACCGTTGAAGATCAGGTTCAGCACGACCGCCGACACCGACGCCAGCAAGATTCCGCTATGCAACAGCGGCGACAGCGCCGGCGGCAGCTTCGAGAAAAAATGCGGCGACACCACCGGCACCAGGCCCATGCCGATACTCACCGCGACGATGAACAGGTTGTGGTGGTTCTTCACAAAGTCGACCTTGGCCAGCACCTTGATGCCGTTCGCCGCCACCATGCCGAACATCACGATCCCCGCACCGCCGAGCACGAACGCCGGTACCGACGCGACCACTTGCGCCATCTTCGGGAACAGGCCCAGCAGCACCAGAATCACGCCGCCCATCGCGCAGACGAAGCGGCTCTTCACGCCCGTCACGCCGATCAGGCCGACGTTCTGCGAGAACGAGGTATGCGGAAACGAGTTGAAGATGCCGCCGATCAACGTGCCCAGACCGTCGACGCGCAGACCGCGCACCAGCGTCTTCTGATCGACAGGACGATCGACCATGTCGCCGACCGCGAGGAACATGCCGGTCGATTCGATGAAGGTGACGAACATCACAGTGACCATCGTCGCGATCGCGAGCGGGTCGAAATGCGGCAGGCCGAAGTGGAACGGCATCACGAAGCCGACCCACGGCGCGTGCGTGACGCCTTCCATGTTGACGCGGCCGAGTGCCAGCGCGATCACAAAGCCCGCGACGATGCCGAGCAGCACCGAGATATTGGCAATGAAGCCCTTGGCGAACTTGTTGATGAGCAGAATCAGCATCAGCACGATCAGCGACAGCCCCAGATAGATCGGGTTGCCGTAATCAGGATTGCCCACGCCGCCGGCCGCCCAGTTGATGCCCACTTCCATCAGCGAGAGACCGATCACCGAGATCACCACGCCGATCACCACCGGCGGGAAAAAGCGCAGCAGCTTGCCGACCGCCGGCGCGAGAAGGATGCCGATGACGCCGGCCGCGATCGTCGAGCCGAAGATATCGAGAATGCCGAGCGAAGGATTGGTGCCGATCGCGACCATCGGACCGACCGCCGCGAACGTGCAGCCCATGATGACCGGCAGACGGATGCCGAAGATCCACAGACCGAGCGTCTGAATCAGCGTGGCGATGCCGCAGGAAAACAGATCGGCGCTGATCAGGAACGCGATCTGGTCTTTCGGCAATTTCAGCGCGGCGCCGACGATGAGCGGCACCGCAACTGCGCCTGCGTACATCACCAAAACGTGCTGAATGCCGAGCGTCAGCAACTGGCCCGCGGGCAGCCGCTCGTCGCACGGGTGAACCGTGTTCGATTGCATTTTGTCTCTCTCCACCATCTCGTTTTGGGATGGCTCCAAGGTATGCGGAACGAAAAAGTGCAACAAGACCACTGGGGCCTATTCCGGCATTCCCGGTGACGATATGGGTGAGGCCGGTTTGAAAGCCAAAAGAAATGCGTGCGCCGCACAAATCGGCGGTCAGCCCCGTCCAGTGGCGATGCGCGGCCGCGTACCGCGCGCGCACGATTCAATGAGATATGTGTGAGAATCAATGAGGTGTATCTCGCTCGCCGCATAGTACTGTTTTCAGGCGGCCCGCGTCGTGGCCGGGTTAACCCGCGATTTCGTTTTTCGGCGTGCATTCGGGCGTGCGTCCAAAGCCATGCAGCGGTCACGGAAAATGCATCATGGCAGGCACCCTTCGCGCGCTCATCCCCATGCCTAATTTGAAGTCCTATCGCCCATGAGTTTTCTTGGTATCGACCTCGGCACCGGCTCCCTCAAAGTCGCAATCGTTGACGAAAACGGCCGCGAGCAGGCAGCGGCCAGTGTCGCTTACGCGCTCGAAACGCCGCATCCGGGATGGGCGGAAATCTCGGTGCAAACCTGGTGGCGTGCGCTAGGCGAAGCGGCGGCGCGGTTGCCTGCCGGTTTGCGCCGCGACGTACAGGCGATCGGCTTCTCCGGACAGATGCACGGTGTCGTGCTGATCGACGCCGAGGGCGAAGCCGTGCGTCCCGCGATGCTCTGGCCCGACACGCGTGCTTTGGCCTTGCTCGATCAGTGGCCCGAGCCGCAGCCGAATCCCGTTGCACCCGGCATGGCCGGTCCTTTGCTGCGCTGGATCGTGCAGAACGAACCGCAATCCGCGCGCAAGACACGTTGGGCGCTGCAGCCGAAGGATTGGCTGCGCGTCGCACTGGGTGGCGCGATTGCAACCGACCCGTCCGACGCCTGCGCGACCGCGCTCGCCGACCCCGCCGGCGTGTGGGATCAGGCGCTGCTTGAGCGGCTCGGGCTGCCGCATGAATGGTTTGCGCCGCTCGCGCCGTCCTATGCAGCGGGGGGTATTTTGTCGCAGAAAGCCGCGCAGGAACTGGGTCTGCGCGCCGGCATCGTCCTCGCGACCGGCGCCGCCGACACGCCCTGCGCGGCACTCGGCAGCGGTCTCTCGCGCGATGGCGACGCGTTGCTGACCACCGGCACCGGTGGACAAATCGTGGTGCTCGCGGAGCATGCACCGCAAGCGATAAAGGGCTTGCATCGCTATCGAGCGGCGAGCGATCACTGGTATCGGATGGCGGCGATGCAAAACGTCGGCGTCGCGCTCGAACGCGTGCGCGGCTGGCTTTCGTATGAATGGGCGGATGCTTATCGTGATGCCTTCGGCGACGCGTCCGCTTGTGTATCCGGCGGTGCGTCCGGCAATGCATCCGGCGGTGCATCCGGCAATGCATCCGGCGATGCGTCCGGCAATGCATCCGGCGGTGCCCCCGGCAACGTATCGGGCGGTGCGTCCGGCAATGCGTCGAGCGTAGCGATCGGCAATGCATCCGGCGGTCTCTCCGGCAACGTATCCGGCGGTGCCTTTGTTGATGCAACAGGCGTTACCGTAAGCGCCGCAGCGGGTTTGACCTTCTTGCCCTACCTCACCGGCGAGCGCACCCCATGGCTCAACCCGGCCGCGCGTGGCGGCTGGCTCGGCCTCGCGCTCGATCACACGCGCGGCACGATGATGCGTGCCGCATTCGAAGGCGTCGCGTTCTCGCTGCGGGCCGGGCTCGACGCGATTCGCGCAAGCGGCGCGACGGTGACGACGTTGAAGCTCGCGGGCGGCGGCTCAGTCGATGCGCGCTGGCGGCAGTTGCTCGCCGACGCGCTGAACGTCGAGCTCTACGCGGTCGATTGTCCGAACGCCGCGCCGCGTGGCGCTGCAATCCTCGGCGGGTTGGCGAGCGGGCATTGGCACGCGAGCGATCTCGCCGCGCTTGCGCCTGGCGCGACGCGGGTTGCCGGTCCGCAAGGCGATGCGGCGCTCGCCGAACGTTACGCGCGCTTTCTCGATCTGTATGGCCGCGTCGAAACATGGTTCGGCGACGTCCCGCTTCGGTGACGGCAGCAATGTCAGGTACAGACAATGTCGCGACGCACTTTGCAATACCATGACGGCTTTCGCACGTTAACTTATAAGTCGGCACGCCATGCCGTCCGCCCGCAGCAACCGCCGCCCGTAGCGTCACGTGCGAACGAGGTGCCACGGCCGAACCGGAATATTGCGCGACGCGACCTCTCTCACGCGACGCGCCAGGCATTCACAGACTCACAGGAGCATTCACGATGAAGACCAAAGCAGCAATCGCATGGAAAGCCGGCGCCCCCTTGACGATCGAAGAGGTGGATCTGGAAGGTCCGCGCGCCGGTGAAGTGCTGATCGAAGTGAAGGCGACGGGCATCTGCCACACCGACTACTACACGCTGTCCGGCGCCGATCCGGAAGGCATCTTCCCGGCGATTCTCGGTCACGAAGGTGCCGGCGTGATCGTCGACGTCGGTCCTGGCGTCGGCACGTTGAAGAAGGGCGACCACGTCATTCCGCTCTACACGCCGGAATGCCGCCAGTGCAAATTCTGTCTGTCGCGCAAGACCAACCTGTGCCAGGCGATCCGTTCGACGCAAGGCAAGGGTCTCATGCCCGACGCCACCTCGCGTTTCTCTCTGGACGGCAAGCCCCTCTTTCACTACATGGGCACGTCCACGTTTTCGAACTACATCGTCGTGCCGGAAATTGCCGTCGCGAAGGTGCGTGAGGACGCACCGTTCGACAAGATCTGCTACATCGGCTGCGGCGTGACGACGGGCGTCGGCGCCGTCGTGTATTCGGCGAAGGTCGAGGCGGGCGCGAACGTGGTCGTGTTCGGTCTCGGCGGCATCGGCCTGAACGTGATTCAAGGCGCGAAGATGGTCGGCGCGGACAAGATCATTGGCGTCGATATCAACCCGGGCCGCGTGGAACTGGCGAAGAAATTCGGCATGACGCACTTCATCAACCCGAACGAAGTCGAGAACGTGGTCGATCACATCGTGCAACTCACCGATGGCGGCGCCGACTATTCGTTCGAATGCATCGGCAATACGAAGGTGATGCGTCAGGCGCTGGAGTGCACGCACAAGGGCTGGGGCCAGTCGTTCATCATCGGCGTGGCGGCGGCGGGCGAAGAAATCAGCACGCGTCCGTTCCAGCTGGTGACGGGCCGCGAGTGGAAGGGCTCGGCGTTCGGCGGCGCGCGCGGCCGTACCGATGTGCCGAAGATCGTCGACTGGTACATGGAAGGCAAGATCAATATCGACGATCTGATCACGCACCGCCTGCCGCTCGAACGCATCAACGAAGGCTTCGATCTGATGAAGAAGGGCGAGTCGATCCGCTCCGTCGTGCTGTACTAACGCGGCACTGGGCACTGAAAAAGGAGCGGGGCGATGCTTGAACTCTTGTCGTCGCATGCCTGCCATGGCGGCGAGCAACGTATCTACCGGCACGACTCGCAGACCATCGGTCTGTCGATGCGCTTCTCGGTCTATCTGCCGCCGCAGGCCTTGCAGGCCAATGCGAACGTGCCCGCGCTGTTCTACCTCGCCGGCCTGACCTGCACGGAAGAAACCTTCCCGATCAAGGCCGGGGCGCAGCGCTTTGCTGCGCGGCATGGCATTGCTTTGGTCGCGCCGGACACCAGTCCGCGCGGTGCCGGCGTGCCGGGCGAAAGCGCGGCGTGGGACTTCGGCGTGGGTGCGGGCTTTTACATCGACGCGACCCGGCAGCCGTGGGCGAAGCACTATCGGATGTACGCGTACGTGCGCGATGAATTGCGCGAAACGGTACTCGCGAATCTGCCGGTGGACGGCGCGCGTCTCGGCATCTTCGGGCATTCGATGGGTGGTCATGGCGCGTTGATGCTGGCGCTGCGCAATCCGGAGATCTATCGGTCGGTGTCGGCGTTCGCGCCGATTGCCGCGCCTTCACAGTGCCCGTGGGGCGTGAAGGCGTTCAGCGGCTATCTGGGTGAAGACCGTGAAACGTGGAAGCAGTACGACTCGAGCGAGCTGGTCGCGCACGCGTCGCACCACTTCGCGGAAGGCATTCTGATCGATCAGGGGCTGGCGGATCAGTTCCTCGGCGAGCAGTTGAACCCGGATGTGTTCGAAGCTGCTTGCAAGGCCGCGGGACAACCGCTGACGCTGCGCCGTCACGCCGGCTACGACCACGGGTATTACTTCATCTCGACTTTCATCGAGGATCATCTCGCGCATCACGCGAAGGTGCTACTCGGTTGAAGTCTTGCAGGACGATGGCGGCGGTATGCAGGTGTGCCGCCGCCATCGTCGTCTCTGGCCGAAGGCGGACTAAAGTTTCCGAAGCCGCTCAATGCCGATGACGCCGCCAAGGCCGGCAACCTCGCCCAAGCGGATCCGGCCGCTCAACGCCGCCCCAACAAACTCCCGCCATACACCACTGCCGACAGCACGGTGATCCAGAAGCTCGTCGGCCAATCGGTATAGAAGGCCAGCGTCAGACCTAGCCACGCCTGCACCAGCGCGAACACGGCCGCGAGCACGAGACCGGTTGAAAGCCGCGTCGTCACGTTTTGCGCTGCGGCGGCCGGGCCGACCATCAGTGTGAACACCAGCAGCACGCCGACAATCTGCGTACACGCCGCCACAGCCAGCGCGGCAATCGCCAGAAACAGCACCGACACCAGGCGCAGCGACACGCCCTTGGCTTCGGCCAACTCCGGCTGCAACGAAGCAAACAGCAACGGCCGCATGATCGCCGCAAGCGCCAGCAAACTGACGACGCCCAACGCCGCCAGCACGCCGAGCGTCGATGCATTCACGCCGAGCACGTTGCCGAACAGCAGGGCGGTGACCTGCGTCGCGTACGCCGTGAAGAAGTGCAGGAACAGCAAGCCGAAGCCGAGCGACAGCGAGAGGATCACGCCGATCGCCACGTCGCGGCCGGCGAGGCGCTCGCCGAGCGCGCCCATGCCGACGCCCGCCGCAAGTGTGAAGCCGATCATCCCCCAGATCGGCGAGATGCCGATCAGGACCGCGCCAGTCGCGCCCGTGAAGCCGACATGCGACAACGCGTGGCCCGCGAAGGTCTGTCCGCGCATCACCAGAAAATATCCCACTATCCCGGCCAGCACCGCGACGATCCCCGACGCCGCGAACGCGTTCACCATGAAATCGTATTCAAACATCGTGCGTGTGTCCGTCGCGTGAGTCGTGCTGATGTGAGTGACTGTGCGTGCCGCCGTGGTCGTGCGAATGCCCGTGCGAGTGCGCGTGACTGGCGCCGCCGTTCTCGTCGTGTTCGTGCTCGTGATCGTGTTTTTCGACTTCGACGTCGCCCGACATCACAAAGATGCGGCCGTTCACGCGCATCACGTCGATCGGCGAGCCATAGAGGCGCGACAGCACCGGCCTCGTAATGACTTCATCGACGGTGCCGAGCGCGGCCACGCCGCTGCCGAGATACAGCACGCGATCGAGCGAGTTCAGAAGCGGATTCAATTCATGCGCCGAAAACAGCACGGCGATGCCGAGTTCCTGCTGCACGCGCCGCACCAGTTCCACGACGCTCTTCTGATGATGCGGATCGAGGCTGATCAGCGGTTCGTCGAGCAGCAGCAGTTTCGGATTGCCGAGCAGGCATTGCGCAAGCAGCAGCCGCTGACGCTCGCCGCCGGACAGTTCCGACAACGGCCGTTCTGCGAGCGTGCGGCCGCCTACCAGATCCAGCACCCGCTCGACATCCGCCCGGGTCTTGCTGTCCGCATGGGGCAGGCCCCAGCGGTGTCCGTCGGCGGCCATCGCGACGAAATCACGGCCACGCACGCGGCGCCCCGCCAGCGCACTGCGCGTCTGCGGCATATAGCCGATTGACGCATTGCCGCGCTCGACCGGCTGCCCCAGCACGCGGATCGCGCCGCTCGCGGCCGGCACGAGACCGAGCACGGCGCGCATCAGCGTTGTTTTGCCCGCACCGTTCGGCCCGAGCACGCCGATGAATTCGCCCTGGTTCACCACGAACCCGGTGTCGCGCAGAATCGAGCGGCCGCCGAGTTCGAGCGTCACGTGCTCGAGTTCGAGCACGGGCGCGTTGGTGCGTGCGCCGGTTCGTACCTCAGCTGGCGTGCTGCGGCCAGTCACGTTCATTGGGGTTTTCCTTTGGCGCTGGTTGCCGCCGCTGCATTCGCTCCGCTCGCATCGCCTGCAGCCAGCGCCGTGCCCAGCGCATCGAGCTGCGTCAGCATCCACGTCTGATAGGTCTTGCCGGCCGGTTCGGTTTCGGTGACGCTCATGGTCGGCACCTTCGATTGCTGCGCGAGCTTCAACATGCGTTTGGTCAGGGCCTCGGTTGCCTGGCTGTTATAGATCAGAACGCGTACGCGCTTTTCGCGCAGATCGCGTTCGAACGCGGCGATATCGGCCGCGCTTGCTTCGGTGTCGTTCATCGTCGCCAGCTGGAAGCGCAGATTGCGCATCGAGAGGCCCACCGCGTCCGACATGTAGCCGAACACCGGCTCGGTTGCCGTTACCGGCACGCCGGCATAGCGGCCATGCAGTTCGGCGATTTTGGCATCGACCGGTTTCAGCGAATCGAGAAACTTCGCGAGGTTCGCATCGTACGCGGACTTGTGCGCCGGGTCAGCCGCGACGAGTGCCGCGCTCACCGCGCTGGCCAATTTCGGCATGGTTGCCGGGTCGTACCAGAGGTGCGGATTATCGCCGCTCTTCTTGCCGACGAGATCAGCGGCGACGATCGTGGTGCGCTTCGCGCTCTTCGAGGCGCCCAGCAGTTTGGCCATCCAGGGATCGTAGTCGGCGCCGTTGTAGACCACAAGACTCGCATGCTGCAACGCACGCGCCGTCTTCGGGCTGGCTTCGAACAGATGCGGGTCCTGATCCGGATTGCTGAGGATGCTCGTCACGTCGACGTGCTCGCCGCCCAGTTGCTGCACCACGTCGCCATAGAAGTTTTCCGCCGCGACCACCGGGATCTTCGCCTCCGCGGCAAACGCGCCATGGCCGAGCGCAAACATAGCGGCGCCCACGGCCACGAACTTCGACAGCCTCAGCGCGCGGCGCGCCCCGTTCAACATCGAGTCGATTTTCTTCATCGTTGATTCCTGCTGCGAGAGAGTTGAATGAACCACCAACGTTAGGAATGGCGC
Organism: Paraburkholderia sp. IW21; assembly: GCF_041321145.1. Taxonomy (NCBI): domain Bacteria; kingdom Pseudomonadati; phylum Pseudomonadota; class Betaproteobacteria; order Burkholderiales; family Burkholderiaceae; genus Paraburkholderia; species Paraburkholderia sp. IW21. The sequence goes on along the minus strand of NZ_JBGGWA010000002.1, from coordinate 472,416 downwards.
GCTTTCGCGTTCATGCCGGCCGACGCGCCGGCACGGCGCGGACCGCGCTGCACCCATCGCACATCAGAAACTGGCTGCCGTGCGGGCCGCCGGCTTCGCAACCGTCAACGAACGCGTTCTTCGATTCCGTCCGATGCGCGAAGCCGTGCGCGCGCAGAAGGGCTTCGAAGCGAAATGAGATCGAAATGATATAACGTATCTCAATTTTTTTGTCAGCGACTTGCGCATAAAGCGGATGAGCGGTCCTCGGTTTCGCGGATTGGGGTCGATTGGAACAGGGAAAGAGCGCCCCGGGGTCCTGCCGCGCTGCACCATCGAAATCTGGTCGCGCGCCTTGACATGACCCGGTGCGTATCCGATCATTCGATCACTAACCGAGCAATTGTTCGCGCAATGAGCGTTCGCTCACTGCGCCTCAAAAAGCGATACGAACCGGAGACAGGCAGTGGCGGCACGATTGCAAGACAAGGTGGCCATTCTGACGGGCGCGGCAAGCGGAATCGGTGAAGCCGTGGCTCGGCGATATCTGGACGAAGGCGCGCGTTGCGTGCTGGTCGACGTGAAACCGGCGGACAGTTTCGGCGGCTTGCTGCGCGCCGCTTACGGCGATCGCGTGCTGACCGTCAGCGCCGACGTCACACGCCGCGACGATATCGAACGCATCCTCGCCGGCACGCTGGAGCGCTTCGGCCGGGTCGATATCCTGTTCAACAACGCGGCGCTCTTCGATATGCGCCCGATCCTCGATGAATCCTGGGACGTGTTCGACCGTCTCTTCGCGGTCAATGTGAAGGGCATGTTCTTCCTGATGCAAACCGTTGCGCGGAAGATGGTCGAGCAGGGCCGCGGCGGCAAGATCATCAATATGTCGTCGCAAGCCGGACGGCGCGGCGAGGCGCTGGTGTCGCACTACTGCGCGACCAAGGCTGCTGTGCTGAGCTATACGCAATCCGCAGCTTTGGCACTCGCGCCGCACAAGATCAACGTGAACGGCATCGCGCCGGGCGTCGTCGATACGCCGATGTGGAACGACGTCGACGCGCTCTTCGCCCGCTATGAAAACCGGCCGCTCGGCGAAAAGAAGCGCCTGGTCGGTGAAGCGGTGCCGCTCGGCCGCATGGGTGTGCCGGACGATCTGACCGGCGCCGCCCTGTTTCTCGCGTCGGCGGATGCCGATTACATCACCGCGCAAACCCTGAACGTCGACGGCGGCAACTGGATGAGTTGAGCGGATCAGCCGCACCCGCGTCATCCGGCGTCATTTCGTAGAACAAACGCAGCACCACATAACGTACGAGAAAGGAGACAACACATGAAACCAGCCCTCAAATCCGCGCTGAAAGCGGTTAGTGCCGGCGCTGTCGCATGCTTTGCGTTGAACGCTCAGGCGGCCACGGTGACGATCGCGACGTTGAACAATCCGGACATGATCGAGCTGAAGAAGCTCTCGCCCGCTTTCGAGCAGGCGAATCCGGACATCAAGCTGAACTGGGTGATTCTCGAAGAAAACGTGCTGCGTCAGCGCGCCACCACCGACATCACGACCGGCAGCGGCCAGTTCGACGTGATGACGATCGGTGCGTACGAAACGCCGCAGTGGGGCAAGCGCGGCTGGCTCACGCCGATCACCAATCTGCCCGCCGATTACGATCTGAACGACGTGGTGAAGACGGCCCGCGACGGCCTCTCGAGCGGCGGCCAGTTGTACGCGCTGCCGTTCTACGTCGAAAGCTCGATGACGTATTACCGCAAGGATCTGTTCGCGGCGAAGGGTCTGAAGATGCCCGATCAGCCCACCTACGACCAGATCGCGCAGTTCGCCGACAAGCTCACCGACAAAGCCAACGGCATGTACGGCATCTGCCTGCGCGGCAAGGCGGGCTGGGGCGAAAACATGGCGTACGCGACGACGGTGGTGAACACCTTCGGCGGCCGCTGGTTCGACGAGAAGTGGCATGCGCAGCTCACCTCGCCCGAATGGAAAAAGGCCATCACCTTCTACGTCGACCTGCTGAAGAAAGACGGCCCTCCGGGAGCCAGTTCGAACGGCTTCAACGAAAATCTCACGCTGATGTCGTCGGGCAAGTGCGCGATGTGGATCGACGCCACGGTCGCGGCCGGCATGCTCTACAACAAGCAGCAGTCACAGATTGCAGACAAGGTCGGTTTCGCCCCGGCACCGATTGCCGTCACGCCGAAGGGTTCGCACTGGCTGTGGGCTTGGGCGCTGGCGATCCCGAAGTCGTCGAAGCAGGCGGACGCGGCGAAGAAATTCATCGCGTGGGCCACGTCGAAGCAGTACATCGAACTGGTTGCGAAGGATGAAGGCTGGGCCTCGGTGCCGCCGGGAACGCGTCAATCCACCTACGCACGCTCCGAGTACAAGCAGGCTGCACCGTTCGGCGACTTCGTGCTGAAGGCAATCGAAACGGCGGACCCGGATCATCCGACGCTCAAGCCGGTGCCGTACACCGGTGTGCAGTTCGTCGGGATTCCTGAGTTCCAGTCGTTCGGCACGGTGGTCGGTCAGAGCATCTCCGGCGCGGTGGCCGGGCAGATGACGGTCGATCAGGCGCTGGCAGCCGGTCAGGCCACCGCGGATCGCGCGGTGAAGCAGGCCGGTTACCAGAAGTAAAGCGGAAGTAAAGCAGAAGTAAGCCACGCGAGTCACGTGGCACGCGCCGGCTGACGCCCGTCAGCCGGCTCACGCAGCACAGCGGGCCGTCTTTGCCGCGCACGCACCGCGACGCACGCATTGTGTCGTGGCAGCTCATGCGGTGAAAGCGGCGAAGGCGGATGGCCCGCGCATTAGCGAACAGGTGGTCAATCATGCGTCCTCTGCGCCTACCTCTCATGCATGCCCATCCCCAGACAGAAAAAGAACGCGAAGTCCGCAAAGCCAATTCCGCCCGCTGGCTAGTCTCGCCCTCGGTTGCAGTCCTGGTACTGTGGATGGCGATTCCGCTTGCGATGACGATCTGGTTTTCGTTCTCGCGCTACAACCTGTTGAATCCGGATCTGAAGGGCTTCGCCGGTTTCGACAACTACAAATATCTCGCCAGCGATCCGTCGTTTGGACCTTCGATCGGGCACACGCTGGAACTGATCATCTCGGTGCTGGTGATCACGGTGGTCGGCGGTGTGCTGATGGCGATCCTGTTCGACCGCAAGTTCTACGGCCAGGGCATTGCGCGGCTGCTCGCCATCGCACCGTTCTTCGTGATGCCGACCGTGAGCGCGTTGATCTGGAAGAACATGATCCTGCATCCGGTGTATGGCCTGATCGCACAGGGCATGCGCGCGATCGGCCTGCAGCCGATCGACTGGTTCGCCGAGTACCCGCTCACCGCGGTGATCATGATCGTGGCGTGGCAGTGGTTGCCGTTCGCGTTCCTGATTCTGTTCACCGCGATCCAGTCGCTCGATCAGGAACAGAAGGAAGCGGCGCGTATCGACGGTGCGGGTCCATTCTCGATGTTTTTCTACATCACGCTGCCTCACCTGAAACGGGCCATCGCGGTCGTGGTGATGATGGAGACGATTTTCCTGCTGTCGATCTTCGCTGAAATCTATACGACCACAGGCGGCGGTCCGGGCACCGCGACCACCAATCTGTCGTACCTGATCTATTCGTTGGGTCTGCAACAGTTCGACGTCGGTCTCGCTTCGGCAGGCGGCATTCTCGCTGTCGTGCTGGCCAATATCGTGTCGTTCTTCCTTGTGCGGATGCTCGCGAAGAACCTGAAAGGGGAGTACGAAAAATGAGCCACGTTGCCTCTACACCGGCGTCGAGCACGGCGCCCATGACCGTGCCGGCCAAGTCGCCGTTCGCCGCGATTCGCCGCGGTATTCCCGGCGTGATTGCCTGGCTGGTCGCTTTGCTGCTGTTCTTCCCGATCTTCTGGATGACGATCACCGCGTTCAAGACGGAGCAGCAGGCGTATTCGTCGTCGCTGTTTTTCATCCCGACGCTCGATAGCTTCCGAGAGGTGTTCGCGCGCAGCAACTACTTTTCGTTCGCGTGGAATTCAATCCTGATTTCGGCGGGTGTCACGGTGCTGTGCCTGATTCTCGCCGTGCCGGCTGCTTACGCCATGGCCTTCTTTCCGACACGCCGCACGCAGAAAGTGCTGTTGTGGATGCTGTCGACCAAGATGATGCCGTCGGTCGGCGTGCTGGTGCCAATCTATCTGCTGTGGAAGAACAGCGGCCTGCTCGATACGGTATCGGGTCTGGTGATCGTCTACACGCTGATCAATCTGCCGATTGCCGTGTGGATGTCGTTCACGTACTTCGCCGAAATTCCGCGCGACATTCTCGAAGCAGGCCGGATCGACGGCGCCGCGACGTGGCAGGAAATCGTCTACCTGCTGATGCCGATGTCGCTGCCGGGGCTCGCGTCCACTGCGCTGCTGCTGGTCATCCTGTCGTGGAACGAAGCGTTCTGGAGCATCAACCTGTCGAGTTCGAACGCCGCGCCGCTGACCGTGTTCATCGCGTCGTATTCGAGTCCTGAAGGTCTGTTCTGGGCGAAGCTCTCTGCTGCATCGTTGCTCGCGGTTGCGCCGATCCTGATTGTCGGTTGGCTGTCGCAGAAGCAACTGGTGCGCGGCCTTACCTTCGGGGCGGTCAAATGACAGCAGGCACGACTGCAAGCGCGCATGTAGGTAATTTCGCGCTGATCTGCGATTGCGATGGCGTGCTGATCGACAGCGAAGCCGTGGCGGCGCGCATGCTGGTGCACGAACTCGAAGCTCGCTGGCCCGATGCCAATGTCGAGCCGGTGGTACTGCCCCTGCTCGGCTTGCGCATCGAAAAGGTGTTGCAAGGCACGGCGGCGCAACTCGGTAAGAGCCTGTCTGTCGAGGATATCGATGCGATCCGGCGAGCGGTGGAAGCGGCGGCCATGCAAGCGCCCGCCGTTGCAGGGATCGAGTCCGCGCTGGCGCAGGTGCCGCTCACCAAAGCGTGCGCGAGCAACAGTTTCCGGCCGTATGTGGAGCACGTGCTGGCACGCACGGGCCTCGTGAGGTTCTTTGGCGACCGCCTCTTTTGCGCCGACGCGGTGCCGAATCCGAAGCCCGCGCCCGATGTCTATCTGGCCGCCGCGCGAGGTGTCGGCTTCGCCCCGTCCGCCTGTCTCGTGGTGGAAGACAGCGTGACCGGCGTGACGGCCGCGACCGCGGCGGGCATGACGGTGTTGGGGTTCATCGGTGGCGGCCATGCGAGTGACGCGCAGATCGACGCGTTGCATGCAGCCGGCGCGCGTCACGTATTCGACGACATGCAGCAGTTGCCGGAACTGGTCGCGCAATGGACGCTGAGCGCGACGGCGGCCGCGCCGTGAGCGCGGCACATGTCACGGCAAATGAGCGGCACACAGGTGCACATGGACGGTACATCGAGAAGCGAATCAACCCGGCTGCTGAAGCAATTGAAACGATAGAAGCAGCCGAAGCAACGGATACGCGACACACAGCATTACACGGAGACACATCATGGCAAGCGTAACTCTGCGCAACATCAGAAAGGCCTACGACGACAACGAAGTGATGCGCGACATCAACCTCGACATCCTGGACGGCGAGTTCGTCGTGTTCGTGGGCCCGAGCGGTTGCGGTAAATCGACGCTGATGCGGATGATCGCCGGCCTCGAAGACATCAGCGGCGGCGATCTGACCATCGACGGCACGCGAGTGAACGACGTGCCGCCCGCCAAGCGCGGCATCGCGATGGTGTTCCAGTCGTACGCGCTGTATCCGCACATGACGCTGTACGACAACATGGCGTTCGGCCTGAAACTCGCGGGCACCAGGAAGCCCGAGATCGACGCCGCCGTGCGCAACGCGGCGAAGATCCTGCACATCGACCATTTGCTCGATCGCAAGCCGAAGCAGCTTTCCGGCGGTCAACGCCAGCGTGTCGCAATCGGCCGCGCGATTACGCGCAAACCGAAAGTGTTTCTGTTCGACGAACCGCTGTCGAATCTCGACGCCGCATTGCGCGTGAAGATGCGCCTCGAATTCGCGCGCCTGCACGACGAATTGAAGACCACGATGATCTACGTGACGCACGATCAGGTCGAGGCGATGACGCTAGCCGACAAGATCGTGGTGCTGTCGGCGGGCAACGTCGAGCAGGTCGGCAGCCCGACCATGCTCTATCACGCGCCGGCCAATCGTTTTGTCGCCGGCTTCATCGGCTCGCCGAAGATGAACTTCATGGAAGGCGTGGTGCAGTCGGTGACGCACGACGGCGTCACCGTTCGCTACGAAACCGGCGAGACGCAGCGCGTCGCGGTGGAACCAGGCGTGGTGAAGCAGGGCGACAAGGTGACGGTCGGCATCCGTCCCGAACATCTGCACGTCGGCATGAGCGACGACGGCGTGTCGGCGCGCACGATGGCGGTCGAATCGCTCGGCGATGCCGCGTATTTGTATGCGGAATCGAGCGTCGCGCCCGATGGCCTCATCGCGCGCATTCCGCCGCTCGAACGGCACACCAAGGGCGAGACACAAAGGCTCGGCGCGACGCCGGAACACTGCCATTTGTTCGACAGCGAAGGGAAAGCATTCCAGCGTAAGATCGTCGAAGTGCTGGCCGCGTGAGTAGGTGATTGGGAAAGCGGCGGGCGCGCCGCTTTCCCGTCCAGTCAGGTTTATTCACGCTCCAGGAAACGCTCATGCCTGCCTACGTCGTCATTACGCGCGAGAAAACGCTCGACCCCGCCAAACTGGAGGAATACAAACAGGACGCGCCGGCAGTCTTCGAGAAGCATCCGGTCATGGTGCTGGCGAGCCACGGGCAGAAAGAAGTGGTGGAGGGGCCGCCGATCGAAGAAATCCTGATCCTCGAATTCCCCAGCTACAACGAAGCGATCGCGTGGTATCGCAGCCCGGCGTATCAGGCGGTCAGCGAAACGCGGCTGCAGGGCGGCGAGTATCGCATCATCATCACGGAAGGGCTGCCAGTGTTGTAGCGGCAGGGCGCCGCGTGCTCAGTGAGCTCGCGCAATTCGACCGCTCAGGCTTCCAGCGCGGCGCGCGCGCACAATTCGTCGGTAACGAGTCCCGACAGCCAGCCGCCTTTGAGCACCGCGATCAGCGCTTCACGCTTGCGCTCGCCGCCGGCAAAACCGATGGTGGGGCGTCGCGGCGGGGACTCCAGCGCGATGCTGGTCACGCGCCGGCCGGTCGGCGACTCGACGTGCGCGCCGGCTGAATCGATCGGCAGGCCGAGCATTTCGGCCACGGCACCGCTCTGCATCAACTCATCCACTTCCGCGGACGTGATAAAGCCGTCTTCGTGCAGCGGGCATTTCGGCCCGATATTGCCGATGCCGACGAACGCGACATCCGCCTCAGCCGAGAGCGATTCGACGATCCGGTAAAGCCGGTGATTGCACCATTGCGCGCGCTCGGCCTCGCTATCGGCGAGTAGCGGCGCGGGCAGCAGAAAATGCTTGCCGCCGGTCTTTTCGGAAATGTGCAGCGCGACGTCATAGCGGTTCGAGGAGCCGTCCTGGGCGATCGCGCCGACCATCGATACCAATCGGTGCTGCGGACGCTCCAGTTGCGCGATCTGATCGACCGAGGCCTTTAGCGTGCGGCCGCTGCTCACCGCGACCACCATCGGTTTTTCCTCGCCGAGATAGCGCTCCATGACCTGCGCGCCGGCCACGGCCAGCTTGCGGTCGACTTCCTCGGAAGTATCGCTGTCGATCGGCACCACTTCGCACATGCTCAGACCATAGCGCTTCGACAGCTGATCGGCGAGCGCGAGGCAATCGGCCAGTTTATGATCGACGCGCACGCGGATCAGATTCTTCTCGACAGCAAAGGCGACCAGCCGTTGCGCGACCGGGCGCGACACCTGCAATTTCTCGGCGATCTCGTTCTGGGTATTGCCGGCGACGTAGTAAAGCCACGCGGCGCGGGTAGCAAGATCTAATTTTTCTGTGGACTTGGGCACGGTGACGGTTCGCTTGAAGTGCGCCGATGATAGCAGCGGTCCTCGCGTATCAACGAGAACCGGCTGCGGTTTGCCGGTTTAGGCGAGTGGCTGGCGCGCGGAGTCGAACAGCGGGCGCACGTGGCGGTAGAGCGCGCGATACGCTTCGAGCCGCTTGCGCAGTTCGGCGTGCCGGTGCGGGTTCGGCGTGAACTCCTTTTCGATCGGCGGTTTGGTCAGCACCTTGGCCGGGTCGCCGCCGGTCGCCAGCCAGCCGAGGCGTGCCGCACCGAGCGCCGCGCCGGTTTCGCCGCCGCCGTGTTTGCGGGTGGCGGTGTCGAGCGCGTCGGCGAGCAATTGCGCCCAGTAGTCGCTGCGAGCGCCGCCGCCGAGCAGGGACAGGGCCTTCGCCTCCGTGCCGGCTGCGCGCAACGCGTCGAGGCCGTCGGTGAGCGCGAGCGTCACGCCTTCGAGCACCGCATAGCCAAGCAACGCGCGATCGGTCGCGTGATTCATGCCGAAGAACACGCCCTGCGCATACGGGTCGTTGTGCGGCGTGCGTTCGCCCGACAGATAAGGCAGGAAGAGCGGTGCGGTGTTGAGTGCGTCCGATGGGAGCGCCTCGATTTCGGCGAGCAGAGTCGGCTCGTCCGTGGAGGTGAGCCTGCAGACCCAGCGCAAACAACTGGCCGCCGACAGCACCACGCTCATCTGATGCCAGCGATCCGGAATCGCGTGACAGAACGCATGCACCGCGGAGGCCGAATTCGGCCGGAAACTGTCGCCCACCACGCACAGCACGCCCGAGGTGCCAAGCGACACGAAGCCGTCGCCCGGTTGCGTCGCGCCGATGCCGATCGCGCTCGTGGCGTTGTCGCCGCCGCCGGCCGCGACGATCACGCCGTCGCTCAAACCGAACTCGCGCGCCACGTGGGGAAGCAGGGTGCCGGACGGTTCGCTGCCTTCGCACAAGCTCGGCATCTGCGCACGCGTCATGTTGCAGGCGGCGAGCAGCGAATCGGACCAGTCACGTTGGGCGACGTCGAGCCACAGCGTGCCGGCGGCATCTGATGGATCGGACACCTTGCCGCCGGTCAGCCGCAAACGCAGGTAGTCCTTCGGCAACAGCACGCAGGCCGTTTGCGCGAATATTTTGGGCTCGTGACGCGCGACCCAGAGCAGCTTCGGTGCGGTGAAACCGGGCATCGCGAGATTGCCTGCGACGGTGTGCAGTTCCGGCGCGCGCTCGGTCAGCTCCGCGCATTCCTTGTCGCTGCGCATGTCGTTCCACAGAATCGCGGGCCGCAGCACGCGGTCCTCTGCATCCAGCAGCACGGCGCCGTGCATCTGCCCGGACAGGCCAATGCCGCGAATCTGCGCGAACTCGTCGGGATGTTTGGCGCGCAACGCGGCCAACGCCGTGCGCGTGCCGGCCCACCAGTCTTCGGGATTCTGTTCGGCCCAGCGCTGATGCGGACGCGAAACGGTAAAGGGTGAGCCTGCGGTGCCGATCACGCGTCCATCGGAGGCGAGCAGCAGGACTTTCACTTCGGACGTGCCGAGGTCGATGCCGAGATACATGGGCGCGGAACCTTCGTCGTTAGGGATGCGCTACTTTAGCCGCACATGGCGGGCGGTGCCATGCGCGTTATGCCTGGCGTTTGGCCAGCCACACGTCGACGCGCGCCAATGCGCCCGCCAATGCCGATTCAAGCTCAGGCGTCTGCGCCATGCTGCCCCACAGTAACCGGTCAGCGGCGAATGCCTGCAACGGATCGGGCGCGGCAAAAAAGCCACGGGCCACGCGTTCGTCCATCACGCCGTCCTGATACGCATACGGCAGCTTGCCGGCGTTCCAGCGTTCGAGGAAGCGGAAGAACAGGGCCGGCAGCATCGCCGTCGCCGCCGGCGTGGCGCCGCGCTCGAAGCACTCCGCGAGCGTCGGTGCGATAAAGCCAGGCAGCTTGGAAAAGCCGTCGGCCGCGACGCGTTGGTTGGTGTCCTGAATATACGGATTGCCGAAGCGTTCGAGCACCACGTCGCGATAGCGTTCGAGATCGAGCGGGCTCGGCGTGAGGCACGGAATCACGTCTTCGGTCACGTAGTCGAAGGCGAATTTGTGAACGTCCGGATCGAGCGTGCCCTCGTGGATGTAGTTCAGCCCGACCAGCGTGCCAGCCCACGCAATGCAGCTATGCGGCGCATTGAGGATGCGGATCTTGGCCTCCTCGTACGGCAGCACCGAGTCGACCAGTTCCGCACCGACCTTTTCCCACGCGGGACGTCCGGCGATGAAACGGTCTTCGATCACCCATTGGATGAACGCTTCGCCCATCACCGGGCAGGCATCGTCGACGCCGGTGGCGGCTTTCACGCGCTCACGCACGTCCGGCGTGGGACGCGGCGTGATGCGGTCGACCATCGAACTCGGGCATGCGGTGTTGTCGTCGAACCATTGCGCCAGTTCGTCCGCGCCGCGCCGTTCGAGAAACTCGCTCATGCCCGCATGAAAACGCTCGCCGTTGCTGCGCAGGTTATCGCAGGTCTGCAGCGTGACCGGGCCGGCGCCGCGTTTCATGCGTGCGTCGAGAATCGCCGCGAGCGCGCCGTAGATCGTGGTGTGGCCGCCTTTCAGGTCCGCCGCGAGATCGGCATTGGCCGTGTCGAGTTCGTCCTGTTCGTCGAGGTAATAGCCGCCTTCGGTGACCGTGAACGCGATGATCTTGCAGGCCGGATCGGCGCCCGCCTCAATCAGCATATCGAGGCTCTCGGACCACGGCAGCACGCGTTCGATCGAACGAATCGTCTCGTAAGCGCGTTCGCCCTGCGGCGTGACGGTTTCGAGCGTATAGACGCCGTCTTGCGCGGCGAGCGCCTCGAGCACGGCATTCATGTCGCTGCGGATATTGCCCACGGTCAGCGACCAGTGCGGCTCGCCGGGCACCTTCGCCTCGTTCAGCCGATGGAGATACCACGCCTGATGCGCGCGATGAAACGATCCCGCGCCGATGTGCAGGATCACGTGTGCGGCCGCGCCGCTGCCTTGCCCGCTGTTCATGTGCGTCTCCTGAATGTCTTTGATCGCACGGCTCGCAGCGTGCGTTTTTCTTGATGTGGAGCATTTGCTCTGTCTGTGAGCGAATGATCGTACCCGGTGAAACGAAAGTCAAGGCGACGTGCCGGGCTTTTTGTGGCGCAGCGCGGCGTGGCGCGGCTTTCGGCATGGCAGGCGAGAGGCCGGTGCGTTGCAGGACGCGTCTTGCCGTGTGTATTGCATTGCACAAAATTTGACTTTAAGTGGGTCGGGACTAACCCGAATGCAAAAAAGTATCGGTCTGCGGTTTCATTTTTAGTGGTGAAGAGCGCGTTTGAGGACTACTTTTCGTTATACAAGACGAAGGTCAGCGGCGCCTGCAACGTGCCGCTTCATGGAGGAAGACGCAATGCAACCCGATCTCGAACTCGTTGCCGTACGCCGTGACGAATCGTTCAAAGTGTGGTCGCACGGCTATCCGTATCGCACGGTGCGCTGGCACTTTCACCCGGAATACGAACTCCATCTGATCGTGGCGACGACCGGCAAGATGTTCGTCGGCGACCATATCAGCAACTTCGCGCCCGGCAACCTGGTGTTGACGGGGCCGAACCTGCCGCACAACTGGGTTAGCGACGTACCGGAAGGCGAGAGCATTGCGCAACGCAATCTGGTTGTGCAGTTTGGGCAGGCGTTCGTGGCGAGTTGCGTGGACAGTTTTCCTGAATGGCGTCAGGTTGAAGCGCTGCTCGCCGACTCGCGCCGCGGTGTGTCGTTCGGAATGCAGACGAGCGCGGCGGTCCAGCCGTTGTTCCTTGAATTGCTGGCTGCACGCGGGCTGCGCCGTCTCGTGCTGTTCATGTCGATAGTCGACATTCTGATGAACGCCGAGGATCGCGAGATGCTTGCGAGTCCTGCCTACCAGGCGGACCCGACCGGTTTCGCGTCGACTCGCATCAACCACGCGCTCTCGTATATTGGCAAGAATCTGTCAAACGATTTGCGGGAGTCGGATCTGGCGCAGTTGGCTGGGCAAAGCGTCAGTGCGTTTTCGCGTTACTTCCGTCGCCATACGGGCCTGCCATTCGTGCAGTACGTGAACCGGATGCGTATCAACCTCGCATGCCAATTGCTCACTGACGATGACTTGAGCGTCACTGATATCTGCTTCAAGGCGGGCTTTAACAACCTGTCGAATTTCAACCGGCAGTTCCTCGCGGTGAAGGGCATGGCGCCTTCGAAATTCCGTCGCTGTCAGCAACTGAATGACGCGAGCCGCGATGTTTCCGAAGAAGCGGCCGCGCGCGGCGCGGGCATTGGCGATGCGCCCGCGATCGTGCTCGCGCCCGGTTTGCCTTGTACCGTCGCGGCTGCTTATCCAGTCACGTAGTGACGCGCAAGGTTTAGGCCGAAGTCAACAACCCCGGCAGGTATCGCTCGTTGCGTTTCTACATCGATCAGCGAAGCGAGGCGCGCGTCACTGCCGACATCATGAAACGCGCGGGCTTCGAAGCACCGACGAGGCACACCGAAGTCGCAACGCTCGCCGGCGGCAATCAGCAGAAGGTGATGATTGCGCGCTGGCCGAACCAGCACACCAACACTCTTATCTTCGACGAACCGACGCGTGGCAATCTGATCGACGGCCTGCCGGATTGGGTGCTTCTTCTGCAGCGGCAAGATCTTTGGCATCCAGGCGCCGGTTGTGATCTACGCGATCGCGTGTGTGTTGCTCGAACGCATGCCATTCGGCCCGTACGTGTATGCGATCAACGGTAACGAGCAGGCGACGCGCTGATCCGGCGTGCGCTTGGCGCGCGTTTGATGAGCGGTCAGCAGAACGCGGGCGTCGGCCTCGAGCTCGACGCCATCCCCGCTTTGGTGATGGGGGAACCTCTCTCGCGGACGCGGCTCGATCATCGACACCTTGATCGGTGCATTGTTGCACGGCGTACTTAACAATGACCTGAACATGGTCGGCGTGACTCCATATGCGCAGAACGTGATCAAGGGAGGAATTATTTTGCTCGCGATCTACATCAGCCGCGACCGTAGAAAGTAACTCTTCACTGACTTCCTCTTTTAGCAGGACCATGCAATGACTCAATTCACTAATCCGATAAGCAGAACATGACGGCCATTGTCTATGCTCTTAACGACTATCGCGCCGAACAAGTGGCAAAGCCTAAGGCCCTTGCGCATGATCCGGTGATCTGCATCGCCGCGCGCTACATCTGCGCTAGCGATTGAAAATGCCATTCGGGCTCGGAAATGTTTGGGGGCAGACCAAGTCCGTGGGTCAATGCGCTGGTGATTCCGGGCCACGAGTTCTACGGTTCGTCGAAGAAATCGACGAGGGCGTGGCCGACCATTTTGGCCTGAAGCTCGGCAACCCGTATGATCGTCGAACAGAAGGTGCCGTGCGGCAAGTGTCGCTATTGACACTGATTGAACGCGCGCGGCCGGATGCGTTGTGGATGGCGTTGCGTGAACAGCGCTCGACGTCTAGACAGATTTGTATCCGGCGTTGAAGCTGGTCACGAATAGCGTCAATCCCACTGTGACTTTGACGCCAACGCCGGCGCAGGCGGGGGTGATCCTGCGAAGTGAGATCCAGCTTTGATTGCGATTCTGTTGCGGTGATTTGCCAATTGATGGCGGCTGTACGGCACGATGAGTGATATGCGCGCTATTGGTTGCGATTGGTACGCCGATGGTGTAGCGGAAAATCGCGTCTAAAACATAACTGTGTCCGCCCGGCTCGCAGATTGCGAATGGAGTTCCACGGCTCGCACGCGAACGGGTCTTTTCATTGGTCACGTGTTATAGCGATTGTACTTCGTCTGCGCCCATTTCCAACTCGCTCAGTTCGATGACGCCGCAAGGTGTGTTGAGGTCAAGGGCCGAACCTCATGCAACCTGCAAATCGTTCACGGCGCCATGGTCAACGATGACTCGCGCCGAGTTATTCCGTTCATCGTAGGTCGTCACCTTGGCGCTTTTCACTATCATCGAGTGCCCTCAATGGGAGGTTATTGGTGCGCCGCTAGCGTCGGTCCTTCCTGGTGCTGCTGATTCCAGCCGATTTGTAAAGATTTATAGCGCGACTGGCATTTTCAGACTGTTCCTATTCTAGTTTCGGTTCTCCCTGATGCAACGTCGAATTGTTACGCATTTCTAACGACGTACTACAAAAGGGAGATGTATGAGAATAAAAGTCCCCCCCTTGCGGGATTGGAGGCAAGCTAGCCCGTCTGATGGCCGCGTGGGCGTTACTGCTGGTGACCTCCACTGTGTGCGCTGACGACTGCTGGACGCTTTATTCGAAGTCCGGCGCGACGCCGGGTACAGCGAGCTGCCGTCTGGACGTGGCAAGCAATACCCCAAGCGGCATGGGTAGTTACGGATGTAGAAACGACATGGCGGCAATTGACGAGTGGTGCGCCACACCTACGGATCCCGACGAGTCTTGTCCGGTTGCCGATCCGGTCTATGCGGCCAACGGCAAGGTAACGCTCTCGGAAAACGACTTCCGTAGCGGCGATGGAATACCGCTGACATTCACTCGAAGCTACCTATCCTCGCCGTTTCTCAAATCGGCTGCCGCTATGGGGCCGGTATGGATGAATAACTGGCAGCGACAACTCAACGTGGTTGGGACGAGCGGTAGTTCACCCCAGGTCATAGCCTATCGTGCAAACGGCCACCCGCTCACTTTCCGACTTACAAACGGACAGTGGAAAACGAGCAGCTTCAGTGGGCTCGCTCTCGCTCAGAACGGTTCTGGATGGGCTCTGACGGACCTAACGACAGACACCGTTGAATCGTATTCAGCACAGGGCGTCCTGCTGTCCGAAAAAACACATACCGGCTTCACCCGAACACTCACCTATGACGGCGCGGGGCGGCTCGCGACCATCAACCAGCGTGCGGCAGGTGCGGTTCCGAAGTATGAGTTACTGTCGATCAAGCTTGAGTACGACACGGTAGGCCGTGTCTACCGCATGACAGACCCCAGCGGCGGCCTTACGCAATACGGCTATGACGGAAGCAGTAATCTCGTATCGGTCACATGGCCTGATGGTTATGTGCGCCGCTACGTCTACGATGACTCGCGCTTCAAGAATGCACTAACGGGTGTGATTGACGAATCTGGCTCACGGATCGCGACGTGGACATATGACGGAAGGGGACGTGCTATTTCAGCAACTCATCCGGATACTACCAAGAACGTCCAGTTCGCCTACAGCAACGGCTCGACCACGATGTCGTGGGCGGGCGGTTCCGGTACGATCGACTTCACGCCAATAGCCGGCATGTTACGCATTTCGGGTGGCAGTACTGCCGATGGCACCGAGACCCGGACGTTGGACTCGAGCGGAAACTTGCTACAAAAAACTGCACCGGACGGAAGCGCGGCATATTCGTACGATGCAGCGGGCCGACCGGTTCGCGCAGTTGTGAGTAGCGCTAGTGGCACGGTGACAACTTCGGTGCGCTATGCGGACGCGACTAGTCTGCATCCTTCACTTGTTGCAACTCCCCGCAAGATGCGTGCGTTTGTGTATGACTCAGGTGGCAACGTCACTGGGTATAGCGAGTTCGACACGTCTGACGTGACTGGCGCAAGCGGTTTCGATGCGACTGGCACAGGCAACAAGTTGACTGTCGGCGCACGCTACGATGCCAACAACCGGCTGGCACAGGCAACAGTTTTTGTGAATGACGTCAAAACCGAAGATTGGGTGTACTTCCCAGATGAAACTGGCAATCTGCAAACCGCTCAGGAATTGATCTCACATTGGCTCCTTGGTGAAGCCGATCGCGATGCGTCGAACCGCGTAACGAGAGTTACCGGGAACTACCGTGAAGCACGCTTTACCTATGACAATCGCGGACGCCTCAGCCGGTTCACCTACAACGAAGATGCAACAGCGTTGACGGGAGGACTGAAGCGCTTTCTAACTGTGGACTACAGCTATATGCCTAATGGTCATGTGATGAGCCGGATGGGCACGGTAGCGAAGAACGGTGGTGTCGCGCAAGCGATATCTAGTGATGAGATTGACCAGTGGATTAGTAACTATGAGACTGGTGCTGATCCTGTCGGGCCGCCCGCTAATCTCTCGGGTTCGCGTAAGTCTCAAAAGATGAGTGCCCCGGTGACAATCACACCGGTATGCGCAGAGTGTTATGTTTTTGCGAAAGCCAAGCTGGCGTGGAAGCTCTTTTATCGCGGACTTACCGTCACCCAGACAGGTCAGCCTGTTCGGGGTGACGTGCCTGAACTGCAAATAGCGGCGCAGGAGCAGGTACCATTTCCTATCCTGATGCCCGAGCAGAACGGCCAGTCGAAACGGGCGATCTTGTACGCTCAATTGTTCCAGAACAACAGCGACACCGATGCGGGTTTCATTAAGTGCAGTTATGGCCGCCCCGCGACGAAGCGTTGTCGAGAGGTGCGTGAGAGGTGTATCGACAAATGCACGATGCAGACGCTGCCCACTCCCGCAACAAACGACGGGCGGAATTATCACAAATGTCTGGTTATGTGCTTGGCTGATAACGACTGTTAGGAAGATGCAATGAATAAGGAAATTGCCACGGAACTTGACAGGCTACTGCTCGGTGCCTTTCGGTCAGTTGAGGATTCAATCAGGCTCGTTCAGGAGCGCTGCTCAGTGGAAGAGTTTGAGTTTTTTCGCACTGAGGCCGGAAGGGTGGCGGGTGGCATAAGTCTGCTTTTGCTTCCGCTCTGGGAAGACTACCCGGACCTTGCCCCCGAAGGGGTGATCGTAAATCCGTCTAAGAAGAGACGGCGTAAACGGTAACACACATAAAGAAGGTGCGAGTAATTCGCGCCTTCTTTATTAACCAATGAAAATATTGTTTTTAGCAATAAAATGAAGAGGTTGGCGGGCCTCGTGATGTTCGCTGCAA
Source organism: Paraburkholderia sp. IW21 (assembly GCF_041321145.1). Taxonomy (NCBI): domain Bacteria; kingdom Pseudomonadati; phylum Pseudomonadota; class Betaproteobacteria; order Burkholderiales; family Burkholderiaceae; genus Paraburkholderia; species Paraburkholderia sp. IW21. Next base: position 455,492 of record NZ_JBGGWA010000002.1, on the reverse strand, counting down.
TCGGGCAATTGCCGGCACCGTTGCTGCTTACATAGTGCTCGCCTTCGCACCCGTATGCGGATACGACTGTGGGAATTACGCCACGAGGGTGTGGTTCGTCATGACCGGCACGCGTCTTATATCGCGAGATGGCGAGCCTGTCACGTTCAGCTGATCAGGTGGCATGCGGCGCGCGTCGGGAAGTGCCGCCTTGAATTTGGTGCAGAGCGGCTCAAGGCGTCCTGCTTTCGGATAGCACCAGAACCGGATTTCTTCGACCACTGAACTAAGGCGGCAGTGGCTCGCTTACCCTTATCACTCAGCATGCAGCAGGAACCGGTGCGAACAATGACCTGACTGGGCGACTGGAATACGACGACAAGCGCGGTGTCTCCCGGCTACTTGATCCGGCCGGCGGGCTCGTACAGAACTGCGCCCGCGCGTGACATCAGGAACAGTAAAGATAGGGGGCGCGAGGCATGACGATCCTGCCACGGCGTTCATGCGTGAGGACGGGCATTATGTCGTTAGGAATGACATAGACGGGACGATTGTGCAAATATCGAAGCGCAACGATCCCAATTGGAAATCACCCTTCTGAGGCCAGCATGACTATCCAAGACGAGATTTTTGAGAAGTACCGTTCGGCGTCAATAGGCGAGCCTGGCGCGGAGATTTATATTGAGAGTGAGGTCGCGTTATGCATTCCTGACGATTGCGAAAATGCTAACGTGGCGATAATTGGCGTGGATACATTCACTATCATTTTGGAGGCCACATACCCTCACCTTGACGGGATTGCGGACTACTCACCGAGGGTTCAACAGCCTTGGGATGACTTCCGGAGGCAGTGCAATAGCGCCGCGCAGAAGTTCATGCAGGAGATGCAGGCAGAGAAAGGAGCCAACACCTACTTTTCTATCGTGATAATCGACGTCGACGAATATGAAAATTCTCTGCGCCGACATCGTTATTTTTGACGGCACGATTATGCAGGTATCACACCGGTACGATACCAGCTGGAAGTCCAAGTTTAGAGGACCGTATCATGAAAATTATCGATATCTATGCACCGTATCTGGAGCGAGCAGAGGTTTCGCCCGGTGGTGAGGTGTTTCTTACTTCTTCCGACGCGCTGCTTTTCGTTGACCGTTGCGATCGGCTTGGACTAGCAATCATCGGAATCGATGGTGCGCGTATAACGCCTTATGAAAAGGAGCTTTACCTCGATGCTATTGGCGATGCATCTCCAACAAGTGTCATGGCTTGGGAGGCATTCATGGATACTCGGAAGCGCTTCGCGCGGAGTTGTTTGCGTGAGTTTATTCGTGAGAAAGGCGCGGACATTTACTTTTCGTTTGTAGTTTTGGACTCGGAAGCGTATGCAGATGCCTTGCAGCGCTTGGGATAGCTTGCTAACCAAAAATACAAATAACGAAGGCGCGACCCAATCGCGCCTTCCCCCTTGCAGCGGCACGTTTGCCGCTACTTCAACTTAGTGCTTCACTACTGTCTGTCGTGCATCTGCCCGCGCGCATGCGGCAGTCCTTACGCGCTCCTGCTTACGCGTCGCCGCCTTGTCCGCCGCTGCTTCCGCTTCGGCTTCTCTCGCTTCTCGTCCGGCCTGCGCGGCATCTGAAAGAAGTTTCGCCGCAGCTTTCGCCGTGATGCAGCTGTGAGCAATCCCCTTCGCATCGAGCGCGATCACCTGGTACAGTTCTCGGTCGCATTCAGCTTCCTGCTGATACTGTTCGGTGGTATTGAGCAGGTGTTCCAGCAGGTTTCGCTCTCGGCGTCTTTCTTCCACCGTTGTAGCCGGGCATCGGGTGATGCTGGCCGCGAGGTCAATCAGCGTTGCAAGCTGGCGGAGTTGCCGTTCGCAGGATTCAAACGCCGACAGTGCGAGTTTTTCGTACTGGTGCGCATCAACAGGCGGGCGTGATGCAGTTTGAGGCTTTTTAGTGGATTTGCTCATGGTGCGATTTCCGGTTAGTTCCTGAATCGCCCGACACTCGCTAAAAGATGGGGTGAGCGGGCACGTAGCGAGTTTGAGAGACCGGGCGTAGAACCAAAACCGGCGAGCCTCGCGGCTCCCTCACCACAGCCCGCCCATAGGAACAGACGTGCATGGTTGTGCACTACCCACTTTCGCAGGTAGTGCGGTTTTACGCTTCGGGCTCTCACACCCGGCCGTCTTGTCTAACGGCAAATAGAAATCTAACCCACCCGTTTTTTAAGACGATCAACTACCCAGGCTAAACGCGCGAATTATAACCAATCTTTACATTTGGACCGATGCGTCCGCGAGTCACGACGCAGCGCGCGCATGCCGTCAATACCTCGCGCATGGGCAACGAAAAGAAGAAGACGCTTTAAAGCATCGTCCTCACATGCCAAAGCTCGGGAAACAAAACCACATCCAGCATCTTCCGCAGATAAGGCGCGCCGCTCGTGCCGCCCGTGCCTTGCTTGAATCCGATAATCCGCTCAACCGTCGTCACATGCCGGAATCGCCACTGGCGAAACGCATCCTCAAGATCGACGAGCTCCTCGGCCATCTCATACAACTCCCAATGCTGCGAAGGATTGCGATAAACCTCGAGCCAAGCCGCTTCGACAGAAGCATCATGAGTAGTAGGGTGTGTCCAATCTCTCTCCAGCCTGGAGGGCGATATCGCAAACCCGCGACGCGAAAGCAACTTCACAACCTCGTCATAAAACGAAGGCGCCTCCAGCGAAGCCGTCACCTCGGCAAGAACATCCGCCCGATGCGCATGCGGCTTCAGCATCTGCTCATTCTTATTCCCGAGCAGAAACTCGATCTGCCGATACTGATAAGACTGAAACCCGGAAGAGCTTCCCAGATAAGGCCGCATCGCCGTGTACTCGGACGGCGTCATCGTCGCGAGAACGCTCCATGCCTGCACGAGCTGCTCCATGATCCGCGACACACGAGCGAGCATCTTGAATGCCGGCGGCAATTCATCGCGATGCACCGCCTTCAACGCCGCGCGCAACTCATACAGCGCGAGCTTCATCCACAACTCACTCGTCTGATGCTGAATGATGAACAGCATCTCGTTGTGATCCGGCGACAACGGATGCTGCGCGTCCAGCACCGTCCCCAGCGACAGATAGTCGCCGTAACTCATCGACTCCGAAAAATCGAGCTGCGCGTCATGCCAGCCATCGCCGGAATCGACCGCGGAATCGGCACCCGGAGCGGACGCCGCATGCGCACCGCCACTACCATGCCCAAACGGACAACCCTGCGCAGGTTTCTCTTCCGGCAAACCCGGCGTTTGCATGTGATCGGTCATCGCGCGCTCCTCAGGTTACAGCGCCGCGAGCGGCAAATTCAGGTGCCCGCCAGGTTTCGTGCACGAGCACGTCGCGCAGCGTCTCCACGGCATCCCACACATCGACAAACCGCGTATACAGCGGCGTAAAACCAAACCGCAACACATGCGGCTCGCGATAATCGCCGATCACCCCACGCGCGATCAACGCCTGCATCACCTCATAACCATGCGGATGCTCGAAGCTCGCATGCGACCCGCGCTGTGCATGTTCACGCGGCGTCACAAGCTTCAACGGAAACTCGCTGCAACGCGCCTCAACCAGTTCAATGAACAAATCGGTCAGCGCAAGCGACTTCGCGCGGATCGCCTGCATATCCGTTTGCAGGAACACATCGAGCCCGCATTCGACCAGCGACATCGACACCATCGGTTGCGTGCCGCACAAGAAGCGGCCGATACCGTCATCGGGTTGATACGTCGGGTCCATCTCGAACGGCGCGCGATGTCCCCACCAGCCGGACAGCGGTTGCGCAAAATCGTTCTGATGCCGCTTGGGCACCCACACGAACGCGGGCGAACCCGGGCCGCCGTTCAGATACTTGTACGTGCAGCCCACCGCGTAGTCCGCGCCGACACCGTTCAGATCGACGGGCACCGCACCCGCCGAGTGCGCGAGGTCCCACAGCGCGAGCGCGCCCTTGTCCTGAATCAGCTTCGTCAGCGCGGCCATGTCGTGCATGTAGCCGGTGCGGTAGTTCACGTGCGTGATCATCGCGATCGCGGTGTCGTCGCCGATCGCCGCAGGCAGCTCGGACGGATCGTCGACGAGGCGCAATTCATAACCACGGTCGAGCTGCTCGATCAACCCTTGCGCGATATACAAATCGGTCGGGAAATTCGAGCGCTCCGAGACGATCACGCGACGCTTCGGATCGCGCGCATTTGCCACCCGTACCGCAGCCGACAGCAGCTTGAACAGGTTGATCGAAATCGTATCGGTGACGACCACTTCGTTGTCCGCCGCGCCGATCAGCGGCGCGAGCTTGTTACCGAGGCGGCGCGGGAGTTCGAACCAGCCGGCGGCGTTCCAGCTGCGGATCAGACCTTCGCCCCATTCGGCGGCGATCACGGTCTGGGCGCGCTGCGCGGCGGCAGCCGGCGGTACGCCAAGCGAGTTGCCGTCGAGATAGATGGTCGTCGACGACAGCGCGAACTGGTCGCGCAGGCCGCCGAGCGGGTCGGCGCTATCGAGCGCCAGTGCTTCGTCACGATGGTTCATGGTGGTCCAGTGAGAGAGATCAGGGAAGTCGGAAAGATCAGCGGGATTCGGGCAGCGCGCGCAACACGGCGCGCACGGGGCTCGCATCGAGCGTGGTCAGCTTGAGCGGCAGCGCGATCAGTTCGTAGTCGCCGGGCGCGACGGCATCCAGCACGATGCCTTCGAGAATCGCCATCCGGTGTACGCGGATCCGGTGGTGCGCGTCCATGGTCTTCGATTCCTGCGGATCGAGCGATGGGGTGTCGATGCCGATCAGCTTCACACCCATGGCAGCCAGCAGATCAATGGTCTCGGGGGCGACCGCGCAAAACGCGGTGTCCCAAACGGTAGTCGGTGCGCTCTTGTAAGTGCGCAGTAAGACTCGCGGCGGTAGATCGTCGAGCAAGCCGGCCAGATGTTGCGGCGTCACAACAGGCGCTGCGCCAATGCAATGGATCACGCGGCAGCGGCCGAGGTACGCATCGAGCGGCACCTGGCCGATGGCGGCGCCTTCGGCGTCGTAGTGGAGCGGGGCGTCGGTGTGGGCGCCGGTGTGCGGCGACAGCGTCAGCCGCGCGACGTTGACGGGCGAGCCCGCCTCCATGCGCCACACGCGTTCGATGCCGACCGGCGTATCGCCCGGCCAGACGGGCGTCGCGGTATCGACGGCGGGGGTAATGTCCCAGAGTGTGTCCATGTCTCCAACGGCGGATTGTGTCTATCTGGGAATGATAGGTGGCTTGCCGCGAAATGTGATTGCGAAAAAATCTCCTTCTGCGCCGTGTCTTGGAACATAATTTGAGGCAAATGGGAAAGGGAGACCGAATATGAACGCGATCTCGCTCGACGCCACCGATTGCCGTATCTTGACGGTGCTTCAGCAAGAAGGACGGATCAGCAATCTCGACCTGGCGGAGCGCATCTCGCTCTCGCCGTCAGCCTGTCTGCGACGCCTGCGCTTGCTGGAGGAGCAGGGCGTCATCGAACATTACCGCGCGTGTCTGAACCGCGAAGTGCTGGGTTTCGAACTGGAAGCGTTTGTGCAGGTGTCGATGCGCAACGACCAGGAGAACTGGCACGAGCGTTTTGCGGAGGCGGTGCGGGATTGGCCGGAAGTGGTCGGCGCGTTTGTCGTAACCGGCGAGACCCATTACCTGCTGCGGGTGCTCGCGCACAATCTCAAACATTATTCGGATTTCGTGCTGCAACGCCTCTATAAAGCGCCGGGCGTGATGGATATTCGTTCGAATATCGTGCTGCAGACGTTGAAGGAAGATTCGGGCGTGCCGGTGTCGCTAGTGACGAAAACCAGCGGACACAGCGCGCCGCATAACTGAGTGCGAGCGTCGCCTGCGAGTGTTCGCTTGCATCCGGTTGCGCCGGCTTTTGTCTGCTCGCGTTCGCCGGTACCGCCCAGCGGCACTGCGTTCAGAATGGCTTGAGTCCGTGGAACTGGCCGTTCTGGAAGACCAGCGGCGCGATCTCCGCAGCATTCTCGTGGACGCCGCAGCGCTCCACTTCGCCGACGAAAATCACGTGGTCGCCTTCTTCGTAACGGCTGCGGTTATGACATTCGAACCAGGCGAGCGCGCCGTCGAGCACCGGCATGCCGGTGTCGCCTTCCGCGTGCGACACGCCTTCGAAGCGGTCACCCTTCACGGCGGCGAAGCGTTTGCACAGATCGATCTGCGACGCGGCCAGCACATTGACCACATAGTGACTATTCGCCCGGAACACCGGCATCGACGCCGAGCGGCTGGCGAGGCTCCACAGCACCAGCGGCGGATTGAGCGAGACCGAATTGAACGAGCTGGCCGTGATGCCGATCAATTGGCCGGACGCTGAACGCGTGGTGATGACCGTGACGCCGGTGGCGAATTGGCTGAGCGCCTGCTTGAAGGCGGCCTGGTCGAAGTTGGGCGGGCTCGCGTGCTTCATCGGGCGGAAGCCTTGGTGCCAAGCCGGGTGAACCCTGGGCTGAACCCATCGCGTGTACGGCCGGAAACAAATGATTCGAAAGTCATAGTGAAAATCGTCGATTTGTCCCAATTTTAACTGCAATCGCGGAGGACTGGCCGCGACTCGTGCCGGTAAGTGGAAAACCCGCTAAGCTGGAAAGTCTCGACGGTGGCATGAGCGTTGCGATCAAGCGGGACCGGCATCGGCCGACTATGTATGTCAAGGAGCGAGCAGCATGAGTCAGACAGGCGAAGTCGCCACCCTCGGTGGCGGGTGTTTCTGGTGCCTCGAAGCGGTGTATCTGGGCGTCGAAGGCGTGAACTCGGTGGAGTCGGGCTATGCGGGCGGCCAGACGCCGCGGCCGACCTACGAACAGGTGTGCGACGGCGTAACCGGCCACGCGGAAGTGGTCAACGTCGACTTCGATCCGGTGAAGATCAGCTATCGCGAGATTCTCGATATTTTCTTCGCGATTCACGATCCGACGCAGTTGAACCGGCAGGGCAACGACGTCGGCACGCAATACCGCTCGGTAATTTTCACGAATTCCGACGCGCAGCATGAAACGGCGCTGCAGGCGATCCGCGAGATCGGCGATCAGCGCATCTACGACGGTCAGATCGTCACCCAGGTGTTGCCGCTCGACGGCAACTACTGGCCGGCCGAGGCGTATCACCAGAACTATTTTGCGCAGCACCCGAATCAAGGGTACTGCTCGTTTGTGGTGGCGCCGAAGGTCGCGAAGTTTCGTCAGAAGTTCGCCCATCGGATCAAGGCGAGTTGAGCAGGCGCGGCGTCGCTTAGCCCAGCTCGCCGGATTCGCCGGTTTCGTGCGGTTCGGGCTCGTCCGGCCGTGGTTCCTCATGGTCATACTCGTGCTCATGAGCGAGGCGCGCATAGGCTTCGATAATCGTGCGCGCCAGTTCCACACAGCTTAAGGGCGCCGAACCCTCTGCCTTGTTGTTGATCGCGATCACCACCGGGTGGCCGGCCAGCGCATAGCGCGCGGCCAACTCGGCCAGTGCGGCGCGAGTCGCGGGGTCCTGATCGACCAATTGGTTGAACGGCTCGTACTTGGCCTTCGCCTGTTCGTATTTGAAGCCGCCGTGCAAACTCCAGCGCACGATCAGCGGCCCCGCCGGCTCGCCGTCGAGCAGCGCAAGCGCCGCCGCCTGGCGCAGCGGGTCCGGCATCCGCGCATGAATCCCCACGCAATACCGCACGCCCGCCGTCTTGAGCGTGCGGATGAAGCGCGGCGTGAGCAAACTCGCGTCGCGGATTTCGATCGCGTAGCAAGTGTCGTCAGGCAGCTTCGGCAACGCCATCAGGAACTCGCCGAGGCGCTCGATGAACACCGCCGGCTGCGCGAGCATCGCGTCGGGCAGCGGCGAGAGCTGGAACACCAGTGCACCGGCCTTGACGCCGAGGCCTTCGAGGCATGGCGTGACGAATTCGTCGATCGCCATTTGCGCGTTCAGAAAACACGGGTTTAGCGAGACTGGCTCGCCGCGTTCGGCGCGCACGGTGGCGTCGGTGATCGTCATCGGCGCTTTGACGATGAAGCGGAAGTGTTCCGGCACTTGCTGGGCGTAACGCAAGTATTCGGTGACGGTGAGCGCCTGGTAAAACGACCGGTCGATGCTGACGGTCCTTAACAGCGGATGCGCGCCATAAGCGGTCAGGCCCTCGCGCGAGAGTTTGCTATTGCTGTATTCGTCACCGTAGACGATGCCGTTCCAGCCTGGAAACGACCATGTCGACGTGCCGAGGTGGACCTGCGGCGGCAGGTCGGCGGCCAGCGCCAGGAGTTCAGACGAAGGTGGGGCGGCGAGAACCTCGCGCGTGCGGCGTTTTTTCGGGCTGTCAGCGGTAGCGGCCGGCGCGGGGTGCGGCTTGCCGACAACGTCCGGCTCGGCCGGCGCCGGCGCCTGCTCCACCGGCATTCCGAACAGATCGAACTGCACGGCGTCAGCCTGCGCGTCATGCTCGCCGCTCACCGGCTGTTCAACTTCACTTGCCCCGCTCTGATCCATCGTTTTTCGACCTGCTGTTTAAAGGTTGCGCCGCGTCGGACCGCCGCTGAATGCACCTGGCCCTGGCACGCAGCCACGGCAAATCGCCGCGGCGCAACCGTATCACAGCGGTTTGTCGTACATATAGCGGCGCGACCACGGCAGGGTTGTCGCACTACGGCCGGCTTTGCGGCACACCGTCTGGTAGATCGAGACGTCGTCGGTTTCGAACGCATACGCGCAGCCAGCCAGGTACAAACGCCAGATGCGGAATTTTTCGTCGTCGACGAGCGTGCGGGCTTCGTCCGCATGCGCCTCGAAGTTTTCCGCCCAGAGGTTCAGCGTGTGCGCATAGTGACGGCGCAGGCTTTCGACGTCAACCGCTTCGAGGCCGCCGCGCTGCATCGCTTCGAGCGCGAGGCTGATGTGCGGCAGTTCGCCGTCGGGGAACACGTAGCGGTCGATGAATTCGCCGCCGCCCAGCGCGGTTTCGCCGCTCTCCGAATCGCTCGACGTGATGCCGTGATTCATGGCGATGCCCTCGTCGACGAGGAGATCGCGGATCTTCTCGAAGTAGCCGGGCAGATTCTTACGGCCGACGTGCTCGAACATGCCGACGCTGGTGATGCGGTCGAACTGCCCTTCGATGTCGCGATAATCCTGCAGACGAATCTCGATCTGGTTTTCCAGGCCTGCGGCTTTCACGCGTGCGGTGGCGAGATCGAACTGGTTCTGCGACAGCGTCACGCCGACGCACTGAGCGCCGAACTTCTGTGCCGCGCGCAAGACGAGCGCGCCCCAGCCGCAGCCGATATCGAGCAGGCGCTGCCCCGGTTGCAACTGGATCTTGGTGAGGATGTGGTCGATCTTCTTGATCTGCGCGGTGGCGAGATCCTCATCGCCATTCTCGAAGTACGCACACGAGTACACCATGTTCTCGTCGAGCCAAAGCTTGTAGAACTCGTTCGAGACGTCGTAGTGATACTGAATGGCCTTCTTGTCCGACGACTTCGAGTGACTGAAGTAGCGTCGCACACGCGCCAGCTTGCCCGCGCTGGTGACGGTATTGCGCGCCAGCTGATAGCCGATGTTGATGATGTCCGACAGCTTGCCTTCGATGTCGATCTTGCCCTTCACGTACGCCTCGCCGAGATTGTCGAGGCTCGGTTCGAGCAGATAGGGCAGCGCCGTGGCGCTCTTTACATGTAGCGTGACCTGGGGCGCGGCGAACTGCCCGAAGTCATGTTGCTGGCCGTCCCACAGCACGAGGCGTGCCGGCAGGTTAGCCTTGGTTTTAACGTCCTCCACCCACTGCGCCAGCTTCTTCTCCCAGAACATGTGATTTCTCCGTGTTCGTTGAATTAAAGCAAAGCCTGTGTGGATCGCCGCTCACTGTGCGGTTCAACTCCTATACCGCGAGGCGCAATCCGGCCGGGCGCGCGCTGCTGCGTTGGCAACGCGCGTACGGTGTTCTATTCGATTCAAGGCGATAGGCGGGAGATTTGCCAGTCGCTGCTTTCACTTGAACGTGTGTAGAGCAAACGGTCGTGCAGACGCGACGGTCGGCCCTGCCAGAATTCAATTGCTTCGGGTACCAAACGATAACCGCCCCAGTGAGGTGGGCGCGGCGGTTGGTCGCCGTATTGCGCTCTGATTTCGCGTTCGCGTGTTTCGAGCTGCGAACGGCTTTCAATTACCTGACTCTGATTGGATGCCCATGCGCCGATGCGTGAACCGAGCGGGCGCGACGCGAAGTACGTATCGCTTTCTTCAGCACTGGTTTGGACGATGCTACCCTCGACGCGTACCTGGCGTTCGAGTTCGATCCAGTAAAACAGCAGGCTCGCATAGGGATTGGCGGTCAGTTCGCGGCCCTTGCGGCTTTCGTAGTTGGTGAAGAACACAAAGCCCCGCTCGTCGACGCCTTTGATCAGTACGATGCGCGCCGACGGCCGGCCGCGCGAGTCGACCGTGGCCAGCGTCATCGTATTCGGCTCGGGCAGTTTGGCGTCTACCGCTTGTTGAAACCACGTGTCGAATTGACGAAACGGGTTGCGGTCGACATCGGCAACGTCCAGAGAACCCAGCGAATAGTTTTTTCGAAGTTCGGCGAGTGAAGTCATATTCTTATGCGAACGCTACAGTACAACCAGTATAGCTAAGGAGTAAATTTTTTGCGCGTGACCCGAACACGGCTCCGCACGGTGCGCTTAGCGATTCCGTCATGCTGTGATCTTATACGCGGCCGTCCGGATTAACACGATCAGGCAAAATACGGGCTGCGAACGCCTGAGCGCGACCACTTTCCGTTTTGCAAGCATTTGACGAGCCTGCCACCATGTCCAGCACTACCGCGCATTCCGATCTTACTACCAGCCTCGACGGGAGCGAAACCGCCGACCGCGCGCGGCGCTTCGGCGGCGTTGCCCGCCTGTATGGCGCGCCGGCGCTCGCCGCGTTCGAAGGCGCGCATGTCGCGGTGATCGGTATCGGCGGGGTCGGCTCGTGGGTGGCGGAGGCGTTGGCGCGCAGCGCGCTCGGCACGCTGACCTTGATCGATCTCGACAACGTTGCCGAGAGCAACACTAACCGCCAGATCCACGCGCTGGACGGCAACTACGGAAAACCGAAGGTCGAGGCCATGGCGGAACGCATCGCGGCGATCAATCCGTTCTGCGACGTGCGGCTGATTGAAGACTTCGTCGAACCGGACAATTTCGCGGCGACCCTCGGCGGCGGTTTCGATTACGTGATCGACGCGATCGACAGCGTGCGCACCAAGACCGCGTTGATCGCGTGGTGTGTCGAAATGAAGCAGCCGTTGATTACGGTAGGCGGCGCGGGTGGCCAGCTAGACCCGACGCGCATTCGTATCGACGATCTCGCGTCGACTATCCAGGACCCGTTGCTGTCGAAAGTGCGTGGGCAGTTGCGCAAACAGCACGGTTTTCCGCGTGGCCCGAAGGCGAAGTTCAAGGTGAGCGCGGTGTATTCCGACGAGCCGCTGATCTATCCGGAAGCCGCCGTCTGCGATATCGACGAGGCAGCGGAGCACGTCACGACCTCGCCGGGTCATACGGGGCCGGTCGGTTTGAACTGTGCGGGATTCGGCTCGAGTGTGTGCGTGACCGCGAGCTTCGGTTTTGCCGCGGCCGCGCATGTATTGCGGGCGTTGGCGAAGCAGGCGGCGGCCTGAAGCGTTGGGGCGTTCAGCGCGGCTCGTTCGCCGCATCTGAACACCGCATCGATTAAAACAACGACGCGCTCAACTTACGCCGCCATTGCGACACCAGCTCCGGCTGATGCGCGGCGAGATCGAATACCGACAGCATGGTCTTACGGCCGATATCGTCGCGGAACGTGCGGTCGCGTTGCACAATCGCCAGCAGGTGTTCGAGCGCGCCCTCGTATTTGCGGCGGGCGATCAGCGCACTGGCCAGATCGAAACGCGCTTCGAGATCGTCCGGGTGCGAAGCGACACGGGCTTCCAACGCATCCGTGGGCGGCAGGTCCGCTGCCGCGTCCACTGCGTCGAGCCGCGTTTTGATTGCGTTGAAGCGGGCGTCGATTCCCTGCGTGGTTTTCGGGGATAGCAGGTCCACTTCATTGCGCGCTTCGTCGATGCGACTGTCTTCGAGCTGCATTTCGATGAGGTCCATGCGCGCCTCGTCGAAGCCCGGGTCGTAGGCGAGCGCGGCCTGCAGTGCATCGTAGGCGTCCTCGCGACGGCCTTCGGCCAGCGCGGCTTGCGCTTCGAGTCGTGCCGCGTCCGCGCCTTGCGGCACGAGGCGCTCGATAAACTCGCGCAGCTGACCCTCCGGCAACACGCCGACGAATTGATCGACCGGCCGCCCGTCTGCAAACGCCATGACGTGCGGAATGCTGCGTACCTGGAAGTGCGTGGCCAGTTCCTGATTTTCGTCTACGTTCACCTTCACCAGCTTCCATTTGCCGGCGGCTTCGGCTTCGAGCTTTTCCAGCATCGGGCCGAGCGTCTTGCAGGGGCCGCACCACGGCGCCCAGAAATCGACCAGCACGGGGGCCAGTGTCGACGCCGTGATGACGTCCTGTTCGAAGGTGGCCAGAGTGGTGTCCATTGCGTCCTCGTCGATAAAACGGTTTGTTGGCTAGGTGGGGTCGAAGACCGCGCATTCAATGCGCCTTAGGCTCATTAGCGCACAGGCAAGGGAATCCATTCGGTTTCGCCCGGTACCTTGCCCATCTCCTGATGGGTCCACGCGAGCTTCGCGGCTTCGATCTTCTCGCGCGAACTGGCGACGAAGTTCCACTCGATAAAGCGCTCGCCATCGAGTTTCTCGCCGCCGAGCAGCATCGCGCGCGCGCCGTGCGTGCTGGCAAGCGTAACGGTTTCGTCGAGCGCCAGTACGGCCATCTGGCCCGCTTCGAGGGGCGTTCCGTCAATCTCCAGATCGCCGTCCACCAGATAGACGCCGCGTTCCTCGTGTTCCGGTTCGAGCGCGAACGCGCCACCCGGTGCGAACTGCGCAGCGACATACAGCGTGCCGGAAAAGGTCGTGACCGGCGAGGTTTGGCCGAACGCGGTGCCGGCGATCACGCGCAGCGTGACGCCGTTGCGCTCGACCACCGGCAGCGTGTCGGCCGCGTGATGCGAGAAGGACGGTTCGATATCTTCGTCTTCGAGCGGCAGCGCGACCCAGGTCTGGATGCCGTGCATGGTCAGGCCGCTCGCGCGGTCTTCGGCCGGCGTGCGCTCGGAATGGACGATGCCGCGACCCGCCGTCATCCAGTTGACGTCGCCAGGCACGATCTTCTGCTCGGAGCCGAGGCTGTCGCGATGCATGACCGAGCCTTCGAACAGATACGTGACGGTTGCGAGGCCGATATGCGGATGCGGACGCACGTCGAGACCGACGCCGGGTTCGAGCGTGGCGGGGCCCATGTGGTCGAAGAAGATGAACGGGCCAATCAGCCGCGCCGCCATGGCCGGCAGCACGCGCCGCACGGTGAGACTGCCGACGTCGCGCAGATGGGGTTTGAGGACTGCTTTGATCGAGGAAGACATGGGCAGCTCGGCTGGAATGTGAGTTGGATCTTGCTTACTGGATGATTCTACTGCGGAGGGTGGAATAGCGACGGTTTGCGTGCCGTACTGCTCCGGGATTCCGTCATGCGCGCGATTCCATGCCGTTGCCGGCTCCGCTAAACTGCCGGATCGAACCAACAACGGAGACTGGGATGTCGCCCAGGGACTTATTGCTCGCGCTGGTCGTCGTGGTTGCGTGGGGCGTCAATTTCGTCGTGATCAAGGTGGGCCTGCACGGCGTCCCGCCGATGCTGCTCGGCGCGCTGCGTTTCTCGCTCGCCGCGGTGCCGGCGGTGTTTTTCGTCAAGCGGCCGCAACTGCCGTGGCGCTGGCTGTTCGCGTACGGTGCGACCATTTCGTTTGGCCAGTTCGCTTTCCTGTTCTCGGCGATGTACGTCGGCATGCCGGCGGGGCTCGCTTCGCTGGTGTTGCAGGCGCAGGCATTCTTCACGCTGATCCTGGCAGCGCTGTTTCTGCATGAGCGCTTTCACGTGTCGAACCTTGTCGGTTTGCTGATCGCGGCGGGCGGCCTCGCGGTAATCGGCATGCAAGGCGGTCACGCGATGACGTTCGCCGGTTTCGTCCTCACGCTGTGCGCCGCGTGTTCGTGGGCGCTCGGCAACATCGTCACGAAGAAGGTCGGCCAGATCGATCTGGTCGGGCTGGTCGTGTGGGGCAGCCTGATTCCGCCGTTGCCGTTTCTGGCGCTGTCGTACGCGTTCGAGGGGCCGCAGCGGATCGTCGCGGCGCTGTCCGGCATCAGCGCGACGTCGATTTTTGCCGTCGTGTACCTTGCGTTTGTCGCGACGCTGATCGGCTATGGGCTGTGGAGCCGGCTGTTGTCGCGCTATCCGGCGAACCAGGTTGCGCCGTTCTCGCTGCTGGTGCCGATCGTCGGGCTGGCGTCGGCGTCCTTGTTTCTCGACGAGCAGTTGTCCCCGGCGCAGATCGCGGGCGCCTTGCTGGTGATGGCGGGGCTGGCGGTGAATGTGTTCGGTGGTTGGGTCGTGCAGCGGCTTTCACCGGCGCGGTGAGCGCCTCTCCAACGTGTAGCATAAAAAAATGGCCGCATTGAGCAGCCATTTTTTATCGCCAGCGTGAAGCCGCGTGACGCAACGTGGCTTCACGTCATGCGGTTCTTTGCCAACGGCGGATTCGCCGCGAAATAGCGCTTGATGCCGGTCATGATTGCATCGGCCATCTTCTCCCGATACGCGTCGTCGTTCAACTGGCGCTCCTCATCCGGATTACTGATGAAGGCGGTTTCCACGAGGATCGACGGAATATCCGGCGCCTTCAGAACAGCAAACCCCGCCTGTTCGACCGCGCCTTTGTGCAGCTTGTTGATACCGCCGATTTCCTTCAGCACGAAGTTGCCGTAACGCATTGAATCGCGGATCTGCGCGGTGGTCGACATGTCGAACAGCGCACGGTTGACGGTGGCGTCGGCGGACTTGATGTTGATCCCGCCGATCTGATCCGACGCGTTCTCCTTGTTCGCCATCCAGCGTGCCGCTGCGCTCGACGCGCCATGCTCGGACAAGGCGAACACCGACGAGCCCTTCGCCTCGGGCGTGGTGAACGCGTCCGCGTGGATCGAGACGAACAGGTCCGCGCCCACGCGCCGCGCCTTCTGCACGCGCACGTTCAGCGGCACGAAGAAGTCGGCGTCGCGCGTCATCATGGCGCGCATGTTCGCCTGTCCGTCGATTTTCGCGCGCAGTTTCTTCGCGATGTCGAGCGCGACGTGCTTCTCGTAGGTGCCCGCGCCGCCGATCGCGCCCGGGTCTTCGCCGCCGTGACCCGGATCGATCGCGACGGTCAGAAGACGCACCGTATTGCTCTTGCCGGACTTCGGGTTGGTAAATGCGTAGCTATCCTCGCCATCGCCGCCGCTTTCGCCGAGGTTGCCGCCGCTGGTGCCACTCTTGTTGCGGGCGATGGCGGTGGGCGGTGCAACGGGTGCTGCCGGTTTGCCCAGGATGGGCGGAGCCGGCGTCGGCACGCTATGCACCGGCGGACGTGGCACGCTGGGCGCCGGCCCGTTGCTGCCGTTTTGCGCGTAACGCTCGAAGAAGGTTTCGCTGTTATCGGCGATGGGCGGCGTGGTGCCGGGACCGCTCAAGGTCACGGGCGGCGCATTGCTTTCGTTCAGGCGCTGTTCCTTGCGCTCGGTCTGCGCGAGCAGATCCATCAGCGGATCGGGCGCGACGGCGGGATAAAGGTCGAACACCAGCCGGTACTTGTATGCGCCAACCGGCGGCAGCGTGAACACCTGCGGCTTCACCGAGCCCTTCAGGTCGAACACCATACGCACCACGTGCGGTTGATATTGCCCGACGCGCACCGACTGAATCTGCGGATCGTTCGGCGTGATCTTCGACACGAGGTCCTTGAGCGCCTGATCCAGATCGAGCCCGCTCAGATCGACCACCAGCCGGTCCGGGCCCTGCAGCAACTGCTGCGCGTTCTGCAAAGGCTGATCCGATTCGATCGTCACGCGCGTGTAGTCGCGCGCCGGCCAGACCCGCACGCCGAGCACGGAACTGGCCCACGCGAGACGCGGAGCGACAAGGCCGAGCATCAAAGTCGACGCGCCTGCGCGCAGAATCTGCCGGCGCCGCCAGTTATGCGTTGCAGTAGCCGCCGATTCGATCGAGTGGAACGGTTTGATCAACATCTTTCGAGACATGCCTTTCCTGATTCGCTGTATGCCCGTGCGACGAGTACGCGGCCGTCACCATCGTTCCTGCTATCCAGGTCGAGCGAGAAGACGAGATCCGGCACGCCTAGCAGGCGTCCCGCGCGTTGCGGCCATTCGACGAGGCAGATGGCGCCGCTGTCGAAGTACTCGCGAAAGCCCGCGTCGGCCCATTCGGCCGGATCGGTGAATCTGTACAGATCGAAATGATAGAGCGCGAGTTCCCCAACGGGCCGCTCGAGCACGTAGGGTTCGACGAGCGTGTAGGTGGGACTGCGCACGCGTCCGGTGTGGCCGAGGCCACGCAAGGTCGCGCGCACGAGCGTGGTTTTGCCGGCGCCGAGCTCGCCGACGAGTTGTACTTGCAGTCCGTGGAATGCGGTGTCGCCCGAAGCGCCCGGCGCGCGTTGTTGCGCTTCCTGCTGCGTTGTTTGGGGCGGGTTCTGGTGCTCCCCGCACACGCTTTCAATCGCCTGTGCGAAGCGCTCGCCGAACGCCTGGGTGGCGGCCTCGTCCGCGAGCGCGAAGAAGCGTTCGAGGAGGACATTCGCGGGCGGTTGGATCGCGTGATCGGGATTGACGGGCATTCTCGTAAAATGGCGTGATGAACCGAAGTCCGAAGTCCCCCGTTTCCAGCACGCCCGCGTCTAACGACGATGCGCGCGCCGAGCGTCATTTCGATGAAGCGGCGCTGGAAGCGCTCGCGCTGAACATCAAAACGTGGGGCCGCGAATTGGGTTTCGGGGCGATCGGTATTAGCGACACCGATCTCTCCGCTGCCGAAGCGCCACTTGCAGCATGGCTGGATGCGGGTTGCCACGGCGAGATGGATTATATGGCGAAACACGGCATGAAACGCGCGCGGCCGGCCGAGCTTGTGGCCGGCACGCGACGTGTGATTACCGCGCGCATCGCCTATTTGCCCACTGAAACATTGAACGGAAAGGCACACGAAAGCGCTTTGCAGGACACCCCCCTCGTGCCGCAAGACTGGCGCGCAGCCGAGCATGCGCGGCTTGCGGACCCCTCGGCGGCGGTGGTCTCGATCTATGCGCGAGGCCGTGATTATCACAAGGTGATGCGTAACCGTTTGCAACATCTGGCCGAAAAAATCGAAGCGGAGATCGGGGCGTTCGGTTACCGCGTATTTACCGATTCTGCTCCGGTGCTAGAGGTAGAACTTGCCCAGAAGGCCGGCATCGGCTGGCGCGGCAAGCACACGCTGTTGCTGCAGCGCGATGCGGGTTCGCTTTTTTTCCTCGGCGAAATCTACGTTGACGTGCCGTTGCCCACCGACGCCGACACTTCACCCGACGACGCGCCCGAAACGCCGGGTTCGCATTGCGGCAGTTGTACGCGCTGCATCGGCGCATGTCCCACGGGCGCGATCGTGGCGCCTTACAAGGTCGATGCGCGCCTCTGTATTTCGTATCTGACGATCGAATTGAAGGGCAGTATTCCCCTGGAAATGCGGCCGCTGATCGGTAATCGTGTGTATGGGTGCGACGATTGTCAGCTTGTATGTCCCTGGAACAAGTTCGCGCAGGCCGCGCCGGTCGCCGATTTCGATGTGCGGCACGGGCTCGATCGCGCGACGCTGGTCGAGTTGTTCGCGTGGAGCGCGGACGAGTTCGATACGCGCATGCAGGGCAGTGCGATTCGCCGCATCGGCTATGAAAGCTGGCTGCGCAATCTGGCGGTGGGGATGGGCAATGCGCTGCGTGCTTCTCCTCAAAGCTTGACTGGAGCGTCGCGTGAGGCGATCGTTCACGCGCTGAAGCTGCGTGCCGCCGACCCTTCCGCCGTGGTGCGCGAGCATGTGGAATGGGCGTTGGAAGCGGCGTAAAGTAGCGGCATTCCGGTGGGGCCGTTTTCCTGGGTAGCGCGCCTGAAACCTCATGTAGGTACGCTATTTGGAGGCTTGGAACGCCGCGCCAGTCACGGAGCAAACAACCATGTTCAACGCAGTGATCGATGCACCGTTCGGTAAGGTCGGCATCCGCCTCGAAGGCGATGCCGTGCGCGAGATCGTCTATCTGCCGGAGTCGATGCAGAACGTCGCGCCGGACACGCCTCTCGCGAAGCAGGCGGCCGAGCAGATCGAGCGTTATTTCGAGCGTGCATCCGCGAAGTTCGAATTGCCGCTGGCAGCGGTCGGCACCGCGTTTCAGAAGCGCGTCTGGCAAGCGATCAGCGACATCCCGCCGGGCGTCGTGCTGACCTATGGGCAACTGGCGAGGCAACTCGGCAGCGCACCGCGCGCAGTCGGTCAGGCGTGCGGCTCCAATTATTTTCCGATTGTGATTCCGTGCCATCGGGTGGTCAGTTCGAGCGGCATCGGCGGATTCGCGCATCATGCCGGAGATGGCTTCTTTCGCAACGTCAAGCGCTGGCTGCTGGCGCATGAAGGCATTCCCTACGCATGAGCGATACCCTGGCTGAAGATGCGAGCGTCGCGTCACCTCTGTTTGTGGCGAGCTCGGCCTCGATCGATGCTTTCTGCGACGCACTGTGGCTCGAGCACGGCTTGTCGCGCAACACGCTCGATGCCTACCGGCGCGATCTGCGCCTGTTCTGCGAATGGCTCGCGCACACCCGCGACACGTCGCTCGACACCGCCAGCGAGGCCGATCTCAACGCCTATAGCGCCGCGCGTCAGAAAGACAAATCCACCTCGGCGAACCGGCGGCTCTCGGTGTTTCGCCGCTACTACGGGTGGGCGGTGCGGGAGCATCGCGCGAAGGTCGATCCAACGGTGCGGATTCGTTCGGCCAAGCAACCGCCGCGTTTTCCGTCGACATTGACCGAAGCGCAAGTCGAGGCGCTGCTCGGTGCGCCCGATATCGCGACGCCCTTGGGCCTGCGCGACCGCACGATGCTAGAGCTGATGTACGCGAGCGGCTTGCGCGTCACGGAACTCGTCACGCTGAAGACGGTGGAAGTGAGCCTGAACGATGGCGTGGTGCGCGTGATGGGCAAAGGCTCGAAAGAGCGCCTGATTCCGTTCGGCGAAGAGGCGCATGGCTGGATCGAACGCTACCTGCGCGAAGCGCGTCCAGCGTTGCTCGGTGCGCGCGCGACGGACGCGCTGTTCGTCACGAGCCGAGCAGAGGGCATGACGCGCCAGCAGTTCTGGAACATCATCAAGCGTCACGCGGCAACGGCCGATGTGCACGCGCCGCTCTCACCGCATACGCTGCGGCACGCGTTTGCGACACACCTGCTGAACCACGGCGCCGATTTGCGCGTCGTGCAATTGCTGCTGGGTCATACGGATATCTCGACTACGCAGATTTACACGCACGTGGCTCGTGAACGGTTGAAGTCGCTGCATGCGCAGCATCATCCAAGGGGATGATGTGCGCCCCGGCTGTAGCTTCAAACGAACTCGCGCAGCCGGTGCTTGAGAATCTTGCCGGTGGATGCAGCCGGCAGCGCGGCGAGCACCTTCACTTCGGCAGGACGCTTATACGGCGCGAGACGCTCGCCGCACCACGCGATCAATTCAGCGGACGTCACCTTCGCGCCCGCAACCAATTCGACAAACGCGACCACTTCCTCGTTACCCTCGACTGCGCGCCCGATCACGGCCGACTGCACCACCTGCGGATGCGCGTTCAGCACATGCTCGACTTCCGCCGGGTAGACGTTGAAGCCCGAACGGATGATCAACTCCTTGCTGCGCCCGACGATATGCAACGCGCCGTCCGCGTCCTGTCGTGCGAGGTCGCCGGTCTTGAGCCAGCCATCTTCGGTGACCGCGGTGCGGGTCTGCTCCGGGCTGCGATAGTAGCCGAGCATTACGTTCGGGCCACGCACCCATAGCTCGCCGATCTCACCCGGCGCGGCGTCCATGCCGTCGAGTCCGACGAAACGCACGTCGACACCGGGGATGACCTCGCCCACCGAGCAATCGCTGCGCGGTGCATCGAGCATCGTGTGCGAGACGGTCGGACTGCTCTCGGTCATACCGTAGCCGTTGTGCAACGGGAGTCCGTAGACGCCTTCGACATGCGCCTTCAACGCGGCGTCGAGCGGCGAGCCGCCCGAATAGGCAAAGCGCAGATGCGGCGCCGACCACGCGTGGCCGTGCGTCTGCAGATGTTCGAGCAGTTTGGCGTGCATGGCCGGGACGCCCTGGAAAATCGACACGCGCTCTTCAGCGAGCGCGCGGCGCACGGCTTCCGGCGCGAAGCGCGGCACGAGGCGCAAGGTTGCGCCGGCGTGCAGGCTGCCGAGGCAAACCGACGCGAAGCCGTACACGTGCGAGATCGGCAGGACGGCGTACACGACATCGTCAGGGCCGACTTTGCGTAAGCGACTCGAAACAGCCGCGATGAACAGCAAGTTGCGGTGAGACAGCATCACGCCTTTCGGCGCGCCCGTGGTACCGGTGGTGTAGATGAGTGCGGCGCATTGACGATCGTTAGCGGGTTCCACCGGTTCGGCTTTCGCGTGGGCGTCGATCGTGTACGACCACGTGCCGATATCCGGCGTGATGGCAGGCACTGTGAAGGCTTGATGGCGCTCAGCGTGTTGCCGCGCGTCTGCGGAGCTTTCGACCGCATACGCGACCATGCGAGGCTGCGCATGCACGCGGATCGCGTCGAGTTCGGCAGCGGACAGGCGCGCGTTCGACACCAGTGCCCACGCGTCGAGTTTCGCGGTGGCGAACAGCAGCACGATCTGCGCAATGCTGTTCTCCGCGACGATCATCACGCGATCGCCGCCACGCACGCCCCAGTCGCGCAGCAGCGCGGCGGTGGCATCGACGGCTTCCAGAAGTTGCGCATTGGTGAAGCGGCGCGCATCCTCGATCAATGCAACGTGCTGTGGATCGCGGGCGGCTGCAAGCGCGGGAATTTCGGCGATGCGCGCGGGCAACGCGGCCAGCAACGCGGGGATGTCGAGGGTGGAACGGGTGGATGAAGCGAGGCTCACGCTGTCTCCCATGCAAGATGTTTGCTAAATGTGGTTTGGTGCCCGGCATGCTGTGCGCCAGAAGATTTTCGAACGATCGTGCCACAATCGACAGACCCGCACAATTGGCCGTTCGGCAAATAGCCGTCGTGCAAAGTCGCCATTACAATGCGCCGATGAGCAAATTCAGACACGTCTCCGAAACCCCGGCAACGCAGTTTCTGCGCCGTCACGGCGTCACGTTCGGCGAACATCCTTACGAATACGTCGAGCACGGCGGCACCGCGGAGTCGGCGCGCCAGCTCGGTGTGGACGAACATCATGTCGTCAAGACGTTGGTGATGGAAGACGAGCATGCCAAGCCGCTGATCGTACTGATGCACGGCGACCGCACCGTCAGCACCAAGAATCTCGCGCGGCAGATCGGCGCGAAACGCGTCGAGCCGTGCAAGCCCGAGGTGGCGAACCGGCATTCGGGCTATCTGATCGGTGGCACGTCGCCATTCGGTACGCGCAAGCAGATGCCGGTGTACGTCGAGTCGAGCATTCTCGAGATGGACACGATCTGGCTGAACGGCGGGCGGCGCGGCTTTCTGGTCAGCATCGAGTCCAAGATATTGACCGATCTGCTGGCGGCGAAGCCGGTTCAATGCGCGAGCGTCGATTGACGTTTGCCTGAATGTTTTCCGGGCGAGCGGGTTCGGTAGAATGTGCGCCGCTTCGTTCCCAGTTTCGTTCCCTGTTGCGGTTGGGGTATCGAGTTTCAGACCGCCGATCCTTATAAGAGTCCCAGATGCAAAACCTGATCGTTGCTGTCGTTGCCTACCTGATCGGCTCGGTGTCGTTTGCCGTGATCGTGAGCGCCGCGATGGGGCTGGACGACCCGCGCTCGTACGGCTCGGGCAACCCGGGCGCCACCAACGTGCTGCGCAGCGGCAGCAAGAAGGCCGCGATTCTCACGCTGATCGGCGACGCGTTCAAGGGATGGCTGCCGGTGTGGTTCGTCGTGCACTTCGGCGCGCGTTACGGACTCGACGACACGTCGGTTGCGATTGCGTGCGTCGCGGTGTTTCTCGGCCACCTGTTTCCAATTTTCTTCCGCTTCAAGGGCGGTAAGGGTGTGGCGACCGCAGCGGGCGTGCTGCTCGCGATCAATCCGATCCTCGGTGTCGCGACTTTGCTGACGTGGCTGATCGTGGCGTTCTTCACGCGTTATTCGTCGCTGGCGGCTTTGGCCGCGGCGGTGTTCGCGCCGATCTTCGACGGCTTTCTGTTCGGGCCGCACATCATCGCGCTGGCGATCGTGGTGATGAGTTCGCTGCTGGTGTGGCGCCACCGCGGCAACATCGCCAAGCTGATGCGCGGCCAGGAAAGCCGCATCGGCGACAAGAAGAAGGCCGACGCGGCAACCAGCCCGGCGAGCGGCAACGAACCTTGAACGGGAGAGAAGGGCGCGCTGGCCGTCGCTTGAGCCAGCGTGTGTCGGTGCGGTCCCGGCGTCCAGCGCGATACGTGCTTAATCGCGGAAGTTGTTGAAGTCGAGCGGGGTATCGGTCACATCTTTGCGCAGCATCGCGATCACGCTTTGCAGATCGTCACGCTTGCCGCCCGTGATGCGCACCGCGTCGCCCTGAATGCTCGCCTGGACCTTGATCTTGCTGTCCTTCACGAGGCGCACGATTTTCTTGGAAAGATCGCCGGACACGCCCTTCTTGATCGTGATGACCTGCTTGACCTTGTCGCCGCCGATCTTCTCGATCTTTCCATAGTCGAGGAAGCGCCCGTCCACGTTGCGCTTAGCCATTTTCGACAGCATGACGTCTTTCACCTGGCCGAGTTTGAAGTCGTCGTCGGCATAGGCGGTGATTTCGTTTTCCTTGTGCTCGAGGCGCGCGTCCGACCCTTTGAAGTCGAAGCGCGTTGAAATTTCCTTGTTGGACTGCTCGATCGCGTTCTTGACTTCGATCATGTTTGCTTCGCAGACGACGTCGAACGATGGCATTGTTTTCTCCCAATAGTGCTGCGGTGCGTGGCGCGGCCGGTCGGCTGCTCACGGGGCACTCGCTATAATCACGGACCGGACGTCATTTTACCGACGCCACTCCCTTTTGCCCAAGGCCGTCGCACATTGTCGCGCGGCGGGGGCCCGTTGTTGTTTGATTCGTCGTTTCATTATTCTCATTCTGATGTCTCAATCCGATTCTGCTGCCTTTCTTGCCGGCTATCCGCTGAAGGCGCATAACACCTTCGGCTTTGATGTCCGCGCGCAGTTTGCGTGCCGGATCGAGCGCGAAGCGCAACTGATGGCGGCCGTGCGCGATCCGCGTGTTGCCGGCCTGCCGCGGCTGGTGCTGGGCGGCGGCAGCAACGTCGTGTTGACGGGCGACTTCGCCGGATTGGTCCTGCTGGTGGAGATGCAAGGCCGCCGCATCGTGCGCGAGGACGACCACGCGTGGTACGTCGAGGCGGCGGCAGGCGAGCCGTGGCATGAGTTTGTGGCATGGACTTTGTCGCAAGGGCTGTCTGGATTGGAGAACCTCGCGCTGATTCCGGGTACGGTAGGAGCGGCGCCGATTCAGAATATCGGCGCTTACGGCCTGGAAATGTGCGAGCGCTTTGCGTCGCTGCGGGCGGTGGAGCTGGAAACGGGCGCCGTAGTCGAACTCGATGCTGACGCTTGCCGATTCGGCTATCGCGACAGTTTTTTCAAGCGCGAAGGGCGCGACCGTTTCGTGATCACATCGGTCACTTTCCGTTTGCCGAAGGTTTGGCAGCCTCGCGCCGGGTATGCGGATCTTGCGCGTGAGCTGGCCGCGGGCGGCCATGACGGCACGCAGCCGGCTGCGCAGGCGATCTTCAATGCGGTGGTCGCGGTGCGGCGTGCAAAACTGCCTGATCCGCTAGTGCTCGGCAATGCGGGAAGTTTCTTCAAGAATCCGGTGGTCGAAGCGGTGGAGTTCGAGGCGCTAAAGGTACGGGAGCCGGAGGTCGTGTCCTACCTTCAGCCGGACGGCCGGGTGAAGCTTGCCGCAGGCTGGCTGATCGATCGATGCGGGTGGAAAGGCCGGGCGATGGGCGCCGCGGCGGTTCATGAGCGGCAGGCCTTGGTATTGGTCAATCGCGGTGGGGCGAGCGGGGCGGAGGTGTTGGCGCTCGCGAATGCGATTCAGCAGGATGTGCTGGCGCGGTTTGGCGTGAAGTTGGAAGCGGAGCCGGTTTGTTTGTGACGCAGCAGGCACCGGTGCCGGTCAATGGCGGCCGACCGGGCGGCGCAGAGGGGTTTGGCGCTCGCAAAAGCAATTTGGAGTTGAAGGCGGGGCTGGCTTTTCGTGGCAGGGGGAGCGGGATGCCGCAATTGAAAAAGGCGCCGGGAGTTTCCTCCCGGCGCCTTTTTTCGCATCCGCGCTTCGGCTCCGGCCGCGCCTCGCGGCGCTTAACTTCGCTCACGCGAAGTTAAGCCTTCACTGGGACGCCTCCAATGCTTAGTTACGCTGACGGCGTGCGTTTTCCGCAATCCGCATGCGCAGTGCGTTCAGCTTGATGAACCCGCCGGCGTCGGCCTGATTGTACGCACCGCCGTCGTCGTCGAACGTGGCGATGGTTTTGTCGAACAGCGTTTCCTTCGAATCGCGCGCGACAACCGACACGCTGCCCTTGTACAGCTTCACACGCACCCAGCCGTTGACCTTCTCTTGCGTATGGTCGATCAGCACCTGAATTGCGCGGCGCTCCGGGCTCCACCAGTAGCCGTTATAAATCAGCGAAGCGTACCGTGCCATCAGGTCGTCTTTCAGGTGCGCCACTTCGCGGTCGAGCGTAATCGACTCGATGCCGCGGTGCGCCTTCAGCATGATCGTGCCGCCCGGCGTTTCATAACAGCCGCGCGACTTCATGCCGACGTAGCGGTTTTCCACCAGATCCAGACGGCCGATGCCGTGCTTGCCGCCCAAACGGTTCAGCTCCGTCAGCATTTCCGCCGCCGACAGACGCTTGCCGTCGATCGCGACCGGATCGCCGTGTTCGTATTCGATGTCGATGTATTCAGCCTGGTCGGGCGCCTGTTCCGGCGACACCGTCCAACGCCACATATCGGCTTCGGCTTCGGCCTTGGGATCTTCCAGGTGACGGCCTTCGAATGAAATGTGCAGCAGGTTCGCGTCCATCGAATACGGCGCGCCACCTTGCTTGTGCTTCATTTCGATCGGAATGCCGGCCTTTTCGGCGTACGCGAGCAGCTTTTCGCGCGACAGCAGATCCCATTCACGCCACGGTGCGATCACCTTGATGCCCGGTTCCAGCGCGTAGTAACCAAGTTCGAAGCGAACCTGGTCGTTGCCCTTGCCGGTGGCGCCGTGCGACACCGCTTGCGCGCCGGTTGCGCGGGCGATTTCGATCTGACGCTTGGCGATCAGCGGACGTGCGATCGACGTGCCCAGCAGGTACTCGCCTTCATAGATCGTGTTGGCGCGGAACATCGGGAACACGTAGTCGCGCACGAATTCCTCGCGCAGGTCTTCAATGAAGATGTTGTCCTGTTTGATGCCGAGTTGCAGGGCCTTCTTGCGGGCCGGTTCCAGTTCTTCGCCCTGGCCGATGTCGGCCGTAAACGTGACGACTTCGGCGTCGTAGTTGTCCTGCAACCACTTCAGGATGACGGAGGTGTCGAGGCCGCCCGAATAGGCGAGCACGACTTTCTTGATATCGCTCATGGTGAACTCGTAGCTGGAAAAAGCTGGAAAACAAGGCGAACCGGCGGTTCCGGAGCGCGGAAAACCACTATTTTGACACTAAACCGCAGGGTGCCCGCGTTTTTGGGGCAGTGCGGTGACATAGCCGGGTCCGCGTGCAACTGTGGACGCCGGCCCGACGCGTGGCACTGACGGGGTTGCCTTGCCTCGTATTCAAGGCCCCCGTCGCGCTTCACGCAGGTGCTGCGCAGTGGCTCGCTTAGTGATTCAGCTTGCCAAGCAGCAGATATTCCATCAACGCTTTTTGCACGTGCAGGCGGTTTTCGGCTTCGTCCCACACGACGCTTTGCGGGCCGTCGATCACTTCCGCGCTGACTTCCTCGCCGCGGTGGGCCGGCAGGCAGTGCATGAAGAGTGCATCCGGATTGGCGCGCGCCATCATTTCGGCGTCTACGCACCAATCTGCAAAGGCTTTCTTGCGTGCTTCGTTTTCGGCTTCGAATCCCATGCTGGTCCACACGTCCGTAGTGACCAGGTCGGCGCCGGCGCAAGCTTCGTTCGGATCGTCGAATTCCTCGTAGAACGGTGCGCTTTCGGCGGCGACCATCGCGCGGTCGAGCTTGTAGCCCGGCGGCGTGGACAGGCGCAGCCTGAAGCCGAGAATCTGGGCCGCTTCGATCCACGTGTACAGCATGTTGTTGGCGTCGCCCACCCACGCAACCGTCTTGTCGCGAATCGGCCCGCGGTGCTCGAAGTAAGTGAAGATGTCTGCCAGCACCTGGCAAGGGTGATATTCGTTGGTCAGCCCGTTGATCACCGGCACGCGCGAATTCTCGGAAAAGCGCTGCAGGATGTCCTGGCCGAACGTGCGGATCATGATGATGTCGACCATGCGCGAGATCACTTGCGCTGCGTCTTCGATCGGTTCGCCGCGGCCGAGCTGCGTGTCGCGCGTGCTCATGAAGACGGCGTGGCCGCCCAGTTGGAAGATGCCGGCTTCGAACGACAGGCGCGTGCGAGTCGAGTTTTTCTCGAAGATCATCGCGAGCGTGCGGTCGTGCAGCGGGTGGTAAGTCTCGTAGTTCTTGAATTTGCGTTTCAGAATGCGCGCGCGTTCCAGCACGTACTCGTAGTCTTCCAGCGAGAAATCCTTGAACTGCAGGTAATGGCGAATTTTCTTGGCGGTCATGAAACAAATACGGCGGTCTCACCCGGCAGGATTGCCGGACGGCGCCGCCGTCGTTTGTGGTAACTCAATGCAGCATAAAGGATTTCGCTCCGTTTGACGAGTCGGCCAAAAGGCCGGGCGAGCTGCCTGAAAGCCTCGCGCAACCATCAGACAAAGCTTGTGTGCGCTGCGGAAAAAGGTCCGCTGCGCTATAATCTGGCGGTTATCCCAAAGCCCAGCAGGCCGGTATTCCGCTTACGGGACACGGCTCGCGCGACGCGGAAAGTTTTTTCGCCGTGCGCCGTCATGATGAACGTTGAGGCGGTTCAACCAGCCTTCGCGGCGTATGGTGGCGTAGCGCTCCGTAGCGGCATTTGCTTGCGTCTGCGGCGTGTTCAGGCATCCTCAAAGCCGCTTTGCCGTCATCCCGCTGGGCAGTCACACAGGTATTCCTACATGGCCGAAGCAGTTCCAACCGAATATTTCATTCAGGGCATTACGTCGACGGGAAGAAAGTTTCGGCCGAGCGACTGGTCGGAGCGGCTCGCAGGCGTGATGTCATGCTTCGGCCCCAGCCCGGGCGGCAGGGGGCGGAACGCTTACCTGCAATACTCGCTGTACGTCCGGCCAACCATGCTTGGCGACCTCAAATGCGTGATTCTCGATTCGCGCTTGCGCGACATCGAACCGATGGCCTTCGATTTCGTCCTGAACTTTGCGAAAGACAATGACCTCGTCGTCACCGAGGCGTGTGAGTTGCCACCTGAACACGGCACGCAGCAGGGTAAGAACACGCTTTAAGGCGCAAGCAGGATCAGCAAAACAAAACCCGCCGGCAGCGGGTTTTTTTATGCCTGAAAGAAGCGTTGGCTTCAGCGGAGGCTTCAACATAGCCGCCAGCTGACACGCGCGCGGACCGAGATCAGGCTTAACAAGCCCCAAGCAAAAAAGCTCGCCGAAGCGAGCCATTCTGATGCAGCGGAAACAGGAGGTAGCCCACCGAAGCGGGCTGACCGGATTTACTGCGCTGCGGGCGCTTGCAGACCCTTGAGGGCTGCAGCGAGACGGCTCTTGTTGCGAGCTGCCTTGTTCTTGTGAACGATTTTCTTGTCGGCGATGATGTCGATGGTCTTCGACGACGCTTGGAAGATCTCGACGGCCTTAGCCTTGTCGCCGGCTTCGATTGCCTTGCGAACAGCCTTGATAGCCGTGCGGAACTTCGAGCGCAGTGCCGAGTTGTGCGAGTTTGCCTTGGCGGCCTGGCGGGCGCGCTTGCGTGCTTGTGCGGTGTTAGCCATGACGGTTCCTTATCCTGTTCCTGTTTCCAGTACCTGACCTTCAAGCGGTAGGTGCTGCTTTTAGATCGAACTCTTGGAAGCGATTGCCCAAGAGCGCAAAAGTGTCGAAATAATCGATCGAACTACGCGAAGGCTGGCCCGTGTTCCGGAGTTTTTCGAGTTTGGTGGGCGCCTCAATACGGCTTGCGTGCCGTTTGAGTATCGCGTGCCGAACCCCGTCCGAAAATTGAGCGAGCTTCGAAACCGGCGATTATAGCAACAAAATCAGGCACGTGGCAACGGGGGATTCGCCAATCCTGATGTGCAGCGCTGCCGCGCACGCTTCTGGATTCTGTAAGCCGCCACGGGCTCCGGGTTTGCCGGCGAGAGCGGGACAGGTGAGGTGTGCGGCAGACAACAAAAAACGGTCCGATCCGCTCATCCCAACGAACGTCTGCGGCGCAAATCGGTCCGACTCGCGTTCCGGCTCGTCGTCCGCACCTGCGGCACCCGTATAATAAGCGCCCCATGAATCTATTCCGAGCCCTGCTGACGGTCAGCGGCTTCACGCTGCTGTCGCGCGTGACCGGACTGGCCCGCGAAACGCTGATCGCTCGTGCGTTCGGTGCCAGTCAATACACTGACGCGTTTTACGTCGCCTTCCGTATTCCAAACCTGCTGCGCCGTATTTCCGCCGAAGGCGCGTTCTCGCAGGCCTTCGTCCCGATTCTCGCGGAGTTCAAGAACCAGCAAGGACACGACGCCACCAAGGCGCTCGTCGACGCCACCTCCACCGTGCTGGCCTGGGCGCTCGCGATCCTCTCGGTGATCGGAGTGGTGGGGGCGTCGGGCGTGGTGTTCATTGTCGCGTCCGGTCTCACGCATGAAGGTCACGCGTATGAACTCGCCGTGACGATGACGCGCATCATGTTCCCGTACATCATTTTCATCTCGCTGACGTCGCTGGCGTCGGGCGTGCTGAATACGTACAAGAATTTTTCACTGCCCGCTTTCGCACCGGTCCTGCTGAACGTCGCCTTCATCTTCGCGGCCGTGTTCGTCGCGCCGCGCTTGCAAACGCCGGTCTATGCGCTGGCGTGGGCGGTGATCGCCGGCGGCGTGTTGCAATTCATCGTGCAACTGCCGGGTCTGAAGAAGATCGACATGCTGCCGCGCATCGGCCTGAATCCGCTGAAGGCGCTTGCGCATCGCGGCGTGAAGCGCGTGCTGTCGAAGATGGTGCCGGCGATGTTCGCCGTGTCGGTCGCGCAGATCAGCCTGATCATCAACACCAATATTGCATCGCGCATCGGCCCGGGCGCCGTTTCGTGGATCAACTACGCGGATCGGCTGATGGAGTTTCCGACCGCGCTGCTCGGCGTCGCGCTCGGCACGATTCTGCTGCCGAGTTTGTCGAAGGCGCACGTCGACGCCGATCCGCACGAGTATTCCTCGCTGCTCGACTGGGGTCTGCGCGTCACTTTCCTGCTGGCCGCGCCGAGCGCTGTCGCGCTGTTTTTCTTCGCCCTGCCGCTTACCGCCACGCTATTTCACTACGGCAAGTTCGACGGCAACTCGGTGGTGATGGTCGGCCGTGCGCTGTCGGCTTACGGCATTGGCCTGATCGGCCTGATTCTGATCAAAATTCTCGCACCGGGCTTCTACGCGAAGCAGGACATCAAGACGCCGGTGAAGATCGGCGTCGGCGTGCTGATCGTCACGCAGTTGAGCAACTTTCTGTTCGTGCCGATTTTCGCGCATGCGGGCCTGACCTTGAGCGTCGGGCTCGGCGCGTGCGTCAACGCGCTGTTCTTGTTCCTCGGCCTGCGCAAGCGCGGCATCTACATGCCGTCGAACGGTTGGCTCAAATTCTTCGTGCAGTTGCTCGGCGCCTGTCTGGTGCTCGGCGGCACGATGCATTGGCTGGCGATCAGCTTCGACTGGATCGGCATGCATGATCGCCCGCTCGACCGTATCGTGTTGCTGGGGGCATGCCTCGTTCTGTTCGCCGCGCTATATTTCGGTATGCTTTGGCTGATGGGCTTCAAGTACGCGTATTTCAAAAGGCGAGTGAAGTGATCACGATGACGCGGGTTCTCGACTATTTCAGCACGCTGGTTGCCGACGACGACAGCCTGCCGCTGACCGAGGCAGCGCTCTCGCTCGCGCAGGACGCTTACCCCGATCTCGATCTGCAAGGCACGCTGGCCGAAATCGACGAGCTGGTGGTACGCCTGCAGCGCCGCATGCCGGACGAAGCCGACATCAAGCAGAAGGTCGGTGTCCTGAACCGGTTCTTCTTCCGCGAGCTGGGTTTCGCCAGCAACCTCAACGATTATTACGATCCCGACAATAGCCATCTGAATGCCGTGCTCAGACGGCGCCGTGGCATTCCGATTTCGCTGGCAGTGCTATATCTGGAGATGGCCGAGCAGATCGGCATTCCGGCGCGGGGCGTGTCGTTTCCGGGTCACTTCCTGTTACGCGTGACGACGCCTGAGGGCGACGTGATGCTCGACCCGACCACGGGGCATTCGCTGTCCGAATCGCAGATGGTGGACATGCTGGAGCCGTATGTGGCGTCGGCGGGCGAGTCGGTGAGCCGGGCGCTGCGCATGCTGCTGCAACCGGCCACGCGCCGCGAGATCATCGCTCGCATGCTGCGCAATCTGAAGTCCACTTATCTTCAGACGGAACGCTGGCAGCGTCTGTTGGCGGTGCAGCAGCGTCTCGTGATCCTGTTGCCCGAAAGTATCGAGGAAGTGCGCGATCGCGGTTTCGCCTATGCGCGGCTCGATTATCTGCGCCCGGCGCTCGAGGATCTCGAGCGCTATCTCGGCGACCGGCCGGACGCCGAAGACGCGACGGTGGTGGAGTCGCAGTTGCATGAATTGCGTCAACGCGCCCAGCACGACGATCGCGACTAGAAAGGCGCTTTCTAACGAGTCAAAACAAAACGCCTGCACAGGGTTCATGTGCAGGCGTTTTTCATTGGCGCAGCCGCCTGAAGCGGCACGCTGGATATCCCCGTTACTTCGGCTGCATCCGGATCGCGCCGTCCAGACGAATCACTTCGCCGTTGAGCATCGGATTGTCGAAGATCTGCTTGGCCAGCATCGCGTATTCGGATGGCTTGCCCAGACGCGGCGGGAACGGCACCATCGCGCCGAGCGCGTCCTGCACTTCCTGCGGCATGCCGAGCAGCATCGGTGTTTCGAAGATACCGGGCGCAATCGTCATCACGCGGATCGCGTTGCGCGAGAGATCGCGTGCGATCGGCAGCGTCATGCCGACCACGCCGCTCTTGGACGCCGCATAAGCCGCCTGGCCGATCTGGCCGTCGTACGCGGCCACCGATGCCGTGTTGATGATCACGCCACGCTCGCCATTCGCATTCGGCTCGTTCTTCGACATCGCCGCGGCGGCGAGCCGGATCATGTTGAAGGTGCCGATCAGATTGATGGAGATGGTGCGCGAGAACGACTCGAGCGGATGCGGACCGTCCTTGCCCACCGTCTTGATAGCCGGCGCGACGCCCGCGCAATTGATGAGGCCGCGCAGCGTGCCGAGCTTCGTTGCGGCTTCGACTGCTTGCGTGGCGTCGTCTTCGCGGCTCACGTCGCACTTGACGAACACGCCGCCGAGTTCTTTCGCGAGCGCCTCACCGGCGTCCTGATTCAGATCGGCGAGCACCACCTTGCCGCCATTCTCGACGAACAGGCGCGCCGTGGCCGCGCCGAGGCCCGATGCACCGCCGGTGATCAGGAATACGTTGTCACGAATCTCCATGTCTTCTCCTTTGCTACGGTTCAGTAATGTCTCGATCGAGTATTTTTTCGATGAACGATTGTAACGGCTATGCTGCGATGCGGAAAGCGCAGCGGCGGGTGGGTGGGGGGTGTGTCGCGACACGCAGTGCAGGGAACCGCTACGGATGGCTAATTAATGCGGGGCGTGGCGGACAAATGCAAGCGGAGGTGCGCGCCACGCCACGCGGCGCGCAATAAAAAACCCGCCGGAATGGGCGGGTTTCTCGAACAGCACTTACAGAGGCGAGATTACTTCAACGCGTCGAACGCGCGGGTACGAATGTCTTCGACCGTGCCGAGGCCCGAAATGCGCCGATATTGCGGCGCCTTCAGCGAGCTCGACGGGTCGCCGTTCTTCGCCCAATTGTTGTAGTACTCGATCAGCGGCTTGGTCTGCGCAACGTATACGTCCAGGCGTTTCTTGACCGTCTCTTCCTTGTCGTCGTCACGCTGGATCAGCGGCTCGCCCGTGACGTCGTCAATACCTTCGACCTTCGGCGGATTGAACTTGACGTGGTACGTACGGCCCGACGCGGCGTGCGAGCGGCGGCCGCTCATACGCACGATGATCTCGTCGAACGGCACGTCGATTTCCAGCACGTAATCAATCGCGACACCGGCCTGCTTCATGGCTTCAGCTTGCGGGATAGTGCGCGGGAAACCGTCGAACAGATAACCGTTCGCGCAGTCCGGCTGCTGCAGACGTTCTTTTACCAGGTTGATGATCAGTTCGTCGGTGACCAGTTCGCCGGCATCCATGAAGCGCTTGGCTTCAAGGCCGAGCGGCGTGCCTGCCTTGACGGCCGCGCGCAGCATGTCACCCGTGGAAATTTGCGGAATGCCGAACTTTTCCTTGATGAAGTTCGCCTGAGTGCCCTTACCCGCGCCAGGCGCACCCAAAAGAATCAAACGCATGTGATATCTCCAGATCTATGTGAATTCTTTGGCGGCGCTGCAGCTATCCCACGATTCGTCCAGGGACCCGCGTCGACTGCCGTTTCAAGTCTCGCGCTGCACGTCGAAAACGACGGCGCTGCGAGACGGCAACGGTGCGACCTGGGCAAACCCCGACTCTCGCTCTTTAACGGGAGGCGCGCACAACCGTCCGATTATGCCATGGGTTTTTACGCTCAAGACCCGAATAAAGCCTGTACGCGCGCGAGATCAGCGGGCGTGTCGACGCCGGGCAGCGGCGCATTCTGAGTGACGAGCACCGCGATTCGCTCGCCGTGCCACATCGCGCGGAGTTGTTCGAGCGCTTCGACCTGCTCGATGGGCGATATCGCCAGTTTCGGGTAAGTGCGCAGGAACTGGGCGCGGTACGCGTACAAGCCAATATGCCGGTGGACCACCGCGGGTGCGGGCGGCGCCGGCATGGACGCGACGTTGGGCCAATGGGGCTGATACGCGTCGCGTGCCCAGGGAATTGGCGCGCGCGAGAAATACAGTGCGACGCCACGCGCATCGAGCACGACCTTGACGACGTTCGGATTGAAAATTTCCGCAGGATCGGTGATCGGGTGCGCCGCGGTCGCGATCGCGCAGCCGCTGCTCGCCGCGAGGTGCGACGCGACGCCGCACACGAGCGCCGGATCGATCAGCGGCTCGTCGCCTTGAACGTTCACCACGATTGTCTCGTCGCTCCAGCCGAACTGCGCTGCCACTTCCGCGAGGCGGTCGGTGCCCGACGGATGATCGGCACGTGTCAGCACGGCCTCGAACCCGTGCTCGCGGGCCACATCCAGCACCGCTTGCGCGTCGGACGCGATCAGCACCTGTTGCGCGCCTGATTCGCGCGCACGTTCGGCGACCCGCACCACCATCGGCTTGCCACCGATGTCGGCGAGTGGCTTGTTGGGCAGACGTGTCGAAGCGAGCCGGGCCGGCACGACGGCGATGAACGGAGGAGAGGTGGCGTTAGCGTGGGTCATCGGAAGGACGCGCGGCGATGAAACCGGAAGAAAGCGCTCGCGAGTACACGCGGGCGCTGACGGGAAAAGACGGCAAATGCCGATCAGAAAAGCGGGCCGCGCAAAACGCAGCAGCCGCCCCGCGTGGGCACAACTGAATCAGGCCACGGAGCCCGGATTCAGATCGACCGGCGTGCCTTCCACGGTCTGCCGTGCTTCGTCGACCAGCATCACGGGAATACCGTCGCGGATCGGATAAGCGAGCTTGTCCGCGTTGCAGATCAGTTCCTGCGCCGAACGGTCGTAGCTAAGCGGGCCCTTGCAGATCGGGCAGACGAGAATTTCAAGCAGGCGAGCGTCCACGGACTTTCTCCACAACTAATGCAATGAGGCGATGATCGAGCGCGGCTTCGACCGGGACAACCCAGATGCGCGCGTCGTGCCAGGACCCTAATTTTACCGCATCCTTTTCGGTTATCAGGATGGCGTCGGCGTCCACGTCTGCAAAAGGATTGCGCTCGAACGCATAGTGATCCGGCAAGGCGCGGGTAGCGGGCGTGAGACCGGCCGCGCGCAGCGTCGCGAAAAAACGCTCCGGCGCGCCGATGCCGGCCGCGGCCAGCACGCGCTCGCCGCCAAATTGCGCGAGCGGGCGGCGCAGGCCGGGGTTGTCGAGGTGCCATGCGTCGGCGGGGGCGAGTTTCAGCGCGAACGTGTTCGGCCACGCGGGCAGGGTGCGTGCGTACGGATCGTTGATCAGCGTTGCATCGCGGCGGCGCGACAGCGGTTCGCGCAGCGGACCGGCCGGCAGCAGGAAGCCGTTGCCGCCGAGCCGATGGTCGAAGACCACGAGTTCCGCGTCGCGGGCGAGGCGGTAATGCTGCAAGCCGTCGTCGCTGACGATCACGTCGACTTCGCGATGCGCGGCGCACAGCGCCTGCGCGGCCGCGACGCGATCGGGGCAGACCCACACCGGTGCGCCGGTGCGCCGCGCGATCAGCAGTGGTTCATCCCCGCCGACGCTCGCCGCCGACGCCGGCGTAACGGGCGTCGGCCCCTTGACGCGCGCGCCATAGCCACGCGACACCACGCCTGGCGTCAAGCCGGCTGCGCGCAAGGCTTCGACCAGCGCGATGACGGTCGGCGTCTTGCCGGTGCCGCCGACGGTCACGTTGCCGACCACCACCACCGGCACGCCGACGCGCACGGATTTCAACCAGCCGAGCGAGAAGGCGGTGCGGCGCGCGGCGGCAATCGCGCCGAACACGCACGCGAAGGGCGTCAGTGCCCACGCAAGCGGACCGCGCTGCTGCCATTCGCGCGCAAGGCGAGCTTCGAGACGGTCGTTCAGTTCGCTCATTGGCAAGCCGCACGGACGGACGATGCGCCGCACGTCCGAAGGGGGCAGGACGGCGGCGTGGAAGCGCTAGGCGCATTACGCGAGGCAAGCATCAACGCGATTCTCCGGGCAATCGAAAAGTGAAGCGAAAAAACGAAGCAGCGGCAGCATCCGCTGCGCTCGTGCAGTGTGCCGTATTGGCGAGCGCTGCGGGGGCGTTCGGCATGCTGTCGAACCCGCCACTCTAGCGCGCGTGCGTCCCGCCCGGCAAGTCGCGCATCTTGCGCCGCGCGGCGAGTTGACCCGTCGAGCGACACGCCCAGCCTGTGGATAACTTTGTGGAGAACCTGCCGTTCGATGGCCCGAGAGGGCCGCGCCGAGTGCTCCGTATCGGCAATCACTCTCTTTAATGAGATATAAACACCATATAAATCAATGACATGCTTCGCATCCACGCGGCCTGGCGGGCGATGTGGCGCCATTCGTCTAGCGAGTCCCGCCATGTGGACACTTTTTACAATTCGGACGCCGCGCTGGACGCCGATGGCCGCTCGGTCTATCGTCTGTCCGGCCAGTCAAACATATTCCTCGCATGAATCCCGAAAACCCTTTTTCCTCGTCGGCTACGCCCGGCGGTGAAGTCGTCGTCCCTGTTTCCGCGCTCAACCGCGCGATCGGCACGATGCTCGAACGCTCGTTTCCGCTTGTCTGGGTGGCGGGAGAAGTGTCGAACTTCACGCGTGCCGCGAGCGGCCATTGGTATTTCTCGATCAAGGACGCACAGGCGCAGATGCGTTGCGTGATGTTCCGCGGTCGTGCGCAATACGCCGAATTCACACCGCGCGAAGGCGACCGCATCGAAGTGCGCGCGCTGGTGACGATGTACGAGCCGCGCGGCGAACTGCAACTGAATGTCGAAGCGGTACGCCGCACCGGGCAGGGGCGTCTCTACGAAGCGTTTCTCAGGCTGAAGGCCCAGCTCGAAGCAGAGGGTCTCTTCGCCGCCGAACGCAAACGCGCCTTGCCGGCGCATCCGCGTGCGATCGGCATCGTAACGTCGTTGCAAGCCGCCGCGTTGCGTGACGTCTTGACCACTTTATCCCGTCGCGCGCCGCATATTCCGGTGATCGTCTATCCGGCGCCGGTGCAAGGTGCGGGCGTCAGCGCCAAGCTCGCCGCGATGGTCGACGCCGCCAACGCACGGCGCGAAGTCGACGTGCTGATCGTGTGCCGCGGCGGCGGTTCGATTGAAGACCTGTGGGCATTCAATGAAGAAGTGCTCGCGCGCGCGATTGCAGAAAGCGCGATCCCGGTAGTGAGTGGCGTCGGTCACGAAACCGATTTCACGATCGCCGACTTCGCCGCCGACGTGCGCGCGCCGACACCCACCGGCGCGGCAGAACTCGTCAGCCCGCAGCGCGTATTGTTGCTCCGCGAACTCGATCATCGGCATGCGACGCTCGCCCGCGGCTTCGGCCGCATGATGGAGCGGCGCGCCCAACAACTCGACTGGCTCGCGCGTCGGCTGGTGTCGCCGGCCGAGCGGCTCGCGCGGCAGCGCACGCACCTTCAACAATTGAGCGTGCGGCTGGCATCGGCCGGCGCGCGCCCCGTGCGTGATGCGCGAGCGCGGTTTTCTCTGCTGCAGATGCGCTGGCAGCGTTGGCGCCCGGATCTCGCCGCGCACCAGGTGAAGCTCGGCAATCTCACGCAGCGTCTGGACGCTGCATTGTTACGCCAGCATGAACGTCAGACTGCGCGTATCGAAACGCTCGCGGCGCGGCTCGAAGTGCTGAGTCCGCAGCGCACGCTGGAACGGGGTTATGCAGCGGTGCTCGATGCACAGAGCGGCCGCGCGGTGCGCTCGCCGTCGTCGCTGAAGCCGGGGCGGCGCCTCACGGTGCATCTCGCCGAAGGGGCAGCGGACATTGCGCTTGCCGATGTGCAACCGCGCCTGACCGACGGTTTCTGACACTTCGCCGACAGCTCGCGAAAGCGTACTTTTGACCTCCGCATGGGCCGGGCACGACCCTGCGAAAGCACTAATTACGCTATATGTGCAGCATGTTCGCCGATGCCAGGCATAAAGTCCGCTGGTTTGCGGGGTTATTCCAACTCGCCTACAATCGAGTGCTCTAAAGCGTTATCCGCAGACTCCCCCCACAACAGATACAGACACAAGGAAAGCACCATGGAACATACGCTCCCGCCGCTGCCGTTCGCGAAAAACGCACTCGCTCCGCACATGTCGGAAGAGACGCTCGAGTTTCATTACGGCAAGCATCATCAGACCTATGTGACCAACCTGAACAATCTGATCAAGGGCACGGAGTTCGAGAACCTGTCGCTTGAAGAGATCGTCAAGAAGGCATCCGGCGGTGTGTTCAACAACGCGGCTCAAGTGTGGAACCACACGTTCTTCTGGAACAGCCTGTCGCCGCGAGGCGGCGGTGCACCTGCCGGCGCACTGGCTGACGCGATCAACGCCAAGTGGGGTTCGTTCGACAAGTTCAAGGAAGAATTCGCCAAGACCGCAGTCGGCACGTTCGGCTCGGGCTGGGCATGGCTGGTGAAGAAGGCCGACGGTTCGCTCGATCTGGTGTCGACGAGCAACGCTGCTACGCCGCTGACCACGGACGCCAAGGCCCTGCTGACGATCGACGTGTGGGAACACGCGTACTACATCGACTACCGCAATGCGCGTCCGAAGTTCGTCGAAGCGTATTGGAACATCGTCAACTGGGAATTCGCGTCGAAGAACTTCGCGTGAGATCGCCGGGTTGTAGCGTGACAATATAGTTTGGAATCGGTAGTAAGAATGAAAGCCCTCGAGTTCGAGGGCTTTCTGCTTTCTAGCCGGCGTTCCGTCGAAGTCCGTTGCTCTGCCGCGAGGGCGGTTGCCGCAGATGCGAATCTTTCAACCTGCGACGCTTTCTACGCCACCGTCATCGCGGTGGTCGATCAGGGCTGTTTCTATCAGACTTGCGAGAATCAGGGCTTTGTCCTCCTGCTGGGATGGCAGGAGGAGTTGAATGCCCGTCGGCAATCCGTCCTGATCAGCGCCGGACGGAAGAGATATAGCGACCATGTCGAGGAAACTGGCAAACTTGGTGAGCCACAGCGTTTTCAGATTAACCGAAGCAAACAGGGCATCGTCCGCCTCCAACGATGCAAGATCGGGAGCCGTGTGAGCCACGGTCGGCAAAATCAAAGCTGCTCCACCCAGTTCGTCCCGAACCGCGTCAATCAACTGCAGGCGTTCAGCGCACAACTCGATGTAGCAAGCCGCAGAAACGACTCGGGTCGTCTCGAGCCGTGTGCGAACGCGTGGGTCGAGCGCCGCAGCGCGCGGCGAATTGAGTAGTGTCCGGTGCAGTGCAAAGGCCTCGATTGATCCCAGCCAGCTACAGCATGCATCCAGTTCGGATACCCGCGTGAGCGACGACAACGATCGCGATTCGATGCGCGCGCCCGCGCGCCGCAGCGTGCCGATGACCTTCTCGGTATTGACTCTGACGGCCGGGGCGAGCCTGCTGTCAGAGAGAATCTGATGATCGACGACGAACCGGCGGCCGGCTAAATCATCATCGCGCTGCGGGGGGAGTGCATTGCAATCCCCGCGAAGGATCCGATCCAGCGCAATACAATCCGCGACATTGAATGCGAGCGGGCCAATGCAGTCGAGTGTTGTCGAAAGTGGGAATAGCCCGTCTTTGGCGTACCGTCGGCTGGATGGTTTGAATCCCACCAAACCGTTGAATGCCGCAGGTACGCGAATGGATCCGGCCGTGTCCGTAGCCATCGAGACAGGCGCACAGCCCGTTACAAGCGCAATGGCCGAGCCGGACGACGAGCCGCCGGGTACGCGGCGTCCCGCCAGGTTGTGCGGATTGACTGGGGTTCCGTAGTGGGGGTTAATTCCAAGGCCGGAATAAGCAAACTCGCTGAGGTTGGTTTTGCCCATACAAATCATGCCGGCTCGCGTTGCCTGCGCGACCACAAAGCTGTCTGCCCGGGCGAGTGGCTCATAGCGACGAGTCTCCGAGCCGGCCGTGGTGACCTCACCGCGCACGTCGAAAAGATCTTTCCACGCCACTGGTACGCCATCCAGCGGACTTAGCGGACGGCCGGCACGCCAACGGATCGTCGACGCTCGCGCCTCGTCCTGGGCGCGTTGCTTGAGAACCGTCGTGAACACGCCGCGAGATGCGTCGGCTGCTTCGAGATACACGTCCAATGCTGACGAAGGATCCATTTCGCCGCGCGCATAGGCCTGTGTCAGTTCGATGGCCCCCACGCCATTCAAGTTTTCAATCTTCACTCACCGAACTCCTTAGTTTATTTCCCTTACTTCGAAGTGCACGTCGACCGGCTTTTTGCCGTTAATGCCGTTCAAATCCATCGGGCAGGCAGACATGACCACCACGCAATCCATTGAGGCGGTGAATTCGACAAAGTCGTCAGGTTTGGACACGGTTGGCTGGAACGAAAGCAAACCCTCGGTAGAAACCGGAATGTTCATCCAGAGATTGAGCGGCTGCGGCACAGCACGCGCACGCAGACCAATCGCCAGTAATGCCTGACGCAGATTGTCGGCGCAGTTATCGTGATAGCCTTCAAAGCCGAGGCTGACATACCTTCCCACGTCGCATGCGCCGATCAAGGTGTCGTGAATGCCGGATGATGTATCTGCGTCGAAACGAAGAATCGGGCGGCGTCGATTCGTCAACAGAACATCCCCCACTGCGGGATTGACGCGGGTGATCTTTCCGCGCGTATGTTCAATCGAGAAATACTCGTTGAGGTCGTTCCGATTGAAGACCCACAAGTCGCAAACCTGCGTACCGTGTGTATTCGTGATCCGGATGATTTGCCGGGCATCCAGTTTTACCGCACGAGCGTGTCTCGCGGGCACCACGTAGGTCGTGGCCAGCACAGGACGTCCGTCGGCGGAGATGGGCGATCTGACCGTGTCGTTGTATGTGTCAGGGGTGCCGTGGTCTCGATCGCAACAGGAATTGGCAGGCGAATCGTTTGTTTGCATATTTACCTCATTGGATGTTGGCTGTGCTGGCTGTCGATCGGCTGCGCAGCGGGGTGAGAAACTGTTTGAGCCGCAAAGACGACGGGGTCGTCAGAATGTCGGGCGTGCCCGTCTCGATGATTTCTCCTGCTTCCATGAAAACGATGCGGCTTGAGACTTCTGCGGCAAAACGCATCTCGTGTGTCACCATGACCATTGTCATGCCGTCTTTCGCCAGTCGCATGATGACGTTCAGTACTTCGCCGACGAGTTCTGGATCGAGCGCTGAAGTCGGTTCATCAAGCAACATGACCTCGGGCTCCACGGATAGCGCGCGGGCAATTCCGACCCGTTGTTGCTGGCCGCCGCTTAACCGGCCCGGGTAACTGTCCACCTTCGCGCTCAGTCCGACACGTTCGAGCGTTCGCCGGGCGATCTTTCTCGCCTGCTCGCGATCCATGCGGCGCGCCAGAACCAGAGGTGCCATCACGTTTTCAAGGGCTGTCATGTGCGGCCACAGGTTGAATTGCTGAAAGACCATTGCAGTCGGGCGCCTCACATCTGCAAGTGTTCTCGCGGATTGCAGTGCCCTTGATTCGGGACATTCGAAGTCGTATCCGAGGCTGCGTCCTTTTATGAGGACGACGCCTTCGTCGTAGGATTCGAGAAAGTTCATGCACCGTAACGCCGTGGTCTTTCCCGATCCGGATGGACCGATTAGCGTGACGATCTCGGTGGCATTGACGGCAAGATCAAAGCGCTTCAGCACGCGATGCGTTCCGTAGGACTTTCCAACACCCTTCATTTCGATCATCGTTGTGGTTGGCGGCATCATCTTCACGTTTTAAAAGTTGACCTTTTGCTCGATACGGCGGCCGACGGACGAGATCGCGTAGGCCATCGCCCAATAGGCGAGCGCGAGGAGCGAATAGGGTTCGACAAAGCTGAAAGTTTCGGCAACAACCCGCCCCGCGGTCATCGTGAGCTCCGGCACCGTTACCATGGACGCAAGGGCCGATTCCTTCAGAACGATGATCGACTGGTTGACCAGCAACGGAATCGAAAACCGAAGTGCCTGCGGCGCCTCGATCTTCAGGAACAGCGCAGTCCGTGAAATTCCGAGACTCAGCGCGGCTTCTGCGTGGCCTAACGGTATTCCGCTCCAGGCCGACCGAAATATCTCGGCGAAATAGGCGCTGGCATATAGGGCGAGCGCTCCAATGGCGGCCTGTAGCGCCGATGGTGTAATGCCGATGGAGGGCGCACCGTAGTAGACGATGAATAACTGCACCAGGAACGGCGTGCCGCGCAACACCCATACGTAGGCTTGATAAGCTCGCCCGATTTGCCGCGGAAAATTTCGCAGAGCGGCATGTATCACGAAACCTAGCGCAGCACCGAGAAGGATGCTCGCAACACTGATTTCGCCGGTGACCAATGCAGCCCTGGCGAAGAGCGGTGCACTCGTCAGGACAGTGCTGATGCTCATGACTTTCTCTTCCATGCCGACTCGGCGAAATGTCCACCCCATTGAATGATCGAAATCGACGCCAGATAAAAGAGTGCGGCGATGACGAACATTTCGAGCGGCCGATAGGTGATGCTCACAAGTTGGTTAGCCACCCGGAGCGTGTCGGTCACAGCGATGACCGATACGATTGCAGATCCCTTCACGATGTCCGCTGTCTCTGACAACAGCGAAGGCAGTGTGCGGCGCAGTACTTGGGGGACCTGGATCTTCGTCAACGTCTGGAACTTGCTGAGCCCCATGATCTGGGCGGCTTCGACTTGACCTTTCGATACCGCATTGAAGCCCGCTCTCAGGATTTCCGATTGATACGCCGACGAGTTAAGACCTAGTGCGAGTACCGCAGCGACGTACGGATTCAGTTCAAGACCCAGTGTGGGCGGAATGTAGAAGGTCATCAGCAACTGCACCAGCATCGGGGTACCGCGAAAGAAGCTGACGAATAGTTGCGTGAGCCGGTAAGCCGTGGGGCTGCCCGATTCGCGCAAGATGTGAAGCACGATTCCACCGCAGAACCCCAACGCAATTGCGGCTGCTGATATCGCCACTGTGACCGTTGCACCGCCGGCAAAGGCGGGCAGGTACTCCAGGAGTTGCAGGAACATCGGATGATCCTTTGCTAGTTCTGGTCAGCCGGCGCGGCGACGTGCGTCACGGGCACGGGCATTGGGAAGCCGAACCATTTGATCTGCAACTCACGCATTTTTCCGTTCGAATTGGCTTGCGCAATTCGATCGCTGAAAAACTTAACGAGAGACGCGCTGTCGTTGTCCTTGCGACCGACCCATGCGAAGTAGGCTTGAGGTCCGATCGATGGCTTTACGATGGCAAACGTATCTGGACGTGTCTTGACGAGGGGGGAGAGATTGGCCAAAGATTGCGCTACGGCATCGATTCGCCCCGCTGCCAGATCGGCGTAGGCTTCATCGACCGTCGCATATTCCTTTATGTCTTTCACCGCCGCGTGTCCGTGACTTCTCTGCGTTTTGTCGTAGTGCTGGAGCGCTCTCAATTGCGATGTGCCAACCTGGGCTCCTACCACTCGACCGCTGATGTCTTCCGCCTTCGCAAGGCCGCCGTCGTTGGCTCGCTTGACTAATGCGACGGTTGCATCAGCGACGGGCACGGTGAAAGCAAACTTGTCGTCCCGTTCGGGCGTGATGCCAACCGCCGTGACCACCATGTCGAATTTCCCCGCGGCGAGACCCGGCAGCACCC
The DNA here is from genome assembly GCF_041321145.1 of Paraburkholderia sp. IW21. Taxonomy (NCBI): domain Bacteria; kingdom Pseudomonadati; phylum Pseudomonadota; class Betaproteobacteria; order Burkholderiales; family Burkholderiaceae; genus Paraburkholderia; species Paraburkholderia sp. IW21. The sequence goes on along the minus strand of NZ_JBGGWA010000002.1, from coordinate 412,336 downwards.
CTGCCCAAGGCAGGTCCCGCTGCGTCAGCCTGACGCCAGGAAGGCCTTCGAGCACGTAGTGGAGCAAGTCCTCGTCGTAGCCGGTGATCGCACCCTTGCTGACGAATTCGAAAGGCATGAAGGCAGCCTCGGTCGCAATGACGATCTCCTTTCGATTTTTGACCGTTGCCAGCAAATCGCCGGCAGTGGCATTTGCGACTGCCACATAGCAAGCGACTGCGAAAGCCGCTTTCATCCAATGCTTGTGATTCATGCGTCTCCTCCTTTGGGTTCGCCGGGACGGTCTAACGGGACGATCGCAGCTTGTCCTCAGCTTTTTGCCGCCCGGGATACGTGTGGAACGGTGATTAAAGGATACGATGTCGGAAATGACCACGATAGGTGTCGCAATGTCCGATACATCACGACATGTTGTCCTTGATGAGTTGTTTGGCGAGCGCGGAAGTTCTGCGGTGCTCGCTTTCGTCCGCACCGCCCAGGACGGAAGCTTTGCCTGCGCTGCGCGTCAACTGAACATGACGGCGTCGGGGGTGGCCAAGGCGGTACAAAGGCTCGAGCAGCGTATTGGCAGACCGCTGTTCGCGCGAACGACGCGCAGCCTCAAACTCACGGAAACGGGAAGCTTGCTGTTGCGGCATGCGCAACACATCCTCGAGGCGGTGACTGCGGCGGAAGCCGCACTCTCTGAAAGCACCAGCCAGCCACGGGGCCCGTTGCGGGTTAGCATGGCGCCGGCCATTGGCCGGGCAGTTGTTTTGCCAATGCTGGACGCGTTCGTTCGCCGGTATCCGGAAATCCAGCTTGACCTCGCGCTGGAAAGCCGGCGCGTCGATCTGGTAGCGGAAGGCTTCGATCTGGTGCTTCGCACCGGTCAACCCACCGACTCGACTTTGCGGGGGCGGTCGCTAGGCAAGGAGGTTTCGATGCTGGTTGCGGCGCCGACGTATCTCGAGGAAACCGGGATCCCGCGCGAGCCTGCCGATCTCGTCAAGCATCGATGCATCCGGTATCGCAATCCGGATAAAGGGCGGGTGGAGGGCTGGCCCTTGCACGAACTTTCGACGGGCTCGCCCGTTCAGGTGCCCATTACGCTGGTGTCGACCGACTCGGATGCCGTGCGCTTGCTGGCGTTGGCGGGCGCAGGTATCGCGTCGCTTCCGTATTCGGTCACCGGCGCGGCAGTCGACGACGGCAGGCTGGTACCGGTTCTTCGAGACTTCGTGCATCAATATCCCCATGACGAAATCTGGCTGCTTTGGCCAGCGGATCGTCATCATCTGCCGAAGGTTCGCGTGTTCATCGATTTTATCGTCGATGCCTTTTCTCATGCGTAAGCGATCGCGGCAAAGCGGAATCGCGGCCAACGTCGCGAGCCGTGCTGGTATTTGCTGGCTCAACGCTCGTGCCGTGCAGCGAGCAGAAGGCAGCTGATCCGCAAACGAGTCGTGTAGACGTTCCTTAATATGCTTGAGGCGGCGATGTTTCTCTACCGTCGGCGCGAGTGTCCACGCGATTGAATGCCAGGTTGCGGGTCCACGGCGGTGAGGAGATGTTGGCGACCCTCATCAAGAATTTCATTCGCGAGGGCTGGGTCAACATCTGCAACCGCACGCGAAAGCAGCAGCGTACCGACCATCTGGCTGAACAAGGTGATCGCCTTCCCGCGGCTGCCTTCGCTGATCCCCTCCGTCTCTTCGATGACCTTGGCGAACCGTTCGAGGTTTGCCGCGAGACCTTGCGCGTAAGAACCACGCGCCACGTCGCCGAACCGGCGGGCGTCGCCTACAAAACCCGACAAGGGGCAGCCCGCCTCGATGTTCGCACGATGGTCGGGGGACAAGTACCACTGAATGTTGTGCTTGACCGCGTTAGCGTCAGCTGATTTGGCGCTTTCGATTATGGAAGCAAAAGCGTCTCCACCATCTTCCATCGCTTTTTCCATCACTGCGGCGACCAGCGCGTCTTTTGATTTGAAGTGGTTGTAGAACCCGCCCTGCGTAAAGCCTGCCGCCTTCATCAGTTCGGCGAGCCCGACTGCATCGACGCCTCGCTCGCGAAACAGCTTCTCGGCGGCGGCCACGATCGCGCGCCGGTTTTCAACCGCCTGCTGCCTGGAAACACCCACTCTCCCTCCCTTCGGCCGACAACGACCCAATAAGACCCATTGAAAAATACAATGTCGATCACCATTGACATTGCCGGGGCCGGCGCCCACACTCCACGTCAATGACAATGTCATTCACCATTGTCTTAAGTATAGCCTTCTTTACCTGAACGTTCAGGCAACAGGGGGCAAACGGTTATCTGACGCCTGAACGCGTCGTCACCTGAATCTTTAAAGAGGATCTCAATATGACGAAGACAACCCCTGAGCAGAACAAGGCGCTCGCGCTGGAAGCATTCGAGACCCTGTTCAACAAGCGCGACTACCTTGCAGCCGAGCGCTTCTGGTCCGACCGCTACATTCAACATAGCGCGCATATTGCGCCGGGACGCGATGGCTTGTTCAACTTGGTTCGCGCGCTGCCTGACAGCGCGCGCTATGAGAACCAACTGATGGTGGCCGAGGGTGACTATGTCATCGCGCATGGCCGCTTCTCGGCGATCGGCAGGCCGGCTGCGTGGATTGCAGCGGACGTCATCCGCTTTGAAGACGGCAAGCTCGCCGAGCATTGGGACGTCCTTCAGGACGAAGCGACCAGGGCCGAATCCGCAAGCGGTCTGCCGATGTTCGGCGACCGGTTCCCTGCCTGACCACGCGAGCATCAACTACTGAAACTGAAGCATCAACAAGGAAACGATCATGAAACTCACTGGAAACACGATCTTCATCACGGGCGGCGGTTCGGGCATTGGCCGCGGGCTAGCCGAGGCGCTCCACAAGCGCGGCAACAAGGTCATCATCAGCGGCCGCCGGCGCAGCCATCTCGACGAGGTGGTGGCGGCGAATCCCGGTATGGCTGCAATCGAACTCGACATTACCGACGCGACCAGCATCGAGAAGGTAGCGGCACAGCTGATCGCGGACTATCCCGATCTGAACGTGCTGATCAACAACGCAGGGATCATGCAGCCTGACCAGGCGGGCGGTCACATCGACGATGCACTGATGGTGTCCACCATTACGACCAATCTCATGGGGCCGATCCGGATGACGTCGGCGCTAATCGATCACCTCAAGACCAGGAACGACGCTGTCGTCGCGTATACCAGCTCGGTTCTGGCTTTCGTTCCGCTGGCCGTGACCGCCGTGTATTCGTCGACCAAGGCGGCTCTGCATTCGTACATCCTCTCGCAACGCTTCATGCTGCGGAACACGAAGGTTCGCGTACTCGAGATCGCACCGCCCTGGGTGCGCACGGACCTCATGAACAGCCGCGAGGCCGAACAGGCGATGCCGCTCGACGTCTTCATCGATGAAACGATCGCTGTCCTCGGAACGGATGTGGATGAGGTTCTGGTCGAAGGTGCGAAGCAGTTTCGCGAGAACCCGGGACCCGGTGAGCACGCTTTCGTCAATGGCTTGAATGCACAGATGCTGGAAGTGCTGGGTGGATGAATAGCTTCCTGCCGGAAACGTGACGCAGGCAGACCTGATCCCTTTGATAAAAGAGTTCAGGGCTGCCTGCTGCTGTGCCCCTTTTGAACACGCGAGCGCCGCCCCTGGTTGGCGTAACAGAAAAATTAGCGATCGACACGCTGTTGAAGGTGTGCCGGGTAACGATCTCCCACTACTTTGATCTGCTGCAGCGCGACGTCAATGGCCGACAGATCGGTGGCCGACAGGTCGACCGCCACCGCGTCGACGTTTTCTTCCATCCGATGCAGCTTGGTCGTTCCGGGGATCGGCACGATCCACGGCTTCTGCGCGAGCAGCCACGCAAGCGCGATCTGCGCACGCGTGGTGCTTTTGCCGTCGGCGATCTGCCCGAGCACTTCAACCAGATGGGCATTGGCCTTGCGGTTTTCCTCGGAGAAACGCGGCACGACGTTGCGGAAGTCTGTTTTGTCGAAGGCGGTGTTCTCGTTGATCGCACCGGTCAGAAAGCCCTTGCCCGGCGGGCTGAACGGAACGAAGCCAATCCCTAGCTCCTCGAGCGTCGGTAGCACCGTTTCCTCCGGTTCACGCCACCAGAGCGAATACTCGCTCTGCAAGTACCGCGACATGATTGCCATCCGGTTCGGACCCGACATGCGTGTCGGAATGTCCAGTTAAACGCCATGAGCAAGGCGGCGTATCTCCTGTGCAACGCATCTCTGGCGCGAGCACTGGAACAATTCCCCCTAAATTAACGACGCCCGGTGCCGTTATAGAATTGCTTGCCATGACTCCCAGCCTCCAACGGTCAGCGCTTCCTATGCTCGTTCGCAACAATTCCGATCAACACGCCGTTTCGTCCGCTACAACCGCGGCCGGCGATCTGGCGGTCCCGCCGGCGAGCCGGGAATGCCAGGCGTTGACGAGACTCGCGCGGGTTCATTTCGGTGTCGCAACCGCCATGGTTATGGTGTCCGACGCGCGTCGTCAGCGGATGCTTGCGGTCGACGGCGTGTTGCCTGACATGCTGCCTCCGGACCTGTCAGGTCCATCGTTACACGCAAGCATGATGCCGGACAGGACGGTCGTCGTGCCGGATACCTGGCACGACGAGCGTTTTCGCGGCGACGCGTACGGGATCGCAATGCACAGGCCGCGCTTTTACGCGGCCTGTGCGCTGACGAGCGCCGATGGACGCCATTGGGGTGCGCTGTGCCTGCTAGACGAGTTGCCCCGCACGCTCGACGAAGCACAACGCGAGTTCCTGCGCGAATTGGCAGGGCTGATCGCGCACGGATACGAACGCGATCAAGCGCTTACGACGCTGCGTGAGCGCGTGGAAGAACTCGAGGCCGGCGGAGAACGCATGACGCTGGCGCTTGCCGGCAGCGGGACCGGCGTCTGGGACCGCAATGTCGTCACCGGCGAAATCGACTACTCGCGTGCCTGGAAGGCGATCCTCGGCTACGAGGACCACGAGATCGGCAACCGGATCGAAGAGGCCTATCTTCGCTTGCATCCGGACGACATCGAATACGTACGGGCGACGATGCAGACTCACTTTGAAAACAGAACCGACAGCTACGCGGTCGAACACCGGATTCGTTGCAAGGACGGCAGCTACAAGTGGATATGTAGTCGCGGCAAAGTGGTGAAGCGGGACAGCGACGGCCGGGCGTTGCGTATGGTCGGTACGACGACCGATATTACGGCTTTGCGAGAGATGGCCGCGCAGCTTCAGCAATCCATCGAGCTGATCACGAACCTGACCGACGAGGTTCCGGGCCTGGTCTTTCAGTTCAGGCTGATGCCTGACGGGCGTGCATTTTTTCCCTACGCGAGCGACGGAATCCGCGATATTTACGAGTTGACGCCGCACGAGGCCGCCACGAGCGCGGAGACGATCGACGCGCTGATCGATGCACGCGATCTGAACGCATACCGCGAATCGCTTAAGGAATCGGCGGCGAGCCTGTTGCCGTGGCACCTGGAATACCGGGTGCGCCTGCCGCGACAAGGCTTGCGCTGGCGGCTGGGCGATGCGCGGCCGCGACGGCTGGACGACGGCAGCACGCTGTGGCACGGCTTCATCACGGATGTGACCGATCGCAAGCACATCGAGGCCGAGCTGCAGGAGCTGGCGACAATCGATTTCCTGACGCAACTGCCCAATCGTCGCCACTTCATGATGCAAAGCGAGGCAGAATTGGCGCGTATCCGGCGCGCTGAAAGTCGCGTGGCCGCTGTGCTGATGTTCGACCTGGACCACTTCAAGGCGCTCAACGATCGTTGGGGACACCCGGTCGGCGACCGCGCGCTCGGTCACTTCGCCGCGCTGCTCCGGGCTGAAATGCGTGCAGGCGACATCGTAGGCCGACTCGGCGGGGAGGAATTCGCGATGGTGCTACCCGATAACGGTACCGACGCCGCCATCGCGTTCGCGGGACGCGTACAGCAGCGTATGTTAAGCACCCCGTTGTTGTATGACGACGAGCCCATCGTGCTGACGGTCAGCATCGGCATCGACATCATGCGGGCGACGGATGTCGGAACCCAGCAGCCCCTGTCCCGAGGCGACAGGGCGCTTTATCGCGCGAAGGAGCGGGGACGCAACCGAATCGAGATTTATGGTGAGTAGTCTGGCCAGAGGTCCGTCAAACTCCGCCACTTTCGGACCTCGTAATCACCATACGAATCGTGGACAGGTGTATCGCCGCCTGGACCTCAGGATTTCGCGGTCGCATCCTTTATATGACGACTGCGGATTGGACCTGACTCGCTGACGACTTCTGCTAGACGCACTGTATGATGACACTCTGTCTAAATTGAGATAAATACGGGAGCGGACTTTGAGCGAGCAAACAGATTTTGCGGGCATTCTGGAGAAGAACGAAGGATCGATTCTGGCGGCTTGGGTCGAGGGACAATTGTCAGGCAGCACGCGGCAGGGGGCGATCTCGGACGGCGAATTGAAAGAGTCGTCGCGCGCGTTTCTTTCCAGTTTCACCAAGGCGGTGAAAAGTGACTATAACGAGCAACTGAGCGGCGAGGCGTGGCAGCCGATCCGGGCGCACCTGACCGCGTTGTCGCGCGAGCGCGTGATTCAGGGATTTTCGCCTGCGGAGACAGCAACCTTCATTTTCTCGTTGAAAAAACCGCTATTCGACTTGCTGCGTAAAGAGTTCGGCAAGGATTCCGGTCGTCTTGTAGACGAGTACTGGAAGCTCACGCAGACGCTGGACCAACTCGGCCTAATGACCGTCGAGGCTTACCAGAACACGCGTCAGGAGATCATCGAGCGCCAGCAGCAGGAACTCCTCGATTTGACCACGCCGGTGGTGCGGCTGTGGGATTCGATCGTGGCGCTCCCGTTGATTGGTACGCTCGATAGCGAGCGCACGCAGGTCGTGATGGAGAGCCTGCTCGATTCGATCGTCGAAAACGAAGCCGCCATTGCAATCATCGATATCACTGGCGTACCCACGGTCGACACGCTGGTCGCCCAGCATCTGCTGAAGACCGTTGCCGCCGCGCGCCTGATGGGCGCTGAATGCATCATCAGCGGTATTCGTCCGCAGATTGCACAAACAATCGTTCACCTCGGCGTCGACTTGGGCGACGTCGTCACAAAAGCCACGCTTGCCGAAGCCCTCAAGATTGCGTTGCGACGTGTTGGTCTCGCCGTGGGCAAGATCGCGCCCGCGAAGCAGGACAATTGAGATGGAGCAGATTCCAGTTCTCAAGCTCGGTGAATTTCTGCTGGTTTCGATTCAGGTCGAGCTCCATGATGAATTGGTGCTGAGCCTGCAGGACGACCTGACCTCGCGGATTGAGCGTACTCGTGCGAAGGGTGTCCTGATTGACATCTCTGCGCTGGAGATCGTCGATTCTTTCATCGGCCGCACGCTGGGCCATATCGCTGCGATGGCGCGCGTCATGGACGCCGCGACGGTCCTCGTCGGGATGCGACCCGCGGTGGCGATTACGCTGGTCGAGCTGGGCATGTCGCTTAACGGAATCCGTACCGCGCTCGATGTCGATAAAGGCATGGCACTGCTGCGTGCATCGCTGGGCGACGCGGGAGAGTCGCCATCGTTAAATTAAGCGAAGTCGTACTGGACATTCGCTCGGGCGACCAGGTCAATCTTGCGCGTAAAGCAGTCCAGGATTGGGCCACGCGGTTAGCCTTCGGCACGCTCGAGCGGACCAAGTTCGTCACCGCTGCGAGCGAACTAGCCCGCAACACGCTGGTGCACGGCAAGGGGGGCACGCTCACGATTACTGAGGTCAATCACGAGGGCCGGCCCGGCATCAAGCTTGTTTTTGAAGACTCCGGCCCCGGCATCCCCGACATCGAGCATGCGCTCGAGGATGGTTTCAGTACGGCGAGGAGCATGGGTCTCGGGCTGGGCGGCGCGCGCCGGCTCGTCAACGAATTCGAAATTACATCCATCGTGGGGCAGGGTACCAGAGTGAGCATTGTTCAATGGAAGCGACGCTAAGCCTGACGGACAAAAGCGGTGTCGCAGATGTACGCCGGCGTGCGATACATATGGCGCAAGCGCTCGGTTTGTCGGAAAAACTTCAGGCCGACGCTGCCCTGATCGTGACAGAGGCCGCGACGAACATTATCAAGTACGCCGGTCAAGGCGAAATCACGCTCAAAAGTTTTCTGGAAGGCGCCTCTCAGGGACTCGAAATCATCGCGCTCGATCGCGGCCCCGGCATCACCAACCTTGCATCGGCACGTACGGACGGGTATTCGACAGGCGGTAGTTTAGGGGCGGGCCTCGGCACCATTGCGCGACATTCAGCGCTTTTCGACATCTATTCGGTCCCGGGGAACGGCACAGCGTTGCTCGCGCGAATCGCTGACTCGCGTGACGGAGCGTTGAACGGGTTCCAGATCGGCGCCAAATCCACCCCGAAGCCCGGGCAGGCCGTATGCGGTGACGCGTGGGGAGTGAGGCAGATTGGGACGCATCTGTGGATTGCCCTGCTTGACGGATTGGGTCACGGGCCATTGGCAGCGGAGGCAGCGAACCGGGCGGTAAGCATATTCCTCCTGGCCGAGCTCAGCGATAAGCCTGCCGACGTACTGCGTCGCGTTCATCAAGGAATCAAAACAACGCGAGGCGCGGTGATGGCGGTTGCGTTGTTCGATACAGACAAACGAATGATGTCGTTTGCCGGTGTCGGGAATATAGTCGGAATCGTAAGTTCGGGCAGTGAGACGGAGCATCTGATTTCAACCGATGGCACCGTGGGCTATAACATGCGGACCGTTCGCCCCAGCGACGTAGCCTGGTCAAAGGGCAGCGTATTCATCGCGACCACAGACGGCCTCTCCACGCGCTGGAACCTGAATCGTCATCCTGGTCTGACTGACCGGCATCCAAGCCTGATCGCCAACGTCCTGTACCGCGACTTCGCGCGCGACGCCGACGATGCAACGATCATCGTCGTGAAGGCAACTTGACATGCGTCACCGCATTCTTTCGACGCCGATTAGCACGAACCTGAGCCTTGTGGCCATTCGTGACCGCTCGCGACAGATCGGCGAGCTATTCGGCCTTGATAACGTACAGCGGACCCGCTTCATTACTGCTGTATCGGAAATCGCGCGCAATACGGTTCAGTTCGCCGGCGGCGGCACGTTGACGTTTTTCGTGGGCGACGCCACGGACGCCGACGATACGCAGTGCGTGATTGCGCAGGTAAGCGACAACGGTGCCGGCATCACCAATCTCGACGAAATACTCAGCGACTCCCACGGCCGCCCCGGTGAGGCAGGCGTAGGCATTCCTGGGAGCCGGCGCCTGACTGACGGCTTCTTCATTCAATCAGAACCGGGCAAAGGTACGACGGTTACGCTGGAAATATTCCTTCCGCGCGGCACACCACGACTTTCGGGGCGCGAATTGAGTTCCCGTGTCGAGCAACTCATCCGGCGCAAGCCGCAGACGCCGGTCGAGGAACTCGAGCAGCAAAACCGCGAAATGCTCCTGACACTCGAAGAACTGCGTCGAAAGAAAGCAGAGCTCGAGGACGCCGATGTACGGAAAAACGAGTTTCTGGCGATGCTCGCCCACGAATTGCGCAATCCACTTGCCGCAATCTCGCTCGCGCTTGAGTTGGCGGAATGCAATACCGCCGACACTCGTGAGCGGACTTTTGCAGTCATCGGGCGGCAGACCGCGCACTTGTCCCGGATGGTCAACGATCTGCTGGATGTTTCCCGGATCACGCGTGGCAAGGTGGAGTTGCAGACCGAAGTCATCCCGATCGCCGCTCTGATTGACGGCGGAATTGAAATCTCACTGCCGGAGCTGAGTCGACGCGGCCATCGCGTTCAAGTCGAGTATCCTGGTGAACCTGTGTCGGTTCGAGTCGACGTCGCGCGACTCAAGCAGGTTTTCAACAACATCATCCACAATGCCGCGCGCTATACGTTGCAGCCCGACACGATCGAAATAAGGGCCGCGCGCGTGGGTAATGAGGTTCAGGTCACGGTCGCTGACCAAGGGGTGGGCATTGATGCTGCCATGCTGCCGCGCGTGTTCGACCTGTTTGCTCAGGCATCTACCGCGATCGGACGACAGGATGCCGGGCTCGGGATAGGCTTGACGGTCGTGCAGCGACTCGTGCGGGATCATGGCGGATCGGTGGCTGCCTTCAGCGATGGCGCCGGCACGGGCAGCCGTATCGTTGTCACCTTGCCGATAGTCGACGAGGAAGTCGCCGAAGTTTCGCCGTCTCCTCCCTACATGAGCGGAAACGGTGGACAGAAAGTACTGGTCGTTGACGACAATAAGGATTCAGCGGATGCGCTGGCGGCGCTTCTGGAACTGCACGGTTATCCATGCGCGGTCGCCTATGACGGTACCAGCGCCTTGACGCTGGCCGAGACGTTCAGCCCCACGGTGGGGGTGATCGATCTCGGCTTACCGGATATGCCGGGGTTCGATGTGGCGATCGCTTTACGCAAAATGCGGATTTCGTCGCCGTTGACGCTGGTCGCGCTAAGCGGATATTCGACCCCTCACTATAAAAGCCATGCCACGCAGGCCGGCTTCAATCATTATTTTTCAAAACCCCTCCCCATCGGCGAGCTTCTGACTTTTCTATCGACGCTTGGGATGTAACTCGGCGCGGTGCTGGCCCGTTGCCGGACAAGTGTCCCCGTGGCGCGCGCCTTGAAGTCGGGGTCGGTACAACGCCGAACATCTCCAAATCTCTGCCGAATGTCTCCGTTGGGTCATGTAAGCGAAAAATTTTCTGTAACGATCCAGTAACCACGGACGCTGCCGATTGGCCTAACGTTTAAATTCCAGTGTCTCTGAAGCGTACGAACATGATTTCCAGCACTAAGTCGATAGGCATTGCCATACCGGCCGCCGTCCTTGCGCTCGCGCTCGGTGGTTGCGCGGTGATGCCACCGAGTGGTCCGAGTGTGGTCGCGCTGCCGCGCAGCGGCGAGTCGCTCGGGCAGTTCCAGCAGGACGACTATGTATGCCGGGACTACGCGAACCGCTCCACGGATCCGAACGGGGCTGCACAGGCGGCGACCACGACCAGCGTGAACAGTGCGGCATTGGGCACGCTCGGCGGTGCCGCCGTCGGCGCGCTGATCGGCGCGGCAGCCGGCAATGCGGGCGCGGGTGCGGCGATCGGCGCGGGCGGCGGATTGTTGATCGGCGGCGCGAACGGCGCGAATGGCGCGCAGTATTCCGCTGCGGGCCTGCAGGCTCGCTACGACGCCGCCTACGCGCAGTGCATGACTTCAAAAGGCAACACGATCTCGCAGCCGCAGGCCCCGGCTTATTACGCGCCGCAGCCGGTCTATGTTGCACCGCAACCGTACTACTATGCGCCACCGCCCAGATATGTCGCGCCGCCGCCGGTGATGTACGCGCCTTATCCGTACTACTGATTTCGATCGGTAGTCTGGTCTCGCTGAAACGAGTCGTTGGCGCCCGCGATCAGGCAAGCTTGTTGCTGTAAAGCGCTTTTGCGATATCTGGCGGAAAGACGCGAAACGATGGCGGCAAGCCGTCCGGCAAAGGGCGTACGTTTGGATGGAAGGCTGTGAACGCCAGTTGTCTGGCGGTTTTGCACAGCCCGCAAACTCCACTCCAGCCAGGCCGGCACACGCCGCTTTCGACTCCGCTGCTCGACATACGGAGTTGGCTGGACATCGTGCAAACGAGGCGACTATGCAGCGACCGCAAACCGGTACGTTCAATCCGAACGTCTGGTCCCGTGTGGGCGCGTGGCTGGCGATCGCGTTCGTTGCCGCCGGCTTCCTGTCGTGTGGCGGCGGCTCGGGCGGCGCACCGGGTACGGCGTCCGGTTCAGCCGGCGGCGGCTCGACAACCGGCAGCGGCGGCAGTACGGGGGGCACCGGCTCAATGGGTTCCAGCAGTACGTCCATGGGAACAACGGCGTATGCCACCGACGTGCTGATGCATCACAACGATCTCGGCCGCACCGGCCAGATGCTCGCCGAGACGACCCTAACGCTGGCAAACGTCAACTCAGCCAGCTTCGGTAAAGTCGCGTTCCTCGCCGGGGACGGCAAGGTCGATGCGCAGCCGCTCTTCGTGACCAGTCTGTCGATCGGCGGCACGCCGCACGATGTGGTCTACGTCGTTACCGAACACGACAGCGTGTACGCCTACGACGCCGCCACCTTTGCTCAATTGTGGAAAGTCTCGTTGATCGGCAATGGCGAAGCACCCAGCGACGATCGCGGCTGTCAGGACATCACACCTGAAATCGGCATTACGTCGACGCCGGTCATCGACCGTAATCGCGGCACGAATGGCGTGCTGTATGCGGTGGCGATGACCAAAGACAGCGGGGGCGCGTATCACCATCGTCTTCACGCGCTCGATCTGACCACGGGCGCAGAAGTGCCCGGCGGCCCGACGGAGATCGCGGCAACCTACCCGGGCAACGGCGCGGGCAGCGTCAACGGGATCATCGCCTTCAATCCGTCGCTGCACACGGAGCGCGCGGCACTCACGCTGGTCGGCGGCAACATCTACATGGGCTGGACCGCGCACTGCATGGCCGGCGCCTATACCGGCTGGTTGATGGCGTATAGCGCCGACACGTTGAAACAGACCAGCGTGCTCAACATCACGCCGAACGGCAGTCAGGGATCGATCTGGATGGCCGGCTCGGGGATGGCGTCGGACGGCACCTCGATTTACGTGGTGGACGGCAACGGCACATTTGGCACCACGCTGAATGCGCAGGGCTTTCCGATCGACGGGGACTTCGGTAACTCGCTGATGAAGCTGTCGTTAGGAAACCTGCACGTTACGGATTACTTCGCGATGGACAACGTCGTGGCGGAAGCAAATGCGGACAACGATTTCGGCTCGGGCGGCGTGATGCTGTTACCGGATCAGACGACTTCTGGCGGCATCGTCAAACACCTGGCGGTGGCGGCCGGCAAGGACAACCTGATCTATGTGGTCGATCGCGACTCAATGGGCAAATTCAGTCCGACGGCGAACAATAACTGGCAGGTGTTGACCGGCACGCTCGCGGGTGGCATCTGGGGATCGCCGGCCTACTACGGCGGCGTGGTGTATTACGGAGGCATGGGCGACAATCTGAAGGCGCTGCCGGTCTCGGGGGCGCTTCTCGCCACCACTGCTTCGTCGAAGAGTCCGACTACGTTCGTGTATCCCGGCGCGACCCCGGCCGTGTCGGCCAACGGCACGAGCAACGGCATCGTCTGGGCGGCGGAAAACGGCACGACGGGTGCCTTGCATGCATACGACGCGGGCAACCTCGCGCACGAGTTGTACAACAGCAACCAGGCGGGTGCGCGCGATCAATGGGGCGCGGGCAACAAGTTCATCACGCCGATGATCGCGCGGGGCAAAGTCTATGTGGGTGCGACCAATGGAGTGGCGGTGTTTGGTTTGCTGTGAGCGGGGCGGTTGCCGTTGCGGCCATAGTCGACATGCCGTCGCGGGATGACGGGGGCCGTGTTTTGTTGACCGTGGCGCAGCGTGCGTTGAGCTGCGCGACCTTATGATGCTGTTGCGGTTTGAGCGAGATCGAGCTGCAGCGGACTGGAAATGATAAGCCCCTGTTCATTACGAGCAGGGGCTTTTTTGTCATGAAGCATGTACCGGTGCTTTCACATTTCGCCGGTACGCGTCACGCAATGTGGCGGCGCTTACTCTGCGTCGCCCGTAGCCGTTGTCTTACGCGGACGGCGGCTGCGCGGTGCGGTTTTGCGTGCCGCTTTTTTGGCCGCGGCGGGCGCTTCCTCGTGCACAGGCTGTGCGAGCGTCTCCGCAGGCGCAGCGATTTCCGGTGCCTCATCGACCGTGGGCTGGGCGGCCTTCCTGGTCTTCCGGGCGGCCGTCTTGCGCGGTGTCCGTTCCTTGCCGCGCTTTGGTTGAGTTCTGCTGGCGCCCTGTGCTGCTTCGTTGCCGACGGCGACCGGTTCAGCCGCAAAGGTCTCCGGTTCCGCCCAAGCCGCTTCCGGCTGCTCGAAAGTGAACTCGCCGGCTGACGGCGCGTGCGTGTGCATCGCTTCCGCTTGAGCCTGCCCGTGACCGCCGTGCTCGACAGGCGCGCGCTCGTCCTGAGCCGTTTCCTGATGGCCGCGCCCGGCCTTGCGATTGCCGCGGCCTCTGCGGCGCGACTCGTGCTTCCCGCCCGACTCGGCGATCACCGTTTCGGCAACTTGCGTTTCAACCATCTCTGCCGATTCGGCGGATTCGATCGGCTCGTTCACGTTTTCGGCTGCCGCGCTTGCACCCGTGCTCCGATAAACATACGCACCCGACTTTTCGTCGCGGCCGAATTCGAGCAGCCCGCGCGCATGCGCCTCTTCCAGCAGATTGCCGAACGCGCGAAAACCGTAGTACGTCTCGTTGAAATCCGGCTTGCGGCGCTTGATTGCGTTCTTCAGTACCGACGCCCAGATCTTGCCGCTGTCGCCGCGCTCGGAAGCGAGCGCGTCGAACGTCTGCACCGCGATCTCGACCGCTTTGGTACGACGCTTTTCGAGGTCTTCCTTGTGACGGGTCTTTTCTTCGTCGGGCGCACGCTTGGCCGTCTGCTGCGCGGCCTGTTGCGGGCGCGACGACTCGCGTTTGGCTACCGTGCGCTGACTTTCGCGGACCAGGTCGTCGTAAAAGAAGAATTCGTCGCAGTTCGCAATCAGCAGATCCGAGGTGGATTGCTGCACGCCGACGCCGATCACCTGCTTGGCGTTCTCGCGCAGCTTCGATACCAGCGGCGAAAAGTCCGAGTCGCCACTGATGATGACGAATGTATTGACGTGCGATTTCGTGTAGCACAGGTCGAGTGCGTCGACCACGAGCCGGATGTCGGCGGAATTCTTGCCCGATTGGCGCACGTGCGGAATCTCGATCAACTCGAAATTGGCCTCGTGCATCGCACCTTTGAAACTCTTGTAGCGGTCCCAGTCGCAATACGCTTTCTTCACGACAATGCTGCCCTTGAGCAGCAGACGTTCGAGCACCAGCTTGATGTCGAACTTGTCGTACTTTGCGTCGCGCACGCCGAGCGCGACGTTTTCGAAGTCGCAGAATAGCGCCATGCTGATGGTTTCGTTGGATGACGCCATGAATATCTCCATTGAAGCGATCGTCAAATTCGACGAATCGCGACCATGATAGCGATTCCGGCGGAGGTGATCAGCTTTTGTGTTTCTGGCGCACCGATGTGGGATATGAAAAGCCCCGAGAGGAGACGGCTTTTAGCCCGACTCGTGTGGGCAGGGCGGCCGCGTACCTGTTGCGCTACATGTCATGATGACGAGTCGGTTCGCTTAGCGCCGCACGTGTCTCCAGCACCGCGTCGACAAGGCCATACGCCTTTGCGCCGTGCGCCGACATGAAGTTGTCGCGGTCGGTGTCGCGTGCGATCTCCTCGACGCTGCGCCCGGTGCGCTCCGCCATCATCGCGTTGAGGCGTTCGCGCTGGTAGAGCACCTCCCTGGCCTGAATTTCGACGTCTGCGGCGGTCCCCTGGCTGCCGCCCGACGGCTGGTGAATCATGATGCGCGCGTTCGGTAAAGCGTACCGTTTGCCGCGCTGGCCGGCCGTCAGCAAAAATGTCCCCATGCTCGCGGCAAAGCCGGTGCACAAGGTCGACACCTCCGGTTTGATGAATTGCATCGTGTCGTAGATCGCGAGACCGTCGTACACCGAGCCGCCCGGCGAGTTGATGTAAAAAGAAATATCCTTGTCAGGATTCTCGGATTCCAGAAACAGTAACTGCGCGACGATCAGACTGGCTGATTGTTCATTCACCGGGCCGATCAGAAACACGATGCGCTCGCGCAGCAGGCGGGAATAGATGTCGTAGGCGCGCTCGCCGCGGCCGGACTGTTCGATTACGGTGGGCACGAGGCCGAGACCGGTAATGGATGGATAGCTGGAATGCATGTTTGCCTCGTTTATGTGGCGCAGCGCGAGGAGCCGGTAAGGGTGGCCGGTTCGAACGACCGCGCACCCGTTGCGCCGGTTGTTGTCCATATGACGAAGGGGAACGTGGGGACGTGACAGAAATATTTTTTCGTGGAGCTGTCACATCCGCTGGTCCTAAAGCGTCAAGCTGCAAGAATGTCGATTGAAGCGGCGCGCTCGGACAATGTTGCACGCAGGCACGCAGGCACGCAGGCACGCAGGCACGCAGGCACGCAGGCACGCAGGCACGCAGGCACGCAGGCACGCAGGCACGGCGCGCTTTTCACCACGCACGATCTGGAGGTCTACGCATGACGGAACAAGGAATCGACAAGGCATCCAGCTTCGAGGCCATGCGCGCCCGCCTGCTTGCGCTGGCGTACCGGATGCTCGGCAGCCGCGCCGAAGCGGAAGACGTGGTGCAGGATGTCTGGCTGAAATGGCATCTCGCCGATACGCAGGAGGTGCAGGTCACGGCCGCGTGGCTCACCACGATCACCACGCGCGCGGCCATCGACCGGCTGCGGCATGTGCAGCGGGAACGCGCGTCGCAGGCCGCCGGCTGGTTGCCGGAGCCGTGGCTCGACGAGGTGGCGCCCTCGGCGGAGGAACTGGCCTTACGCGCCGCGGAGATGTCCTATGGCGTCATGTTGCTGCTCGAACGGCTGAAGCCCGACGAGCGTGCGGCATTCGTGCTGCACGAAGCTTTCGATTGCGACTACGCGGAGATTGCGAAAATCCTCGAACGTACGCCGGCCAATTGCCGGCAGATCGTCCATCGGGCCAAGGCACGTTTGCAGCGTGCGGGCGCGCCCGTGGAGCGGCCCGACCCCGCCGCGCATGCGCGGATCGTGGAGCGCTTGCGTACGGCGCTGGAGGCGCAGGACCGGGCTGGCTTACTACGCCTCTTCAGCGACGCGCCGGCCGTCGTCAGCGACGCGCCGGTGTGCGCGCAGGAACTGGCACCCGTGGCCTGGATGGAGACGGTGACAGCACTTGCGCATCAGGCGAGCCATGCCGAGATGGTGTCGGTCGAAGGAGCAATGTGCATTGCATTGCTCTCCGAGGGCGAGGTTGTCGCTGTAATCGACGTGTCGACGGAGCATCTTGCGGACGGTTCGGCGAGGATCGTCGCATTGCGCGCTGTCACTAGTTCGGCCCGTTTGCAGGCAACCAACCGCATGCTGGGCCGCGCGGCCGTCATGAAACTGCTCGCGCGGATTCAGCAAGGCTCGGTCCGTCACGCCATTGCCTCAATTACGATGGGCTGCGACTTCCCAGTTGATGTCGACGCATAGCACCTGTGTGCCGTGCGGCGTATGGGCGGCGATCGAGGCGGTCACGCACAGGTGTGCTTCGTTGATGGACAGGTAGGGCGGCGTGAGGTGCACCTGGCCGGGCACGCGCATGGCCTGGATGAAGTACAGCCGGCGTTCCCAACTCGCACCTTCCGAATGCAGCAGTGGCCGGAAGCGCTTTGCGCGCTGCGAGGCACGCCCCGATGGCAGCACGTTGTCGCCGATCTGCCTGCCCGAACCGTCCAGCACGAAGCAGCGTGCCGTCTCGCCGAGCGTGAGCAGCGGCGCCGTAGCCTGGGCAACAGATTCCCCGGCCACGAGTTGGGCAGCCGCCGTTTTCAGCGCGGTGACATGGGGCGCAAGCCGCGCGGACTGCGCGCGTTCGCGCGCGGCAACCCGCTCGCGCAGCGCTGCCGAGAGCGAGTCCATCAAGCCGGCCGCCGCCTGCGGCTTGACCGGCTCGACGCTCGGGCCCGCGAAGAACGCGCCCTGCACGAAGTCAACGTTGCATTCGAGCGCGATCAGCGCATCGCGCTCGGTGCTCAGGCCGCCCATCAGCACAAGCTGCCCGGATTCGTGCAGCAGCGAGACGAGGCCCGGCAGCACGCGTTCGATATGGGCGTGCTCGCTCGCTTGCGCGAGAATGCAGCGGTCGAGCGTGACGATGTCCGGACGCAGATTCCACACGCGATCGATGTTCGAATGCTTCGCGCCGAAGCCGTCCAGCGCGATCAGGAAGCCGGATTTGCGCAGCGCGTCGATGATGTCGGCGAAGCGGGTGGTCTCGCCGCCCGCCTGTTCGGACACTTCCAGCACCACGCGTTGCGGCGGCAAGCCCAGCGCCTTGAGGCCGGCGAGCAGTGCATCGCCGTAGCTGGTGTCCATCAACGCCGCCGGGTGCAGGCTCAGGAAAAGCCATTCGTCGTGGCTGTCGAACGCGTTGAAGTTGCCCAGATGCAGCGATTCGGCGAGCCGTCCGAGTTCCAGCAGGTCCCCGCGCCGCGCCGCCTGCGTGAATACCTCGTGCGACGGGACCTGCAGCGCATGTTCGTCGTGTGCGCGCAGCGAAGCGTGGTAACCGATCGCACGTCGGTGAGAGACCGAGAAAACCGGCTGGAACACGCTGAAAACGGTGTAGCCGCCGTACAGAACAGTGCGCCGGGAACCTTCGTCGCCGGCCATCGGGCGCGGTGGCTGGAAGCCGGGAGGATCGAGTTCGATCATGCTCATCATGTCAGTCGTGTGGAGGTGGCGGCGCGTTTGCATGCGCGCGGGACGGAATCCCACGCACAAGTTGCGAGTTTACAGGATAGGCGAGCAAGAACTATGCGCGTGTGGAAACACACCGGGCGCGGTTTGTTTCCGCGTTCAGTGACGACGATTGTGCGCCAGCGTAGGCGCGAAAGCGATGATTCGCACTGCAGTGGTGCGGCCCGCGCCCCGTTGCGGGTCGGCGGCGGGGGCGCGGCGAATGATTGTGGTGGTGACGGCAGGACGTCAGGACGTCAGCGAAGTCGCGGCGAGGGCATCGCGAAGTCACGGCCTGTCACGGTGAGGGCATCGCAAGGTCACGGCGAGGCTCCGCGGCCCGACTCGAATGTCAGGTCCGCTCCGAAGGATCAGTCTTTTTCGCCGGCGTGCGGATATCCGGCGACAGTTGCGCGAAGATCCACGACGAGCCCGCCGTGATGATGCCGACACACAGGAACGTCGCATGAAACACGGGCAGCGAGCTGGCTGCCGTCACGCGCGGCAAGATGCCGGTGAAGGTCGCGAGCAAGGCGCCGGCTACCGTCACGCCGAGACTCATCGACAGCATCTGCACCAGCGAAAACAGGCTGTTGCCGCTGCTCGCACCGCCGGTGCCGAGGTCCTTGAGCGTGAGCGTGTTCATCGCGGTGAACTGCATCGAGTTCACGCCGCCGAAGAACGCCAGCTGCACGAGCCGCAGCCATAGCGGCTGGCTCGCGCTGGTGAGCGCGAAGCTCGCCATGGTCAAGCCCACCAGCACCGTGTTGACGATCAACACGCGCCGATAGCTGTATTTGATGATCAGCCTGGTAACGAGGCGTTTGGACGCCATGCCGGCGGCGGCCACCGGCAGCATCATCATGCCGGCTTCAAAGGCGCTATAGCCAAGACTCACCTGCAACAGCAGAGGTATCAGGTAGGGCATCGCGCCGCTGCCGATTCGCGCGAACAGATTGCCGAGCAGGCCGACGCTAAAGGTGTGAATCTTGAACAGGTCGAGCGAGAAAATCGGCGCGGGCTCGCGCACGGCGTGCAAACCGTAGGCAACGAAACAGGCGAGGCTCAGGATCAGAAGCACCAGTACCGTGGCGTGCTGAATGCCGAACTCGTTGTGCCCGTCGAGCGCGAACGAAATCGCCACCATGCCGCCGATCAGCAGCAGATAACCCTTCAGGTCGAACTTGCCGACATGCTCGCTGCGGCTATCCGGCATGAAGATAAACGTTGCGATGCAACCGACGATGCCCACCGGCACGTTGATCAGAAAGATCCAGTGCCACGAAGCGATCTTCACGAGCCAGCCGCCGAGCGTCGGCCCGATCAACGGTCCGATCAGCCCCGGAATCGCGACGAACGACAAGGCCGGCAGATAGCGTTCCGCCGGAAAGGTGCGCAGCACCGCGAGCCGTCCCACCGGCAGCAGCATTGCGCCGCCCACGCCTTGCACGATGCGGAAGATCACCAGTTGATTCAGCGTATGCGCGTTCGCGCACAGCAACGAGCCGACCGCGAACACGAGGATCGCGCTGAGGAACACGAGCCGCGTGCCGAGTTTGTCGGCGAGCCAGCCGGACACCGGGATCATCACCGCCATCGTCAGCGAGTAGGCGATCACCACCGACTGCATGCGCAACGGCAACTCGCCGAGGCTGGTGGCCATCGCGGGAAGCGCGGTGTTGACGATGGTCGAATCGAGCGTCTGCATGAAGAAGCCGGTGGCAACGAGCCACAGCAGCACGGTGAGCGAGCGGGCGGTGGGGGCGGAGGGGGCCTTGGAGGCGGACAGGCTTGGCGGCGTGATCATGGAGGGCGGCTAGGCGCGCAGGGAGGGGCTGGGAGTCGCTATTCTAGGGAAAAGCGCTCACCTGCGCAGCGGGCATGCGCAGTGGACTACGCGATCCGCAACGCGATCCGAAGTGAACTCGGGCAGACCCGTAATGAGCCGCTCGCTCTCTTGCGGGCAGGCAACGCATTTCCGCGCATGCTCTCGATCACGCGGCTCGCCCGTACGTGCCAGCGAGACTCGCACGCTAATCACGAACACCAGATAAGCAGGGCAGGTGCGCCAATCAGGCCGATGCAGGCAACGCCGCGGCAGCATGAAAAAACGCCTGGGCACGCGGTTCGTTGCCGAACGCCGCGTGAATCCTGATCCAGGGGCTTACTTCCATGTTCGGCCGGAAATAGCTGCCGGGCACCACCGTCACGCCGAGCGGTGCGCCGCATTCCACCAGCCGTTCGGCGTTGTCGATATGCGGTACGCGCGCCCACACGAATTTGCCGCCAACGGGCTTGTCGAACAGCTCCCAGCCGGCGTCTTCGAGCGTCTGGATGGTGGAGCCGAGTGCATCGCGCATGCGTCGGCGCAAACGTTCCAGGTATTTGCGGTACGCGCCGCGCTCCAGCAGCGACACCGCGACCGCTTCGGCAAAGCGTGAACCGCCGAGGCTCGTCAGCATCTTGATGTCGACCAGATCCTTGATGATGGCGTGGCTCGCCACCACGCAGCCGATCCGCAGCGACGACGACAGCGTCTTCGACAACCCGCCTACGTAGATGACGTGTTCGAGCTGATCGAGGGTCGCGAGGCGGTCGGTGACGTCGGCCTGGAAGTCGGCATAGATGTCGTCTTCGATGATCGAGAAGCCGTGCTCGCGCGCCAGCTGCAACAGCCGGAACGCCACTTGAGGCGCGACCGTGGTGCCGGTCGGATTGTGGAACACGGTGTTGATGAACATCAGCTTTGGCCGATGCAGTTGCAACTGCGCCTGCAGCACGTCCAGATCGGGACCGTTGCGGGTGCGCGGAATGCCGATCAGTTTCACGCCGTGCAGCTTCAGCAGACCGTACAGGTTGTAGTAGCCGGGATCCTCGACGAACATCGTGTCGCCGGCCTTGAGCATGTAGCGCATCAGCAGATCGAGCGCCTGGCTCGCGCCGTTGGTGATCAGAATCTGCGACGCGTCCGCCTGAATTCCCAGTTGGCCGATGCGGCCTTGCAGATGCTCGCGCAGCGTGAGGTTGCCGAGCGGGGTGGCGTAATCGACCATGCTGGCCGTGTCGGTGCGCGACACGTGGCGGATCGCTTGCGCGAGGCTATCCATGTCGCGCCACGCATTGGGAATGAAGCCGCTGCCCAGCTTGAGCGTCTCACCCGGATGATTGAACTGTTGGAGGATGTGCCCCGATTCATCCTCGGCGCGGCGGGGGTCCGAAGAGCCCTGGCAATGCGTGCCCTGCGGCTGGCGGTCGGCTACATAGAAGCCCGAGCCGTGCCGTGAGTCGATATAGCCAAGCGACACCAGCCGGTCGTAGGCCTCGATCACGGGAAACCGGCTGACCTCGTAGTCGGCGGCGAACTGGCGGATCGACGGCAGCTTTGAGCCTGGGTGAGCGGTGCGCGAACGAATCCACGTGGTGACGCCCGCGACGATCTGCTCGGTGAGCGGAACGCCATTGTCCCGATCGAGTTGGATTTCGAGTTTCATGCGGTTCTTTCCTTCGCCGGACAGCTGGAGGACCGGGGTGTCACGCGTTCGACGTGCGCTCGTCATGCGCGATCGCCGCCAACTGTCCGGTTTTTCGACTGAACAGTTCCAATAGAAGTGTTCGGAACTGTGCATGGGCTTCCGATGATCGCACGTCAATAATCGGTACAACAGAAAAGTTCTTTGAAGGAGAAAGGCGATGCGTGAAGTCCGTATTTTCGAATTGGAACAGGGCGAGCCCGCGGCGGCCTGGCGTGTCGCGCGTCCGTCGATTTTCAAGGTGATCTCGGGCGAGATCTGGCTGACTGTCGAAGGGGGCAGCGAGGATCACTGGCTGGCAACCGGGCAGTCGATCGAGTTGCCGCGCGGTGCGGTGGCGTGGGTTAGCGCAGGGCAGGTCGGCGCGCGTTTCGCCCTGGCTAGCGGTTCAGAACGCGCCGCACCGCGGCCTCTGCGCGGTTTGCCGGTGTTGAGCTGGCTGCCGCGCTGGTTGGGCGTGGCCTGACGGGCAACTCTGGGGACCCCGGTCGCCAGGATCGCTGCGACGCCTATCCCTAATGCGGCGGGTGCAGGCCAAATTTGCTTGCGCCCGCCGCAGGCGGCGCATGCCGCAATCCCCAGGCTTTCGGCGTGCACAGCGCCTCAATCGGCGGCCTCGTACTCCCCGATATAGCGCGCGCGTGGCCGGATCAATCGGCCGTCGCGCGTCTGTTCCATTGCATGGGCGATCCAGCCGACCACCCGGCCGACCGCAAACAGTGTGAACGCGGCGCCGCCCGGCAGACCGAGCACCCGTTCCATGGCGGCGAGCGCGAAGTCGACGGTCGGCTCCGCGCCGGTCGTGTCGCGCACCGTGCGTGCGAGCGCGTGCACTTCGCCGAGCGGCGAGCGGGCCGGCGCACAGTCGGCGAGCAGGGCGAGTAGCAGGCGCGCTCGCGGATCGCCCGCCGGATAAAGCGGATGGCCAAAGCCTGATAGCACCGGCCCATGCGTGCCGTGTTCGTGTCGCGCGAGCCGGTTCGCCAGATAGCGGTCCAGATCGGGCGCGCGCGCCGCTTCATCGAGCAGCGCGGCAATGCGCACCGTCTCGCCACCGTGCCGCGGCCCGGCCAACGCGGCCAGGCCGCCCGCCACCGCGCCGAACAGATGCGTACCCGTCGACGTGATGCAGCGCACCGTAAAGGTCGACGCATTCAGTTCATGATCCGCGCAGGCCACCAACGCCGCGCGCAGCAGCCCGGCCTGCTGCCGGTTGCGCACATTCCACGCTGAAGCCAGTTGCCGGTGCAGCGGTTCGTTCGACGGCGCCGCCGAGATCATCGCGGCGGCCAGCAGTCGCATGACCGCGCAGGCGGTATCGAGTTGCGCATCGCGGCCGAGCGCCCACACCCGCGGCATTTGCGCCGCGGCGGCCGGCAACAGCACGAGCGCGCGGTCAAGCGGCGTGCTGTCACTCCACAACTTGAGCCACGCACCCCACTGAGCCGCGGCGAACGGTACCGCCGGTGCATCGGCTATGCGCCTCGCACTGCATTCCCACAGCAATGCCGCGACATCCTCTAGCGAAGCCGTGCGCGCCAGCGCCATGGCGTCGTGCCCGCGATACAGCAGACGGCCGTCGGCCACCAGCGTAATCGACGATTCGAGCACCGGCACGCCCCAGTCCAGCACCTTCTGCGCGACCTTGCCGGCGCGCTTGCCGTCTGCCTTGCGCCGAGCGAGCCGCCGGACTTCGGCGGCGTCGTAAAGCCTATGCTTGCCTTGCGCATCCGGCGACGAACTCAGCATGCCGCGGCTGACATACGCATAAAGCGTGGGCAGGCTGATGCCGAGTGCGGAGGCGGCTTCGGCAGCGGTCAGGGAATGGAAGGGTGGCATGGAAACGCGCGGAAACCGAAGAAATCAATATATGTTGATTATCATAATCAAGATTGATTGAGGCAGGGCGAAATTCTAGACTCGGTTCACTTCTTCCTGCTTCGACGTGAACCCCATGACGCCCGAACTCGCTCTCAAACATATCTGGACAGTCGCGGGATGCGACCCGACCGCGCTCGGGTCCGTCTCGCTTGCCGGCACCGATCCGGGCTTGCCGTCGGTCTACCGGGTCGGCGCGTTGGCCTCGGCGACCATCGCCGCGACCGGCCTTGCGGCTGCCGAATACCATCGCTTGCGTACAGGGCACGGGCAACATGTCACGGTGGAAATGCGCCGCGCGCTTGCCGCGTTTCGCAGCGAGCGCTATCTGCGCATTGACGATGGTCCGCCGCCCGCCTTGCGTGACCCGGTGACAGGTTTCTACGCGACGCGAGACGACCGCTGGATTCAACTGCACACGAACTTTCCACATCATCTCGAAGGCGTGCTGAAGGTGCTCGGCTGCGCGAATGATCGCGCGGCGGTGGCCGAGGCGATTCACGGCTGGGATGGCGAATCGCTCGACCAGACGCTCGCCGACGCCGGTTTGTGCGCTGCGCTGATTCGCACGCCCGATGAGTGGGCCGCGCTCGATCAGGCGAAAGCGATTGCGGGCTTGCCGCTGTTCGAGATCGAGCGCATCGGCGACGCGCCGGTCGAGCCACCGCTGAGGGGCCGTGCGGACCGGCCGCTGGGAGGTGTCCGAGTGCTGGACCTGTCGCGCATCATTGCGGGGCCGGTGGCAGGGAGGGCGCTTGCGCAGCATGGCGCCGAGGTGTTGATGATCAACGGTCCGCATTTGCCGAACATTGCGCCGCTGGTGATCGACAACGGGCGTGGCAAGCGCTCGGCAGTGGTCGATCTGCGCGATGCGGGCGGCCGCGAGAAGCTACTTGGCCTGGTGGGAGGTGCCGATGTGTTCTTGCAGGCCTATCGGCCAGGGGCTCTGGCGGCGCGCGGGTTGGGCCCCGAGGAACTGGCGCGGGCGCGGCCGGGGATAGTTTATGTGTCGGTGTGTGCTTATGGGCACGAGGGGCCTTGGGCTGGGCGGCGCGGGTTCGACAGTCTGGTGCAGTCTGCCAGTGGAATTGCTTTTACTGAACGTCAGGCGGCGGCATGGGACGAGCCTAAGCATCTGCCTTGCCAGGCGTTGGATCATGCGACTGGATATCTGGCTGCTTTCGGCGCAATGGTCGCTTTGAGGCGGCGGGCCACCGAAGGTGGGAGCTGGCATGTGCGGGTTTCGCTCGCACAGACGGGGCGGTGGTTGCAGTCGTTTGGGTTACTTCCCGATGGCTGGAAGGCTCCCGATGTTTCGATCGATGACGTCCGGGATTGCCTCGCGACCGTGCAGTCCGAGTTCGGGCGTGTTCTGGGCGTTCTGCCGGCTGAGAGTCTGGAGGAGACGCCAGCTTATTTTGCGTTGCCGCCGGCTCGGATAGGCGCGCACGAGGCTAACTGGGCGTGAAGGCTTTTGCCTGCACGGCGCCTCGCTGCTTGCCTGCCGCACTCGGCCGAAGGTGCGCCGGAAAAGGCGCCGCGTGGGCAAAAGACTATTTTCTAAGTTCCGCGACGAAATCGTAGTAATCGTTCCGGCAGTAGGTGTCCGTCAACTCGATCGCCCGCTGATCAGCGGTATAGCCCACGCGCGTGATCAGCAACAGTGCCTCGTTGGGGGCGATGCTCATCTGCTGCGCGATCTCTTCGCTCGCGTTTACCGCGCGAAAATGCTGCAGCGCGCGCACAATCGTCAGCCCGCGATTCTCCAGATACGTGTACAACGAATCGCCGATCGCCTGAGGATCAGGAATCATCGCAGCAGGGAAGGTCGAATTCTCCACGGCCATCACGATGCCGTCGGCCAGCCGCAGGCGGCGCAATCGGGTCACGGCAGCTGCCGGCGATAAGCCGAGCTGAATCACCTCGTCACGATTGGCGGGCGAAATCTCCCGCGACAACCACTTCGAGCTCGGCGTGAAGCCGCGCCGCCGCAGCATCTCGCTGAAACTCGATAGACGCGACAGCGGATCTTCATACCGTGGCGTGATGAAGCTGCCGGCACCTTGAGTGCGGCGAATCAATCCCTGTTCGACCAGTAAGGCAATCGCCTTGCGCGACGTGATCCGCGATACGCCGAGTGCCTCGGACAGCACGCGCTCCGAAGGCAGCGCCTCCCCGGCGTTCCAACGGTTTTCGTGAATCGCACTGCCGAGCTTGCGAGCAAGTTGCAGATATAGCGGCGTGTCGCTTTCCGGGTCCGGGCGCAGGTCGCGCCAGCGGTCTTCCGAGGCAGAGGTCATGGGGCTCACGCAAAAAGGGCAAGGGGCAATTCTATGACATCGGCGCACTCCGTTATAGCGGGCTTTTGCCTGGTGGCCGATCGGGTGTCCGTTCAACCGCTAAACTCGTCGCTATGATTTCCGTGGCACGCGCCGCGCATTCGCCCGCGTGCATCAGGGTACGGGCATCGCCGCACATCCAGGCACTTCGAGGAGAAAGCATGACGACCGACATCGCAAGCGTTAGCCTGCCCGACGGCGAACGCATTCCGAAACTGGGGCAGGGCACCTGGGAGATGGGTGAACAGCCCGCGCGCCGCGCGGCTGAAATCGCCGCGCTGCAATGCGGCATTGAACTGGGCATGACGCTGATCGATACCGCGGAAATGTATGGCGACGGCGCGACCGAATCGCTCGTCGGCGAAGCGCTGACGGGGCTGCGCGATCAGGTGTTTCTCGTCAGCAAGGTGTATCCGCATAACGCCGGCCGGCGTGGTGCGATCGCGGCTTGCGAGCAGAGCCTCAAGCGCCTGAAAACCGATCGGCTCGATCTGTATCTGCTGCACTGGCGCGGCTCGGTGCCGCTCGCGGAAACGGTCGAGGCCTTCGAGGCATTGCGCCGCGCGGGCAAGATCCGGCATTGGGGCGTCAGCAACTTCGATACCGACGATATGGAAGAACTTGTTGCCACACCGGGCGGCGAGGCGTGCGCGACCAATCAGATTCTCTACAACGTCGCGCGCCGCGGGCCGGAATTCGACCTGTTGCCCTGGCTCGCCGAGCATGCGATGCCGGCGATGGCATACAGCCCGGTCGATCACGCGCGCTTGCCGAAGCGTTCGCCGCTGGACGACATCGCCGACGCACGCGGCGTCTCGGTGTTTCAGGTGGCGCTCGCGTGGGTGCTGCAAAAGCCCGGGGTGTTCGCGATTCCGAAGGCGGGCCGCGTCGAGCACGTGCGCGACAACCATCGCGCGTCGCAACTGCAACTCGGCGCTCATGAACTCGCCGCTATCGACACTTACTTCAAACCACCGCGTGGCAAGCGGCCACTCGAAATGCTCTAAGTGCGGCAGCGGCCGTTCGACTTGCAGCAGGCCTTGCGGGCCGCCGCTCGCGGCACGCTGCGCCGGTATCCTTAATTGCATCCGTGGTGCATGTGCACGGAGCCCAGTACGGCGACTTCAGCGGGCGTGTGCTTGAGCGAATCTTCGTTGACCTGGGCGGCATCGGCCACGAATTCGTCGACGATCGACGAGACCTGCGTGTTGCGCAAACACAGCGAGACACGCTGGGTTTCGTTCGGCGGCAGCGACGCGCGCTGACCGAGGAACAGCACGCCGTACTGATAGCCGTGGATGATGCCGCGGATCGCGCCGACGCATTGGCCTTGCGCGACATTGTCGGTTTTCCGTTTGCAGGTTTGCGCGAGCGAATAGGCGGAGAAGGTGGGATCGACCGGCGGCGCGGCTTGCGACATGGATTGTGGCTGCGGCTGTGCCGACGTAGTGGGGGCTTGCGCAGGTTTTTGCGCATGGGCGAGCGATGCGAGGCCCAGGGCGGTGACCATCAGCAGGCCGGTGGCCGTACTTGCCATGGAGCGGGGGACGTTTCGTTGCATGTTGTAGTGCCCTCATATCGAACGTTGAATTTGATATGAGGCAATCGCTTCGGTTTGGTTCCAGTCACGCACGACACGAACGATTGTTTTGGTTTTAAGCGTGTGCGAGCGCTGCATGCTTGCGGTTCGCGCCGATGTATCGCGCCGCCTGCGTGCGCTGTCGAATCCAACCGGCCTCGGGCGGTGACGCTCGACCGGGGGATCGAAACGTCACCGCCGACGCCGGCGGGCTGCGGACGGGACGCAGGTCTGTGGTTAGCGACGGGTAGGGCGCGGGGGCCCCCTACCCGAAGAGCGGGCGACTGCTAGTGCCCGTTCCCTCCGCCATTGCCACCACCGCTACCGCCGCTACCCTTGCCTCCGTGACCGCCGCCGAAGCCTCCGCCAAAGCCGCCGCCGAACCCGCCACCGAAGCCGCCGCCAAAACCACCACCGAAGCCACCGCCGCTACCGGGGCCACCTCCTTTTCCACCGGCTGAGCCGCCGCTGGAACCACCGCAACCGCCGCTGCTGCCGCCGCTACTTCCGCCGCCGCTACTTCCGCCACCGCTACTTCCGCCGCTACTTCCGCCGCTACTTCCGCCACCGCTACCACCACCGCTACCGCCACCGCTACCGCCACCACCGCCGCCACCGTTACCCTTACCACCGCCGCTCCCCGAGCCTGCCGCTGCGCCGGCGGCGCCCGCACCATTTCCGCTTGCGCCCGCGCCACTGTTGCTCGCGCTCGCAGCGCCGTTGCTGCCGTTGCCGCCGCCATGCTGCGCGCACACACCGATGTTGATGCCTGTACAGTCACGCGGCCGGAACACCAGGGCCGCATCGTCGGCAGCGGTCGTTTCTCCGGGCGCGACGCCGGTGGCCACCGCGCCTGCCGCCGAGCCGTCGTCCGGCACGAGTTGC
Source organism: Paraburkholderia sp. IW21 (assembly GCF_041321145.1). Taxonomy (NCBI): domain Bacteria; kingdom Pseudomonadati; phylum Pseudomonadota; class Betaproteobacteria; order Burkholderiales; family Burkholderiaceae; genus Paraburkholderia; species Paraburkholderia sp. IW21. The sequence continues at coordinate 383,571 of NZ_JBGGWA010000002.1, read as the reverse complement.
GTTGCGGCATGCGCGCCGCTGGCTGGCAATGGCGTGTCGGCAAGCACGATCCACTTGGGGATCACATCGGTCGATGCCGGATACGCAACCTGGGTCACCAGCAAGGTCACGCCGGCCACGATTGCGGCATTCCGTATAATCCTGCAGTAGTGCTGATTGAATTTTCTGGTCTTCATCACATCTCCCCCCCGAGGGAACGCCGGCACCTCATTGCCGCCATCTCCCATACTGATTCGTCAGCGACGGCTCAGTCTGAACGCGGGCCTCGTCGCGCATCGCGTTGCGCCCCCGGCGATGCGCACCAGCGGCGCGCCCGATCCCTCCGTGTTCCTTTAGCTTCGAATGTCTGAACCGTACTTAGCGATATCCATGCCATTGCTCGCAAAGCCTTGCGGCGACGGGCGTCGAATAGGGGCGTGCGATACGCGCGCGGAAAAAACGCTCGAAAACGTTGCGGTGATGAAACGCGTGGTCTGAAAGCCGCGTTAGCGGGCGCTACTCCTTGCGCGCGGCATCTTGCGGGGCATTCTCCGAGCCGGTGCCTGAGGCCTTGCCTGCGTTGTCGCGCGTGGCGGCTTGCAGCGCACGCAGTTCGTCGACGGGGATATGGCAGCGGATGCGATGCACGCGCGGCGGGGCGGCGTCGTTCGTGCCCGCTTCGAGGAATGGCGGGTCTTGCTGTTCGCAGATCGCCCCGAGTTTGCGCGGGCAGCGCGTATGGAACACGCAACCTGAAGGCGGCGATGCCGCGCTCGGCAGATCGCCGGACAGGCGTATGCGGCCCTTGTCGGCGTGCGCGTCGAGTGTCGGCACCGAAGACAGAAGCGCTTCGGTATAGGGATGGTGGGGTCCGTCGAACACGGCGGCCGCTGGTCCGATCTCCAGCAGCCTGCCGAGGTACAGCACCGCGATGCGATCTGACAGATAGCGCACCACGTGCAAATCGTGCGAGATAAAAACGTAGCTCACGCCGCGCTCGCGTTGCAGATCGGCGAGCAGGTTAAGAATCGCGGCCTGCACCGAGACGTCGAGCGCGGAGGTGGGCTCGTCGCAGACCACCACGCGCGGCTCGCCGGCAAACGCGCGCGCAATCGCCACGCGCTGCTTGAGTCCCCCCGACAATTGCCGCGTGCGTGAGCCGAGGTAGCGTTCGGGCAAGCGCACGGCCGCTGTCAACGTGGTGAGCCGTTCGTCGATCGCGGCGCCACGCAACGCGGTGAGGCGCGACAGCGCGCGGCCGATCAGCCGCTTCACCGAATGTGCGCGATTGAGTGCCGAGTCCGGATTCTGGAAAACGATCTGCAGCGATTTGACCTGCTCGTCGTTGCGTCGCGTGACGCGCGCGGCGAGTGGCGCGCCGTCGAGTTCGAGCACGCTGCCCGCGTCCGGCGTGAGCAGGCCGAGCATCAGTTTCGCGAGCGTCGTCTTGCCGCTGCCGGATTCGCCGACGAGGCCGAGCGTTTCGCCACTCGCCAGATCGATCGAGACATCGTCCACTGCACGCAGCGGCGCGCCGGACACGTGAAAAGTCTTCGAGAGTTTTTCCGCGCGCAGCACGAGTGCAGGGCGCTCGCCGTCACGCAACGCATCGGCATGCCGGGGCAATGCTTCCGCAGCCGCGCGCGGCAGTTCGATGGCGCGCTCGTGGTAGTGGCAGCGCGCCATCTGATCGCCATGCGCGGCGCTCACGCGATATGGCGGAGGCGCTTCACGGCGGCAACGGTCGCTGGCGAGGCGGCAGCGGTCCGCGTAGATGCAGCCCTGCGTGACCGAACCGGGCAAGGGCAAGTTGCCCGCGATCGTATCGAGCCGTTCCGTGTCCTTGCTGCGCCCCTCAGTCGGCAAACAACGCAGCAGTCCAACCGTATAGGGATGCCGTGGTCGTGCGAACACGTCCTGGGTTGCGCCTTCCTCGACTAGCTTGCCGGCATACAGCACGCCAATGCGTTCGCACATCCGCCCGATCACCGCGAGGTTGTGGCTGATGAACAGCACGGCGGTGCCGAGTTCCTCGCGCAGTTGCGCAACGAGGTCGAGCACTTCGGCTTCGACGGTGGCGTCGAGACCCGTGGTCGGTTCGTCGAGAATCAGCAAGGCCGGGTTCGATGCGAGCGCCATCGCGATGACCACGCGCTGCTGCATGCCGCCCGACAGTTGATGCGGATAGCTGTCCATCACGCGCTCGGGCGAAGCGATGCGCACGCGTTTCAGGATTTCGACGGTACGCTGCACGGCTTCGTCACGCGAGACACCGGCTGCCTCGAACGCTTCGCTGACTTGCCGCGCGATCGTCAGCGAGGGATTCAATGCGCGTCCCGGATCCTGATAGACCATCGAGATCGCAGTCGCGCGCATCATCCGCAAAGCGTCGGCATCGAGCTTCTGCACGTCCTGGCCGGCGATGATGATCTTGCCCGCCTTCACCTTGCCGTTGCGCGGCAGATAGCGCAGCGCCGCCATGGCGACCGTCGATTTGCCGCATCCCGATTCGCCGACGAGGCCGTACGCTTCGCCTCGCCGAATGCGAAACGATACGTCTTGCAGCACTTCGCGATCGCGTCCGCGCATCCGATACGTGACCGTCAGGCCGACGACGGTCAGCGCATCGGTGCGATCGCTCTTCGAGACATCGAAGGCGGGGAAGGAGGCAGGCGGCGGGCCGTTCATCGGTCGAGCACGCCTTGCACGCTATCGGCGATCAGATTCACGCCGACCACGAGCGTGGCGATCGCGCCGGCCGCGAACACCACCGTCCACCATGCACCGCCTGCCATCAGGGTGTACGACTCGGACAGCGCGAGACCCCAGTCGGAGGAAGGCGGCTGGATGCCGAAGCCGAGAAACGACAGCGTCGCGACAGCGAAAATCGCATACCCGAGGCGCACAGTGGCCTCGACGATGATCGGCGGCAGCACGTTCGGCAGGATCTCCACGAACATGATGTAGGGCGCGCGTTCGCCGCGCAGTTGCGCGGCAGCGACGTAGTCCAGATGCCGTTCGGCGAACACGGCGGCGCGCACGGTACGCGCGGTGATCGGCGTGAAGGTGATGCCGATCACGAGGATCACAGTGAAGTTCGATGCGCCGACCGCAGCCAGCGCGAGCAACGCGACGATCACGAGCGGCAGCGCGAGTACGGCGTCGATCGCGCGTCCCACTACGTTGTCGACCCAACCTTCGAAATAGCCCACGATCAATCCCAGCGCGGTGCCGGCGACCGTGCCCAGCACGGTCGCCAAAGGCGCGATGGTCAGAATGTCGCGCGCGCCGACGATCACCCGCGAGAACACGTCGCGGCCGAGTTGATCGGTGCCGAACCAATGGGTGCTATCGGGCGGCATGAGCGAGTTGAGCGGATCGGATGCATACGGATCGATCCGCACGATCCATTGGCCGCCGATCGCACAGACGATCCACCACCCGACGATCAGCACGCCGATCACAAACGTGGGCGAGCGCAGCAGCACGCGCAACGGGTCGAAGCGCGGCTCCGTAGCCGGACGTGGAGCAGGCGGCGCGGCCGGCGGAACGATGGTGCTCATTCGGCGCTCCTCACCCGCAGACGCGGGTTGAGCAGGATATGCAGCGCATCGGCAACCAGATTCGCGACGGTGTAGACCACGCCGATTGTCAGCACGCCCGCTTCGAGCATTGGAAAGTCTTTGGCCTTGGCGGCGTTGTAGATCAGCGAGCCGATGCCTTGATAGTGGAACAGCGTCTCCACCACCACGAGGCCGCCGATCATGTAGCCGAGCTGCGTCGCGGCGACGGTGATGGTGGGCAGCAGCGCGTTGCGCAAGACGTGCCGCCAGATCACGGTATGGCGCGGCAAGCCTTTGAGGATTGCGGTGCGTGTGTAATCCGCGTCGAGCGCTTCGACAGTGCCCGCTCGCGCCATCCGCGCGATATAGCCGAAGAACACCAGCACCAGCGGCAGCACCGGCAGAACCAGATGCCGCAACTGTTCGACTGCGCTCGCTTCGGGCGGATACGACGCTTCGATCGGCAGCCAGCGCAGCCACACACCGAACACCAGAATCAGCACGATCGACGAGACGAATTCCGGCACCACGGTCGCGGACAAACCGGCGATGCTGATGGTGCGATCGAGCCAGCGTCCCGCGTGCATCGCCGACCAGACGCCGCCTGCAATGCCGAGCGGCACGACGACGATAAACGCGAGCAGACCGAGCTTCGCCGAATGCGCCAGCGCGTCGGCGATAAACGGTCCGACCGGTTCGCGGTACGCATACGAGAGACCCATATCGCCGCGCACGAAATGCGAGATCCACTCGACGTATTGCGTGAAGAGCGGTCGGTCCGCGCCGAGTTGATGATTGAGCGCCGCGACCGCGCGCGCATCGGCGAGCGGCCCGAGCACCGCGCGGCCGATATCGCCGGGCAGCAGTTGGCCGCCAGCGAACACGATTACCGACAGCAGCCACAGTGTAATCAGCGATAGACCGACCCGCGTCGCCAGAAAACGCACGACGCGGCCCGCGTTGCCGCTCGAGACCGGGGAGGCGGAAGGGGTCACCGTGGTCGACATCGTGATCTCCTGCCGAAGAAGCGCCGTGCGCTCATGCGTTCAACGGTTTTTGCGTTCGCCGCTGTTGCGTTGACATTACGCGCTCAACACCGCGCGGTCGAAATAAAGTTGCGCGAGCGCAGTGAAGCGCACGCCATTCACACCCTTGCGCATCGCAATCAGTTGATCGTAGAAGAACGGAATGATCACGGGCGTTTCGTCGAGCAGCAGCGTCTGGATCTGTCCGGAGATTTTCTTCTGCGTGCCCAGATCGATCGCCGCGACGAACTGCGCGACCAGTTGATCGTATTGCGGGTTCTTGAAGTGCGCGGCGTTCCACGTGCCGGTACTGGTGAGCGGCGCGTTCAGAAACACGTTCGGCACGCCGCGATGACCGTAGTCGGTGATGCCGAGCGGCGAGTCCAGCCAATCGGACTTGCCCGGCGTGCCGGCGCCGTAATACAGCGACTGGCTCTCGACCTTCAGATTGATGCGTACGCCGATCGCCTTCGCGGCATTCTGCACGACCACGGCGAGATCGGGAATCTCCATGTATTTTTCGGTGGTCAGCGTGACGTCGAAGCCGTTCGGCACGCCCGCCTGCGCAAGCAGTTGCTTCGCCTTGGCGACGTCGATCCTGCGTTGCGCGACACCCGCATCCGATGACGGAAAGACGGGCGCGAACGGACTGTCGTTGCCGAGTTGCGCGCGGCCTTTGAACAACCCGCGCACCAGCACGTCGCGATCGAGCGACAACGCCAACGCCTGGCGCACGCGCTTGTCCTTGAACAACGGATTGTCGTTGCGCATATGAATCTGCCGATGCGCGCTCGATTTGACGCCGACCGCCTTGAAGTCGGGATTGTTCAGAATACCGGCGCCGCCCTGCACGGTGAAGGTGCCCATTACGTCGGCCTGATGACCCTGCAACGCGAGCAATTGCGCCTGTTCGTCGGCATAGAACGAAAACTGTACGCGCTGCGGTAACGCTTTGTCGCCCCAGTAATCGGGATTGCGCACGAACGACGCGCCGACCTTCGCCTGATACTTTTCGAGCTTGAACGGACCTGTGCCAATGAAGCTCTTTTCATAACCGCCCGCATAGTTCGCGGGCAGGATCACGGCGTTGTAATTGTCGGAGGAAACGTAGTACGGGAAGTTGCCGTTCGGCGCGTCGAGATGGAATGCGACGGTGTGGTCGTCGACCACTTTCGCGCCGCCTTTGGACAGCACGCCTTTGAGCACCGAGAGCGCCGCCGAACCGCTGGCCGGATCGGCGAGCCGATCGAAGGTGGCCGCCACGTCTTTGGCCGTGAATACCTGACCGTCGTGAAACTTGACGTTCGGGCGCAGCTTGAAGGTCCACACGTCGCCCTTGTCGTTCGGCTTCCACGACAAGGCAAGCGCCGGCTTCAGGACGAGCTTTTCGCCGTCGTCGTCGATCAGGAATTCACCGGTCTGATTCAGCAGCGCGAGGCTCGCGGCATCGGTCACGGTGAGCGGATCGACCGCGCCGGCGGGCGTCAGATGGGCTACCCGGATCGTCTGGTTAGACGGGCTCGGTGCGCCTTGCGCACGCGCTTGCGGCGCATTCAGCACGCCGCCGCCAACCAGCGACAAACCGATCACGCTCGCATAGCGCAGCAGATCGCGGCGCGTGATGCGTCCGGCGACAAATTCGTCGATGGCGTGGTTGCCGTAGGCGTCGCCGGTGCGGCGGGCTGCGTCGAGTTCGGGAAATCGGTCTGCGGGAGTCTTCATCGATGGCGTGTCCAGTCCGTTCTGCTGTCGGTTCTGAAGGGCCGCGCAGGATACACGCGACGGCGCGACTTTAATGCAATGACGAAAAGCTGTAATGAACTGCAGTGGCGAGAAGCGGTTTCAGTGTAAGCGATTGCCCATCCATTCGGAGCGCTTGCTGTGCGGTCGGGTTCCCGTTTTGCGGATAAAAGGGCCGGCGTGTGTCGTCGCCACAACGCTCCATGGTCGCGTGAAAGCGGTTTAGTGATCGTGCGGATGCTTGTGAATCGGATCGACCCAGAAGACCGTTTCAGGCGCTTCCACTGCGTCGATGTTCAGATTCACCACCACCGCTTCATTGTCGCTGCGTACCAGCACGCATTCGAGCGGATCGTCGGTGCTTGCGTTGATTTCCTGATGCGGCACATAAGGCGGAACGAAGATGAAATCCCCCGGGCCGGCTTCGGCCGTGAACTCGAGATGCTCGCCCCAGCGCATGCGTGCCTGACCGCGCACCACGTAGATCACGCTTTCGAGCGCGCCGTGATGATGCGCGCCGGTCTTGGCATTCGGATGAATCGTCACGGTGCCGGCCCAGATTTTCTGCGCGCCGACACGCGCGGCATTGATCGCCGCCGCGCGATTCATGCCCGGCGTTTGCGCGGTGTTGCTGTCGAGCTGGTCACCTTTGATGACCTTGACACCGTGTTCGCGCCAGTCGGTAGGTGCCGGCGGTTGCTCATCCTTGTAATGCGGGTGTTCATGATCCTGGCTCATGGTGTCTCTCCTCATTGGGCGTTAGTCCGGGCGGTCGGCGCGGCGCCGTTTGACATTTTTGCACGTTCAACAACGTGTGTGTTGCCTGCCGCCACAGGCGGTGTCGCGGACGAAAAAAAGCCCGTCCACACTCGGGACAGGCTTTTTGTCATTTGCCTTCATTGCAGCCTGGGTTGCAGCACATGGCGTGTCGCAACCCTTCGCGCTTACTTATGCTTCGCGTTGATGACGGACTCGGCCACGTTATTCGGCGTTTCAGCGTAGTGCTTGAACTCCATTGTGTACGTGGCGCGGCCTTGAGTTGCTGAACGCAGCGACGTCGAATAGCCGAACATCTCCGCGAGCGGCACTTCGGCGCGCACCAGCTTGCCGCCGCCACCGGCGATGTCTTCCATGCCTTGCACGAGTCCGCGACGGCTCGACAGGTCGCCCATCACGTTGCCCATGAAGTCTTCGGGCGTTTCCACTTCGACGGCCATCATCGGTTCGAGCAGCACGGGCCTGGCCTTGCGCATTGCTTCCTTGAAGGCTATCGAACCAGCCATGCGGAACGCGTTTTCGTTCGAGTCGACGTCGTGGTACGAACCGAAGGTCAGCGTCACTTTCACGTCGACCACCGGATAGCCCGCGAGCACGCCGGCCTTCAGCGTTTCCGTAATGCCTTTGTCGACTGCCGGAATGTATTCGCGTGGAATCACGCCGCCTTTGATCGCGTCGACGAACTCGTAGCCCTTGCCTTGCGGCGCAGGTTCGAGCGTGATCACCGCGTGGCCGTATTGGCCGCGGCCGCCCGACTGCTTGACGAACTTGCCTTCGATATCCTCGACCTTGTTGCGCACCGTTTCGCGGTAGGCAACCTGCGGCTTGCCGACAGTCGCCTCGACGCCGAACTCGCGCTTCATCCGGTCGACCAGAATTTCCAGGTGCAACTCGCCCATCCCGGAGATGATGGTCTGGCCGGATTCTTCATCCGTCTGCACGCGGAACGACGGGTCTTCCTGGGCCAGGCGGTTCAGCGCGATGCCCATCTTTTCCTGGTCGACCTTGGTCTTCGGCTCGACGGCCTGCGAAATCACCGGTTCCGGAAAGATCATCTTTTCAAGGATGATCACGTGGTTCGGATCGCACAGCGTGTCACCCGTGGTCGCTTCTTTCAAGCCGACTGCCGCGGCGATGTCGCCTGCGTAGACTTCCTTGATTTCCTTGCGCTCGTTCGCATGCATCTGCAGGATCCGGCCAAGGCGTTCCTTCTTTTCCTTGATCGCGTTGTAGACGGTGTCGCCCGAATTCACCACGCCCGAATACACGCGGAAGAAAATCAGCTGGCCGACGAACGGGTCGGTCATGATCTTGAAGGCCAGCGCGGAGAACGGATCGTCGTCTCTCGGATGACGCTCGATTTCCTTATCGTGCTCGTCGTGACCCGTGATCGCGGGGATATCGAGCGGCGACGGCAGATAGTCGATCACCGCGTCGAGCATGGCTTGCACGCCCTTGTTCTTGAACGCGCTGCCGCACAGCATCGGCACGATCTCGTTCCTGATCGTGCGCACGCGGATACCGTGCTTGATTTCCTCCTCGGTCAGCGTCTCGCCGCCGAGGTATTTCTCGAGCAGGTTCTCATCGGCTTCGGCCGCGGCTTCGACCATTTTGTCGTGCCATTCCTTCGCGGTAGCCGCCAGCTCGGCCGGGATTTCTCTGTACTCGAATTTGATCCCCTGGTTTTCTTCGTCCCAGAAAATCGCCTTCATCTTGACGAGGTCGACCACGCCCTGGAAATGATCCTCCGCACCGACCGGAATCTGGATCGGCACCGCGACGCCCTTCAGACGATCGCCGATCTGCCGCTGCACACGGAAGAAGTCCGCGCCGACACGGTCCATCTTGTTGACGAACGCAATGCGCGGCACCTTGTACTTGTTCGCCTGGCGCCACACCGTTTCGGACTGCGGCTGCACGCCGCCGACCGAGTCGTACACCATGCACGCGCCGTCGAGCACGCGCATGGAGCGCTCCACTTCGATCGTGAAGTCGACGTGGCCCGGAGTGTCGATGATGTTGATGCGGTGTTCCGGATAGTTGCCGGCCATGCCCTTCCAGAAAGCGGTGGTGGCCGCCGACGTGATGGTGATGCCGCGCTCCTGCTCCTGTTCCATCCAGTCCATCGTCGCCGCACCGTCGTGAACCTCGCCGATCTTGTGGGTCACGCCGGTGTAGAACAGGATGCGTTCAGTGGTGGTGGTTTTGCCGGCATCGATGTGAGCGCTAATGCCGATATTTCGGTAGCGCTCGATGGGAGTCTTGCGGGGCACGTGAACCTCCTTGGAATGGCGCGCCTGAAACGCTTGCCGGGCGGCAGTCTGTGCTGCCCGGGGAGCCTGGGTGCTGCTTTGCTAAGAATACAAGGATAGCGCGTCGGCCCGTCTTTTGCAGGAATGTTGCCGGCCGGTCGTGAACGCCTGCTGGCAGGGCTTCGGCGGGCGGCACGGCACGCGCCGCCTTGCAAATGAAAAAGCCGGCGCCTTGTAAAAAGGCTCCGGCTTTTCAAAAGCAACTGGCGAAGATGTGGCGGCCGAAGCCGTGGCCGGCGCGTTTTTATTGCGCGGCCGGCAAGCCCTGGATCTTCATTCCCGGTTTGATGCCTTTCGACGAGAACCAGCCCTTGCTCATTTCCAACGCATACACGCCGTTGTTCTTCGGGCAGTGATTGTTGGTGGTCTCGGCCTGCATTTCGTCGATGTCGGTGACCGTGCCGTCGGCGCGCATGAACGCGACCGACAGCGGGATCAGCGTGTTCTTCATCCAGAAGCAATGCACGGCGTTTTCGTTGAAGACGAACAGCATGCCTTCGTTCGGCGCGAGGTTCGTGCGATACATGAGACCTTGCTCGCGGTCCGCATCGTTCGCGGCAACGGCGGCGTCGATCACGAACATGCCCGCCGTCAGCTTCGCGCGTGGAAATTCGCTGGGCTGTTTCGCGCCGGCCGGCATCTGCTGTGCATGAGCGGGAGCGGCGGTGGTAGCGGCAAACGACATTGCGGCGAGCGGCAGTGCCACGGCAACAGCGAAACGCGCAATCAACGAGCGCATGGGAAATCGCACGGCATGACTCCTTGCTGGAAATTAACCCGCGAATGTTACGCGAGCGCGTCACAAACAAAAAGGCAGATCGCCTTGCGGTGATCTGCCTTTCAACGCCGTAAGAACGGCAATGAAGCGAGTTCTTGACTGCGTTTTTACAACAAACTTACTCCGAAGCGCCCGAAGCTGCAGCAGCTGCTGCTGCCTTCTTGTGCGACTTCTTGTGAGCGTGCTTCGTGGTCTTCTTTGCCGACGAAGCTGCTGCCATCGGAGCTGCCGAAGCTGCTACCGGTGCCGAAGCTTGTGCGAATGCTGCCGTTGCGAAGAGACCAGCGACCAGAGCGGCGATCAGTTTGTTCATTTTGTGAATCCTCAGCTTGAGTTAATTAACCAAATGACCCGGTTATATATGGAGTCATGTCGGTAAACGTGCCATCCACCTTTCGGTTGACAGCCGCATCGAACAATTTTTCGACACGTCTGCCTAGCGCTCAGACTCCCTGTACTTACCGCTTGCGCGGCTTGTGCAAAGGCCCTTAAGGCTGAATGCCGGATAGCTTCGGGCGGCATCTGCGTCGAATAACGCGTGAGCTCGCGTGCCGGTTGACGTGAATTTTCCGGAAAATTTATATGTCCACGCGCGCATGCGAATGGATAACCGTACGACGATCGCCGGCGTGGTTGTTTCACGCATCTCTCATTTTGGTTTCACGCGCCATTTTGTTTGCGGATACAACGAGTTAGATTTTTTACTGGCGGTGAAAATGCCCATTCACTCTGGGTTCGTGCAGGCGTTGCGCTTATTCCATAGCGTTCAAACCACGCCTTCCCATGGTGCCTTGGTTGGCAATTCGACACTCTCTCCCGGCTGCAGTCCGAGTGAAAAAATGTCAAGCGCGCCGACGCCAACGCGCACGAGGCGCAATGTCGGAAAACCGACCGCCGCGGTCATGCGACGCACCTGACGGTTCTTGCCTTCGGTGATCGACAACGCGATCCACGTGGTCGGAATGGCGGCGCGATAGCGGATCGGCGGATTGCGCACCCACAACGATCCGGCCGGTTCGACATACTCGGCGCGGCAGGGTCGTGTCACGTAATCGCCGAGATCCACACCCTGCGCGAGTTTCTTCAGCGTGGCTTCGTCGACCGCGCCTTCCACTTGTGCCCAATAACGTTTGACGAGCTTGTGACGCGGCTCGGCAATGCGTGCTTGTAGTGCGCCGTCGTCGGTGAGAAGCAGCAACCCTTCGCTATCGGAGTCGAGCCGGCCCGCCGGATAGACGCCGGGCACCTTGACCCAGTCGGCCAGCGACGCCCGCGTTTCGTGAGGCGAAAACTGGCAGATGGTACCGAACGGTTTGTTCAGGGCGAGAAGACGCATAGTGGAATGGTGAAAGTCGAGTGGCGGCCGCCGCAGCGTGAAGCGCAGATCGGGCTTTAAGGGCGCCGGTTCGGTAGTAAATGGCGGAATAGTAATGCATAATGCGCGACAGAAAGTCATTTGTCTTATATAAGATATAAGAGTATTCGGCCTGTCGTTTTGATTTTCGACAATGTTGGAAAACCCGGAGCCGCTATGGGCTCGTTGCAGCGTCCGTGTGGGCTAGAATAGGCGACCAGGGCGCTCGCAGGCGTCCGGCATTGCGCGTAGCGAGGAGCGGCCAGTTTCCGCAGTCTCCCATCAGCTTTCAGCACAGCCTTCACTGGAGTCCGATCATGCCGTATCAGCACATCAAGGTTCCGACCGGCGGTGACAAGATTACTGTCAACGCAGATTTCTCGCTCAATGTTTCCGACCAGCCAATCATTCCTTATATCGAAGGCGACGGTACGGGCCTCGACATCACGCCGGTGATGTTGAAGGTGGTGGATGCCGCAGTAGAAAAGGCCTACGCAGGCAAGAAGAAAATCCACTGGATGGAAATCTACGCAGGCGAGAAGTCGACCAAGGTGTACGGCCCGGACGTCTGGCTGCCGGAAGAAACGCTGCAGGTGCTGAAGGAATATGTGGTGTCGATCAAGGGTCCGCTCACCACCCCTGTGGGCGGCGGTATCCGTTCGCTGAACGTGGCGCTGCGTCAGGAACTCGATCTATATGTCTGCCTGCGCCCGGTGCAGTATTTCAAGGGCGTGCCGTCGCCGGTGCGTGAGCCGGAAAAGACCAACATGGTGATCTTCCGCGAGAACTCGGAAGACATCTACGCAGGTATCGAATGGGCTGCCGAGTCGGAACAGGCGAAGAAGGTCATCAAGTTCCTGCAGGAAGAAATGGGCGTGAAGAAAATCCGCTTCCCGGCAACGTCGGGGATCGGTATCAAGCCGGTGTCGCGCGAGGGCACGGAGCGTCTGGTGCGCAAGGCGATCCAGTATGCGCTCGACAATGAGCGCCGCTCGGTCACGCTGGTGCATAAAGGCAACATCATGAAGTTCACGGAAGGCGCATTCCGTGACTACGGTTATGCGCTGGCGCAAAAGGAATTCGGTGCGGAGCTGATCGACGGCGGCCCGTGGATGAAGATCAAGAACCCGAAAACGGGTGGCGACGTCGTGGTGAAGGATGTAATCGCCGACGCGTTCCTACAGCAGATCCTGTTGCGCCCGGCCGAATACGATGTGATCGCCACGCTGAATCTGAACGGCGACTACGTGTCGGACGCGCTGGCTGCGCAAGTGGGCGGTATCGGGATTGCGCCGGGCGCGAACATGTCGGATTCGGTTGCAATGTTCGAAGCCACGCACGGCACCGCGCCGAAATACGCAGGGAAGGACTACGTGAATCCGGGTTCGGAAATCCTCTCGGCAGAGATGATGCTGCGCCATCTGGGCTGGATCGAAGCAGCCGACCTGATTATCAAGTCGATGGAAAAGTCGATTCTGCAAAAGCGGGTCACGTATGACTTCGCCCGCTTGATGGAAGGCGCGACGCAAGTATCCTGCTCGGGCTTTGGTCAGGTGTTGATCGAAAACATGTAAGCGATTCGCGCCGGGTTCCCCGGCTCGTGTTAAAAACCCCGGCGCCGTGCCGTTCAGAGGCGGCCGGGGTTTTTTTTTGGCGTGTCGAAATGGTGGATGGAAAGTGCGATAACGTACGGAAAACTGACGGATCCCTGATACTCGGGACAACATCTGCCTTCGCCGGTGTCCAGAGGGTGCCTAAGGCCTGCGATCAGAACGCGCCGCGCAAAAAAGAAACCCGGCACGAAGCCGGGTTTCAAAGGACGGGTAACGAACAGTTTCAGGCGGGTGCCTGGATGTTCGATGCCTGTTTGCCTTTCGGGCCTTGCACGACCTCGAAGGTTACTTTTTGACCTTCCTTGAGGGTCTTGAACCCATTCATCTGGATGGCCGAGAAGTGTGCAAACAGATCCTCACCACCTTCGTCAGGCGTGATGAATCCGAAACCTTTTGCGTCATTGAACCATTTGACCGTACCAGTTGCCATTCCAACTTCCCCTGTAACTCATGTCACTACCACGAGCCCTCGAAAAGCTCGACGACCGCGCGAGGCAGCCGCTCCCTCCTCACAAGCTCACCATCGGCATTTTTTCGGATTATGGCTCAGTGAAAAAAGTGCCAGCTTGATTGTTGAGGCTCTTAATTCGAGTGTCAAGAAAATTTTGAGATGCCGGTGTCGCGTTGCAAACAGGCACTTTCCAGGGTATTTCCCGCTTTCGTTATGTGCGGTTGCGCAAGCGGGCCGTCTTGAAAAGTCGCATAATCGACTCACTTGCTGTTCAGCGGTTAGCCCGCCGCCGGTTGGCCCGGCGAGCGCCCTCAGCCAGCTCCGGCAGGTTGTGCGATACTCGATCCGACTGCGGCGCAGCATGGCCGCGACGCATCACAGGAAAGGGCCGGCTCCGCAATCGGCTCGTCGAATGACGCAACGCTTGGGGGTAATCACCCATCAAGCGGTAGCGAACGGGCTTACCGGCCGGTCGGCCGGGTTTTGACAGGATTGCGGGCCTGTCCTAGTTGTTTAGAATGGGTGTATGGCGATTATCCCGGACAAGCAGGACGGCACCGTACTGGAGCGGCAGGAAAAGAAGCTGAAGCCGCCGTCCATGTACAAGGTGGTGCTGCTGAATGACGACTTCACGCCAATGGAATTTGTCGTGATGATCGTGCAGGAATACTTCAATAAAGATCGAGAAACCGCAACACAGGTTATGTTGAAGGTGCATCGCGAGGGCAGGGGAGTTTGTGGGGTCTATACGCGGGACATCGCGTCGACCAAAGTCGAGCAAGTCGTTACCCACGCACGGCAGGCCGGGCATCCGCTGCAGTGTGTGATGGAGGAAGCATGATTGCCCAGGAACTGGAAGTCAGCCTGCACATGGCGTTCATGGAAGCACGCCAGGCGCGGCACGAGTTCATCACGGTCGAACATCTTTTGCTGGCACTGTTGGACAATCCAACGGCCGCGGAGGTGTTGCGTGCATGCGCGGCCAATATCGAGGATCTGCGCCAGAACCTGCGCAACTTCATTCATGACAACACGCCTACCGTGCCCGGCACGGACGACGTCGACACGCAGCCCACGCTGGGTTTCCAGCGTGTGATCCAGCGCGCGATCATGCATGTGCAATCCACCTCGAATGGCAAGAAGGAAGTGACCGGCGCGAATGTGCTGGTCGCGATCTTCGGCGAGAAGGACTCGCATGCGGTGTACTACCTGCAGCAGCAGGGCGTGACGCGGCTGGACGTGGTGAACTTCATTTCGCATGGCATCGCCAAGACCAGCAGCACGGACGCCGCGAAAGCGAGCGACGCGAATGCCGAGTCCGACGAGGCTGCCGCGCAGAAGGAAACGCCGCTCGCCCAGTTCACGCAGAACCTGAACCAGATGGCGAAAGACGGCCGCATCGATCCGCTGATCGGGCGCGAGTCGGAAGTCGAGCGCGTGGTCCAGGTGCTGTGCCGCAGGCGCAAAAACAATCCGCTACTGGTCGGTGAGGCCGGCGTCGGCAAGACCGCGATCGCCGAAGGACTCGCCTGGCGCATTACGCGCGGCGAAGTGCCGGATATCCTGGCCGATGCGCAGGTGTATTCGCTCGACATGGGCGCGCTGCTCGCCGGCACCAAGTATCGCGGCGACTTCGAGCAACGCCTGAAGACGGTCCTCAAGGAATTGAAGGAACGTCCGCACGCCATCCTGTTCATCGACGAAATTCATACGCTGATCGGCGCGGGTGCCGCGTCGGGCGGTACGCTGGACGCATCGAATCTACTGAAGCCGGCTTTGTCGTCGGGCACACTGAAGTGCATCGGTGCGACCACGTTCACGGAATATCGCGGCATCTTCGAAAAGGATGCGGCATTGTCGCGTCGTTTCCAGAAGGTCGACGTGACCGAGCCTACCGTCGAACAGACGGTGGCGATCCTGCGCGGCCTGAAGTCGCGTTTCGAAGAGCATCACGGCGTGAAGTATTCGTCGGGTGCGCTGTCGGCGGCGGCTGAATTGTCGGCACGCTTCATTACGGATCGTCATTTGCCGGACAAGGCGATCGACGTGATCGACGAAGCGGGCGCGGCACAACGCATCCTGCCGAAGTCGAAGCAGAAGAAGACCATCGGCAAGAACGAGATCGAAGAAATCATCTCGAAGATCGCCCGTGTCCCGCCGCAAAGCGTGTCGCAAGACGATCGCAGCAAGCTGCAAACGCTGGATCGCGATCTGAAGAGCGTGGTGTTCGGGCAAGACCCGGCCATCGACGCGCTGTCGGCCGCGATCAAGATGGCGCGCGCGGGTCTCGGCAAGCTGGACAAGCCGATCGGCGCGTTCCTGTTCTCCGGTCCCACCGGCGTCGGCAAGACGGAAGTGGCGAAGCAACTGGCGTTCACGCTGGGGATCGAACTGATCCGCTTCGACATGTCGGAATACATGGAACGTCATGCGGTGAGCCGTTTGATCGGCGCGCCGCCGGGCTATGTCGGTTTCGACCAGGGCGGTCTGTTGACCGAAGCCGTCACGAAGAAGCCGCACTGCGTGTTGTTGCTCGACGAAATCGAGAAGGCGCATCCGGACATCTACAACGTGCTGCTGCAGGTGATGGACCACGGCACGCTGACGGACAACAACGGCCGTAAGGCGGATTTCCGCAACGTCATCATCATCATGACGACGAATGCGGGCGCCGAGGCGATGGGCAAATCGGTGATCGGCTTCACGAATCGCCGGGAGACCGGCGACGAAATGGTCGACATCAAGCGCATGTTCACGCCGGAGTTCCGTAACCGTCTGGACGCGACGATCAGCTTCCGCTCGCTCGATGAAGAAATCATCATGCGCGTGGTCGACAAGTTCCTGATGCAACTGGAAGATCAGCTGCATGAGAAGAAGGTCGATGCGCTCTTCACCGACGCACTGCGTGCGCATCTCGCCAAGCACGGTTTCGATCCGTTGATGGGCGCGCGGCCGATGCAGCGTCTGATCCAGGACACGATCCGTCGTGCACTGGCCGACGAGTTGCTGTTCGGCAAGCTGATGAACGGCGGCCGCGTGACGGTGGATGTCGATGCGGAAGACAAGGTGCAGTTGACCTTCGACGAGCATCCGGCGCCGCGCAATCCGAATCCGGAAGCGGTCGAAGTCGAGTAAGTTTGAGTCGTACCTGAAAGCAGAACGGCGCGGGATTAAACCCGCGCCGTTCTGCTTTTTGCGTTCTTGACTATACGTCGCATTGCGGTCCATGCCGCAATGCGATGCGGCATCCTTAGTGCTTGCCCGTGCTGCCGAAACCGCCCGCACCACGCTCGCTTTCCGCAAAATCATCCACGATATTGAACTCGGCCTGAACCACCGGCACGATCACCAGTTGCGCGAGGCGCTCCATCGGATTCAGCACGAACGTAGTCTCGCCACGGTTCCACGTCGAGATCATCAGCTGACCTTGGTAATCCGAATCGATCAGGCCGACCAGGTTACCCAGCACGATGCCATGCTTATGGCCCAGACCCGAGCGCGGCAGAATCAACGCGGCATAGCCCGGATCGGCGACGTGAATCGCCAGACCCGTCGGCACCAGCGCGGTTTCGCCGGGTTTCAGCGTCAACGGTTCGTCGAGGCAGGCGCGCAGGTCGAGGCCCGCGCTGCCGGTGGTTGCGTAGGCCGGGAGTTGGTCGCGCATCCGCGCATCGAGAATCTTCAGGTCGAGTTTCATGCAGGTTCGAAGGTTTAAGGGGTGGGGGCCGGGCGTCCAAGTTCGAACGCTTCGGCGAGAAGTTCATAGGAGCGCAGGCGAGCGCGGTAGCTGCCCGCCACGGTGAGCACGATCAGTTCGTCGGCCTGGAATTGCGCCTGCAAGTCTTGCATGCGTTCGGTTACGGTTTCCGGCGTGCCGATGATACTGCGCGGCTTCTCGCGGTCGATCACCAGTTGCTCGCGTTCGCCGTATTCCTGCGCGACGCCCTGTTCGACCGTCGGGATCGGCTCGTTCAAGCCATAAGCCATTTGCACCCGACGCAAGTCGACGGCTTTCTCCAGGTCGGCCGCTTCCTGTTCGGTGTCCGCGCAGATGACGAACGCGGCCGCAGCCAGATAGGGTTGCTGCGCTTCCTGGCTGGCTTTGAATCGATCCCGATAGGCGAGCGCCACTTGATGCCCGAAGTGCGCGTTGATGAAATGCGCGAATGCGAAACGGATGCCCAGTTGCGCCGCCAACAGGCCGCCGAATTCGCTCGAACCGAGTATCCACAATTGCGGACGCGTATTGATCTGCGGTTGCAGGAGCACGCCGTGCGCGAGATGACCCTCGGGCAGTGTGCCGTGCATCAGGCCGACCAGATCCGCGACTTGCTGCGGGAAAATGTCGCCGCGATTGTAGGCGCCAGCGGCCACCGCTTGCGCCGTGCGCATATCGCCGCCCGGCGCGCGTCCTACGCCGAGATCGATGCGATTCGGAAAGAGCGCCTCAAGCATCATGAATTGCTCGGCGACCTTGAACGGGCTGTAGTACGGCAGCATGATGCCACCGGAGCCGATGCGAATACGTTTGGTCACGCTGCCGAGGCGCGCCAGCATCACCTCAGGGCAAGGATTCGACACGCCGCGCAAGCCGTGATGCTCTGCGCACCAGTAGCGCGTGTAGCCGAGATCGTCAGCAAGCTGGGCGAGTTCGACGGTGGCGGCGATCGCGTCTGCCACTGAGTGCCCGCCGATCACGGGCGTTTGATCGAGCACGGAAAGTAGCGTCATGGCAGTACTGCTCCAGATGATTCAGTGCGCTAGAAAGCGGCTCGCGATGGCTGCAAGCAGCACCGCCGCGAGTCGCTATCAGCGAATCAGACTTGTGTCGGGCAGACGCTTCGCAATTTCGGCGATCAAGGCGCGCGCGAGCGTCTGCTTGTCGGCGCGCGGCAGCTTCGTTGCGCTGCCAGCTTCGAACAGAATGACCTCGTTATCGTCGAGGCCGAAGGTCAGCGGTCCGAGATTGCCGATCAACAGCGGCACATTCTTGCGCAGGCGCTTTTCTTCGCCATGCACTTCGAGGTCGCCGCTTTCCGCTGCAAAGCCGACTGCGAACGGCGGATGCGGCAGGCTCGCGACCGAGGCCAGAATGTCCGGATTCTCGACGAACGAGAAGGTCGGCAGCGCACGGTCAGCGGCCTTCTTGATCTTGTGCTCGCTGGCATGATCGACGCGCCAGTCGGCCACCGCGGCTACGCCGATGAAAATGTCGTAGTCGGCGACCGAGCGCATCACCGCCTCGTGCATCTGCTGCGCGGTTTGCACGTCTTCGCGGAATACGCCCCACGGCGTTTCCAGGGCGACGGGACCGGCCACCAGGTGCACGTCGGCACCGGCTTGCTGCGCGGCCCGCGCCAACGCAAAGCCCATCTTGCCACTCGAACGATTGGTGATGCCACGCACTGGATCGAGTGGTTCGAAGGTCGGACCGGCGGTCAACAACACGCGACGCCCGGACAGGATCTTGGGCGCGAAGAACGACGCGATCGCTTCGTAAGTAGCGGCCGCTTCGAGCATCCGCCCGTCTCCGACTTCGCCGCACGCCTGCGGACCCGAATCCGGGCCGAGCACTTCGATGCCGTCCGCGCGCAGTTGCGTGACATTGCGCTGCGTGGCCGGGTTTTGCCACATCTGCCGGTTCATCGCGGGCACGACGAGCAGCGGACAATCGCGCGCGACACATAGCGTCGAGAGCAGATCGTCGGCCATGCCGTGCGCAAGTTTGGCGAGGAAATCGGTGGAGGCGGGCGCAATGACGATCGCGTCGGCTTCACGTGACAGATCGATGTGCGCCATGTTGTTCGGCACGCGCCCGTCCCACTGGCTCGTGTACACCGGCCGGCCGGAGAGGGCCTGCATCGTGACGGGGGTGATGAATTGCGTCGCCGCTTCGGTCATCACGACCTGCACGGTTGCGCCGGCCTTGGTCAACAGACGCGAGAGTTCGGCGATCTTGTAGCAGGCAATGCCGCCCGTCATGCCGAGGACGAGGTGTTTTCCTGCGAGTTCTGCGGTTGCCAACGAAAGCCTCCGACAAAGCGTGGTGGCGGGCTAGCGGTGCGGGTGTCGCCCCGCTAGCCGCCTGCGAACCGGGCGTTACCGCGGACAAAGGCGCGGACAAAGGCGCAAACATAGCCCGGACGCAAGCGCGCACATAAAGCGCGGCCCAAACGGCCTAAGCGGCGTTAGCGTGAGCCGCGCACGCGCCGCAACTCGTCGAGCACGAGCAGGATCGCCCCGATCGTGATCGCGCTGTCGGCGAGATTGAACGCCGGCCAATGCCATGTGCGCACATGGAAATCGAGAAAGTCGATCACATGGCCGTACGCGAGCCGGTCGATCACGTTGCCGAGCGCCCCGCCGAGAATCAGCGAGAGCGCCGTGCAGAACATCTTCTGTCCGCCATGACGCTTGAGCAGGTAGCAGATCACGAGTGCCGCGACCACGCCGAGCGCGGTGAACGCCCAGCGCTGCCAGCCGCCCGCCATCGCGAGGAAGCTGAAGGCGGCGCCACGGTTGTACACGAGGATCAGGTTGAAAAACGGCGTGACCTCATGCGGAACCCCGTAGGCGAACACTTTCTGAATCGCGATCTTGGTGAGCTGATCGAACAGAATCACGATCAGCGCGACGCCAAGCCAAGGCGCCAGCGAACTGTTTCCAGACGACGTTTTCGACATGGTTCTTGCCATTATGCCGCGCTCCTCGTTTCGCCGTTGCCGAACAGATTGCTGAAGCAGCGGCCGCACAGGTTGGGATGCTCGGCGTTGGTGCCGACGTCCGCGCGGTAGTGCCAGCAACGCTCGCACTTCAGATACTTCGAGGCGATGACTTCGACGCCTTCTTCCGCCTCGCTGCCGACCTTCACAACGTTCGCCGCCGACGTGATCAGCACGAACTTCAGGTCGTCGGCGAGGCTGGCGAGCGCGTCGTAACGCGCGCCGCTCGCGCGGATTTCGACTTCAGCCTGCAGCGACGAACCAATCAGGTTCGCGACACGTGCTTCTTCCAGCGCCTTGGTCACGTCGCTACGCGCGGCGCGCAGCAGCGTCCATTTGTCGAGCAGGTTGCCGGCGTCCGGCACGGCCGGGAACGCGTGGTAGGTCTCGGTGAAGATCGTTTCGCTGTTCGGCGAGAAGATCTTCCACGCTTCTTCGGCGGTGAACGACAGGAACGGGGCCATCAAGCGCAGCAGGCCGTGCGCGATGTGATACAGCGCGGTCTGAGCCGAACGGCGAGCGACGGAGTCGGCCGCCGTGGTGTACAGGCGGTCCTTCAGCACGTCCAGATAGAAGCCGCCGAGGTCTTCGGAGCAGAACGTTTGCAGCTTCGCGACTACCGGGTGGAATTCGTACTTTTCGTAGTGCGAGAGGATGTCGTTTTGCAGATTCGCCGACAGCGCCACCGCATAGCGATCGATCTCGAGCCAGTCTTCCACCGGACGCGCGTGTTGCGCGAAGTCGAAGTCCGACAGGTTCGCGAGCAGGAAGCGCAGCGTGTTGCGGATACGGCGATAGCCTTCCGTCACGCGCTTCAGGATTTCCTCGGAGATCGCGAGTTCTCCCGAGTAATCGGTCGAGGCGATCCACAAACGGATGATTTCCGCGCCGAGGCGGTTCGCCACTTCATGCGGATCGATACCGTTGCCGAGCGACTTGCTCATCTTGCGGCCTTCGCCGTCGACCGTGAAGCCGTGCGTCAGCAGCGCGTTGTAGGGCGGGCGGCCGTCGAGCATCGACGCCGTCAGGAGCGACGAGTGGAACCAGCCGCGGTGCTGGTCCGAGCCTTCCAGATACAGATCGGCCGGGAATTGCAATTCGTCTTTATGCGAGCCGCGCAGCACGTGCCAGTGCGTCGTGCCGGAGTCGAACCAGACGTCGAGCGTGTCGCGGTTCTTCTCGTACATGTTGGCGTCGTCGCCGAGCAGTTCGCGCGGGTCGAGCGTTTGCCATGCTTCGATGCCGGCCTTCTCGACGCGTTGCGCGACTTTTTCGAGTAACTCCAGCGTGCGCGGATGCAGCTCGCCGGTTTCCTTGTGCACGAAGAACGCCATCGGCACGCCCCATTGACGCTGACGCGACAGCGTCCAGTCCGGGCGGTTGGCAATCATGCTGAACAGGCGCTGCTTGCCCCACGAGGGATAGAAGGCGGTGTTTTCGATGCCTTCGAGCGCGGTTTCGCGCAGCGTCCTGTCCGAGTCGTTCGGCTTCACGTCCATGCCGGCGAACCATTGCGAGGTTGCGCGGTAGATGATCGGCGTCTTGTGGCGCCAGCAGTGCATGTAGCTGTGCGTGTATTTCTCGGTGCGCATCAGCGAACCGGCAGCCTGCAGCGCTTCGACGATCTGCGGGTTGGCGGCCCAGATCGAGAGGCCGCCGAACAGCGCGAGCGATTCGATATAACGGCCGTCGCCCATCACCGGATTGATGATGTCCGAGTCGGACATGCCGTGCGCCTTGCACGACACGAAGTCTTCCACGCCGTACGCCGGCGACGAGTGGACCACCCCCGTACCCGTTTCGGTCGTCACGTACTCGCCGAGATAAACCGGCGCCGTACGCTTATAGCCCGGATGGGCGGACGCGAGCGGGTGATTGAAGCGCAGGTTGACGAGCTTCGCGCCCGGTGTGGTGGCGACGATCGTGCCTTCCAGTCCGTACAATTTCAGGCACGCTTCAACACGCTCTTCGGCGAGGATCAGCAAGCCGCGCGGTGTATCGACCAGCGCGTAGACGATTTCCGGGTGCAGATTCAGCGCTTGGTTGGCGGGAATGGTCCACGGCGTGGTGGTCCAGATCACGATGCCGCCTTCGTTACGCGGCAACGCATTCAAACCGAACGCCTGCGCGGTCTTTTGCGGTTCGGCGAAGCTGAACAGCACGTCGATGGTCGGATCGGTCTTGTCCTTGTATTCCACTTCCGCTTCGGCCAAGGCCGAGCCGCAGTCGAAACACCAGTTGACCGGTTTCAGGCCGCGGAACACGTAACCCTTTTCCAGGATCTTCGCGAGCGCGCGGATTTCGCCGGCTTCGTTCGTGAAGTTCATCGTCTTGTACGGGTTGTCCCAATCGCCGAGCACGCCCAGACGGCGGAAGCCGACCTTCTGCTTCTCGATCTGTTCGGTCGCGTAGGCGCGTGCCTTCTGCATTACTTCGGCGGCCGGCAGCGACTTGCCGAACTGCTTTTCGATCTGGATTTCGATCGGCATGCCGTGGCAATCCCAGCCCGGCACGTAGACCGCGTCGAAGCCCGCCAGATTGCGCGCCTTGACGATCATGTCCTTCAGGATCTTGTTCACCGCGTGGCCGAGGTGGATGTCGCCGTTCGCATACGGCGGCCCGTCGTGCAGGATGAACTTCTTACGGCCTTTGCTGGCTGCGCGGATCGTCTCGTAGACCTTGCGTTCCTGCCATTCCTTGACCCATTGCGGCTCGCGCTTGGGCAGGTCGCCCCGCATCGGGAACGGCGTGTCGAGCAGGTTGACCGGGTAGCGTGACTGCGGTTTCGAATCGGCTTTCTTATTGCTCATGATGAGGTCGCGGTGAATTCTTTCTATGCGCAGCAGAGCTGCGGTATGCGCAAGATGCGCAGGGCGTGGGGCGCGCCCGGCAGGCATGTCGCGTGATCCACGGACGCCCTTCGATGCGCGCAGCGGTGGGTACATGCAGCACTCAGTGCGCTCGCATGTACCGCGGCGGCTATCTAATTCGGTCGGTGGCCGAGGTGGCGAAACCGGTGGAACGGCTGCCCGGCGTGCCGGCGCCGACGGCCGCGAACCACGCGCGCGCATTGGCGACGTCGCGCGCGATGGCGGCGGTCAGCGTTTCGAGGTCGACGTACTTTTCCTCGTCGCGCAGCTTCTTCAGGAATTCGACGCGCACGAGTTTGCCATACGCGTCGCCGTGCCAGTCAAGCAAATGCACTTCGAGCAGCACGCGGCCGGAATCGTCGACGGTGGGGCGCAGGCCGAGGCTTGCGACACCGGGCAGCGGTTCGTCCGCCACGCCGTGCACGCGCACGACGAAAATGCCGGCGAGCGCCGGGCGCTTGTGCGCAATCGGCACATTGAGCGTGGGGAAACCGAGGTCGCGGCCAAGCTTCATGCCGTGCACCACGTGGCCGCTGATCAGGTAATCGCGGCCGAGCGCGGCACGGGCCGAATCAAGATCGCCCGCCACCAGCGCCGCGCGCACGCCCGAGCTGGAAATGCGCGCGCCGGACGGATCGGCCACGGTGGCCATTTGTTCGACCTCGAAACCGTATTGCTGGCCCGCGGCCTTGAGCGACGCGAAATCGCCCGCGCGCTTGGCGCCATAGCGGAAATCGTCGCCGATCATCACCCAGCGCGCATGCAGGCCGTTGACGATGATCCGTTCGACGAACGTATCCGGCGACTGGCTCGCGAAGGTGTGATTGAAATGCTCGACCACGACCCGGTCGACGCCGTTGGTACGCAGCGCCTCGAGCTTGTCGCGCAGCATCGCGATACGCGGCGGCGCGCCGGCGGGGTTGAAGAATTCGCGTGGGTGCGGCTCGAAGGTCATCACGCAGACGGGCAGGCCGCGTGCATCGGCTGCGGCCCGGACGTGGGCGAGCAAAGCCTGATGGCCGCGGTGGACACCGTCGAAGTTGCCGATGGTCAGTGCGCAGGGCGCACGGCTTTCGGCATTGGGAAGACCGCGGAAGACTCTCACGATAGCGGGTTTGAGGTAGGGCGGCCAGGATGCCGCAAAACAAACGATTATAAACGCTCAGCGCAGGAGACGGCGGCGCGTCACGGTTTCGGGGCCTCCGAATGATAAAATCCGCGGATGAAAAAACTCGTCATCCTGATTTCCGGACGGGGAAGCAACATGGAAGCTATCATTCGCGCCTGCGCGGACGAAGGCTGGCCGGCGCAGGTCGCCGCCGTGATTGCCAACCGTCCTGACGCTGCGGGCCTTGCGTTCGCTGCGTCGCACGGTATTGCCACGGCGGTGGTCGATCACCGCCAGTTTCCCGAGCGCGACAGCTTCGACGCCGCGCTCGCGCGCGAAATCGACGCCTTCGCGCCTGATCTGGTAGCGCTCGCCGGCTTCATGCGGGTGCTCACGGCCGGTTTCGTCGACCATTACGCCGGACGCATGCTGAACGTGCATCCGTCGCTGCTCCCGAGCTTTCCGGGTCTGAAAACGCATCAACAGGCGCTTGACGCCGGCGTGCGGCTGCACGGCGCGTCAGTGCATTTTGTCACGTCGCAGCTCGATCACGGGCCGATCGTCGCGCAGGCGGCGGTCCCCGTCGAGTCAGGCGACACCGCCGCCACGCTCGCCGAACGCGTGCTGGCAACCGAACACATTATTTATCCACGCGCGGTGCGCTGGTTCGTCGAAGGGCGTCTTGCTCTCGACGGCTTGCGCGTCACGCTTACGCCGCCGGAGCCGCAATGGCTCTTTGCCGGTCACACCGCCGGAGAGGGCGCATGAGATTACATGGTTTTTTGATTGGACAAACCGAGACTTTGCTGGCTGAAGTCTTGAAGCTGAACGGCCCGGCCGACGCCACGACGAGCCGCTTTTTCCGCGCCCACCCCAAGCTCGGGCACGGCGAACGGGGCGTGATCGCCGAGGCAGTCTTCGCGGTGCTGCGCCGCCGGATGGAGTTTGCCCATCTGGCCGAAGGCGGCGCGGGCAGTCCGGCCCGCCGCATGGCCTTGCTGGGACTGATGCAGACGGCGGGGCGCACGGCGCTCAAGCCGTTTGTCTCGGAAACCGAGTCGCATTGGCTCGAACACGTCGCAAGGATCGACCCGGAAAGCCTGCCGCTGCGGATTCGCCTGAATCTGCCCGACTGGATCTATCAGGCGCTCTCCAAGCGTTTCGAGCCTGCGGAACTGGCGCAACTGGCCGCCGCGCTGAACTACCCGGCGCCGCTGGATCTGCGCGCGAACCCGATCAAGGCAAGCCGCGACGACGTGCTGAACGCACTGTCGAAGGCGGGCATCGAAGGCGAGGCGACGCCGTTTGCGCCGTTTGGCGTGCGGGTGGTCGGCAAGCCGCCGCTCACCAAGCTCGACGCGTTCCAGCACGGCTGGGTCGAAGTCCAGGACGAAGGCAGCCAGTTGCTGTGCTCGCTGGTCGCGCCCAAGCGCGGGGAGATGATTGTCGACTTCTGCGCGGGCGCGGGCGGCAAGACGCTGGCGCTGGGCGCTGCGATGCGCTCTACCGGGCGTCTGTACGCATTCGATATCTCCGAACGGCGTCTGGCCAAGCTCAAGCCGCGCCTTGCGCGCAGCGGGCTGTCCAATGTGAACCCGGTGCTGATCGACAGCGAACACGATGCCAAGATCAAGCGTCTGGCCGGCAAGATCGACCGCGTGCTGGTCGACGCGCCGTGCAGCGGCTTGGGGACCCTGCGCCGCAATCCCGACCTCAAATGGCGCCAGTCGCCGGATTCGGTTGCCGAGCTGGCGCCGAAGCAGGCGTCGATTCTGGCCAGCGCCTCGCGTCTGGTGAAGAAGGGCGGCCGTCTCATCTACGCAACCTGCTCGATTCTGGAAGCGGAAAACGAAGCTGTCGTGCAGCAATTCCTCACCGACCATCCGGACTTCGCACTGGTGCCCGCGCGTGATGTGCTGGCCGAGCAACGCATCGAGCTGGAAATGGGCGACTACCTGTCGCTGTGGCCGCACCGCCACGCAACCGACGGCTTCTTCGCCGCCGTGCTGGAACGCCAGAGCTAACGGGTGCAATGGCTTGGTCGGCGTGCCCGCGTTCTTCTGCTGAACAGGGCGCGCCGGCGATTTTCGCGACATCATGCAAAACCGCATTTTTTCTCATATGTTCGGCGACCTCGCGCACGACTTCGGCCAATCGGTGATGCTATGGCAAATCAGCGTCCTGCTCGGGACGCTGGTCACTGCATGGCTGCTCGCGCGCCTGCTGCGCCGAACGCTCGATCTGCGCCGGCAGACGCGTTACCAGACGCTGCGCTTCGGCGCGGAAAGCCTGAACCGCGCGTTCTTTCCGTTGATCGGCGCGGCGCTTGTCTGGCTTGCACGGGCGATCACCGGCCAGTTCATGCATACCGCGCTGCTCGATCTGGCGCTGGTGCCGCTGTTCGGCATCGGCTTGATTTACATCGTGTTTTTCTTCGCGCGACGCGTGTTTAGTCACGACGGCGAGACGCATCCGTGGCTGTTCCTGGTCGAGAAGATCGTCTCGCTGGTGGTGTGGATCGGCATGGTGCTCACCGTGATGGGCATTCAGGAAGACGTGATCGCGTGGATGGCGAGCGTGCGCTTCAGGGTCGCCAACGCGCACATGACGCTGCTCTCGCTCACCACGGGCCTCCTGTGGGTCTGCGTGACGATGATCGTCGCGATGTGGCTCGGGGCCACGTTCGAAGACCGCCTGATGCGCTCGAAGACGCTCGACGCCAACCTCAAGGTCGTGGTGGCGCGCGTCGGCCGCGCAGCTTTCGTGCTGGCGGCGGTGCTGATCAGTCTGTCGCTGGTCGGCATCGACATTACGGTGTTGGGCGTGTTCGGCGGCGCGCTGGGTGTCGGGCTCGGGTTCGGGCTGCAGAAGATCGCCAGCAATTATGTGTCCGGTTTCATCATCCTGATCGACCGGTCGCTGCGCATCGGCGACACGATCAACGTCAGCGGCCTGCAGGGCAGGGTCACGCAGATTCGCACGCGCTATACGGTGGTGCGTGGGCTGGACGGGATTGAGACGCTGATTCCGAACGAAAAGCTGATTACGGACGTGGTGCAGAACCAGTCTTCCTATCAGACGCGCGGTTACGCCAAGGTGGCCGTGCAGGTCGCGTACACGTCCGACGTCGAGCAGGCGATGGCGCTGCTTGTCCAAGCTGCTCACGACGTCGCGCGGGTGCTTCAGGAGCCGGCGCCCACGCCTTACCTGGCGAGCTTCGGCGCCGACGGCATCAATCTCGAATTGGGCTTCTGGATCGAAGACGCGGCGACCGGCACGTCGAGCGTGCGCTCGACCGTCAATCGCAACATATGGCGTTTGTTCTCCGAACACGACATCTCAATTCCCTTTGCGCAACGCGAAGTGCGAATCGTCGGCAACATGAGCGACGCGATGCCGCATGCGGTAACAATGACCGCGCCCGCGGCTAATGAGGCCGACGGCGCCCACTGACGGGCGCTTCGAACCCGCCGGCGGGTCTGAAAAAGACCTGCGGCGGGTTCCTTCCGATTGATGTCGCACAAAAAATCCCTATTTGTTACAAACACTTGGAACGCTTCAAGTAGAATGTCGTCCAATCCCGCTGTATGCTTTCACTTTCTTGACACGCGCATTTTGCGTGTGTCTGGCGTCTCTTGTTCCACAGGTAAATTGCCTTGTTGAATTCTTTGCTCGATTTCCTTGCCCACGGTTTGCTCCACTTCTCGTGGTGGCAACTTGTGCTGTACACACTGGTCGCGACACACATCACGATCATTGGCGTGACGGTCTATCTGCATCGCTGCCAGGCGCACCGCGCGCTGGAGCTGCATCCGGTCGTCAGCCATTTCTTCCGCTTCTGGCTGTGGATGACCACCGGCATGCTGACCGGCCAGTGGGCTGCGATTCACCGTAAGCACCACGCCAAGTGCGAGACCGAAGAAGATCCGCACAGCCCGCAAACGCGCGGCATCTGGAAGGTGTTGCTCGAAGGCGCGGAACTGTACCGTTCCGAAGCCAAGAACGAAGAAACGATGCGCAAGTTCAGTCACGGCACGCCGAATGACTGGATGGAACGCAACGTCTACACCAAGTACCCGATTCTCGGCGTGAGCCTGATGATGGTGCTGAACGTCGCGCTGTTCGGCGTCGTCGGCCTGACGATCTGGGCCGTGCAGATGGTATGGATTCCGTTCTGGGCAGCCGGTGTGGTCAACGGCCTCGCGCACTTCTGGGGCTACCGCAACTTCAATTCGTCGGATGCCAGCACGAACATCTTCCCGTGGGGCATCCTCATTGGCGGTGAAGAGCTGCATAACAATCACCACACGTATGCGACGTCGGCCAAGCTGTCGAACAAGTGGTACGAGTTCGATATCGGCTGGATGTACATCCGTATCATGTCGGCGTTCCGTCTGGCCAAGGTGAAGAAGATCGCGCCCACGCCCCGTCTGACCACCGGCAAGCTCGTTCTCGATCAGGACACGCTGCAGGCCGTGCTGGCGAACCGCTACGAAGTGATGGCGCGTTACGGCAAGGCGCTCAAGCGCGCGTACCGCCAGGAATTGGCGCATCTGAAGGAAGTGGGCGCGCGTGAGAAATATCAGGTGATGCGCGGTGCGCGTAGCTGGTTCCACAAGGAAGAAGCGGGTCTCGATGAACCGCAGAAGCGCCAGCTGCCGCAGATCTTCGCGAACAGCCAGAAGCTCAAGACCTATATCGACATGCGCAATGAGTTGGCGGCGATGTGGGAGCGCTCGAATGCGTCGCGCGATCAACTGCTGGTTCAGTTGCAAGACTGGTGTCATCGTGCCGAGCAGAGCGGTATTAAAGCGCTGCAAGAATTTGCGATGCGCCTGCGACGTTATGCTTGATCGCGAAATCCATTAAAATTTCGTTACGTCACAAAACCCCGCGTTGGCGGGGTTTTGCTTTTTGGGCTGCGGAAACTGCAACGACACGCGATTGACGGTCCGCAGCGGCAAAGCGAAGGCAGAGGAGATCATGGATCAGCAGGCGATCAGGACCGTCGAATACGACCGGCCACAGGCGCAGGGCACGACCTGCGGGATCGGGCAGGCGTGGGCGAAGGTGCCCGACGTGCCGTCGGCGAAAGAGAAGACGGCGCTAAAGGAGCGCATCCGCGCATTGCTTAAGCGCGAGAAAGCGGTGCTCGTCGCGCATTACTATGTCGACGCCGAATTGCAGGAGCTCGCCGACGAAACCGGTGGCTGCGTGGCCGACTCGCTGGAGATGGCGCGCTTTGGCCGCGATCATGAGGCGCAAACACTGGTAGTCGCGGGCGTGCGCTTCATGGGCGAGACCGCGAAAATCCTGAGTCCGGACAAACGCATTCTGATGCCCGATCTCGATGCGACCTGTTCGCTTGATCTCGGTTGTCCAGTCGATGAGTTCTCGGCTTTCTGCGACGCTCATCCCGATCGCACGGTGGTCGTGTACGCCAACACTAGCGCGGCCGTCAAGGCGCGCGCCGACTGGATGGTGACGTCGTCCATCGGTCTGGAAATCGTCGCAGATCTGCATGCGCGCGGCGAAAAGATCATCTGGGCGCCAGATCGGCACCTTGGCAACTATATCCAGAGCAAGACCGGCGCGGACATGTTGCTGTGGCAGGGCTCCTGTCTCGTACATGACGAGTTCAAAGGCATCGAACTCGATCTGCTGCGCGCCGAATATCCGGGCGCGAAAGTGCTGGTGCATCCGGAGTCGCCGGCCAATGTGGTTGCACAAGCGGACGTGGTGGGTTCGACAACCCAACTCATCGACGCCGCGCAAAAACTCGACGCCACGCATTTCATCGTGGCGACCGATCTCGGCATTCTGCATAAGATGCAGCTCGCCGCACCCGGCAAGACGTTGATCGCCGCGCCGACGGCGGGCAACAGCGCGACCTGCAAGAGCTGCGCGCACTGCCCGTGGATGGCGATGAACGGCCTCGCCAATCTGGCCGATGTGCTCGAACGCGGCCACAACGAGATCGTCGTCGACCGTGCGATCGGCGAGCGGGCGCGACTGCCGATCGACCGGATGCTCGACTTCGCGGCGCGTCACAAGAAGCGCGTGCAGGCCAGTGGCGATCTCGCGCGTGACGCGCAACTGTATTCGAACGTGGGAGCAGCCTAATGGGTGCGGTGGAACGCAATCAGTTGGAAGCGGTGTCGCCGCTGTTCGCTGAAATTCAGGCGCAGTACGGCGCGGCATTCGAGGCTGCGTTGGCGCGCAACGTGACTGACGCTCTCGCCGAAGATGTCGGCGCAGGCGATCAGACCGGCCGCCTTGTCCCTGCGGGCGACGTGCGCGATGCACGCATCATCGTGCGTGAAGATGCTGTGCTGTGCGGCGTGCCCTGGTTCAACACGGTGATGCGCCAGGTCGATCCGCGCATTGACGTGCGGTGGTGTTATCGCGAGGGCGATCGGATGACGGCTGACTCGCCCGTCTGTGAGCTACGCGGTCCGGTCCGCGCGCTGTTGACCGCTGAACGCAATGCGCTGAACTTCTTGCAACTGTTGTCGGGCGTGGCGAGCGCAACGCGCCGCTATGTCGACGCTATCGCTCATACGCAAACGCGCATCCTCGATACACGCAAAACCTTGCCGGGTTTGCGGCTCGCGCAGAAGTACGCGGTGCGTGTCGGGGGCGGCGCGAATCAACGGCTCGCGTTGTATGACGGCATTCTGATCAAGGAAAACCACATTGCCGCAGCCGGCGGTGTCGGGGCGGCAATGGACGCAGCGCTCGCGTTGAATGCGGGCGTATCGATCCAGATCGAAGTCGAGACACTGGAGCAATTGGAAGCGGCGTTGGCGCATCACGCGCAGTCGATTCTGCTGGACAACTTCTCGTTCGACGCGATGCGCGACGCGGTCCGCATCACGGCAGGGCGGGCGGTGCTGGAGGTCTCGGGCGGCGTGAACTTCGAGACGGTGCGGACGATTGCGGAAACGGGCGTCGATCGTGTGTCGATCGGTGCGCTGACCAAGGACGTGCGCGCAACGGATTACTCGATGCGGGTTGTCTGAGGTGAGTGCATAAGCTGTCGAAGCCGATGAAAAAGGCCATCGCGGGATTTGTCCGCGATGGCCTTTTTATTTCAACTGATACGAATCAAACGTTGCGATTGCGTACGTGTTCCGGCGACAGCACCGTCGGCAGCGCCTTAGGCAACGTGGCGGGCCAGTCACGGCTGAAGTGCAAACCGCGGCTTTCGCGCCGCGAGCGAGCGCCTTCGACGATCAGCGACGCCACATCCACCAGATTGCGTAGTTCAAGTAAATCGCGGCTCACCTTGAAGTTCGCGTAGTACTCTTGAATCTCGTCGCGCAGCAGGGCAAGCCGATGTTTGGCTCGGGCCAGCCGCTTGTCGGTGCGCACGATGCCCACGTAGTTCCACATCAAGCGACGCAGTTCGTCCCAGTTGTGCGCGACCACCACTTCTTCGTCCGGATCGGACACCCGGCTTTCGTCCCAGTCCGGCAGCGGCGCATGGACGGCAGCGCTGAAGCCTTCTTCCTCAATGGCCTGCGCGGCGGAGCGTCCGATCACTAGGCACTCGAGCAAGGAGTTGCTGGCAAGCCGATTCGCGCCGTGCAGGCCGGTGCATGACGTCTCGCCAACCGCATAGAGGCCCGCAAGATCGGTTCGACCGGCCAGATCGGTGACGACGCCGCCGCACGTATAGTGCGCGGCCGGCACAACCGGAATCGGTTCTTTGGTGATGTCGATGCCGAACTCCAGGCAGCGGGCCAGAATCGTGGGGAAGTGTTCGCGCAGGAACTCGGGCGGTTGATGGCTGATGTCGAGATACACGCAATCGATGCCGCGCTTCTTGATCTCGAAGTCGATCGCGCGCGCGACGATATCGCGCGGCGCCAGTTCGGCGCGTTCGTCATGGTTCGGCATGAAGCGTGTGCCATCCGGCAGCTTCAGGATGCCGCCTTCGCCGCGCACCGCCTCCGAGATCAGGAACGACTTCGCATAAGGATGGAACAGGCAGGTCGGATGGAACTGGATGAATTCCATGTTCGACACGCGGCAGCCGGCGCGCCACGCCATCGCGATGCCGTCGCCGGTCGCGGTGTCGGGGTTGGTGGTGTATAGATAGACCTTGCCGGCGCCGCCGGTGGCGAGCACCGTGTGCGGCGCTTCGATTGTCACGGTGCGGCCGCTTTGCAGATCGAGCGCGTACAAGCCGTGGCAGCGGCGGCCTGGCAGACCGAGACGGTCCGAGGTGATCAGATCGATCGCATAATGGTCTTCGAGCAGGGTGATGTTCGGATGGCGGCGTACACGTTCGCTGAGCGTGGCGACCACTGCATGGCCCGTTGCATCCGCAGCATGAATGATCCGGCGATGACTGTGACCGCCTTCGCGTGTCAGATGAAAGCCGAGCTCGGCGGCGTCGTCTTTGGTGAATGGCACGCCTTGCTCAATCAGCCATTCGATCGCGGCACGCCCATGTTCGACGATAAAGCGTGTCGCCGCCTCGTCGCACAATCCGCCGCCGGCGATCAGCGTATCGCGCACGTGGTTCTCAATGCTGTCCGCCGAATCCAGCACTGCGGCAATGCCGCCTTGCGCCCAATCGCTCGCGCCTTCTGTCATCGATCGCTTGGCGACCACCGCAACCCGCCGGGTCTCCGCGAGATTGAGCGCGACGCTCAAGCCTGCCAGACCGCTACCGACAATCGCCACATCGAATTCCATCGCCTACATCTCCGTCTTTCGTTTTTGCCATGACGGCGCGCCATCCGCACGCCGCTAAAACGAGAAAGGATACGCGTCACGGCGAATGAGGGAAAGCTGGCCGAATGGGGTAAGACTGTCTGAATAGGACAATGGCGACTAAACAGCGCACCATTGGCACGCTGAAAACAAAAAAGCCCCGCACGAATGCGAGGCTTTTTGCAAATCTTTTTGTCTTCGTCAGGCAGGAGCCAAGACTTACTTGATCTTGGTTTCCTTGTACTCAACATGCTTACGGACGACCGGATCAAATTTCTTGATCAGCATCTTTTCCGGCATGTTGCGTTTGTTCTTCGTCGTCGTGTAGAAATGACCCGTGCCTGCGGTCGATTCCAACTTGATCTTGTCGCGTGCGCCTTTCGCCATGATTTACTCCTTAGGCTTCACCGCGTGCACGCAGATTTGCGAGCACAGCGTCGATACCGTTCTTGTCGATCAGGCGCAGGCCGGCGTTCGAAACGCGCAGACGCACCCAACGGTTTTCGCTTTCCACCCAAATACGGCGGTTTTGCAGGTTCGGCAGGAACCGGCGCTTGGTTCTGTTGTTTGCGTGGGAAACGTTGTTGCCGCTCATCGGCGCTTTCCCAGTTACTTGGCATACGCGTGCCATGAGAGCACTCCTAATACGCTAATTCTGAGTTCGAACGCCGTGAAAGTTTCCCGAAAAGAGCCGCGCTTAAGTTTTGTGAAACTTCGGTCGCTTTTCCTTTCCGGAACGCCTTGGTGGCTTCGGAACAGGGGGTTGGAAATAGGCAAACCGGAATTATAGCGGAAAAAAAGCCGCAAAATCAAACCTTATTTGCGATGCCGGGACACGGTGCCAAGCTGTCGCGGCCCTGTTCAGATCTCGTCACGGCCAGCCGGCGCGGGCAAAGGAGTACGTGCTATCCGCACCGATCACCAGGTGATCGATCAGTTGCACGTCGATCAGCGCGAGGGCGTCGCGCAGCGTGTGCGTCAGCCGGCAGTCGCTCGCGCTGGGTTGGACGGCGCCTGAAGGGTGATTATGCGCGACGATCAGACTGGCGGCATTCAGACTGAGCGCTCGCCGCACGATCTCACGCGGATAGACGGCCATGCGCGTGAGCGTACCCCGTGCGCTTTCCTCGCAGCGGATCAGCCGGTGACGGGCGTCAAGAAAGAGCGACACGAAAACCTCTTGCGCATGGCCACCGATCCGCAAGCGCAGGTAATCTTCCACCGCCTCGGGCGAGTTCATCAGCGAGCGCTGACGCATTTTATCGGCTAGCGAGCGCCGCGCCATCTCCATGATGGCGAGCAGTTGCGCCTTTTTCGCGGGCCCGATGCCGCGCAGGCCCTCGAAATCCGTGTAGGTTGCATCTAGCATCGCGCGCAGTGTGCCGAACCGGTCGAGCAGCGTGCGGGCGAGGTGGAATACATCGTGGCCGGGCAGGCCCGAGCCTAGCACCAGCGCGATCATGTCGGTATCCGACAGGACGCCGGGTCCTTCTTCGATTAGCCTTTCGCGCGGCATGTCGCTTTTATGCCATTTGCCTCGTACGAGCTTTCGGGATGGGGGCGTGCCGGAGTTCGCGATGCTAACTGCGTTGCCAACTTCGGTACTGGCAACGGCGGCGGATGCGCGGACCGGCGCCACGACCAGCAGTGCGGCGGCGGACGCCGCGGGTTCCGGCAATGCCGCTTCGAGCGTTGCTTCGTCAATCGTGCGGGCGTAGTCGACCATATGTATACGTGTCCTCGGGTTCGGGTTTGGTGAGGCGGGCGATGCCCCGGCCTTGGCGGGGTGCGCGCGACGGACCCAAGCCGCCGCCCGCTATGTGGCTTACAATAGGCGCTTTGCGCAAGGCACCTCCAACGGTTTGCCACACGCGTCGACTGCGTCCGCGGCGCACGCGTGCAGCGCGCTTCGACTGAGCGAGCATTGCATGAGCATCATCGACATTTCCGAAGTGAAACCCGGTTCACACGTGACGCTTCACTACCGGCTTTCCCTTGCCGATGGCGCCGAAGTCATCAATACGTTTACCGAGAGGCCTGCCACGCTTCTGCTCGGGGCGGGTCAATTGGCGCCCCCGCTGGAAGATATTTTGCTGGGTTTGAAGGTAGGCCACCATTCGACCTTTCAGCTAGCGCCGGGTCAGGCGTTCGGTCCCCGCAATCCGGAACTGATCCAGCGTGTGTCGCTGGCTACGCTGCGCGAAAACAGCATGATCGGCGAGGATTTTTCGCCGGGCGATCTGGTCGAATTTAACGCGCCGGGTGGCGGCCGCTACGCCGGCGTCCTGAAGGAAGTCGGTGAAACGTCGGCTCTGTTCGATTTCAACCACCCGCTTGCCGGCCAGGCGCTGGCGTTTGAAGTGAAAATCATCGGGATTCTGTAAACATGAGCATCACGGATACGACTCTTGCCGACGCCGAGATCCTGCTGGCGCAGCCGCGTGGATTCTGTGCCGGCGTCGATCGGGCTATCGAAATCGTCGAGCGGGCCATCAAGCTGCATGGCTCGCCGATCTACGTACGCCACGAAATCGTCCATAACGCCTATGTCGTCGAGGATCTGCGCAAGAAGGGTGCAATCTTCATCGAGCAACTGGAAGAAGTACCCGCGGGCAATACGGTCATTTTCAGCGCGCATGGCGTCTCGAAGGCAGTGCGCGTGGAAGCCGAGTCGCGCGGCCTGCGGGTGTACGACGCCACCTGTCCGCTTGTCACCAAGGTGCATATCGAGGTCGCGAAGATGCGCCAGGACGGGTTCGACATCGTGATGATCGGCCACAAGGGCCATCCTGAAGTCGAGGGCACGATGGGGCAGGCCGGCGCAGGCATGCATCTGGTCGAAGATATTGCAGACGTTCAGGCGCTAACCCTGGCCGATCCCGAGCGGATTGCGTTCGTCACACAAACCACCTTGTCGGTCGACGATGCGGCTGAGATCATCGGCGCCTTGAAGGCAAAATACCCGGCGATCCGCGAACCGAAGAAGCAGGACATCTGCTACGCCACGCAAAACCGCCAGGACGCGGTCAAGTTCATGGCGCCGCAATGCGATGTCGTGATCGTGGTCGGCAGCCCGAATAGCTCGAACTCGAACCGGTTGCGCGAGCTGGCCGAAAAGCTTGGCGTGCCTTCCTATATGGTGGACTCGCCGGACCAGATCGATCCGGTCTGGGTCGAAGGCAAGCGCCGGATCGGCGTGACGGCGGGCGCCTCGGCGCCGGAAGCGCTGGCGCAAGCTGTGATCGGCCGGTTACGGGAGCTCGGAGTGCGCAACGTCCGCGCGCTCGACGGTATCGAGGAAAACATCGCGTTTCCGCTGCCGCGCGGGCTGGGTCTGCCTGCCTGACAATTTGTTTTCGTTTTTGAAAGAAAAGCGCGCCTGAGAGCGCGCTTTTTTACGCCCGCAGATCCGCGAGCGCTTTCTTCATAAAGTGCCAGATCATCGATCAATGCTGTTTTCAGTGTCCTCCCACACAAATTCTTTTGAATTGCGATTTGGCTTTTAATCGATTTTCAGACGATCTGCCCCCGTTTTAATCACACTAAACGCGTTGCGCCCATTTTTGATGCACTAAAATAGTGCGTGCCTCCTGATATTGACAGAAACGTAATACATAACGAAAAGCACGGTGGAATCAGGGGTCGGGCCATATCGCTGCAACACTTGATGCCATTGGGTGCGGCGCTGGTGCAACTGGTGCACGAAAAACAGGCGCAACCGGGTTGCGCCATACACCGGCTTTCTCTCTCAAAATAAGGTTGCAATGCAGGAAAACCCCACCGTTTCAACAATATTGCGCGTCGCATAATTGGAGTTACAATGCGCGCGTTCTCAAGGCCTCCGGGTCCCGAACAACGGATTTTGCAAGGCGCAGGAGACCTACTTAATGCGAGTCAAATTTGCTTACGCCGTGTCCATCGTGACCGCGGTTGCGATGTTGACCGCTTGCGGCAAGAAACAGGAAAGCGAGGCGGGAGCCGGTGCCTCGGCTGTCACGGCGGCCGCGGCCCCGGCGAGCGAAGCGACGGTCGTGAAGATCGGTCATGCTGCCCCGTTGACGGGTGGCATTGCGCACCTCGGGAAAGACAATGAAAACGGGGCGCGCCTGGCGGTCGAGGAAATCAACGCGCAGGGTTTGACCATCGACGGTCACAAGATCCAGTTGCAGCTCGACGCGCAAGACGACGCGGCAGACCCGAAAACAGGTACGGCGGTCGCCGAAAGGTTCGTCGACGATCACGTCGTCGCCGTGGTAGGGCACCTGAATTCGGGCGTCTCGATCCCTGCGTCGAAGATCTATAGCGATGCCGGCATTGTGCAGATCTCGCCGTCGTCGACGAATCCCGGCTATACGCAGCAAGGTTTCAAGACGACTTATCGGGTAGTCGCGACCGATGCGCAGCAGGGGCCGGCGCTTGCCAACTACGCAACGAAAGTGCTCGGCGCGAAACGCATCGCGATCGTGGACGACTCAACCGTCTACGGCAAGGGACTGGCCGACGAGTTCGCGAAGACGGTACAGGCGAGCGGGGCGAAGATCGTCGCGCGCGAAGCCACGAATGACAGGGCTACGGAGTTTCAAGCCGTCCTTAAGAAGATCAGGAGTGTTCAGCCGGACGTGATCATGTTCGGCGGCATGGACGCGACGGGCGGGCCGTTTACCAAACAGGCGGCGGCGCTCGGTATCAGGGCAAAAATCCTTGGCGGCGACGGCGTGTGTACCGACAAGGTGGGTGAGCTGGCGGGAACCGCCGTGCAAAACCTGGTCTGTTCGGAGGCGGGACTCGCGCTTTCGAAAATGGACAAGGGAGCGGACTTCGAAAAGAAGTACGTCGACCGCTTCCACACGCCGGTGCAGATTTACGCGCCGTTCACGTATGACGCTGTGTACGTGATTGTCGATGCAATGAAGCGCGCTAATTCGATCGAGGCGCCCAAGGTGCTGGCTGCGATGCCGTCCACCGATTACAACGGGGTAATCGGCCACATCGCGTTCGACGACAAGGGTGATTTGAAAGAGAGCGCCATTACGCTTTACAACTTCAAGGACGGCAAAAAAGCGGTCCTCGACGTCGTGAAGATGTGATGACGAGACGTTCAGCCTGACGGCACCGAAACCACCCAACGGTGCCGTTTTTGCATCCGCCATCGGCAAGTGAGCGACTGCATCCCAGTCGTAGGCGAACCGGGTAGCGGATAACCCTTACCGGTCTTTTACATCAGTACCCGCAGTGCCGTTGAGATTCCGTACCGCATCACCGCCCACCGGCTGATGAAGAACGCGAATCCAGTCGCACGGGCTAAGGAGCATTAAATGGATATCTTCATCCAGCAGGTCCTCAACGGGCTGGTGCTTGGCAGCGTCTACGCCATCATCGCACTGGGCTATACGATGGTTTACGGCATCCTGGGCATCATCAACTTCGCTCACGGCGATGTGTTGATGGTGGGCGCGATGGTTGCGCTCTCAGCCATAGGCGTGCTGCAGAACCACTTCCCCGGTCTCGGCAATGTGCCGACGCTCTGTATCGCGTTGATCATCGCGGCCGTGGTCTGCGCCGTGGTCGGTTACACGATCGAGCGCGTGGCCTACCGGCCGTTGCGTAAGGCGCCGCGTCTCGCGCCGCTGATCACCGCGATCGGTGTGTCGATCTTGCTGCAAACCCTTGCGATGATGATCTGGTCGCGCAACCCGCTGCCGTTCCCGCAGCTGTTGCCCACTGACCCGATCAACGTGATCAAGGCCACGGATACGACGCCAGGCGCTGTGATCTCGATGACCGAAATCGTGATCATCGTGGTGGCGTTCCTCGTGATGGGCGGTCTGCTGCTGCTGGTTCACAAGACCAAGCTCGGCCGCGCGATGCGTGCGATCGCCGAGAACCCGGGTGTCGCGAGCCTGATGGGCGTGAACCCGAACTTCGTGATTTCGGCGACCTTCATGATCGGCTCGGCGCTGGCCGCCTTGGCCGGCGTGATGATCGCGTCCGAATACGGCAACGCACACTTTTATATGGGCTTCATTCCTGGCCTGAAAGCCTTTACCGCGGCGGTGCTGGGCGGGATCGGCAATCTCGGCGGGGCGATGGTGGGCGGCGTGCTGCTCGGCCTGATCGAACAGTTGGGTGCAGGCTATATCGGCAACCTGACCGGTGGTGTGTTCGGCAGTAACTACCAGGACGTGTTCGCTTTCATCGTGCTGATCATCGTGCTGGTGTTCCGTCCGTCGGGGCTGCTCGGCGAACGTGTTGCGGATCGCGCCTGATCCCGGGAGAAAATAGACATGACCTCAATTCAACCGATCGAGCCGTCCACGACGCTCATCCCTGAAAAGAACCTGACGAAGACGCTGACCGTCGGCATCATCACCGCGATCTTCGTGATCGCGGCGCCGATGATCATCGGCGCGGCCGGCGGCAACTACTGGGTCCGCGTGCTCGACTTCGCGATGCTGTACGTGATGCTCGCGCTGGGCCTGAACGTGGTGGTCGGCTTTGCCGGCCTGCTGGACCTGGGCTACATCGCGTTCTACGCAATCGGCGCCTACGTCGCGGCTCTGCTGTCTTCGCCGCACCTGACCTCGCAGTTCGCGTGGATCGCGCATCTGTTCCCGAACGGCCTGCATGCGCCGATCTGGGTCATCGTGCCGGTCGCGATGGCGCTCGCCGCGACCTTTGGCGTCCTGCTCGGCGCGCCGACGTTGCGTCTGCGTGGCGACTACCTCGCGATCGTGACCCTGGGCTTCGGGGAAATCGTGCGGATCTTCATGAACAACCTCGACCGCCCGGTGAACATCACCAACGGTCCGAAGGGGATCACGGGGATCGATCCGGTGTCGGTGGGCGGCTTCAGCCTCGCGCAGACTCACACGCTGTTCGGCTTCCAGTTCCCATCGGTGTACTCGTACTACTACCTGTTCGTGCTGTGCGCGCTGTTCGTGATCTGGACCTGTACGCGTTTGCAGCACTCGCGTATCGGCCGTGCATGGGCTGCGATCCGCGAAGACGAAATCGCCGCCAAGGCAATGGGCATCAACACCCGTAACGTGAAACTGCTGGCCTTCGCGATGGGCGCGTCGTTCGGCGGCCTGTCGGGCGCGATGTTCGGTTCATTCCAGGGCTTCGTGTCGCCGGAATCGTTCACGTTCTGGGAATCGGTCGTGGTGCTGGCGTGCGTGGTGCTCGGCGGGATGGGCCACATCCCGGGCGTGATTCTCGGTGCGGTGCTGCTCGCCGTGTTCCCGGAATTCCTGCGCTCGACGATGGGTCCGCTGCAGAACGCGATCTTCGGCCATGAAATCGTCGATACCGAAGTGATCCGTCAGTTGCTGTACGGCCTCGCGATGGTCGTGATCATGCTGTACCGCTCGGAAGGCTTGTGGCCGTCGCCGAAGCACGAAGACAAGATTGCGAAACTGGCGAAGCGCGCTGGCAAGAAGCCGGTGCGCGCCTGAGGCCATGGGACCCGAGTAAGTGCTTTGCATGGGACCAGAGTAAGCGCTAAAGCGCCAACTCTGGTCGACAGCTAAAGCGCTAACTCGGGTCGACAGGAGAAATCATATGAGCGATAACGTGAACAACAGTGTGGGCAGCGATCAGATCCGCCTGTCGGTGAAGGGCGTGAACAAGCGCTTCGGCGGCTTGCAGGCTCTCTCCGAAGTCGGTCTGCAGATCAAGTCGGGCCAGATTTACGGCCTGATCGGTCCGAACGGCGCCGGCAAGACGACCTTCTTCAACGTGATCACGGGTCTGTACACGCCGGATTCGGGCGAGTTCAAGCTCGACGGCACGGAATACACGCCGACCGCCGTCTACCAGGTGGCGAAGGCGGGTATTGCCCGTACGTTCCAGAACATTCGTCTGTTCGGCGGCATGACCGCGCTGGAAAACGTGATGGTCGGGCGCCACGTGCGCACCAAGCATGGTCTGTTGGGCGCGGTATTCCAGACGCCGTCCGAGCGTAAGGAAGAGCGCGAGATCAAGGAGCGCGCGGTCGAACTGCTGGAGTACGTCGGCATTGCGCAGTATGCGGACTACACGTCGCGCAACCTGTCGTACGGTCACCAGCGCCGTCTGGAAATCGCCCGTGCCTTGGCGACCGACCCGAAGCTGCTCGCGCTGGACGAACCGGCTGCCGGCATGAACGCAACGGAAAAGGTCGAGCTGACCAAGTTGCTGGACAAGATCCGCAGCGACGGCAAGACGATCCTGCTGATCGAGCACGACGTGAAACTCGTGATGGGTCTGTGCAACCAGATGACGGTGCTCGACTACGGCAAGGTGATTGCGCAAGGTCTGCCGTCAGACGTGCAGAAGGATCCGAAGGTGATCGAAGCTTATCTGGGTGCGGGGGTCCACTAATGGCAACGGCAATGTTGAAAATCAAGGGCCTGCAGGTCAATTACGGCGGCATCCAGGCAGTCAAGGGTATCGACCTCGAAGTCGCGCAGGGCGAGCTCGTCACGCTGATCGGCGCGAACGGCGCGGGCAAGACCACGACGATGAAGACGATCACGGGTCTGAAGCCGTACGCGGCAGGCGACATCGAGTACATGGGCCAGTCGATCAAGGGCATCCCGGCGCACGAGTTGCTCAAGCGCGGTCTCGCGATGGTGCCGGAAGGCCGCGGCATTTTCTCGCGCATGTCGATTATCGAGAACATGCAGATGGGCGCTTATCTGCGTGACGACACGGATGGCATCAAGAAGGACGTCGATCGCATGTTCGGCTTCTTCCCGCGCCTGAAGGAACGGGCGACGCAATACGCGGGCACGTTGTCGGGCGGCGAACAGCAGATGCTGGCGATGGCGCGCGCGATCATCAGCAAGCCGAAGCTGTTGTTGCTGGATGAGCCGTCGATGGGTCTGTCGCCGATCATGGTCGAGAAGATCTTCGAAGTGGTGCGGGCGATCTCGGGCGAGGGCATGACCGTGTTGCTGGTCGAGCAGAATGCGCGTCTCGCGTTGCAGGCGGCGAACCGCGGCTACGTGATGGACTCGGGTCTGGTCACGATGTCCGGCGACGCGAAGCAGATGCTCGATGATCCGAAGGTGCGGGCGGCTTACCTGGGCGAATGAGTGGGTGAATAACCCAGACTCAGTTTGCTTTAGTGCGTAAAAAAGGCAGCATGCGTATCCCGCATGCTGCCTTTTTCTATTCAAACGGCTGCCTGCGTCGCGGTGTCGCTCGCGTCGAAGCGGCGGATCGATAACGTTGCAGTCGTCGTCATACGCGCTGTCCTGCCGGATTACAGCGTGTCGAGAATCGAACGCAGCATCGCCATCATCTGGTCGATTTCTTCGTTCGTGACATTCAGCGCCGGCATGAAGCGCAGCAGGTTCGGACGCGCGGCGTTCAGCAGCAGGCCGTCGGGCTGCATCACACGAGCCTTCTCGACGATCTGGTTGCCGATGTCCTTGCCGAGCAGCAGCGCGCGCAGCAGACCTTCACCCCGTTCGCCCTCGAAGCCGCGTTCTTCCGACAACTCCAGCAACCTGGCGCGCAGATACTCGCCGCGTGCGCGCACGCCCTCGAGGAAGCCCGGCGCGGTCAGTTGCGAGATCACCGAGTAGCCCACCGCGGTCATCAGCGGATTGCCGTTGTACGTGCCGCCCTGATCGCCCGGTTCGAACACGGCGATTTCCGCTTTCGAGAGCAGCGCCGCGAGCGGTACGCCGCCGCCGATGCCCTTGCCGAGTGTCATGATGTCCGGCTCGATGCCCGACAGCTCATACGCGAACAATGTGCCGGCGCGGCCGCAGCCGCTCTGCACTTCGTCGACGATCAGGAGCAGGTTGTGCTGTTTGGTCAGCGCGCGCAGTTGCTGCATGAATTCGCGCGTGGCCGGAATCACGCCGCCTTCGCCCTGGATCGGTTCGAGCATCACCGCGACCGTCTTCGCGTTGATGAGCTTTTCAACCGACGCGATGTCGTTCAGGTCCGCCTTCGGAAAGCCCGGCACTTGCGGTGCGTAGATGGTGTCCCAACCCGGCTTGCCGCTTGCCGACATGGTGGCGAGCGTGCGGCCGTGGAAGCTGTGATCGAACGTGATGATTTCGAACGCGCCGTCCTTGAACTTCTTGCCCCACTTGCGCGCGAGTTTGATCGCGCCTTCGTTGGCTTCGGCGCCGCTGTTCGCGAAGAATACCTTGTCGAAGCAGCTGTGCTGCGTGAGCAGGCCGGCGAGTTGTGCCATCGGGCCGTTGTAGAACGCCGGCGACGGATTGAGCAGCAGTTGAGCCTGCTTGTTCAGCGCTTCGATCATGCCGTCGTTGCAATGGCCGAGGCTGTTGACCGCCCAGCCCTGGATGAAGTCCAGATATCGCTTGCCGGTGTTGTCGTAGAGCCACGAGCCCTTGCCGTGCGTGAAAACGACTTCGGGCCGGTTCGTGATGTACATCAGCGACTCGATCGGATACTCATTGAAATTCATGACGGCAGGCTCCAGACAGCAGGGTGAAGGGTTAATGAACGGTCGGCCAAACAGGAAACAGGGGTCGGGGAAAAACAAAAAAGCAAACAAAAAAGCCACGGCATGCCGTGGCTTTCATGATTCGAACTGCTTGCGCCTTTGTGCGGCGCGAATCCGTGACGAAGCCAGCGGCGTCCCTAAGGGAGCGGCGAGCGGCGACGTCGGAGTTCGGACTGGATGCGGTTCATGCGCGAAAGAATACGACAAGGAAAGCGCCGGTGTAAACCATGAATTTGCACGGATTCGCGCCAAGGCGGATTTTTGTGCATCCGCCTTGGCGCTGACACGTCGCTGCAGACGGCCCCGATCGATGTTCCGATCGGGCCGTTTATTGCTGAAATTCCCTCAAACCGCGTTCGCCAGATCCGCCGCGCTTGTGAAGGAATCCGCGTAGAACTCGTCTTCCGGCAGCCCATGATGCTGGGTGAAATCGCGTTGCGCCGACTCGACCATGACCGGCGCGCCGCACGCGTACACCTGGTACGGCGACAGATTTGGCAGGTCCTCGATTACCGCGCGATGCACGAAGCCGACGCGACCCGTCCACGCGTCGCCCGCGTCCGGTTCCGACAGCACCGGCACGAACTTGAAGTTCGGAATCTCGCGAGCCCATTGCTCGGCCAGATCGAGCAGGTACAGGTCCTTCTTGCGGCGCGCGCCCCAATAGAGCGTCATCGGGCGGTTCAGGTTCTTGAACACCGCGTGCTCAATGATCGCCTTCAGCGGTGCGAAGCCGGTGCCCGAGGCCAGCAGCACGATCGGCTTGTCCGAATCTTCGCGCAGGAAGAACGTGCCGAGCGGCGCTTCGAAGCGCAGGATGTCGCGCTCTTTCATTGTGTTGAACACGTGATCGGTGAAAGCGCCGCCGGGCATGTGACGGAGGTGCAATTCGATCGGGCCTTCCGCGTGCGGCGGGTTCGCCATCGAATAGCTGCGGCGCTTGCCGTCCTTCAGAATGAATTCGAGGTATTGGCCGGCCAGATATTGCAGACGTTCGTTGGCGGGCAATTGCAGCTTCAGTACCACGACGTCGTCGGCCTTGCGCTCGATCGCGTTCACACGGCATGGCAGCTTCTTGACCTGTACGTCGCCAACACCGGCTACTTCGCGGATATCCACTTCGAGATCGGAGCACGCCGTCG
Organism: Paraburkholderia sp. IW21; assembly: GCF_041321145.1. Classification (NCBI taxonomy): domain Bacteria; kingdom Pseudomonadati; phylum Pseudomonadota; class Betaproteobacteria; order Burkholderiales; family Burkholderiaceae; genus Paraburkholderia; species Paraburkholderia sp. IW21. The sequence continues at coordinate 338,942 of NZ_JBGGWA010000002.1, read as the reverse complement.
CGCAGCAGAAGAGCGCCATGCCGCGCGTCTTTTCGTCGTTCGACAATGCGGAGGACGAATGCTGACGCTGTTCGATCTGACCGCTGACCACGGTGCCTTTGCACGAACCGCAGGCGCCGTTCTTGCAGCCGTACGGGAGGCCGATGCCCTGGCGCAAGGCGGCGGTGAGGACCGGTTCGTCCTGTTCTACCTGGAACTGCCGGCCGCTTTGCCGGAGCGTGACGTTAAATGCCATAGAGTGTTCGAAATCGAAAAGTCGGTAATCGTTATCGGACCCGCGGTATCACTGTGCGGTACCTGCCGCGCTTGACGGCTACAATGCGTCCACCATGAAAGCGACACGAAATTTCCGCCGGCCGCGCGTGTTGATCGTAGGTTGCGGCGACGTCGGCATGCGCTGCGTGCCTCTGTTGCTGCCACGCGCGCATGTCTTCGCGCTCACCAGTCACGCCGGGCGCAGCGCCGAATTGCGCGCCGCTGGCGTCACGCCGCTGGTCGGCGACCTCGACGCGCGCCGCAGCCTGAAACGGCTTGCAGGCCTCGCGCCGACGGTACTGCATCTCGCGCCGCCGCAAAAGAACGGCGATGACGACCGCCGCACCCGTGCCTTGCTCGCTACTCTGAGCGCGCGCCGCACTCGGGCGTTGCGTGCCGCACGCGGCGCGGTGGCGCCGGTGGGGCGGCTGCGCCGCGTTCGTGCCTCGTGGGCGGAATCTGAAGCAGCCGATATTGTACCCGACAGGGTGCGGCGGACTGCCGGTTCACACGCGCCTGTGAGGCTGGTTTACGCAAGCACGACGGGCGTCTACGGCGATTGCGGCGGCGCGTGGATCGACGAGACACGCGCGCCGCAGCCGTCCAATGCACGCGCCAAACGCCGCGTCTCGGCCGAGCGGCAATTGCGGCGAACGACCGCCCGCGGCGCGGTCACCGCAAGCATTGCGCGGATTCCGGGCATCTACGCGGGCAATCGTCTGCCGCTCGCGCGGCTTGAAAAGCGCACGCCGGCCTTGATCGATGCTGACGACGTCTACACCAACCACATCCACGCCGACGACCTCGCCGCGATTCTCGTGCGTCTCGCCACGCATGGGCGGCCGGGGCGCGTGATTCACGCGTCCGACGATACGTCGCTGAAAATGGGCGAATACTTCGATGTGGTAGCCGATGCGTTCGGACTTGAGCACGCGCCTCGCATCGCACGCGCGCAAGCAGAGCGGCAGATCGAGCCGACCTTGCTGTCCTTCATGCGTGAATCGAGGCGGCTTGTGAACCGGCGCCTCAAAGAGGAATTGCGCGTGCGCTTGCGGTATCCGAGCGTGGAGGATTTTTTGCGCGAGATGTGAAATTGGAAACGCGCCGCCTCGCCGGCTCAAGTTAGCGCCGGCAACGCCTCCAGCAGGAGGAAACACAGCATCGCGCCAATCAGTGCGCCGATCAGGTTCGGATGATATTTATGCCGCAGCCGCATCGTGACCAGCAGTCCGCCGACCAGGACCACCCCGAGGCACACGAAAGCAATCATCAGGTGCGAGATTTCGATGGTGTGGTGGATGACCATGGCGCCCCTCCTTGAACTCTTTGTAGTCTTTGTTTAATCGAGTATAGGGCGCGTCGTAAGGAAGAGCATGCTGCGCCGCAGCGTGCAATGGAGCATCCCGCAGGGCTTGTGTGCGGGCGGCCACATGGTTCTCCCGATGCATCAAGGCTTTAAAAGGGCCCTACCGGTTTACCCGCTCCGTAAAGATCCGAGGTCGGTTTCGTCGAGCCACTGCCATGCGCCAACGGCCAGCGTGGCGGGCAACGCGAGTCCGCCGATCCGCTCGCGATGCAGCGCTTCGCAACGGTTGCCGGCCGCTGCGATCATCCGTTTGACCTGGTGATATTTGCCCTCCATGACGGTGAGTGCCAGCGTGCGCTCACCGCGCGCCTGTGCGTCGACGGCGACGATCGGCTTGGGTTCGCCGTGCAACAAGACACCGTCGCGCAGGGCGCTCAGTTGCGTGTCGTCGAGAGGATGGCGCGTGGTCGCGATGTACAGCTTCGGCACTTTGCGTTTCGGCGACGTGAACATGTGGACGAACTTGCCGTCGTCGGAGAGCAGCAGGAGGCCGGTTGTGTCCTGATCGAGGCGGCCCACGCATTGCACGCCGCGCTCGGCGAATTGCGGCGGTAGCAGGCTGAACACGCTCAGATGATGCTGCGGGTCGCGCGAACATTCGTAGCCGGCGGGCTTGTTCAGCAGCAGATAGGCGCGTTCGCGATATGGCCAGACGGCTCCGTCCACGCTGAAGCAGAAGGTGTCGTCGTCGGTTGGGAAATCGGTGTCGGCATCGATGCACACCGCGCCGCCGATGCTCACGCGGCCGTCGCCGACCAATGCCCGGCATTGGCGGCGCGAGCCGAAACCTTGGGTGAAGAGGATGCTTTCGAGATTCATGGCGAGCGAAGAATAACACCGCAAGAAGCGGAGCGCCGCGCAGCGCCGAAGCGGCCACGATGGTCTCCCCACGTCCCATCGCAGGAGCTCATCGATGCATGCCACGTCCTCTTCGTCGTCTTCATCCACGATCCGTCTGCCCGCCGCATTCCGGCGGCTCGCATGGTCGAATCTGGTCGCGCAATCCGCCGAGCAGGTCAGTCTCGCCGCCGCACCGCTCGTCGCGGTGTTTGCGCTCGGCGCCAATGCGCGCGACACGGGTCTGCTGCAAACCGCACAGACACTGCCATTCCTGTTGCTGTCGATTCCGCTCGGCGTCTGGGCCGACCGCCGCTCGCGCCGCACGTTGATGACGCTGGCCGAAAGCGTGCGCGTGGTCGCGATGCTGTGCGTGCTGCTGCTTGTGACGACGCACACGCTGAGCTTGCCGCTTCTCGCCGCGCTCGGCTTCATTGCCGCGACCGGCACGGTGGCCTACAACGTCGCGGCGCCTTCCCTGGTGCCTTCGCTCGTGCCGCGGGAGGCCTATGCCAACGCGAATGGCCGGCTCGAACTGGCGCGCAGCGTCGCGTATTCGGCGGGGCCGGCGCTCGGCGGATTGCTGGTCGGCTGGATCGGCGCCGGGTGGGCGTATGGCTGCGCGGCTGCACTGTCGGCGCTGGCCGTCGCGTTGCTCGCGGGGCTGCGCGAACCGCCGCGAGCGGCTGCGCCCCAGCGTCACTTTCTGCTGGAACTGCGCGACGGCACGCGCTTCGTGCTGCATGACACGCTGCTGCGCCCGATGCTCGCCACTGCGGTTTTCTTCAATCTAGGCTTCTTTGTGCTGCAGGCGGTGTATGTGCCGTACGCCGTGCATCGGTTGGGACTGAGCGCTTCGATGGTCGGTGTGACGCTCGGCGCTTACGGCATCGGCATGGTGTGCGGCGCGCTCGCCGCGCCGGCCATCGCGCGGCGTCTCGCGTTCGGGCGCGTGCTGACCATCGGCCCCTCGTGCGGTTTGCTCGCCTCGCTCGTCATGGTGGCGACGATCTTCGAGCCGTCGTTCTGGTTGGCGATGCTGAGCTTCTTCCTGCTCGGCGCCGGACCGATCCTGTGGGTGGTCGGCTCGACCACGCTGCGTCAGGCGATTACATCCGAACGGATGATGGGCCGCGTGTCCGCGCTCAACAACACCGCGACCTATGGCGCGCGGCCGGTGGGCGCATTGCTTGGCGCGGCGATCAGCGCGCGCTGGGGCATGGAGGCGTGCCTCATCGCGGCGGCCGCGGCCTTCCTGGTACAGGCGCTGATCATCGTCATGTCGCCCGCGGCCCGACTTGCGGACATTCCAGAGGGCGCAGCGATCGCTCAATGAAAACCCTCGAAAATGAAAATGAATTTTTTTCTGCGAGATTTCCATGTAAATATACTTTCATTCATTTTGATTGCGCCCCGAAGGAAGTCCTCTTTGGGGGCGCCCCGCAGGAAGTCCCCTTGCGGAACAGTCGGCAGGACCACTCGCTCGCATGATTCATCACTCGTCTGTTGCTTCCAACCCCGCCGAGCAGGCCATTGCCGCGCGTATCGCCGCAGCGATGCCGACCCTCACGCCTATCCATCGGCGCATGGGCGACTACGTACTGGCGAATCTGTTCCGCGCGGCGACCATGCGAATCGACGAACTGGCGAGCGTGGTTGGCGCGTCGGTGGCGACGGCGAATCGCTTCGCTCGCGCGCTCGGCTTCGACGGCTATCCGCAGTTTCGCGAAGCGCTCGTACGGGGCTTCGAAGCGACGCTTGCGCCAGTCGAACGGCTGCGTAGCGCGCAGGAATCACTCGCACCCGGCGACACGCTGATCGACGCTTCGCTCGAACAGGCGGCCGCCAATCTGCATTCCACTCGCACGGCCATCGACAGCGCCGCCGCCGAAGCCGCGGTCGAAGCTATTCTCGCCGCGCGTCGCGTGTTCGTACTCGGCGCGGGCTCGAGTGCATTTCTTGCCGGTCTGATGGAACACGGTCTGATGCCGTATCACGACAATGTGCAGTCGCTCGCCTTGATCGGCGGGCCGTCGCACGCGGCACGCCGTCTGTTCAATTCGGATGAAGGTGATCTCGTCGTCGGCATCGCATTCCCGCGCTATGTCGAGGACACCATTGAACTCGCCCGGCGCGCGGCAAGCCGCGGCGCGCGCGTGCTCGCACTGACCGACAGCCCGCGTTCGCCGCTCGCGCAGTTCGCCGACCTGGCGCTTTATATCCGTTCGGAACGGCGGCTCGCGGCCAATGCGGATTCCGCCGTGCTGGCCGTGATCGAAGCACTCTGCGACGCCGTTGCGTATCGCGCGAAACGCTCGGTGAAAGCCGCCGCCGAGGTCACCGAATTCGTGCTGCCGTGGCTCACCGATCCGCAAGCCGCACGCGTTGACACACGTGAGCAGCCTGCGCGCTCTTCAACCCGCAGTCCCCGCACTACCAAAACAAAACGATGAACTCCAACGCAGTCATTGCTATTCACGGCGGGGCAGGCACGATCCTGCGCGCGTCGATGTCGGCCAGCGCCGAAGCCGAATACCACGCTACCTTGCATGCGGTGCTGAGCGCGGGCCAGCGCGTACTCGCCGACGGCGGCAGTGCGCTCGACGCCGTCAGCGAAGCCGTGCGTCTGCTCGAAGACTGCCCGCTCTTCAACGCGGGCCGTGGCGCGGTCTACACGGCGGCCGGCACGCATGAACTCGACGCGGCCATCATGGACGGCAGCACGCTCGACGCCGGCGCGATCTGCTGCGTGAAACGCGTGCGCAATCCGATTCTGGCGGCGCGCCGCGTCCTTGAGCGCAGCGAACATGTGTTGTTCACGGGCGAAGGCGCGGAAGCCTTCGCGGCCGCGCAAGGACTCGAATGTGTCGAGCCCGAGTATTTCCATACCGACGCGCGTTATCGCCAGTGGCAACTCGCGGTCGGTCAGCAGCGCGCGATGCTCGATCATGACGGCGCGACGCTGGCCGCCGCGCCGTCGTCGAACGGCGACGATCCCACGCCGCACGAACCGATCGATCCGAATCGCAAGTTCGGCACTGTGGGCGCGGTCGCACTCGATCAGCACGGCCACGTGGCGGCCGCCACCTCGACGGGCGGCGTCACCAACAAGCAGGTCGGCCGGGTCGGCGATACGCCGTTGATCGGCGCGGGCTGCTATGCGGACGACGCAACCTGCGCGGTGTCGACCACCGGCTCCGGCGAAATGTTCATGCGCATGGTCGCGGCATACGACGTCGCGGCCCAAATGGCATACCGCAACGTCTCGCTGGAAGAAGCGGCCTACGACGTGGTCATGAACCGCCTGCCGAAGATCGACGGACGCGGCGGTCTGGTCGCCGTCGATGCGCGCGGCAACGTCACGCTGCCATTTAATACCGAGGGCATGTATCGCGGTTTCGCGCGTATCGGCGAGGCGCCGGTGACGGCGATCTACCGCTAGCGCCGTCTTCTCCGCGGCATGACTTGAAGCATCGTTTTTGCCACCTGTTTTTGCCACCCGCTTTTGCCACTGTTTGCCGCGTTCGAATTCAAAGGAACCATCGTGCCGACTTCATCGCACATAGCCCGCCCGCTTATCGAAACCTTGCCGCCGCAACGCGTGCTCGCGGTCGACGATCTGTCGGTCGTGTTTCGCAGCGGCGAGAAGACCTTCCACGCGGTGCGCAACCTCTCCCTGACGGTCGAGCGCGGTGAGACGCTGGCGATCGTCGGCGAATCCGGTTCGGGCAAATCGGTGACCTCGCTTGCGTTGATGCGGCTGATCGAGCACGGCGGGGGGCGCCTTGCCGGCGGCAGCATCGCCTTCCGGCGCCGCGACGGCAGCGTGCTCGACCTTGCGAAAGCATCGTCCGGCACGATGCGTTCGATTCGCGGCGCCGACATCGCGATGATCTTTCAGGAGCCGATGACATCCCTCAACCCGGTGTTCACGGTCGGTGATCAGATCAGCGAAGCGATCGCCCTGCATCAAGGCAAGAGCCGGTCTGCCGCGCACGCCGAAACGCTGCGCCTGCTTGAACTCGTGCGCATTCCGGAAGCGCGCCGCGTGGCCGCGCGGTTTCCGCATCAACTGTCGGGTGGCATGCGCCAACGCGTGATGATCGCGATGGCGCTGTCGTGCAAGCCCGCGCTGCTGATCGCCGATGAGCCGACCACCGCGCTCGACGTGACGATCCAGGCGCAGATTCTGCAACTGATTCGCGGCTTGCAGGACGAGATGAACATGGGCGTGATCTTCATCACGCACGATATGGGTGTCGTCGCCGAAGTGGCCGATCGCGTGCTGGTGATGTATCGCGGCGAGAAGGTGGAAGAGGGCGCTTCGGATACGCTGTTTGCCGCGCCTTCGCATCCTTATACGAAAGCGCTGCTTGCCGCGGTGCCGCGCCTCGGCGCCATGCAAGGCACCGATCAGCCTGCCAAATTTCCGATTCTGACCGTCGAGCAAGCGACGCTCACCGGCACCGACGAACCCGCTCGTCCCGCAGCCGCTGTAGCGGCGGAAACACAACCGCTGATCCACGAAAGCACGCCGCCGATTCTGCGCGTGCGCGATCTGATCACGCGCTTTCCGGTCAGGAGCGGTGTGTTCGGCCGCGTGACGGGCCGCGTGCATGCGGTCGAGAAAGTCAGCTTCGATCTGCGTCCGGGCGAAACGCTTGCGCTGGTCGGCGAGTCGGGTTGCGGCAAATCGACGACGGGCCGTTCATTGCTGCGCCTCGTGGAAAGCCAGAGCGGCTCGATCGAATTCGGCGGCAAGGAAATCAGCGCCCTCACAGGCCCGGCGTTGCAAGCGCTGCGCCGCGATATTCAGTTTATTTTCCAGGACCCGTTCGCTTCCCTGAATCCGCGTTTGACGGTCGGCTTCTCGATCATGGAGCCGCTGCTCGTGCATGGCGTCGCTCAAGGCGCGCAAGCGCAAGCGCGGGTTGCGTGGCTGCTCGAAAAGGTCGGCTTGCCGCCCGAAGCGGCGCGCCGCTATCCACACGAATTTTCCGGTGGGCAGCGGCAACGTATCGCGATTGCTCGCGCGCTGGCATTGAATCCGAAAGTCGTGATCGCCGACGAATCCGTCTCCGCGCTGGACGTCTCCGTGCAGGCGCAGATCGTCAACCTGATGCTCGATCTGCAGCGCGAACTCGGTGTTGCCTATCTGTTCATTTCGCACGATATGGCGGTGGTGGAGCGCGTCAGTCATCGCGTCGCAGTGATGTATCTCGGCCAGATCGTCGAGATCGGTCCGCGCCGCGCGGTCTTTGAAGCGCCGCAGCATCCGTACACGAAGAAGCTGATGGGGGCGGTGCCGGTCGCCGATCCGGCACGCCGTCACGCGAAACGGATGCTGGCCGCCGATGAAATCCCCAGCCCGATCCGCGCATTGAACGACGAGCCGATCGTGGCGCCGCTGATTGCAGTCGGTCCGGATCACTTCGTCGCCCAGCATCGGGTCGGCGGCGCTTATTGACCCACCCGCAAGCACTTGCGAATTCTTATCCGCCTCACATCAACCTGTTTCATTTCGCAGCCTGGAGCTTACTCTCATGAACCTGCTGGTCCCGTCTTCTCCGTTTCGTTTGCGCGCGCTGATTAGCGGCGGCGCGGTGGTGTTCGCGATGCTCGCGGGCAATCTGGCGCATGCCGAAACCACGGCCGTGATGGCCGTCGCGTCGACCTTCACGACGCTCGATCCGTACGACGCCAACGACACGCTCTCGCAAGCCGTCGCCAAGTCGTTCTATCAAGGCCTGTTCGGCTTCGACAAGGACATGAAGCTGGTCAACGTGCTGGCCGACAGCTACCAGGCGAGCCCGGATGCGCGCGTCTACACGTTCAAGCTGCGCCACGGCGTGAAGTTCCAGGACGGCACCGACTTCAACGCCGCCGCGGTGAAAGCGAATTTCGACCGCGTGACCGATCCGGCGAACAAGCTTAAGCGCTACAACATGTTCAACCGCATCGAAAAGACCGAAGTGGTCGATCCGTACACGGTGAAGATCACGCTGAAGGCGCCGTTCTCCGCATTCGTCAACGTGCTGGCGCATCCGTCGGCCGTGATGATTTCGCCGGACGCGCTGAAGAAGTACGGCAAGGACATCGCCTTCCATCCGGTCGGAACGGGCCCGTTCGAACTGGTGAAGTGGGACCCCACGGGCGACCTGACGGTGAAAAAGTTCGCCGGCTACTGGAAGAAGGGCTACCCGAAAATCGATGCGATCGACTGGAAGCCCGTGGTGGACAACAACACGCGTGCGGCGTTGATACGCACCGGCGAAGCAGACTTCGCGTTCCAGGTGCCGTTCGAGCAGGCCGCGCAGTTGAAGTCGAGCCCGAAGGTCGATCTGATCGCCTCGCCGTCGATCATCCAGCGCTATATCAGCCTGAACGTAAACCAGAAGCCGTTCGACAATCCGAAGGTGCGTGAAGCGCTGAACTACGCGGTCAACAAGGACGCGCTGTCGAAGGTGGTGTTCGCCGGTTATGCGACACCGGCTGACGGCGTGGTGCCGCAAGGCGTCGATTACGCGGTGAAGCTCGGTCCGTGGCCGTACGATCCGGCGAAGGCGCGTGCACTGTTGAAGGAAGCGGGTTATCCGAACGGTTTCGAAACGACACTGTGGTCCGCGTATAACTACTCGACCGCGCAGAAGGTGATCCAGTTCGTCCAGCAGCAACTGGCGCAGGTCGGCATCAAGGCGCAGGTCGAGGCGCTCGAAGCGGGCCAACGCGTGGCCAAGGTGGAAAGCGCGCAGGACCCGGCGACCGCGCCGGTGCGCATGTATTACGCAGGCTGGTCGTCGTCGACGGGTGAAGCGGACTGGGCGATCACGCCGCTGCTCGACTCGGTCTCGTTCCCGCCGAAGATGGTCAACACCGCGTACTACAAGAACGACACGGTCGACAGCGATCTGAAACAGGCGCTCGAAACCACCGACCGCACGCAGAAGGCAGCGCTTTACACGGATGCGCAAAAGCGCATCTGGGCCGACGCGCCGTGGATTTTCCTCGTCAAGGAAAAGGTCGTGTATGCGCGCAGCAAGCGTTTGTCGGGCGCGTATGTCGCGCCGGACGGCTCGTTCAATTTCGACGAGATCGCGATCAAGTGATGAGTTGACCGTTCGGCGCGGCGTGTTCCCTAAGCGCACGCCGGCTGAATGGTCGGCTTCTCACGATTCTTCGTTGCCCGCATCATTGCCGGATTGGGTTTCATGCTGACTTTCCTCGTCAAACGTCTCTTTGGCCTGCTGCCGACGCTCTTCATCGTCGCCGTGCTGGTTTTCCTGTTCGTGCATCTGTTGCCGGGTGATCCGGCGCGCCTCGCCGCCGGTCCCGAAGCGGACGAAGCGACCGTCGCCCTGGTGCGCGCCGATCTCGGCCTCGACAAGCCGATGCCCCAGCAATTCGCCAACTTCTTCGTGAAGATCGCGCATGGCGACTTCGGCACATCCACGCGCAGCAAGCGGCCGGTGAGTCAGGAAATCGGCGAGCGTTTCATGCCGACGCTGCTGCTCACGCTCGCCAGCATGGTGTGGGCGGTGGTGCTCGGCATGGGCATCGGCATCGTCTCGGCGGTGTGGCGCAATCGCTGGCCGGACCGGCTCGGCATGACGCTCGCGGTGTCGGGCATTTCGTTTCCCGCCTTCGCGCTCGGCATGCTGCTGATGGAGGTTTTTTCGGTGAAGCTCGGCTGGCTGCCGATCGTCGGCGACGGGTCGTGGAAGAGCTACGTGCTGCCGTCGCTTACGCTGGGTGCGGCGGTCGCGGCTGTGATGGCGCGCTTCACGCGCGCTTCGTTCGTCGAGGTGATGAACGAGGATTTCGTACGCACCGCACGCGCCAAGGGCGTGCCTGAGCGGCTCGTGATCGTCAAACACTGCCTGCGCAACGCGATGATTCCCGTGGTCACGATGATGGGTCTGCAATTCGGCTTTCTGCTGGGCGGCTCGATCGTGGTCGAAGTGGTGTTCAACTGGCCGGGCCTCGGACGCCTGCTGGTGGATGCCGTGGCGATGCGCGACTATCCGGTGATTCAGGCCGAAGTGCTGTTGTTCTCGCTCGAATTCATCATCATCAACCTGGTTGTGGACGTGCTGTATGCCGTCATCAACCCGACCATCCGTTTCAAGTGAGGCCCGCATGAGCACGACAGCCACCGAGGCGAATGCGGCCAGAACCGCTCAAGCAGAAAGCGCGATCCGCACCCCGTGGAGCGAGTTCTGGCGCAAATTCCGTAAGCAGCACGTGGCGCTCGCCGCCGGCATCTTCGTGCTGCTGTTGATCGCGGTCGCCATCGCCGCGCCGCATATCGTGCCGTACGACCCGGAGAATTTCTTCGACTACGACGCGTTGAACGCGGGGCCCTCGGCTGCGCACTGGTTCGGCGTCGATTCGCTGGGCCGCGATATTTTCAGCCGCATTCTGGCGGGGTCGCGCATTTCGCTCGAGGCCGGGTTTCTTTCGGTGGCGATCGGCGCGGTGATCGGCACGTTCTTCGGCTTACTGGCCGGTTACTACGAAGGCTGGTGGGACCGTATCACCATGCGTATCGCCGACGTGCTGTTCGCCTTCCCCGGCATTCTGCTGGCGATCGGCGTGGTCGCGATTCTCGGCAACGGCATGATCAATGTGATCTGCGCGGTGGCGATTTTCAGCATTCCCGCGTTTGCGCGACTCGTGCGCGGCAATACGCTGATGCTCAAGCAACTCACGTATATCGAAGCGGCACGCAGCATCGGCGCATCGGACTGGACCATCATCGTGAGGCATATTTTGCCGGGGACAATTTCGTCGATAGTCGTGTACTTCACGATGCGGATCGGTACGTCGATCATCACGGCGGCGAGTTTGTCGTTCCTCGGACTCGGCGCGCAACCGCCGATGCCGGAGTGGGGCGCGATGCTCAACGAAGCGCGCGCCGATATGGTCACCGCGCCACATATCGCGCTGTTTCCGAGCCTGGCGATTTTCCTCACCGTGTTGGCGTTCAACCTGCTCGGCGACGGTCTGCGTGACGCGCTTGATCCGAAGCTCGATCGGTCATGAGTTTTTCAGAACCTCAAAGCGCACCGTATATCGGCGTATTGCCGAGCGGCCCGCGTGGGACTCTCGCCGACGTGCAAGGCGTGGCAGTCGGTCATTGCACGCTGGATGAAGGCGCCGTGCAAACCGGCGTCACCGTGATTCATCCGCACCGTGGCGATCCGTTTCTCGACAAGGTGCCTGCCGCGGTGTCGGTGGTCAACGGCTTCGGTAAAAGCATCGGGCTCCTGCAGATCGAGGAACTCGGCGTGCTGGAGACGCCGATTGCGTTGACCAATACCTTTGGCGTCGGCGCCATCGCTCAAGCGCAGATTCGCGCGGCGATCAAAGCGAATCCGCAAATCGGCCGCGAATGGCCGACGGTGAATCCGTTGGTGTTCGAGTGCAATGACGGATACCTGAACGATATTCAGGCGCTCGTTATCGACGAACAGCACTATGAAGAGGCTTGCGACGCGGCGAGCGCCGAGGTCGCAAGCGGTTCAGTCGGGGCGGGGCGCGGCATGTCCTGCTTCGATCTGAAGGGCGGGATCGGCAATGCATCGCGCGTGGTCGATATAGCGGGGCAGACCTATACGGTCGGCGCGTTAGTGCTGGCGAATTTTGGCCGCCTGCCGATGCTGACGATCGACGGCGCGCCACTTGGCCGCGAGTTGGCCAAACGTGCAGCCAACGTTGTTGCGGCGAGTTCGACGGCCTCGACGATCACAGCGACCGCCTCGCCGCCCGAGCAAGGCTCGATCATCATGATCGTCGCGACCAATGCGCCGCTCGATGCCCGCCAACTCAAGCGTCTCTCGTTGCGCGCCGCGGCCGGTCTCGCACGAACCGGCTCGGTGTACGGGCACGGCAGTGGCGATATCGCGTTGGCGTTCTCAACGGCCTACACCGTGCGGCACGATGCAGCGTTCGTCACGCTGCCGCCCTTGCTCGCCGATGCCCGCCTCGATCCGATATTCCGTGCCTGCGCGGACAGCGTCGAGCACGCGATCGTCGATGCATTATGGAGCGCCACATCTGTCACAGGCCGCGACGGCCATCGACGTTTATCGCTGCACGACAGCGCGCCCGACCTCGCTCAACTCCTCAAGCAATCTTCCTGATGAAAGTCCTGATTTCCGCCGACATCGAAGGCGTGGCCGGTGTATTCCATCCCGAGCAAACGCGCGCGGGCAATGGCGAATACGAAGCCGCGCGCCGCTGGATGACGCTCGAAGCCAACGCCGCGATCGAAGGCGCATTCGCCGGGGGCGCCACGCAGGTATGGGTCAACGATTCGCACGGCGGTTTCCGCAATCTGCTCCCCGATCTGCTCGACGCACGCGCCCAGGTGGTGCTCGGCAAACCGCGCACGCTCGGCATGATGGCCGGGCTCGAGTACGGCGCGGCGCTGGTGTTCATGATCGGCTATCACGCGAAGTCGCAGACGCGCGGCGTCCTCGCGCATACGATCAACAGCTTCGCGTTTGCGCGGGTTTCGCTGAACGGTGTCGAAGTCGGCGAGGCAGGGTTGTACGGAGCGCTGGCGGAAGAATATGGCGCACAGGTAGCGCTTTTATCCGGCGACGACGTATTCGCGGAAGAAACCGCACCGCGTTTTCCCGGCGCGCGTTTTGTCGTCACCAAGCGGGCGACGGGTCATGCGAGCGGTGTCACGCAAACCCCGGCAAGCGCTCGCGATGCGATCGCCAATGCCGCCCGCGAAGTGGTGCGACAACACATCGACAATGGTCATGCGCCGCAAGCTTCACGCGCTGAAGCGAAGGTCGTCGAATGCGAATTGCGTGTGCAAACTACCGCGCTCGCCGATCTGTTCTGCCAATGGCCGACGCTCACGCGCATCGACGCCGTCACGTTGCGCTTTGGCGCGGCATCCGCCGAACATGCGGTGCGCATGCTGAACTGCCTGTCGGCGATGTCGTTCATGCTGCGCTAGCCGATACGCGACTGCCTGCACTGCACACACAGCCGTTTGATCTCGCTTACGTTCCGCCAGTAGTCTGCCCACGCGGATTCAATTGGGTTCGCTTGCAGGAAGCCGGCTACTGCTTACTGCTGCCGGCTCAATTCTCGCGCGGCACGATCGATCACGTCGGCGACCGCGCCCGCGTGCGACACCGGTACGAGATGGCTCGATGAGATCGGCACGATCTTCGCGCCCATCCGGTTGGCCATGAACTGTTCGACCTCGGGCGACACCGCGCGGTCCCGCGTCGTCACGATGTACCACGACGGCTTTTCTCTCCACGCCACCTGGCTCACCGTTTCGCTGAACGCCTTCGCGGCGATCGGTTGTTGCGCGGCGGAGAGCACGCGCGTCAGATTTTCGGGCACGTCCGCGGCGAAGTCGGCGTGATATTTGGTGCGGTCTAGCCAAAGGAAGCCGGACGGGTCCGCGGTCATGGCTTGGCCTGCCGGCATCGGCGCCGCGCGCTTCATCAGATCCAGCGCCGATTCATGCAGATCCGGCGCAATCGCCGCCACATAGACGAGGCCGGCGACGTTCGGGGCATTCGCACCCGCTTCGGTGATCACCACGCCGCCCCATGAATGACCCACCAGGATGGTCGGGCCATCCTGGCGCGCGAGGACGCGGCGGGTGGCGGCGACGTCGTCGGCGAGAGACGTGAGCGGGTTCTGCACCGAACTGACGTGATAGCCCTTCTGCTGCAACTTCGCGACGACACCGTTCCAGCTCGACCCGTCGACGAAAGCGCCGTGAACGAGCACGACGTTGCGCACGGGGCCGGTCATCGGGGTGGCGGGTGGCGCGTGGGCGGTTGCCTTTGGCGCAGCGGGTGCAACGGGCGTGGGGACGGTGGCCGCCGGTTTGGCGGGCGCAGTGGCCGGCGCCGCTGGTGGCGGGGCCGGCGCTTCTGGCGCGCTCGTCGAATCCATGTCGGGCGCGTTGGCCGGTTCGGCGGCGGGTTCTGCCATGGGTGCCGCGGTTTGCGCAAGCGCGCTGGCTCCGGCGAAGCAGAGACACAAAGCAGCGGCGCAAAGCAGACGTTTGGGCGACATGTTGAATCTCCGGAGGCTGAAACCTCGACTAGGGCAACATACAGAAGCACCACGCTAGTGACAATCACTATCCTCGTCGTTAGGTGCGGCGCAGAACCAAGCGCGGGTTGCTCCCAGTATGTAGGTAATATCGGCCACGGTAAAATTTCAGGTTTTGCCAGGCCGGACCATAAGTCCGACCGGGTGATCGATATCCATACACTGGAGCGCAATGTTGAATAGTGCACAGCAGCAAGACGGCCTGAAGCGCGGGCTTAAGAATCGCCATATCCAACTGATCGCGCTGGGCGGGGCGATCGGCACCGGCTTGTTTCTCGGCTCCGCCAGCGTGTTGAAGGCAGCCGGGCCGTCCATGATTCTCGGCTACGCGATCGGCGGCATCATCGCCTTCATGATCATGCGGCAGTTGGGCGAAATGGTCGCGCAGGAACCGGTTGCCGGTTCGTTTAGCCACTTCGCGTACAAGTACTGGGGCGACTTTCCCGGTTTTCTGTCCGGCTGGAACTACTGGGTGCTATACGTGCTCGTGAGCATGGCCGAGCTGACCGCGGTAGGCACCTATGTCCATTACTGGTGGCCAGGCGTGCCGACCTGGGTATCGGCGCTGGTGTGCTTCGCCGTCATCAACGCGATCAATCTCGCCAATGTCAAAGCCTATGGCGAAACCGAATTCTGGTTTGCGATCATCAAGGTGGTGGCGGTGATCGGCATGATCCTGTTCGGCGGCTATCTGCTGATCAGCGGCCATGGCGGCCCGCAAGCCTCGATCACCAATCTTTGGGCCGATGGCGGCTTTTTCCCGCATGGTTTTCATGGCCTGTTCATGATGCTCGCGGTCATCATGTTCTCCTTCGGCGGATTGGAGTTGATCGGCATTACGGCAGCTGAAGCCGACGATCCGCAGAAGAGCATTCCGAAGGCCGTGAATCAGGTGATCTACCGGATTCTGATTTTCTACATCTGCTCGCTGGCGGTGCTGCTTTCGTTGTATCCGTGGAATCAGGTAGCGGCCGGCGGCAGCCCGTTCGTGATGATTTTCTCGCAGATCGGTTCGACGCTGACCGCGAACGTGCTCAACGTGGTGGTGCTGACCGCGGCGCTCTCGGTCTACAACAGCGGCGTGTATGCGAATAGCCGCATGCTCTACGGTCTCGCGGAACAGGGCAATGCACCGCGTGCGCTGATGAAGGTCGACCGGCGCGGCGTGCCGTATATGGCGATCGGGTTGTCGGCGCTCGCCACGTTCACCTGCGTGATCGTCAATTATCTGATTCCTGCGGAAGCGCTTGGCTTGCTGATGGCGTTAGTCGTTGCCGCGCTGGTGCTGAACTGGGCGCTGATCAGCCTGACGCATCTGAAGTCGCGCAAGGCGATGGTGGCGGCAGGCGAGACGCTCGTGTTCAAGTCGTTCTGGTTCCCGGTCAGCAACTGGATCTGCCTCGCCTTCATGGCGCTGATCCTCGTGATTCTCGCGATGACGCCGGGCTTGTCGGTCTCGGTGTGGCTCGTGCCTGCGTGGCTGGTGGTGATGTGGGGCGGCTATGTGTTCAAGCGCCGGCGCGCGGCGATGCATAGCGGCGTGCGGGTGGCAGGGCGGTAGCGCTTGCAGATGGCGTGGGCGGCGGGTTTCGCGCTCACGCCGCTCACGCCGTTTGCGCATGTTGAGCAGGTCAGAAACAACAAACCCCGCAAGCAGCATGTGCTGGCGGGGTTCGAGGAAAAGCTGAAACGGCAGGTCAATCGAATTCTTTGGTGCCCAGGGCCGGAATCGAACCGGCACGCCTTGCGGCGGGGGATTTTGAGTCCCCTGCGTCTACCAATTTCACCACCTGGGCAGGTCTTGCAGCGCACGCGTCAGAACATGGCGCGCGGCGAAGACGCAGATTATGGCCGAAAATTCGACGACGGGCAAGCCGCTCGCTTTCTTGGCGTTCAGCGTCTTCAAACCGTGCGGGAAAACCGTTCGAGCGTTTGCTGGCCCAGATAGCGGTCGAACGCCATCGCGATGTTACGCACCAGCATGCGTCCGGCCATCCGCACTTCAAGCTTGCTGCCGCTCACCGACACCAGGCCGTCTTGCTCGAAGCCGCGCAAGCGCTCCAACTCCGGCTCGAACGTATCGGCGAAGCGGATGCCGTAAGCGGCTTCGAATTCATCGAAGCGCAGTTCGAGATTGCACATCAATTGCGTGATCACATCGCGGCGCAGACGGTCATCCGCGGTGAGCCGCACGCCGCGCGTGATCGCGAGCTTGCCCGCGTCGATCGTCGCGGCATAGGCGGGCAGGTCCTTGACGTTCTGCGCGTACACGTCGCCGACCTTGCCGATCGACGACGCGCCAAAGCCGATCAGATCGCATTCCGCACGCGTGCTATAGCCCTGGAAATTGCGATGTAACGTACGCTGCGCTTGCGCGCGTGCAAGTTCGTCGGTGGGCAGCGCGAAATGATCCATACCGATGTAGACATAGCCTGCATCTGTCAACCGCTCGACTACCCGTTGCAGGATCGCGAGCCGCACGGCAGGCGAGGGCAGCGTGGCCGCGTCCATCTGACGTTGCATCTTGAAGAGCTGCGGCATGTGCGCGTAGGCAAACACCGAAAGGCGATCGGGTGCGAGCTCGATCATCGTGTCGAGCGTGCGGCTGAAGCTGTCGACTGTTTGATGTGGCAGCCCGTAAATCAGATCGACACCGATCGAGTGAAAGCCCGTATCGCGTGCGGCTCCCATCACCGATGCGGTCATCTCGAGCGGCTGAATGCGATTGATCGCCTGCTGCACCACCGGATCGAAATCCTGCACGCCGAGACTAAGCCGGTTAAAGCCGAGCATACGCAGATGCGCGATGGTTTCCGGCGACGCTTCGCGTGGATCGACTTCGATCGAATATTCGCCTTCGGTATCGGGCAGCAACGTGAAGTGCTCGCTGGCCGACGCCATCAGTTCCGCCATTTCGGCGTGCGACAGGAACGTGGGGGTGCCTCCGCCCCAATGCAATTGCGACACGGGGCGCCGCGTGTCGAAACACGCGGCCTGCAATGCCATTTCGCGCTTCAGATGTTCGACGTAAGGACGCGCATGCGCGCGGTTTTTCGTGACGACCTTGTTGCAGCCGCAGTAGAAGCAGACGGTGTCGCAAAACGGAATGTGGAAGTACAGCGAGAGATCCGTGGCGGAAGCGCCTGGATCGGCCGCGGCGCGCAAATAGTCGGCGGGATTGAAGTCGTCGCGGAACTGCAAGGCGGTCGGATAGGACGTATACCGTGGACCGTTCGCGTTGTATTTGGCGAGCAGGTCTGGGCGGAACAGCGTGTTGGCGGTGGTCATGAGGGGCTCGGGTCTGATGGCCACCGTAAAGAGGCAAAGGAGCCGGCGGGTCAGCAAGACCGGATCGAACAGCGCGGACGCCTCTTGAGCGTGGCCTTTCGTATTCGTCAAGTTTACGTGAGGGACCACTCACCGGCTTGTGTAAAAAGGTCGCACGGAATGCGGTGGCACAATGCGGGTCTGGTATGGCGTGTATGTTTTCGAGTTCAGGAAAAATGTCGTGAATGATGTGCCGAACAGCGTTGTGAAGCGTGAGTCTCCGTTCAATGTAACCGGTCATGCGTGCCGCCCCGATTGCGGTGCGTGCTGTATCGCGCCCTCGATTTCGAGCCCGATCCCGGGCATGCCGAACGGCAAGCCGGCGGGGGTGCGCTGCGTGCAACTCGGCGACGATCTGCGCTGTGCGATCTTCGGTCAGCCGGAGCGGCCGGCGTGCTGTTCCGGTTTGCAGCCCCAGACGGACATGTGCGGCACGAGCCGAGGTGAAGCACTCGCGTGGCTGACCCAGCTGGAAATGCAGACTCAACCGCAACAACTCGCGGCGCGCCGATAGCGCGCATGAGCGAACCGTCACGTCATCCAGTGATTCGAATCAGAACAACCCAACGCAACCGCATGATCGAGAAAGCTTCCACAGGAGATTTCGCATGACTCGACTCGCTGCGCCGACCCGGCGCCGCTTCCTGCTTGCAGCGCTGACAGGCTGCACCACGCTTGGCATCACCATGTCGCTGGCGGCCTGCGCGGCGACACCGATTTTTCCGTTCATCCCCTCGCACTACACGTTCTCGCAGCAGCAGGTGCAGGACGCGGTGCAGCGTAAATTCCCGTATCAGCGCACGGTTTCGCAAGTGTTCGATGTCGCGCTGACCCATCCGGTGGTGGGCTTCCTGCCAGACGCCAACCGCGTCTCGGTGAAGCTCGACGCGCGGCTCGTGAGCCCGTTCATGCCGCAACCGGTCGACGGCATCTTCACGCTGTCGAGCGAACTGGCCTACGACGCCGCCAGCAAGTCGGTCGTGCTGAAGGCGCCGAATGTCGACAACGTCAGCGTGAGCGGGCAGGCGCAGGCCTACACGCAGCAGATCAATGCCGCGGCGGCATTGCTCGCCACGCAGTTGCTGACCAACTATCCGATCTACACCTTCAAGCCCGAACAGCTGCAATTTGCCGGCGTGAATTACGAACCCGGTACAATCACCATCCTTACAAACGGCATACGCGTGCAAATCGTCGAGAAATGACGGTGCGCGGCCGGCAGGGCCGCGCGCAGCGTGCTGACCCTGTTCGTTTCGACTATCTATAGCGATGAGGGTCACGGATGGACTGGCTAATGGCTTGCAAGGCGCTGATTCTGGGCGTCGTCGAAGGGTTGACGGAGTTTTTGCCGGTGTCGAGCACCGGTCACTTGATCGTCGTGGGCAGTCTCCTCAATTTCACCGATGAGCATGCGAAAACCTTCGATGTCGTGATCCAGCTCGGCGCGATTCTGGCCGTGTGCTGGGAGTTTCGCCGCCGCATCGGCAACGTCGTGGCCGGCTTGCCGAGCCGGCCCGACGCGCGCCGCTTCGCGCTGAACGTGATCATCGCGACGATTCCGGCGGTCGTGCTCGGTCTGCTGTTCGAAAAGGCCATCAAGGCGGCGCTGTTTTCGCCGGTGCCGGTCGCCTTTGCGCTGGTGGCGGGCGGGGTAGTGATTCTGTGGGCGGAAGCGCGCCAGCGCGCGCGCGGCGAGGTGGCGCCGCGGGTGCAGAACGTGGACGACCTGCGCCCGCTGGATGCGTTGAAAGTCGGCCTCGCTCAATGTTTCGCGCTGATCCCGGGCATGTCGCGTTCGGGCTCGACGATCATCGGCGGGATGCTTTTTGGCCTCGATCGGCGTGTCGCGACGGAGTTTTCTTTCTTCCTTGCCATCCCGATCATTTTCGGTGCGACCGCTTACGAGCTCTACAAGGACTGGCACCTGTTGTCCGTCGACGCGCTCGGCAGCTTCGCGCTCGGCTTCGTGGCGGCCTTCGTCAGCGCTTTCGCGTGCGTGCGCTGGCTGCTGCGCTACATCGCCACGCACGATTTCACGGCCTTCGCGTGGTACCGGATCGGCTTCGGCATGTTGATCCTGCTGGTGGGCTACAGCGGCGCATTGAGCTGGGCGGATTGAGTTTCCTTCTGTCGTTCGAGCCATGAAAAAAGGTCCGCGTTTGCGGACCTTTTTGCTTGCTGCGAGCGGGCTGTGGCGTGCGGTTTTACGCCGCGGCGCGTTTCCTGAAGACCAGATCCCACACGCCGTGTCCGAGCCGCAACCCACGGCGTTCGAACTTCGTCACCGGACGATACTCGGGACGCGGGGCGTAGCCGTCCGCGGTGTTTTCCAGTGCGGGATCGGCACTCAGTACGTCGAGCATCTGCTCGGCGTAGTTCTGCCAGTCGGTCGCGCAATGCAGATAGGCGCCCGGCTTCAGACGAGAAACGAGCAATGCGACAAACTTGGGCTGGATTAGCCGGCGCTTGTGATGACGCGCCTTGTGCCACGGGTCCGGAAAGAAGATATGCACGCCGTCGAGGCTGTCCGGCGCGATCATCTGTTCGAGCACTTCGACCGCGTCGTGCTGAATGATGCGGATGTTCGACAGTTTCTGTTCGCCCATCAGCTTCAGCAACGCGCCGACACCCGGCTCATGCACTTCGACGCCGAGGAAGTCGTCGTCGGGACGGTGCGAGGCGATCTCCGCGGTGGTCGCGCCCATTCCGAAGCCGATTTCCAGTACGCGGGGTGCTTCACGGCCGAACACGCTATTCCAGTCGGGTTGCTGCGGTGTGAAGGGCACGACGAAACGCGGGCCGAGCTCGTCCATTGCGCGGCGCTGACCAGTCGATACGCGGCCCGCGCGCGTGACAAAGCTGCGGATGCGGCGTCGATGCAGGGCTTCTTCGTGCGGCGCGTCGCCGTCGCTGGCCAGGTGGCCTTCGGCTTCGTTGGAAGCCGATGGGAGTTGGTCCGGCAGGCCGGCGTCGTTTGGATCGTGGATCATTGTCGATGCTGCTACAAGGGTGAGGGCTTCGCGGCTAGTGTGACATGCTGCAAGGCGCCGTCTGCGCTCGCGCGACATGTTGCGGCTCGCACGCACGAACCCCGCGAATCGCTGCGCCGGGCCGCTGCCACTACAAAAAAGCCGCCTTCATGGAGGCGGCTCGTGCTGGATTCTGCTGAAGGCTCGGCCAGCGTGGCTAATGGCCAGGCTGGCTGGAAAGTATCTGGAGCGGGCGATGGGAATCGAACCCACGGCTCTAGCTTGGGAAGCTAGGGTATTACCATTATACGACGCCCGCAGAGCGCCCGATTCTACTCGGGAACGGGTGGTTAGCGCAAATCGCGCTAAGGCCACCCATGCCCACACGGCACACGGCGCCCCGTTCAGATCACGAAGTAGGTCAACTGAACGGCCGCACGCGTCACCACCATCAGCAGCACCTGAACGATCACGAAGAGCAGAATCGGCGAGAGGTCGATGCCGCCGAGTTGCGGCACCACGCGGCGCAGCGGATTCAAAAACGGCGCGGTCAGCTGGTACAGGATCGGCATGGCCGGCGAGCGCGGATTGAGCCATGACAGCAGCGCCATCAGGATCGTCAACCAGATGATCAGATTCAGCGCCCACTTGATGAGGGTCAGCACGGCGACGATCAGCAGGGTAGGGACGAGCGTGAGCGGATCGGCGCCCGTGAGCACCACCATGAGCACCACGTAAACGATCGCGGCGAGCAGAGCCGCGGCAAGGCTCGCCCAGTCGATGTTGCGCGTGCTGTGCAGGATGTGCCGCAAAGGCAGCACGATCCAGTTGGTGGCTTGCAGCACGGCGTTCGTGACAGGGTTGTACGGCGGCATGCGCACGACCTGCAGCCATGCGCGCAGCAGCAATGCGGCGCCGAACAACGTAAAGACGGTATTGAGTAGAAAACGGGCGATATCGCCAAACATCTCGTGTCCTTATCCTTCTGATGGCGGCCGTCGATCGGCCACGGGGTGCCGGCGCTAACCGATCGGTGCGCCGGCGGGTTCGTTTTGATTGTCTGCGCCGTTCCGGAGGGCGGGCGCGTCACGTGCCGCAAGTAGTGGCGCGGTGGAACAATTTCCCGACCTTCAAGCAAGGCGCCACGGCGACCTGCATATTACCGAGCCGCCCTCGACCACGGATCTCACAGAGAAATCTTGATCTCGCTGATCAGAATCGTGCCATTGCCACCATCGGTGTAATTGGGGATGTCGGCAATTAACCGCTCCGAGGCCGGCTTGAAGACCTTGTAGAAGTCGTCTGCGCTATCGAACAGGAAGTGCCCTGCGGCGACGTATGGCGGCGGCGTTCCCGGCGGCCCGGCGTTGATGCCGACGTCCACCGACCAGCCTTTTAGCGACGGCTCGAACAGCTTCGCCGCAAGCGGCATGTGCGTGACACAGTAATAGTCCACGTCGAAGTGACCGTTTTCCCGATACGGATAGAGGATGCTGACCTTGATCATTGTGCGTTCTCGTCTGTTGGTCTCGAAGCGCGGCGCTGGCGGATTGCGCGCGGCGCCGGACGTCACATTATCACGCCTTACTTGACGCTTGAACCTCCCGCGGCCTGATTCAGCGACCGGTTGAGCGATTCTTCGACGGCCTCGGCGATCGCCTCGATCGCCGCGGGCGGTTTGGCGCGGCGTTCGGCCAACTCGACTGCGCGACGCGTCAGCAAGCCGTACAACGCGGCATGGTCGCCGCCGAGCCCTTCCAGCAGCGCCAATTGCTTCTCCACGACGCCCGTATCGCCGCGCGACACCGGACCCGCGAGCGCGTTGGGCAGACCTTTATCCCGAGCGGTTTCGATGGTGCCGGAGAGCATCGGCAGCAGCGCGCGCAGCGCGTCGTCTTCGGCAAAGCCCAGCGTGCGCCACAGTGCGACGCATTCCGCGAGGCTGCACAGCGCGAAGCTGGCGGCATAGTGCGCGGCGGCGTGATAGAGCATGCGGCCGCCGGCTGGAATCGACAGCGGATGGCAGCGCAAGGCGACGGTGAGCGCCGTCAGCGTGTCCTTGAGCGTGCCGTCGGCCTCGATCGTCACCGAGCAACCGGCGATCCGTTCGACGTCGGTGGGATCGCCGCTAAACAGGTACAGTGGGTGAAAGCCGCCGATCGAGGCGCCCTGGGCGCGCGCCGGGGCCAGCAATTCGACCGGCGAGGCGCCGCTGCAATGCACGAGCGCCTTGGCGTGTCGGCTGGCCGCGTTCGGCGTGAACCGCAGTGTGTGCGCTGTCGTACTGATGCTGTCGTCAGGAACGGCTAAAAAGACGATATCGGCGGCGTCGACGACTTGTTGTGAATCGTCGCATGCCGCGCAATGTTCGATTTGACTGGCGAGACGGCTAGCCGAGGCCGCCGTGCGGCTCGCTACCGCCGTGACCGGATAGCCGGCGCGTGAAAAGCTCAGCGCGAGACAGCGCGCAAGCCGACCCGCACCAATGAAGCCGAGGCGCGGCAAAGAGGGCTGGGACATGGGTGCCTGCTCCACAGACGAGAGATTTGAACGGGAAAGCAGAAGTATCGCGCATCCGGCCGCCCGTGGCGTGGCCCGGCGCCGGCATTCCTCTGAACAGTTCGCGCGCGATATAACGCGTCCGGTCGGTCATTCGGCGGCGCGCGCCCCGCGGGTCCGAAAAGTGCTCAAAATTTCTTCATGAGCCGGTTTGGCAGTTGCTGTTCTGGGTTTTTCGTCTCGCAGTCAAATTCGGGAGGTCTCGATGAATATTTTTTCTTACCGAAAGCACTTGCGGTTCTTGACGCATTCGCAGCGCCGTCGCTGGTGGGATCAGAAGAAGCGCTTGACTCCGCGCGTGCGGATCAGCGGCGCATACGTTCCACCTAACGTCTCCAGAGAATTCGCCTATGTGAAGGTAGGCTGAAATATCGTCTGCTCGAGTTAAGAGATGCCCGGCGTGGTTACGCCGGGCATTTTTTATGTGTGCCGTCAGGATTGAAGCTAATTTGTAATCAAAGATTACTGACAAGTCCGCGCGCCACGCCGCAAGGCTCCCAGATCGACTGATCCACGCGTGCTCAACGGCGCGCAAACCCTTAGTTCTCAGCTCGCTACGCAGCTTGCCAACGGTGCGCTGCACCGACGCAAATCCCACTCCATTGCCGCCAATTGCAATTTGCAACAAATGCGAACAAATAGGCGCGGTCTTTTTCGATACCCTTATATCAGAGCATGCCTTGCATGCAAGGCATGCGAAGTTGGCGACCTCAGTGGGCCGCGCCAGGAGAATATAAAGTGAAAAAGATCGTTCCGTTTGTCGTCGCCGCTGCACTCGGCGTGGGGTTCGCTACTGCTGCAGAAGCGCATGTTTCCGTTGGTATCGGTATCGGCGTTCCGTTCGCCCCGGCGTATCCGGTCTATGCCGCCCCGCCGCCGGTGTACTACGCACCGCCGCCGCCCGTGGTATACGCGCCTCCGCCCGTGATGTACGCGCCACCTGTCGTTTATGCGCCGCCGCCCGTCGTGGTGGGTGGGTACTACGGTGGTTATGGCCGTCCTTATTATCACCACGGCTATTACCGCGGCTACGACCACGACCGCGACCGCGGTTATTACGGCCACGGCTACTATCGCCGCTAATCGCAGCAAAGAGAGCACAAGGATTGGTTGACGGCGTAACGCCGGCTTGATCGCCGGGGTTACGCCGTTTCCATTTCTACTGCTGGCATACCCAAGGACCGTCGAAGCTGGGAGAATGGTTGTTTCGCCACCGCTCTGGAGAGTTTCGCCGATGCAAGCGCTTCCCGCTCCCACTTTCGACGACGTACTCGACGCCGCAGCGCGCCTTGAAGGCGTTGCTCACCGTACCCCCGTTCTGACCTCGAGCACGTTCAACGAGCGCACGGGCGCGTCGGTGTTCTTCAAGTGCGAAAATTTTCAGCGCATGGGCGCCTTCAAGTTTCGCGGCGCCTACAACGCGATTTCGCATTTCGATGCAGAGCAACGCAAAGCGGGTGTGTTGACGTACTCGTCGGGCAATCATGCGCAAGCGATCGCGTTGTCGGCGCGCCTTGCCGGCATCCGGGCGACGATCATCATGCCGCACGACGCGCCCGCGGCCAAAGTGGCTGCAACCAAGGGCTATGGCGGCGAAGTGATCAGTTACGACCGCTACACGGAGAATCGCGAAGAGATCGGCCGGCGTCTCGCTAACGAGCGTGGCATGACGCTGATTCCGCCTTACGACCATCCGCACGTGATCGCGGGGCAGGGCACGGCGGTCAAGGAGTTGATCGAAGAAACCGGTCCGCTCGACATGCTGTTCGTTTGTCTCGGTGGTGGTGGACTGATCGGCGGCAGCGCGCTATCAGCGGCCTCGTTGAGCCCTGCGTGCACGGTGATCGGCGTCGAGCCTGAAGCAGGCAACGACGGCCAGCAATCGCTTGCGCGCGGCGAGATCGTGCATATCGACGCGCCGCGCACGATTGCCGATGGCGCCGCCTCCACGCATCTCGGCGACTACACGTTCGCCATCATCCGGAAGCGGGTCGCCCAAATTGAAACGGTCAGCGACGAGCAGTTGATCGAGACGATGCGTTTTTTTGCGCAGCGCATGAAGATCGTGGTCGAGCCGACCGGCTGCCTCGCCGCGGCCGCCGTGCTCAACGGCATCGTGCCGGTGAAGGGCAAGCGCGTGGGCGTGGTGGTGAGCGGCGGCAACGTCGATCTGGCGAAGCTCGCGCAGTTTCTCGCCTGAGAGGCTTTTAGTTTTACGCCGTGCTGTACACGTTGAAGTTGATGAAAAACGGCTCGCCAGCGCGAGCCGTTTTTTCTAGCTTGCCACCTGCGCGGTTTGCACGATCAGATCGCGATACCCATTGACGATCACGCTATACGAGAAGTACGCGAACAGCAGCGCCGACAACACGTGGCACGCGCGCAGCAACCCGGTGCCGGCGCGTTTGCGTCCATGGCTGCCGAGTCCGCAGATAAAGATCGTCCAGCACAAGCCTCCGAGGAAGAAGCCACCAAGGAACACCGGCGCAGTCGTCACGCTGGTGGCGCCGGCTTTCGCGATCAGCGCGCCGCCGACGGCCGCGAACCACAGAATTGCCGAAGGCGACGACACCGCCAGCAACACGCCGCGCAGAAAGCCGCGCCACGCCGACAGATGCGGCGCATTGGCATTGGCCTCGCCGGCAACCGCAGGGGCCGACGCAGGGAATATCGCTTCACGCGCCATCTTCCAGGTGAGAAAGAGCAGAATCGCCGCGCCGCCGATCCATACCACCCAGCGCACCGATTCGAACTGCAGCAGCGCGGCCATGCCCGCGAGCGCGAGCGCCGCGTAAATCAGATCGCCGATACAGGAGCCGAGGCCCAACCAGAAGCCCGGTTTGAAGCCGTGCGACAGCGTCAGCGAAATCATCGCGACGTTGACGAGGCCGATGTCCAGACACAAGGACAACGACAGAAAAAATCCATCCGACATCATTGAAAAGGCATGCATCCGCGCAACGGCTCCATCAGCTTTGTTATTCAGACTTGTTCGTGCGCGAGCGATCCGGCTGGCGAACGGATCGCTTCGATTCCGACAGAATCCGGCAATTCAATGGGGTGATTCGAGGTCTGTTTTTTACAGTCCCAATTCATTCCACAAGGTGTCGATGCGCTGTTTGACCGCACTGTCCATCTCGATCGGGCGGCCCCATTCGCGATCGGTTTCGCCGGGCCATTTGTTGGTTGCGTCGAGTCCCATCTTCGATCCGAGACCCGCGACCGGTGAGGCGAAATCCAGATAGTCGATCGGCGTGCGATCCACCAGTACGGTGTCGCGCGCCGGATCGATGCGTGTGGTGATCGCCCAGATCACTTCCTTCCAGTCGCGGATATTCACGTCCTCGTCGACCACCACGATGAATTTCGTATACATAAATTGCCGCAGGAAACTCCACACGCCGAACATCACGCGTTTGGCGTGACCGGGGTAGCTCTTCTTCATCTGCACGATCGCCATACGGTAGCTGCATCCTTCGGGCGGCAGATAGAAATCGGTGATCTCGGCGAACTGCTTCTGCAACAGCGGCACGAACACTTCGTTGAGCGCGACGCCGAGCACCGCGGGTTCGTCGGGCGGTTTGCCGGTGTACGTGGAGTGATAGATCGCGTCGCGCCGCATCGTAATGCGCTCGACCGTGAAGACGGGGAACCACTCCTGCTCGTTGTAGTAGCCGGTGTGGTCGCCGTACGGGCCTTCCAGCGCATGCTCATAGGCGGCCGATGCACCCTTGGCGGGACGGGGCGGCGCACCGGCAGGGGCCGGTGCGGGTGCGCCTTCCTGCGGATAGATGAAGCCTTCCAGGACGATTTCCGCGCGCGCGGGCACCTGCAATCCGTCGACGCCCGGCGTGATGCACCTGGCGAGTTCGGTGCGGCCGCCGCGCAGCAGGCCGGCGAACTGGTATTCGGAGAGCGTGTCGGGCACCGGCGTGACCGCACCGAGGATGGTCGCCGGATCCGCGCCCAGCACTACGGCCACCGGGTAGGGCTTGCCCGGATTCTGCAGCGCGAACTCGCGAAAATCGAGCGCGCCGCCGCGATGGGCGAGCCAGCGCAAGATCAGTTTGTTACGGCCGATCAGTTGCTGGCGATATATGCCTAAATTTTGTCGGCTCTTATTTGGGCCTTTTGTGACGGTCAGGCCCCATGTAATCAGCGGGCCTGCATCGCCTGGCCAACAGGTCTGAATCGGCAGCTTGGCGAGGTCGACATCGTCGCCCTCCCAGACGATTTCCTGGCAAGGCGGCGCACTCACCGTTTTGGGCGCCATGTCCCAAACCGCCTTCGCGAGCGAGAGCAATTTGCCGGCGTCCTTGAGCCCTTTCGGCGGCTCCGGTTCCTTCAATGCGGAGAGCAGGCGGCCGACATCGCGCAACGACTCCAGCGCGGCGCCATCGCCTTCACCGGGTTGCGCATCGATACCCATGCCGAGGGCGACGCGACGGGGTGTGCCGAACAGGTTGCCGAGGACCGGAAACGCATGCTGCTGCTGGCTCTCGAACAACAAAGCCGGGCCGCCGGCACGCAGCACGCGGTCACACAGTTCGGTCATTTCCAGGATCGGCGAGACGTTTTGCGAGATACGGCGGAGTTCACCGATCGTCTCGAGACGGCCGACGAAATCGCGCAGGTCTTTGTATTTCATCTGGTGCGGTTTAGAGCCGCGCAAGCGGCGGAAAGGAAGGGCGCGGCAAGGGCTTTGCGGCGCCAAAACGATTGTCGATTTTACCTGTGTTGGCTGGCGCACGTAGATCGGCTAAACGGCCCGCATCCTGAGGGGAAATTGAGATTGCTCAAGAGGCGCGCACCGCGCGGTTTTCAGCGGACTGAACACCGTTCATTATTACAATTAGTTATACATCTGCCTATCTATAGTGTTGACGATCTATAAAACCCTGCATAGAATCCGTCCACATTGGTTGCAGGGCATGAACCTTTTTACCACTGCCCCCGGTCCCATCAGACGCAACGCGTCACCGTTTACCGCCCCCTGCACGGTATCCGACGGCCTTATTGAAGTCCTCGCCAGCGCCAACTGACGCTGGTTTTTCGCGTGGGAGCCTCCGCCTGCATGCTTTTTTTTGGCATGCGCGGGCCTCTTTTCAAGATGGCTCCCCACAAACGGTATTTGCCGTTTTCCCGACGTCGCTGCTGCCCTAACCAGACGGAGCGCGCGATGTCTTGACTCTACGAATGTGTGTTACCGCCTGTTCAATTGGCGGGGTTCGTCGATCATGCAACATGGGAGATCTGAATGAACGCCTGGTTATCGTGGCGTCCCGATGAGCGTATTGCGCACGTTGTGCGCGGTGCGTTGCGTCGCGGGACGCGAATGAGTCATCACCTGTTCAGCATCGTCGGCGGTTCCGCCGTCGTGCTGGCACTCGCGCTGTGGCTGATGCCGGCTTGGCGCGGCACCCTTGCCGCCAAGCTGATGCCGGTCATTTCCGCCGCCGTGCAAGCCGGTCCCGCCCGTCTGCTGCAGGGCCACCCGCTGCCGGCCTTCGGACCGCCGGGTGCGTCGTCGTCTGACGAATCGTTGTCCGCGAATGCGAACCGTGGCGACGCCGTGAGCGGCGCGAGCAATGGCAAAGGCAACACCGGCGTCACCTCGACCAGCACCAGTGTTACCGCCGCCAACGGCGGCGTCACCGCCATCAACACCCGATTCGACGGCCCCTTCGACAGCTCCGGCACAGCCGGTATGGGTGTGGCGGCGCTGAACGGGCTCGACCCGCGCACCATGCAGAGCGTGTCCGCGCTGGCCCGGCTGATTCCGGCGCAGCGCGTCTCGGCCGACGCACGCGACGATCGCGTGCTGGTCTCGACCCGCGAGCAGGATCTGGTCGCGTCTTACCTGGCACGTCGCTATCGCGTCGCTCAGGGGCCCGTTAGCGAACTCGTGAAGGCAGCGTTCGACACCGGCCGCGAAGTCGGTCTCGACCCGCTTCTTCTGCTGTCCGTGATGGCGATCGAATCGGGCTTCAATCCGTACGCCGAGAGCGGCGTGGGCGCTCAGGGCCTGATGCAGGTGATGTCCAAGGTTCACTCGGACAAATTCCAGTATTTCGGCGGCCAGAGCGCGGCGCTTCAGCCTGTCGCCAACATCAAGGTGGGTGCGTTGGTTCTGAAGGATTGCATCGCGCGCGGCGGCTCGCTGCCGGGCGGCTTGCGCCTGTACGTCGGCTCGACCTCGCCGGACGACGGCGGCTACGGCGCCAAGGTAATGGCTGAGCGTGGCCGTCTGCGCGATGTGGCGCGAGGCCGCAAGGTGCCGATCAATGCACCGCAGGCACCGGTTCTGACGGCGTCGAACACGGCTGCTTCAGCTTCGGGCAACGGCAAGCGCGTGCAGGTGACACTGGATGGCGGCGGTCATCCGTTGAGCGCGGCGACGCCGGTGAAGGCGCCGGTGTCCGAGCAGGACGACGCCAACGCGGATGCTACCAAGCATGTGGCATCGGCTTCGGAGTTGGGCGCTTGAGGTTGGCGTAACCGTATTGGCGTGACGCGAAAAGCGGCTGGTGAAAAAAAAGGACACGTTGGTGTCCTTTTTTTGTATCTGGGCGGTGCTTGACGGTGAGGCATTGCAAGCCCTTTGCTTTATTAGATCCTTTCCGGGCCTCGGACTTTAGCGCGACGCCTGTTTGCAGTCAGTGCCGCCCGAAGAGCTTTGCCAGCCGCTCGACCGCTTCTTCCAGCTTGGGATAGGCGGTTGCATAAGACAGCCGGATGTAATCCTTCGGCGCGTACGTGCCGAAGTCCATGCCCGGCACCAGCACCACGCCCGCCTCGTGCAGCATCGCTTTGGTGAGCGCGGCGCTGTCGCCGGCTGCCGGATGCGCGACCGTGCGGCAATCGGCGTACACATAGAACGCGCCGTCAGGCATTACCGGGACCGAAAAGCCCAGCGATTCAAGCGCCGGCGCAATGAAGTCGCGGCGGCGCTTGAATTCGAGGCGGCGCGCTTCATAGATCGCGATCGTTTCCGGTTTGAAGCAGGCCAACGCCGCATGCTGCGCGAGCGCCGACGCGCAGATGAACAGATTCTGCGCGAGCTTTTCGAACGCGCCGACCATGCCGGGCGGCACCACCAGCCAGCCCAAACGCCAGCCGGTCATGTTGAAGTACTTCGAGAAGCTGTTGACGGTGATCACGTCGTCGCCGAACGAGAGTGCCGAGACGGGCTTGGCGTCGTAGCTCAGGCCCTGGTAGATCTCGTCGACGATCGTAAAGCCGCCACGTGCCCGCACGGCCTTGACGATACGCTCGAGTTCGGCCGGTTCGATCGACGTGCCGGTCGGGTTCGACGGCGACGCGAGCAGCACGCCGCGGGTACGCTCGTTCCACAGGCGCTCGACGTCGGCGGCGGTCAACTGGAAACGTTCGGCCGGGCCGCTTGGCACCAGCACCGGCTTGCCTTCCGCCGCGATCACGAAGTGGCGGTTGCACGGGTAGCACGGGTCAGGCATCAGCACTTCGTCGTCGCGATCGACCAGCGCCGCGCACGCCAGCAGCAGCGCGGCAGAAGCGCCGGCGGTGACCACGATCCGCGCCGGATCGACGCTGACGCCGTAGACCTCGGCGTAATGCGCCGAAATCGCCTCGCGCAGCGCATGGACGCCAAGTGCGCTGGTGTATTGCGTGACGCCGCGGCGCAGCGCGCTCGCGGCCGCCTCGATAACCGGCTCGGGTGCGGTGAAATCAGGTTCGCCGATTCCCATGTGGATGATGTCGCGCCCATTGCGCTCGAGCAGCGCGGCTTCCTTGGCCAGTTCCATCACGTAGAAAGGCTGGATGGCGTCGACGCGGGCAGCAAGCCGCACCAAGGGTTCGGTCACGGAGTTCATACGATTAAATCCAGTTCAGAGGCAAAAGCGGGACGGCGCCTTGCGCGCTCGTCCCGTCTGACGCTCAATGCTTGCGAGCCGCCTGCGTTTCAGCCGCGCGCAGTTGCGCCGACAGCTTGTCCAGCACGCCGTTCACGTACTTGTAGCCGTCCGCGCCGCCAAACGTCTTGGCGATTTCGACCGCTTCGTTGATGACCACGCGATAGGGAATATCGACGTGATTTTTCAGTTCGAACGCGGCGACCAGCAGCACGGCGCGTTCGACCGGCGAAAGCTGGTCGATCGGGCGGTCGAGGCACGGTGCGATATCCGCGGAGAGTGCTTCCGAATCGCGGATCACGCCGTGCAGGACGGCATTCAGATGCTCGTGGTCGGCTTTGTCGAAGCCTTGCGCGCCGCGCAGCTGTGCGTCGATCTCACTGCCGGGCGAACCCGACAGTAACCACTGGTAAAGCCCCTGCGTGGCCAGTTCGCGGGAGCGTCGGCGTGCGCTCTTCATGCCTCTTCCTCTTCTTCGTCTTCTTCATCGTCACCGCCGAGTTGTTCGAGCGCGACGGCGAGATTCGCCATTTCGACGGCTACGCGTGCTGCGTCACGACCTTTTTCGGTCATGCGGGCGACGGCTTGTTCGTCGTTTTCCGTGGTCAGCACGGCGTTCGCGACCGGAATGCCGAAGTCGAGGCCGATACGCGTGATGCCCGCGCCGCTTTCGTTCGACACCAGTTCGAAGTGGTACGTCTCGCCGCGAATCACCGCGCCCAGCGCGATCAGTGCGTCGAATTGCGCGCTTTCAGCGAGCTTTTGCAGCGCCAGCGGGATTTCGAGCGCGCCGGGCACGGTGACCAGCAGCACGTCTTCGCCAGTCACACCCAGGCGTTCGAGTTCTTCGATGCAAGAATCCGCGAGGCCGTTGCAGACGGGTTCGTTAAAGCGCGCCTGGACGATGCCGATACGCAGTCCGTCGCCGTCGACATTCGGTTGGTATTGTCCGATTTCCATGTGAATTCCGTAGTGTTTTGAGTTGGCGCTTTAGCGCGTGAATGGTCGGATCAGCCTTGCTGCGGAGCCTGCGCGATGCTGCCCGGCATCGGCACGAAGCCGGTGACTTCGAGGCCGTAGCCCGACATGCTGCCCAGCTTGCGCGGGTTCGACAGCACCTGCATCTTGCCGACACCCAGCTCGCGCAGGATCTGCGCGCCGATGCCGTACGTCTTGAAGTCGACCGGCCGGCGTTTGAGCGCCTCGGCTTTTTCTTTTGAGTCGAACGCCTTGAATACGTCGACCAGATGATCTTTCGAATCGCCGCAGTTCAGCAGCACGATCACACCGAGGTCGCGTTGGGCAATTTCTTTCATTGCCGCATCCAGCGTCCAGGAGTGGGTCGATTCGCCGACTTCGAGCAAATCCAGCACCGACAGCGGCTCGTGCACGCGCACCGGCGTGTCCTGCTCAGGATTCGGCGTGCCGCGCACCAGCGCGATGTGCGGCTGGCCGCTTGGCTGGTCGAGATACATCACCGCGCGAAACGCGCCGTGCGCGGTTTGCATGGTGCGTTCGCAAATGCGCTCGACGATCGATTCGGTGCGGCTGCGGTAATGAATCAGATCCGCGATCGTGCCGATTTTCAGACCGTGCTCTTTGGCAAACTCCATCAAGTCCGGCAGACGCGCCATCGTGCCGTCGTCCTTGATGACCTCGCAGATCACCGCGGCCGGCGTGAGACCGGCCAGTGCGGTGAAGTCGCAGCCGGCCTCGGTGTGGCCGGCGCGCACCAGCACGCCGCCAGGTTGGGCCATGATCGGGAACACGTGGCCCGGTTGCACGATGTGCTCGGCCTTGGCGTCCGACGCCACCGCCGTGGCGATGGTGCGGGCGCGGTCGGCTGCCGAGATGCCGGTGGTCACGCCTTCGGCCGCTTCGATGCTGACTGTGAATGCCGTGCCGTACTGCGTGCCGTTGCGGTACGTCATCAGCGGCAGGTTCAGCAGCTTGCAGCGTTCTTGCGTGAGCGTCAGGCAGATCAGGCCGCGGCCGTAGCGGGCCATGAAATTGATCGCTTCCGGTGTGACGAATTCGGCGGCGATCACGAGGTCGCCCTCGTTTTCGCGGTCTTCTTCGTCGACGAGGATCACCATCCGGCCGGCTTTCAGTTCGGCGATGATCTCTGGAGTGGAGGCGAGCGTCATGTTGGCGAGAGTTTCGAAGAAAGCGCGTATTTTACGCCACGCGCGCTCCGGCGTCGCCTGCGCCGGATGGCATAGGCCGTTTGGCCGACTGGCGTTGGGCCGCCCGCCGCCCGTATGCTTGTTGAAACGATGGACGCATGAACCGGTTGGAAGCGGCAGGGTGCCGCTGCCGGCCCATGAGCGGCGGACTTTGTCGCAGGTTATTTCGGCGCGTTCAGCATCCGCTCCACATACCGCGCAATCAGATCGATCTCCAGATTGACTTGCGTGCCTTCGCGCAAGCGCTTGAGCGCGGTCACTTCGACCGTGTGCGGAATCAGATTGATCGAAAACTCGCAGCCATCGTCGCGATCTTTAACCGAGTTGACGGTCAGGCTCACGCCGTTGACAGTAATAGACCCCTTGTACGCCAGATAGCGGCCGATCTCGCGCGGCGCCAGCACGCGCAATTCATGCGATTCGCCCACCGGCGCGAAATGCGTGACGGTGCCGAGGCCGTCCACGTGGCCGGAGACGATATGGCCGCCGAGCCGGTCGTGCGCGCGCAGCGCCTTCTCGAGATTGACCTCGCCGGTCTCGCCGAGGCCCGCCGTGCAGTTCAGGCTTTCGCGCGACACGTCGACTTCGAACGAATGCGCGGTCTTTGCCACGACCGTCATGCAGGCGCCCTGGATCGTGATGCTGTCGCCGAGCTGGACGTCGTCGAGATCGAGGCCGCCGGCTTCGACGTTCAGGCGCACGCCCGCGTCGCCATCCGTACCGAGGGGTTTGACTGAGTCGATGCGGCCGACCGCCGCGACGATTCCTGTAAACATCGTGCTAATCCTTGATCAATTCGAAGTAGGTTGGGGGGCGGCCTCGGTCCCGGATTCAGGTGCCGGCTGAAGTGCAACGCGAGGCACGAAGCGCGCGAGAATCCGCAGGTCCTCGCCGATCCGGTCGACCGCGTGGAAATTCAGCTGCATGCGGCCTTCGAGCGTTTCCGGCGCGTTCAGATTGAACATGCTCATCGAGTCAATGCCGAGCAGGCTTGGCGCAAGATAGACCAGCAGCTCGTCCACGCAGCCTTCGCGCAGCAGCGAGCCGTTCAGCTTGTAGCCCGCCTCGACGTGCAGTTCGTTGACGTGGCGCTCGCCGAGCACTTTGAGCATGGTGGGCAGATCGACCTTGCCGGCCGCATTCGCCAGTTGCACGATCTCCGCGCCACGATCGCGCAGCACGCTCGCGCGTTCGGTATGACGTTGATCGAGATTGCCGCAGAAAATCAGCGTGGGTGCGCCGGCCAGAATCTGGGCGTCGGGCGGCACGTCGAGCTGGCTGTCGATCAGCACGCGTTGCGGCTGGCGCGGCGTGTCGACGGCACGCACGGTCATGCGCGGATCGTCCTCCCTGACCGTGCCAATGCCGGTCAGGATCGCCGACGCGCGGGCGCGCCACGCGTGACCATCGGCGCGCGCCGCTTCACCGGTAATCCATTGACTGAGGCCCGAGGGCAAGCCGGTGCGGCCATCCAGCGAGGCAGCCACCTTCATGCGCACCCACGGGCGGCCGCGCGTCATGCGCGATACGAAACCGATGTTCAACTCGTGCGCTTCGTTGGCGAGCAACCCGCAACGCACTTCGATGCCGGCATCGCGCAGCATCGCGAGGCCACGTCCGGAGACTTGCGGATTGGGGTCTTCCATGGCCGCGACCACGCGCTCGATCTGCGCTTCGATCAACGCATTCGCGCACGGCGGGGTGCGGCCGAAATGGCTGCACGGCTCAAGCGTCACGTAGGCCGTGGCGCCGCGCAGATCATGGCCGCGTGAACGCGCGTCCTTCAATGCGCGGATTTCGGCATGATCCTGGCCGGCCGGTTGCGTGAAGCCTTCGCCGATCACCTCGCCGTTCTTGACGAGTACGCAGCCGACCCGCGGATTCGGGTCGGTCGTGTACATGCCGCGCCGGGCCAGTGCGAGCGCGCGCTCCATATGGACGAAGTCGGTTTGCGAAAACATCGGTGTCCGGTCGGGTACGGTGGCTAGGCAGTGCTGAGCCTGGGTTTCGGTGATGGCCGCTTTCAGGCCGCGAGCGAGGCGAAGGCGCCGCGTGCTGCATCGATCGTGGCGTCGATGATCGTGTCGTCGTGAACGATCGAAACAAACCCCGCTTCATACGCCGAGGGCGCGAAGTACACGCCCGCGTCGAGCATCTTGTGGAAGAACGCGTTGAAGCGCGGCACGTCGCTCTTCGTGACTTCGGCGAAGCTCGTCGGGACCGACTCGGTGAAGTACAGGCCGAACATGCCGCCGAGCGAATCGGCCGCGAACGGTACCTTCGCTTCGCGCGCGACATTAGCGAGACCTTGCGCGAGACGCGTGGTGCGCGTGGTGAGCGTGTCGTAGAAGCCCGGCGCCTGGATCAGTTGCAGCGTCTTCAGGCCCGCGGCGACCGCGATCGGATTGCCCGACAGCGTGCCCGCCTGGTAGACGCCGCCGAGCGGCGCGAGGTGAGCCATGATGTCGCGCCGGCCGCCGAAGGCTGCCGCCGGCATGCCACCGCCAATCACCTTGCCGAGGCACGTCAGGTCCGGCGTGATGCCGTAGACCTCTTGCGCGCCACCCAGCGCGACGCGGAAACCGCACATCACTTCGTCGAAAATCAGCACCGAGCCGTACTCGGTGCACAGGCGCCGCAAAGCTTGCAGGAATTCGGGTGTGGCACGCACGAGGTTCATGTTGCCCGCCACCGGCTCGACGATTACCGAGGCGATCTCGTTGCCGAATGCCTTGAACGCTTCTTCGAGTTCCGCGACGTTGTTGTACTCGAGCACCGTGGTGTGCCTGGCGATGTCCGCCGGCACGCCCGCCGACGTCGGATTGCCGAACGTGAGCAGGCCCGAGCCGGCTTTGACCAGCAAGCTGTCCGCGTGGCCGTGATAGCAGCCTTCGAACTTGACGATGCGGCTGCGGTTCGTGAAGCCACGCGCGAGACGCAGCGCGCTCATGGTCGCTTCGGTGCCGCTCGATACCATGCGGACCTGTTCGATCGACGGCACCAGCTTGCAGATTTCTTCGGCGATTTCCACTTCGGATTCGGTCGGAGCGCCGAACGAGAAGCCGTTGACCAGCACGCGCTGGACCGCTTCGAGGACTTCCGGGTGAACGTGGCCAAGGATCATCGGGCCCCATGACCCGATGTAGTCGATATAGCGTTGGCCGTCCGCGTCCCAGAAGTAGGGGCCCTGTGCGCGCTCGACGAAACGCGGAGTGCCGCCTACCGAGCGAAAAGCGCGGACCGGCGAGTTCACGCCGCCGGGGATGGTGCGCTGCGCGCGGTCGAAGAGGGTCTGGTTTTTGGACATGGCGGTGGCTGGAATTTGAGTAGCGCGGCGGCGCGAGGGCCTGGAGGCGGCTCGCGCGGCGCTGGGATGAGTAGAGAAATTGTACCGGAGTCAGCGTGAACAGGTCTTGTGCTTGCCCCGGCCGGGCGAGGCTGTTCTCAGCTTTCGTGCGCGCGTTTCGTTGCCGCCGTTTTCGCCGCGGCCTTCGGTGTGGTTGTCGCGCGACCTTTCGCTGCGCTTGCCGCGAGGCATGGATGGGCCGCCCTGACGCGGCGGATGTTTTAACCATCGCGTACAATTGACGCCGTCAAGCTGCTGTTTTCCCTGTTTCACCGCGTTCCGCTGCCTGTGATGGCGCGGCGCTTCATCCGGATTCCCATGTCTCACGTCGCCAGACGCCGGCCCGATGGCCGGCTGATTCTGTTGCTCGGCGCGCTTGCCGCGTGCGGGCCGATTTCCATCGATATGTACTTGCCGAGCCTGCCGACTATCGCGCAGGCGTTCGCGATCAGCACTGGCGCCGCGCAAACCACGCTCACCAGTTTCATGTTCGGTTTTTCGATCGGCATGCTGCTCTATGGTCCGCTTTCAGACACCTATGGCCGCCGGCCGGTGCTGCTCGGCGGCATCATCATGTATGCGCTGGCGAGCGTGGCCTGCGCGCTGTCGTTCTCGATCGGCTCGCTGGTGACGTTCCGTTTCGTGCAGGCGCTCGGTGCGGGCGCGGCCTCGGTGCTGGCGCGTGCCATTGCCCGCGACGCGCACGGGCCGACCGACGCGGCACGCGTGTTGTCGATGCTCGCCATCGTCACGTCGATCGGGCCGTTGCTCGCGCCGCTGATCGGCGGGCAGTTGCTGTTGCTCGGCGGCTGGCGTGTCGTCTTTGTCGTGCTGACGCTATTCGGCACGATCTGCGCGGTCACCGCGTTCCTCAAGGTGCCGGAGACGTGGCCGCGCGAGAAGCGTGCGGAGTCGGCGTTGCTGCAATCGTTCGGCGCGTACGGCAAGTTGCTGCGCGATCCGGTCGCGTGGGGGCATATGCTATGTGGCGGCATGGCATTCGCGTCGATGTTCGCGTACATCACGGCCACGCCGTTTGTGTACATCGAATATTTCCATGTGTCGGCACAGCATTACGGCTTCCTGTTCGCGCTGAATATCGTCGGCATCATGTTCGGCAACTTCATGAATACGCGCCTCGTCGGGCGGCTCGGTTCGCTGCCGATTATTTCTTTTGCAGCGACCGTGAGTTGCATCGCATCCTTGTTCGTCTGTTTGGTGTCGCTGACGGGGTGGGGCGGGCTATGGTCGATCGTGTTCGGTTTGTTCTTCGTGGTCGGGGTGGTGGGGCTGTTGTCCGCTAACTGCACGACCGACCTGATGCATCGCTATCCGCTCAATGCCGGCGCCGCGGCCGCCGTGTTCGGCGCAGTGCAGTTGGCGCTCGGCGCGCTGTCGAGCCTCGCGGTTGGACTCTGGCAGGATGGCTCGCCGAAGGGCATGGGCGTTGTCGTGGGCGTCGCGGGCGTGTTGTGTTATGTCGGGCGGATTCTGGTCGTCAAGTGGCACGGAATGAAGGTGCCCGTCGCTGCCGCTTGACGGTTGGCTGAGGCGGGAATTCGCCGGTGAAGGCGGAACGGGGTTCCTTAGCCGAAACGCGCGGCACACTTGCTTGTCCGTCTTGCGCTAAGCATGGCATCTACGGAAAACACCAGGTGTTGTGCGCGCGCGACCGTGCGTTTCGATTTGCGTTGCTATGATGGCATCACTGTTCCTCGGAGCGGCAATCATGGCGATCAGAGATTTGATGAACGGCGAGCGGCAACATGCTGCCTTTGCCGAAGCGCAGAAGCTGGCAGACAGTGGCGCCTATCACGATTACACAGACATCGAATACGTCTTGCGCTTTGATTATGGTTTGTCTGATGTATCAGCGCTGCTAGACAGCCAGCTGATGCATCGCGACCTGAATCGCCGCTGCGCCGATGCGCGTGAGAAGCTGGACGTGCTTAGCGTGTGACGCGGGTGGTGAGTGGCGGACAGCGTCGTGTGCTTAGCCATGCGCTGCGAAGGCGCCGGCAGCAGCATCGAGCAACTGGTGCAGGTGCGCGTCGATATCGCCGGTGTCGAACACCAGGTGAGCTTACGCGCGATGGCGGGCGAAGCTCGGTCGGCGCGTGCCGTCGTGCCAGTTTCCCATCTGCATGACGGGTTGAAGGAAAGCTCGGCAGTGCGGCTGCTTGGCGACCAGAAATGAAAAACGGGCCGATGGGCCCGTATTCATTGTTTGTCTGGCGGAGGCGGTGAGATTCGAACTCACGGAAGGATCACTCCTTCGCCGGTTTTCAAGACCGGTGCCTTAAACCACTCGGCCACACCTCCAAGCCCTAAATTGTAACCTGAAAAAACCTCGCTGCGGCGCTCGGTCGAACTGCAATCACTGCGGATCTTTCAGAAACAGCGCCTGCAGATCGTTCAGGAACGCCTGGCCGAGCGGCGTCGGCGCGATCTTTTCGTGGTCGCGGGTAATCAGCTTGCGCCGTTCCGCTTCCTGCAGCGCCGGTTCGATCGACGTCATCGACATTCCTGTACGCTCGATGAACCGATGCACCGGAAACCCTTCCACCAGTCGCAGCGCGTTCAGCATGAACTCGAACGGCAAATCGCGCGGGCCCACCTCATGCTCTTCCTGGACTGCCGTGCCGGCCTTCGCCTGCTCGATGAAGGTGGTCGGATTCTTGTAGCGCGCCTGACGCAACACGCGGTTCGGAAACGACAGCTTGGTATGCGCGCCCGCGCCGATGCCGAGGTAGTCGCCGAAACGCCAGTAGTTCAGATTGTGCTTGCTCTGCCGATGCGGCTGCGCATACGCGGACACCTCGTAGCGTTCGTAACCGGCGGCCGTCGTGCGTTCGTGAATCCAGTCCTGCATGTCGGCGGATGCGTCGTCGTCGGGCAACGCGGGCGGGAATTTTGCAAACAGCGTGTTCGGTTCGAGCGTCAGGTGATACAGCGACAAATGCGGCGGCGCGTACGACAACGCCGTCTCCACGTCGGCCTGGCATTCGGCGAGCGTTTGCTGCGGCAGCGCGAACATCAGGTCGAGATTGAAGTTGTCGAACGTGCTCGCGGCCACGTCGACCGCATGGCGTGCTTGCGTCGAGTCGTGAATGCGGCCGAGCGCTTTCAGATGCGCTTCGTTGAAACTCTGGATGCCCACCGACAAGCGGTTCACGCCGCTCGCGCGAAACTGGGCGAACTTGGCGGCTTCGAACGTGCCCGGGTTGGCTTCGAGTGTGATTTCCGCGTCGGCGTCGAGCGGCAGCAGCGCGCGCACGTCGGACAGCATTCTGTCGAGCCCAGCTGCGGACAGCAAGCTAGGCGTGCCGCCGCCGATGAACACCGTATGCACCTGGCGGCCCCACACGAGCGGCAGCGCCAATTCGAGATCGGCGCGCAGCGCGTCGAGATAGTCGGCTTCGGGGAACGTATCGCCTTTCCATTCATGCGAGTTGAAGTCGCAGTATGGGCACTTGCGCACGCACCAGGGAAAGTGCACATATAACGCCAACGGCGGCAGCGACGTCAGGCGAATACTGCCTGGCGACGTAAATGCTTTGATGACGCCGCTGCCGATATCGGCAGGCGCCGGTTTGATCGGAATCACGCTTCCTCCGTCAAACGCGCGAGCAGGTGCCGCAATGCAATCGCGCGGTGGCTGCTGGCGTTCTTCACTGCCGGTTCGAGTTCCGCGGCGCTCGCATTCAGGGACGGCAAAAAGAAGTACGGGTCATAGCCGAAGCCATGCGCGCCGCGCGGCGCATTCAGGATCTCGCCGTGCCAGCGGCCTTCGGCGATCAGCGGTTCGGGATCGTCCGCATGACGCACGAGCGCCAGCACGCAGTAGTAATACGCGCGACGATCGGCTTCGTCCTGCAATGCGGAAACGAGGCGCGCGTTATTCGCCGCATCGCTTTTCTCGCCGCCCGCGAATTGCGCGTAGCGCGCCGAATAGACCCCGGGCGCCCCGCGCAATGCGCGCACGCAAAGGCCCGAATCGTCGGCGAGCGCGGGCAGGCCGGTGTGCTTCGCCGCATGACGCGCCTTGGTCAGCGCGTTTTCGACGAAAGTGGGATGCGGCTCCTCGGCTTCCGGCACGTTCAGCTCGCCTTGCGGAATCAGTTCGATGCCGGCCGCGCCGAGCAGCGCCGCGAACTCGCGCAGCTTGCCCGCGTTGTTCGACGCCAGCACGATTTTCTTCAGCGGCGAGTCAGACGCAACCGCGCCGTAGCCTTGACGAACCTCACTCACCCTTTTGCTCCAACGCGTCCTTCTGCTTTGCGATCAGCGTGTTGATGCCGTCGCTCGCCAGATCCAGCAACGAGTTCATTTCGTGGCGCGAGAACGGCACGCCTTCGGCGGTGCCCTGAATTTCAACGAAACCGCCCGCACCCGTCATCACCACGTTCATGTCGGTGTCGCATTGCGAGTCTTCGTCGTAATCGAGATCCAGCACCGGCAGACCGTCGTACACGCCGACCGAAATCGCCGCGACGTAATCGCTGATCGGCGAGCTTTCGATGCGCCCCGCAGCGAGGAGTTTAGCCACCGCGTCATGGGCTGCCACGAATGCGCCGGTGATGCTGGCCGTGCGCGTGCCGCCGTCGGCCTGGATCACGTCGCAATCGATATGCAGCGTGCGTGCGCCGAGCTTCTCGAGATCGAACACCGAGCGCAGCGCGCGGCCGATCAAACGCTGGATTTCCTGGGTGCGGCCGGTCTGCTTGCCGCGCGCGGCTTCGCGGTCGCTGCGGGTGTGCGTGGCGCGCGGCAGCATGCCGTATTCGGCAGTGAGCCAGCCTTGGCCGCGGTCGCGCAGGAACGACGGCACCGTTTCGGCGATGCTCGCCGTACAGATGACCTTGGTGTCGCCGAATTCGACCAGCACCGAGCCCTCTGCATGCTTCGTGTAGTGGCGCGTGATGCGCACGTCGCGCAGCTGATTGGCCTGGCGGCCGCTGGGGCGTTGGGTGTTGTGGGTCATGTTGGATCGGTCCGGAAGAAAAGCGGGAGGAAAGCGCAATTTTACCGCCGAACGCGCCGGGTGCGGGGCGGCCTGTCCGTCGGACGGCTGTCCGCATGTGCTGGGGCTCTGCGCAAGGTAGCGCTTCGCGCGTGCTGCCCTCGTGCGAAGGGGGTCTCGCCGGTAAAAATGGGATAATGCGGGTTCCCCGCCCCGCGTCTCGTACACGCCGGGCGATTCGACTCTCTGGCCATCGTCAAACGCATGGCCGCAATCGCGAGAAATACGATGATCTACAGCATGACTGGCTATGCGAGCGCCACGCGCGAACTCGTCGCAGCCTCAGGCACCGGTGGCGTGAGCGTCTCGGTTGAACTGCGCACGGTGAACTCGCGCTTTCTCGATCTGAACTTCCGCATGCCGGAAGACGTGCGCGTCTGCGAACCGACGCTGCGTGAAATGCTGATGAACAAGCTCTCGCGTGGCAAGGTCGATATCCGTATCAACCTGCAGCGCAGCGAACAGTCGGCCAACGCCGGCTCGGTCAACCGCGAGGCACTGACGCAACTGGCGTTGCTCGAGCGCACGGTGCTGTCGACGTTCCCGGAAGCAGGGCGCTTGCGCACCGGCGAAATTCTGCGCTGGCCGGGCGTGCTGGCCGAAAGCGGCGTGGCGCCGGAAGTGCTGCGCGATGCGGTGCTTGCGTGCGGCAAGCAGGCGGTTGCCGATCTGATCGACGTGCGTGCCCGCGAAGGCGCGCAACTCGCGACGATGCTGCTCGCCAACGTTACCGAAATGGAAGCGATCGTCACGAAGATCACGCCGCTCGTGCCGGAACTGATCACGAAGCATCAGCAGAAGATCGTCGAACGCTTGCAGGAAGCGCTCGGCATTGCCGCGCCGGATACGGCGGCGACGATCGTCTCGCGCGAAGAAATCAACGAACGGATTCGCCAGGAAGTGACGATGTACGGCATTCGCATCGACATCGCCGAAGAACTGTCGCGCCTCACGGCTCACCTGAACGAAACGCGTCACGTGATCGAGAAGGGCGGCAAGCTTGGCAAGCGGCTCGACTTCATGATGCAGGAGTTGAATCGCGAAGCGAACACGCTCGGCTCGAAGGCGGCCGCGAAGGAACTGGCCGATTCGTCGATGACCCTGAAGCTGCTCATCGAACAGATGCGCGAGCAAGTACAGAACCTGGAGTAAGGCGCGAGCCTCGATAACATGACCGACCACACACGCGAAACCAGCGCACCGCGCAATCCTTACGCCGGGGCCTACCCCGGCAACCTGTTCATGGTGGTCGCGCCTTCGGGCGCGGGCAAGTCGACGCTCGTGAATGCGCTGCTCGCCGGCGACCATGCGATCCGTCTGTCGATTTCATACACCACGCGCCCGCCGCGTCCGAAGGAGCAGGACGGCGAGCACTACCACTTCACGACCGTCGACGATTTCCTGACGCGGCATGCGGAAGGGGAGTTTCTGGAAAGCGCGGAAGTGCACGGCAACTATTACGCGACGTCGCGCGTGTGGATCGAACAGCAGATGAAAAGCGGCCATGACGTGCTGCTCGAAATCGACTGGCAGGGCGCGCAACAGGTGAAGAAGCAGTTTCATAACGCGGTCGAAATCTTCATCTTGCCGCCGTCGCTCGATGCGCTTGAAGAGCGTTTGAAAAAGCGCGGTCAGGACGAACCGAATGTGATCACGCGGCGCCTGCTTGCAGCCGGCAGCGAGATGGCGCACGCGGCCGAAGCGGAGTATGTCGTGATCAACGACAACTTCGATCGCGCGCTCGGCGAACTGCAATGTCTGGTGGCGGCGACGCGTTCCCGCTTCGCCTCGCAATACGCGCGCCACACGCAGCTTTTCGTGCAGCTCGGAATCCACCTGCCACACGCGTGAGCGCGGCGGTGTATCGAGCACATAAGGTAGAATAAGCAACATACTGAGAAGGAATCCAACATGGCCCGCATTACCGTCGAAGACTGTCTCAAACAGATCCCGAACCGTTTCGAACTCGCGCTTGCCGCAACCTATCGCGCGCGTCAGCTCGCTCAAGGCCATACACCGAAGATCGAAAGCCGCGACAAGCCCACGGTCGTCGCGTTGCGTGAAATCGCAGCGGGCATGGTTGGCGTCGAAATGCTGAAGAAGGTGCCGGTTTAAGGCGCGCTGTTCCGTTTTCGAGTGCTGCATTTGCCACACCTATTTGCCGCACGTAATTGCATCAACGTGCAGACCGGCGTCCAACCCTAACCGCTACGGAGGCGAAATTGAGTGCTACCCCGCCCACCGCCACGGAAGTGGAACACGACGCCGACTCGCCCTCGTCTGCACGGAAGTACATCGACGCGGTCCTCGAACAGTCGTTTCGCCATCTGTTCGGGCCGACCGCCACGCCGGAGCAACCGCGCCGGCATGACGTCGTTTCGATCGCCAAACTGACGTCCGCCTTGTCCGGCTATTTGCAGCCGGAAGAAATCAAGGACATCAAGGCAGCGTTCCATTTCAGCGACGAAGCCCACCTCGGTCAGTATCGCCAGAGTGGCGAGCCCTACATCACGCATCCTGTCGCCGTCGCCGAAATCTGCGCCGGCTGGAATCTCGACGCCCAGTCGATCATGGCGGCGCTGCTGCATGACGTGATGGAAGACCAGGGGGTGACCAAGGCCGAACTCGCCGAGCGTTTCGGCGCCAAGGTCGCGGAACTGGTCGACGGGTTGTCGAAGCTGGACAAGATGGAGTTTCGCAATCGCGAGGAAGCGCAGGCGGAAAACTTCCGCAAGATGCTGCTTGCAATGGCGCGCGACGTTCGCGTGATTCTGGTGAAGCTCGCCGACCGTCTGCACAACATGCGCACGTTGGGCGCGGTGCCGCACGAAAAGCGCCGCCGCGTGGCGCGCGAAACGATAGATATCTACGCGCCCATCGCCCATCGGCTCGGCCTGAACAATACTTATCGCGAGTTGCAGGACCTGAGCTTCGCGAACTTCAACCCGCATCGGTACGCCACGCTCGAAAAAGCCGTCAGGGCCGCGCGCGGCAACCGGCGTGAAGTGGTCGGCAAGATTCTCGAGTCGGTGCAGCGCGCGATTGCCGACGCGAAGCTCGACGCCGAAGTCACTGGCCGTGAAAAAACCATC
Source organism: Paraburkholderia sp. IW21 (assembly GCF_041321145.1). Classification (NCBI taxonomy): domain Bacteria; kingdom Pseudomonadati; phylum Pseudomonadota; class Betaproteobacteria; order Burkholderiales; family Burkholderiaceae; genus Paraburkholderia; species Paraburkholderia sp. IW21. Next base: position 293,991 of record NZ_JBGGWA010000002.1, on the reverse strand, counting down.
TTCAGTATCTACAAGAAGATGCGCGACAAGCAGTTGTCGTTCTCGCAGGTGCTCGACGTCTATGGCTTCCGCGTGGTGGTCGAAAGCGCGCTGGAGTGCTACACCTGCATCGGCGCGCTGCATGCGCTCTACAAGCCGGTGCCAGGCAAGTTCAAAGATTACATCGCGATCCCGAAGGTGAACGGCTATCAGTCGCTGCACACCACGCTGGTCGGCCCGTTCGGCGCGCCGATCGAGTTCCAGGTGCGCACGCGCAAGATGCACGAGATCGCCGAAGCGGGCGTCGCCGCGCACTGGCTTTACAAGAACGGCGGCGCGGATCTGAACGATGTGCAGAAGCGCGCGCATCAGTGGCTGAAGTCGCTGCTCGACATTCAGAGCGAAGCGGGCGATTCGAGCGAATTCCTCGAGCATGTGAAGATCGATCTGTTCCCGGATGCGGTCTACGTGTTCACGCCGAAGTCCAGGATCATGGCGCTGCCACGCGGCGCCACCGCACTCGACTTCGCGTATTCGATCCACAGCGACCTGGGCAACCAGTGCGTCGCGGTGAAGATCAACAATGAACTGCTGCCGCTGCGTACCGAGCTGAAGAGCGGCGATATCGTCGAAGTGATTACAGCGCCGTATTCGAAGCCGAATCCGGCGTGGTTGGGCTTCGTGCGCACCGGCAAGGCGCGCTCGGCGATCCGCCATTATCTGAAGACGATGCGTCTGAACGAGTCCGTGCAGCTCGGCGAACGCCTGGTGGATCAGGGGCTGAAGGGCTACGGGCTGGCGCTGTCGGATGTGACGCCGGAAGCGTGGGAAAAGCTGGTGCAGTGGACGGGCAACAAGAACCGTCAGGAAATCTTCGCGGATATCGGTCTCGGCCGGCGTGTCGCGGCGGTCATGGCCAAGCGCATCGAGGTGCTGATGAGCGGCCGCGACGCCGACGACGACGGGTCGCGCTCCGAATCCGGTTTGCCTCATGCGCCGCCGGTCGTCATCACGGGCACTGAAGGCATGTCAGTGCAGTTGTCCGCATGCTGCCGTCCGATTCCGGGCGACGACATCATGGGCTACATCGGCATCGGCCTCGGCATGGCGATCCATACTACCGACTGCCGCGTCGCGCAGCGCATTCACCGCCGCGATCCGGGCCGCTGGATCGACGTTGCGTGGGCGCCGCAGCCGGGACGTCTGTTCGACGTCGCCGTGAAGGTGCTGGTCAAGAACACCAAAGGCGTGTTTGCCCGCGTGGCTGCCGATATCACCTCGGCGGATGCGAACATCGTCCACATCGCGATGGACGAAGACTTGTCGCAGGAATTCACGGTGCTGCGCTTCGTGATTCAGGTTAGCGATCGTGTCCATCTGGCCAATGTAATGCGTCGCGTGCGGACGAATCCGGACGTGATGCGCATTGCGCGCGAGCGGCCGAGCGAGGAAGGGCATCACCGTCACGATGGCGGAATGCGAATCGACCGGGAACGGGCCGATTACTGACCTGCCGGTCGCCGAGATTGGCGGGGGCGCCCCGCTACGGTGCTTCATCGGATCTGAACGCTGCTGCCACCAGCGAGTCTCACCTGAACTTCAGGGAGAACGTTCATGCACGTAGCTGACCTTACCGGCGTGGCACTCGACTATTGGGTCGCCCGCAGCCTGCACGACTTTGTGCGCGAAATCTACTTTACCGACAGCGGTGAAACCGTCTCGATCCGCGGCAACGACCGCGGCCGCGCGTGGGATGGCCGTTTCACGCCCTCCACGTCGTGGGAGGCGGCAGCAGCGGTGTTGGAGCGCGCGCAGCGGCTGGAGGTGCGGGAGCGGACCGATCAAGGCGCGGCGCACTGCGTCGCGGAGTTCGAAGGTGGGCATCGAACCGTGGACGGGCGAGGAGACTCGTTGCGGGTCGCGCTGTTGCGGGCGTTCATTGAAAGCCGCTTCGGCGATAGCGTGGACGATGTGTTGCGCCAGCCGCAGGCGCTGACGGGCGAGCGGGCGGAGCCGATCGATGAACAAACGGTGGGTGGTTCGGTCGAAGATGTGCCGAGCCCTGATGGGCGGATCGGCGATATCCAGTCTTCCCCGCGATAGCTGCGGTTGCGCCACAGGGGCTCTCAAGCATGGCAGGGCGGTAGTGGTCTGACTAAAACCGCTCGAAAAAACAAAGGGCCTTCCGATCGGAAGGCCCTTAATAGATGGTGCGGCTGGCAGGATTCGAACCCACGACCCCTTGGTTCGTAGCCAAGTACTCTATCCAACTGAGCTACAGCCGCACGCTAAACGGGTGACGCTTATTTCAATGATACTGCGATGAAACTGGGTAAAACGTAAGGGCCTTCCTGGAGAAAGGCCCTCGAATAAGTGGTGCGGCTGGCAGGATTCGAACCCACGACCCCTTGGTTCGTAGCCAAGTACTCTATCCAACTGAGCTACAGCCGCACGCAGAAACGAGATTATAGCAAAGGTTTTCAAAAAGGGAAGCATGTAACTGCGATTTGTCTCATTGCCCTGATCGTGTACCCTTGATAGGCAGTCGCTTGCTGCAGTTAATGGACCATCATGAACAAGGCCTTTGTCAAAGAGTCGAGTGAAGAGAATGACGACGACCTCGACGTCGCCCAGCCGGAAATCCCAGCGGGTACGAAAAACTACATCACGCCCGCCGGTTACCGGCGCATGCGCGATGAACTGCTGCATCTGATCGATGTCGAGCGGCCGGAGGTGGTCAAGCTGGTGTCGTGGGCAGCCTCGAACGGCGACCGCTCGGAAAACGGTGATTACATCTATGGCAAACGCCGGCTGCGCGAAATCGACCGGCGGATTCGCTTTCTGACCAAGCGCCTCGATATCGCCGAGGTGGTCGACAGTAGCAAGCAGGAAAACGTCGATCAGGTTTTCTTCGGCGCGACCGTCGAATACGCAACGGAAGACGGTGAGGTGCATACCGTGACCATCGTCGGCGTCGACGAAGTGGATCTGGATGTGGGCCACGTCAGTTGGATCTCGCCGATCGCGCGTGCGCTGCTCAAGGCAAAAATCGGTGATACGGTGACTTTGTACACGCCGGCCGGCCCCGAGCAGATCGAGATACTCGACGTCAAATATCCGCCGCCTGATACCGGCGGCTAGGCCAGTGATTTGGCGCTTGCCTTCGGGAACGGGTGTCTGATGCGGTCTCATTCGGCGTCTGGCAGCCGGCCCCTCTCGTTTCTTCTGCAAAAAGCGCTTCCGGCGCGGCATAAAAAAAGGCGCCGCGAACGGCGCCTTCAGTGCTGCGGGTGTTGTTAGCCGCTTTAGAAGCGGTGACGCAGACCTGCGGTCACCGCGATTTGCTTGTTGTTGTTTGAAGCCGCGCCCAGACCGTTGATGTCGGCATCGACGATGGCGTTTTCGTTGACTTGCTGGTATTCGCCTTGCAGGTACACGTCCGTACGCTTGGAGAGCGCGTACGACGTTTGCAGGTTGAACTGGTTCCAGTGCGGACGCGTGCCGGCGAGGCTTGCGCGGGTGTAGGTGTACGAACCGGCGATGCTCACTGCCGGCGTCAGAGCGTAACGAGCGTTAGCTTCGAAGTTCTGGAAGTGAGCACTGTTGCTCGGGAAACCGATACCACCCGTTTGACCCGATGCGCTTGCGCCGATGCCCACCAGGCTCGACAGGTTCGTTTGCGAGTACACGAGGCCGACCGTTGCCGGGCCGAACGCGTAGTTAGCACCTGCGCCCCACGTTTGCTGACGACCGGCGAAGAACGTGTTGTCGCTCGACACCGCGCCACCCGAATTGAACGCTGCAGCCGCGCCGGTCGCACCGTTGCTGTTCAGTTGCAAGTAAGCAGCAGCGACATTCAGGCCGCCCCAGTTGTACGATGCGCCCGCGCTGTAAGCACGGTTGTTGGCGAAGCCGTTGGCCTGGTTCGAGAACCCGTACATGCCGCCGAACTTGAAGCCGCCGTAGTTCACGCTCTGGTACTTGACCGAGTTGTTGACGCGAAATGAGTTGTTCAGGTTGTCGTTGTCGAACGGATGGGCGAACTGCGTGCCGCCGTACTGCGTGCCGGTCAGCGCCAGCGGGCCGACGTAGTCGACCATGCTGTCGTACTGACGGCCGAGCGTCACGGTGCCGAACTGGTTGCTCGCCAGACCGACGAAGGCTTGACGACCGAATTCACGACCCCCTTGCTTGAACGTGCCGTCGTTAATGCCGAAGCCGTTTTCCAACGTGAAGATCGCCTTGAGACCGCCGCCCAGGTCTTCGGCACCACGCAAGCCCCAACGGCTGCCGTTCACCGAGCCGCTCGTTTCTTGCCAGTTGCTGTGGCCGTGCTGATTATTCGTATAGGTGATACCGGCGTCGATCAAGCCATACAGTGTGACGCTGCTTTGAGCATGTGCTGCCGTTGCAAAAACGCCCGTGAGGGCTGCGACCATGAGAGTCTTTTTCATTTGTAACTCCGAGAGCGAGAGGGGGCATGAGCCCAGGCTTAAGAAGACCTGCACGTTGGGCGCCGCCTGAAGCGCGCGCTGTACTCAAACGCGCCGGTTTCCGATTTCGCTGAGTGTAGAGAGCCGCCCGAGAAGTGGGCGTTCCGATTTGCGCAATAAAGTATTACGCGATATGAAACGATGGGCGAATGCCGCTTAAGCCTTGCTGATAAAGGCTTGCAGCGTTATTGAGGAGAGTGAAAAAGGCATTAATGTGAATTGCGTTGCTTAGTTGCTACAGTAATCGATGCAAAAAAACAACGCGACAAATCGTAAAGGCGGATTATTGTTGAAGTGGCAATAGATGATTGTTGATTGTGTGAATAATCAACAGCGGCTATGCCGCTATACTGAAATTTCTGCTTTCCGAAGCAGACTTTTTCGTTGACGAGAAAGATCTCCAAACCTTTGTCGGCGCGACTCCCAGTCGCGCTTTTTTTTGCGTGTCGGGCGCGCATGTCAGTCAGTGCGCGGGCGCAGCACCGTCCACTTCGCTCCACGCGGTCGATACCGGAACGCTCCAGTCTTCCATCACATAGTGGCGTGCGTCCATGGGCGACGACAGCAGGTTTTGCCAGTGATCCCCATGCCACATGGGATCGAACTCGAAGGTCGCAGGTGATGCGGCTACTGGCCTCGACTGATCAGAACCCGTTTTTACGTGCGGTCGGGTGAGCCAGGTGACGAGACGGCGGAACTCGTTGGACAGCATGGCAATCTCCTGATGTGCATTACTACGCGCGACATTTTTTCATCATGCTGCCGTGAGTGAGAAACAACAACTCGGACAAACACTTACTAAAATCATGTTTTGTTACATATTGTCATCAACATGGTGAAATATTTAAAAGCTGGCCCAAAGGGTGGGCAAGCGGCAAACATCCAGCCCCTTTAAGTACGTGTTGCGCTACTCCGCGCTTGCAGCCAGATGGCTTGGCTGCCAAAAAGCCTCGCCAGATGCGGGCTTAGGATTATTCGTTATTATTGCTGTGATTGACGTTTAGTGACTATCCGGTGTGAATTAATCGGGTGAGCGTTATATGGAAGTAATAGCCTCTGCGGTGTTTCTATTTTCCATTACCAAAACATAATAATTTCCGCTTCGGTGAGCAGCGCGGGGTTTGCGGGGAAAAGCAGTCTTTTGAGGCGCGTGGCGCCAACGGCAACGCAATGCAGAGAGGGTGCGCAGCGTCTAACTGGTGCATACTTGCCGCAGAACCCACGCGTCCAAAGTATCCCTTTCCATGTCTGAACAGTTTCTGCCGGAACCGGCCCTAGATGTGCCGATCGTCTTCGTCGACCTTGAAACCACCGGTGGCTCGACCAGCGAACATCGCATTACCGAAGTCGGCGTGGTTGAAATAGGACCGGCCGGCGTTTCGCGCTGGAGCAGTCTGGTCGATCCTCAGCAACCGATTCCGTCATTCATTCAGCAGCTCACCGGCATCACGAATGCGATGGTGCGAGGCGCGCCGACATTCGATGTCATCGCGCCAGCGCTGTTTGAGCGTCTGAATGGCAAATTGTTCGTGGCGCACAACGCCAGTTTCGACCGCGGTTTCCTGCGCGGCGAGTTTCGCCGGGCCGGGCTTGCGTTCGATCCCGATGTGCTGTGCACCGTACGTCTGTCGCGCGCGTTGTTTCCGGCGGAAAAGCGCCATGGGCTCGACGCGTTGGTTGAGCGTCATGGACTCGTCCCGTCCGATCGCCACCGCGCGCTCGCCGACGCCGATCTGATCTGGCAGTTCTGGCAACGTCTGCATGGTCTCGTGCCACTTGACGTTCTGCGGTCACAGATCGAGCGCACCACGCGGCGCTACCGGCTTGCCGGCGACATCACCGAAGATCTGCTCGATACCGCGCCGGCCGGATGCGGCGTCTATGCCTTCTATGGCGAAGGCGATCTGCCACTCTATGTTGGGCGAAGCGTGCGTGTTCGTCAGCGGCTGCGCTCGCATTTGACCGGCGAGCGGCGTTCGTCGAAGGATGTGCGGCTCGCGCAGCAGGTGCGGCGCGTCGAGTGGCGCGCGACCGGCGGCGAACTGGGCGCCATGTTCGCGGAGGCGCAGTGGATCGCAACGCTGCGGCCCGGCCATAACCGCGTACCGCGCGTCACGAAAAGCGATCCGGCGGATGCACCCTGGCCGTTCGACGGCCCGATCGTTTTCGAGGAGCGCGAAGAAGCGGCGCACGCGCGCGTTTTTCACGTTGTCGACCGGTGGCGCTACATCGGTCACGCGCCCTCGCTCGCGCAGGCGACGGCACTGCATGCGTCGAGCGTGGCCGGGCCCTTCGAACTGTCGACCTATCGCCTTTTGCAGAGCCACTTGGCGCGCGGCTTGCGGGTGATGCCGCTGAGCGTGTCGAATCTGGCTTAAGCGTCGCGCTTCAACACGCTGCTTAACGCGAGTCGAGTTCAAACCCACAGTCGAGCGCGGCAGAACAACGGGATTTCAAGCCCCAGGTTCGAAGGCGCCCGCCCTTTTAACCCGTCGCGCCGACTCCCCCCGTTTCGCACACATGACCGAGAGCGCGGGTCAACGCGCTCGAACGGGTCGAGTCGTAGCGTGTCAACGATTTCCAGTTCGCAAGCGCTTGCGCGACGCGTGACGGACAATCGGGCGCTGCACGCAACGGTTGCACGCGTGCGAGTCCGGCCACGAGCGACTGCGTCAGCCTGTCCAATTGAGGCCTCGTGCTGGTTGCGAGGTCGGGCGCGGGCCCTTCGGGCGGCGGCGCGCTGCGCCAGGTGGCAAACAGCGCGTTTTGCACGTCCTTGCTGGCGTCGATCTGATCCTGGAAGAACGCGTGCGCAAACGCTGGATCAACGTTCGCCGCCGCGGCCCGTTTCTCGACATCGGCGAGCAACGCGTTCTCGCGCGGCGTATCGGTGATCGCCTGACGGTTCGCCCACTTCCAGCGCGCAACAGGCTCCGCGAGCGCCAGGCGCTGCGAGGCCAGCGCGATCAGATTGGTGAGAGCCGTGTCGTCTCCGTCCGCGATGGCGGAGGCCGGCGCGAGGGCGAGCGCAATGAACAACGCGAGCGCGCATGACGCGCCAAAGCGATACGAACGATTCATGGAAGGCGAGGGTGGCCGGGAGGCCGCGGAGGAAAAACCAGAAGAATAGACGATGCCGTGAACGAGCGGGCGCGTGGCGCATCGAAAATAAAGTGCCTGGCGGATATTCAGCAGTGCCGGTTAAAGACGTGCGCGACCCAACGCAGGGCCACATGGCCGAGCGCCGCGCTCAAGCAGTCCTGGCTCGCATCACACACTGTGGCGCAAGACAATCGCGGACGCGTGCAACCCCGCGCCGCGCGCCGGACGCGCGGACGCCGATGCTGCATCGCGCCACTGCACAATTACTTCGAATCGCACGACTTGCGTTGTTCGTCGAAAAAAGCGCGAACGTGCTCAGGCAGTTCGGCACCCAGAAACTCGACGCCAGCGGGTTCCGGATCCGGGCTGAAAACTTTATCCGGGGTCGGAATCTTCGGTGGTTTGGCATCCATGATCTTTCTCCTTTACAAACCGATTATCTGCCTCGGTCCCCGTTTTGCACCAGTGCCTGATGCGGCTTACGGGTCCTTTGTTGCTTTAACGGTACAGCTAAACATCGCATGGGAATGTTTGAATAGAATTAACCGGTTGACTGCGCATGCCCTGTTGGCGGTGGCCAACCAATCGATTTTCATATCGCTCACTGTCCTCTTCCCAGCCTTGCTCCGCGCGGCTTTGGCGGATTATCTCCTTAGTACCATAGCGTCGTTCGTTCATATGTGTTGATATGAACATTTCCATGCTTTTTGTGCGGTGCGGCATCGGGAGGTTTTTCTGTTCACAAGACCGAACGTTCGTTAATTACCGATCGGCTGGTGTGTTCATTCGGGTGCCTAATCTTTCGTAAACGAGCGATTGCGCGACTTCGTTGACGAGTTTGAAGAACTTTTCAAAGCAATTTTCGCAATTGGAAAGACACCGGTTCAGGATGAAGCGCGGCGCTCGCCGTCCGCCGTCTCTTGTACATATTCGGCTCACGCCGCGATCCGTTGCTTCAGATAAGCAGCTGTGCGGCTTTCATCGACACGCGCAACTTCAGCCGGTGTGCCACTCGCCACGATCTTGCCGCCCGCGTCGCCCGCGCCCGGGCCGACGTCGATGACCCAGTCGCTCTGGGCCGCCACCCGCATGTCATGCTCGACCACCACCACCGTATTGCCCGCATCGACGAGCCCTTGCAGTTGCACCATGAGCCTGTCCACGTCGACGGGATGCAGTCCGGTGGTGGGTTCGTCGAGGATGTACAGGGTGTCGCCGTGCTGCGCGCGCTGTAGTTCGGTGGCGAGCTTGATGCGCTGCGCTTCGCCGCCGGACAGTTCGGTGGCCGGCTGGCCGAGCCGCAAATAGCCGAGGCCGATGTCGCGCAACGCTTTCAGCGCGCGCATCACGCTGACTTCTTCGGCGAAGAAAGCGCAGGCGGCGTCGACGGTCAGATCGAGCACCGCCGCGATGCTTTTGTCGCGCCACGTGATTTCCAGCGTCTGCGGGTTGTAGCGCGTGCCGTGGCAGGTCGAGCAGGGTGCGTAGACGCTCGGCAGAAACAGCAACTCGACGCTGACGAAGCCTTCGCCTTCGCACGTCGGGCAACGGCCTTGCGCGACGTTGAACGAGAAGCGGCCGGCGCCATAGCGGCGCTTGCGCGCGAGCGGCGTGTCGGCGAACAGTTTGCGCACGTGGTCGAACAGGCCCGTGTAAGTGGCGAGGTTCGAGCGCGGCGTGCGTCCGATCGGCTTCTGGTCGACGCGAACGAGTCGCCGCAACACCTCCATGCCGTCGGCGATGTGGCCGCTCGTCGGCGCCATTGCGGTGACGAGCAGTGGATCCTGTTCGTCATCGTCCGGGTCTTCGACGATTCGTCCCAGGCGGCTTGCGACCAGTTCCGGCAGCGCCTGGCTCACGAGGCTCGATTTGCCGGAGCCCGACACGCCGGTGACCGTCGTAAAGCATCCGAGCGGGAACGCTACGTTTAGCCCGTGCAGATTGTTGCGCGTGATATTGGCGAGCCGCAGCCATCCGGCGGGCGAGCGCGGCGTGCGATCAATGGGCGCGAGCGGTGCGAACAGATGCCGGCGTGTTTGCGACGCCTCGACTTTGGCGAGTCCCGCGGGCGGGCCGCTATAAACCACATGACCGCCTGCTTCGCCGGCTGCGGGGCCAACGTCGACCAGCCAGTCGGCGCGCCGCATCATCTCCAGATCATGTTCGACGACGAACAGCGAATTGCCCGCCGCCTTCAGCCCTTGCAGCGCGCTGAAGAGCGCTTCGCCATCGGCGGGATGCAGACCGGCGGACGGTTCGTCGAGCACATATACGACGCCGAACAATTGCGATGACAACTGGGTGGCCAATCGCAAGCGCTGCAGTTCGCCGGACGACAGCGTCGGCGTGCTGCGCTCCAGCGAGAGGTAGCCGAGGCCGAGATCGTTCAGCGTGGTCAGACGCTCCAGCAGTTCGGCTGAAATGCGCTGTGCGGCCACGCGCTTTTCCGCGGAAAGATTCGGTGTGCGTCGCACGTCGGGTGAGGCTTTGTGCGCGGAGCCGCCCGCGGCGACCCGCTTATCGACGGCGTCGCGCATCGCATGCCTGCTGAGCACGTTACCTTTGCAGTCAGCGCCTGTCGCGGCATCCGGCCATTCGCCCCGCGCGATCGGTTCGAGAAGCGCGGCGAGCCGCGCGAGCGGCAATTGTGAAAACTCGCCGATATCGAGGCAGGCGAACTTCACCGAGAGCGCTTCTTTCTTGAGCCGCTTGCCATGGCAAGTCCGGCATTCGCTGCCGATCATGTACCGCGACACGCGTTTTTTCATCAGCGCGCTTTGGGTATTGGCGAAGGTATGCAGCACGTACCGGCGTGCGCCGGTGAAGGTGCCCTGATAACTCGGTTCGGCACGGCGTTTAAGCGCGGCGCGGGTTTCCCTGGGCGTGAGGCCGGCGTATACGGGCACGGTCGGCTGTTCGTCGGTGAAGAGGATCCAGTCGCGGTCTTTCTTCGGCAAGTCGCGCCACGGCGTATCGACGTCGTAGCCGAGCGTCACGAGGATGTCACGCAGATTTTGTCCGTGCCATGCGGGCGGCCATGCGGCGATCGCGCGCTCGCGGATGGTTAGCGAGTCGTCGGGCACCATCGATTTTTCGGTGACCTCGTAGACGCGGCCGAGCCCATGGCATGTGGGACACGCGCCTTGCACCGTGTTTGGCGAAAAGTCTTCGGCGAACAGCATGGGTTGTTTCGGCGGATAGTCGCCGGTGCGCGAGTACAGCATGCGCGCGAGGGTCGACAGCGTCGTCACACTGCCCACCGACGACCGTGCACTCGGCGTGCCGCGCTGCTGCTGCAACGCGACCGCGGGCGGCAGACCTTCGATCGCGTCGACTTCGGGCACGCCGACCTGATCGATCAGGCGCCTTGCATACGGTGCGACCGATTCGAAGTAGCGGCGCTGCGCCTCGGCGTAGAGCGTGCCGAACGCCAGCGAGGATTTTCCTGAGCCGGAAACGCCGGTGAACACGACCAGCGCATCGCGCGGGATTTGCACGTCGACGTTCTTAAGATTGTGCTCCCGAGCGCCACGCACGCGAACGAAACCAGCCGGGGCGGGCGCATCAGGGGCGGTCGAGGTCGAGCGAGGCGTGTTGCGGATGGCGTCCATGGCGGTCGATAGCGAGTAGGCGCGGCAGCCCGGCTGGCCGGGCGAATGCATGTAAGTCCGCACGGAACATGCCCGGCAACGTGGGAATGATTTCCAGTGGGATTGACGGCGGCGCACGAATCTAGATCGCAGTGCCGTCAATCGGCATAGTCGAAGCGCGGCGGAAAGGAGAACGTTGCGAAGCCTTTCCGATGAAACCGGCGGTCGTTTTTCATGGCGCCAAAACCTCGTCAGCGGATGACAAGCCGGGCAGCATGGGCAGCGCCGCCTATTGATGGAAGCGGCTATTCGCAGCGTAGAGTGCGCTGGATAACGGACGCGCCAGGGCCGGCGCGGAAGATGGCTGTCTTCCCGTTGAGAGAGTTCGTCATGGAAAACGCTGTCTACTGGAAAGGACGTCAGGTCGGAATCGAGTGTGCCGGCCGGATCTTGTGATTTTCGTCGGCGCCGCAGGAGGCCGTTTCGGCCTATGGCACTCAGCAGGCCGTGAACGTAATCGTTGCAGATGCGGTGGTCGCTCGCAATCTCGTGATAGCCGCGCGAGACGATCGATTGGATTTTGGCGAATGAGTTGGAGCGGTTGTTTGCCGTTGTGGCAGTCGGCGTTGAAGTAGCGGAAGTTGGGTGACTGGAGGAAGGCAAGCTGAGCCTGCTCGGAGTGCGGGAAGTAGAAATCCGGAAACAAAAAGCAGAAAGACGAAAAGCGCGGAAAAGCAAAAAGCCCAGTCACGAGGACTGGGCTTTTTGCTTGAATCTTGTGGTGCCGGAAAGAGGAATCGAACCCCCGACCTTCGCATTACGAATGCGCTGCTCTACCGTCTGAGCTATTCCGGCATCAGGAGAAACGAGATTATAGGGAGTTCTTTACGAACTTGGCAAGCCCCTGCAATCACTTTTTTGTTTCGAGATGGTAGCGTGTGACACGGTCGACTTCGTTCTTCGAGCCGAGGAACACCGCCACACGCTCGTGCAGGCTTTTAGGCTGAACGTCCAGAATGCGCTTCTCGCCGTTGGTCGCGGCACCGCCCGCCTGCTCGACGATAAAAGCCATCGGGTTCGCTTCGTACATCAGGCGCAGCTTGCCTGGCTTGTCCGGCGTGCGTTTGTCGGCCGGATACATGAAGATGCCGCCGCGGTTCAGGATACGGTGCACGTCGGCCACCATCGACGCGATCCAGCGCATGTTGAAGTCGCTCTGACGCGGGCCGTCTTTGCCGGCCTTCAATTCGCCGACGTACTGCTCGACCGGTGGATACCAGTGGCGCTCATTCGATGCGTTGATCGCGTATTCGCCCGTTTCCACCGGAATGCGCATATCGCTTTGCGTGAGTACCCACGAACCCAGTTCGCGGTCGAGCGTGAAGCAGTTCACGCCGTTGCCCGTGGTCAGCACCAGCACGGTTTGCGGGCCGTACACCGCATAACCCGCCGCGACCTGCTGCGTGCCGGGTTGCAGGAACGACTGTTCGGTCGGCTGCTGGCCGTCCGGGCAGCGCAGCACGGAGAAGATGGTGCCGATCGACACGTTGACGTCGATGTTCGACGAGCCGTCGAGCGGATCGAACACCAGCAGGTATTCGCCCTTCGGGTAATTGGCCGGAATCGGGAAGAACTGTTCCATTTCCTCGGACGCCATGCCGGCCAGATTGCCGCCCCATTCATTCGCTTCGAGCAGGATTTCGTTCGACAGAATGTCGAGCTTCTTCTGCACTTCGCCCTGGACATTCTCGCTGCCCGCCGTGCCGAGTGCATCGCCCAGCGCGCCCTTGCTGACGTGGTAGCTGATCGCCTTGCACGCGCGCGCGACGACTTCGATCAAAAGGCGCAGGTCGGCCGGCAGGTTGTTGGTCTCGCGCTGCTGCTCGATCAGGTACTTCGTGAGAGTGGTACGACGTTGCAAAGCCATTGCTGTACTCCAGGGGCTTGAGGAATGTCTCGATTTTAACCGCTCGTTGTGTCGGCCCCGTGCTTTTGAGACGGAAGGGCGTGCGGTCGTGTCGCCAGGTGTTGCATTGCGTGGCCAAATTCAGGCTTTGCGGCGCCCCTTGAGGGCCGTGACGTTGCCGCTCAGGCTGGTGGCGAGCGCGGCGGCACGGACGTGTTCGGCCGAGATTTTCGGCATTTTCGGCCGGTTTGCCTTGGGCATCGGCTCGATTTCGCGTTCGATCTGCTCGCCGGCTGCCGCGGTGGCGATGCGCAGGTCGTAGGCGATCTGCAGGTTCAGCCAGAACTGCGCGCTCGCGCCGAAGTAGCGCTCGAGCCGCAGAGCGGTATCGGCCGAGATGGCGCGCTTGCCGCGCACGACGTCGTTAATGCGCGGCGCCGGTACGCGAAGCGCAAGTGCGAGCGCATTGACGGACATGCCAAGCGGTTCGAGGAACTCGCAACGGAGAATCTCGCCCGGATGGATCTCCGGGATGCTTTCGCCCGTGTCGATGTCCGAGAAATCGATGCTGTTCAGATCGGAGCGTTTGATGACCATGCCGGTCTCCCAATAATCAGTGATAGTCGACAATCTCGACATTCAGCGCTTCGCCGTCGACAAAATGAAAACAGATGCGCCATTGCGCGTTGATGCGAATACTCCATTGCCCGCTGCGCTGCCCCTGCAAAGCTTCGAGCCGGTTGCCGGGCGGCGCGTGCAGGCTGTGAATGGAGTGGGCGGCGTCGATCATCAGCAGCTTGCGGCGTGCGAGCGCCTGCATATGAAGCGGCAGTGAATGCACAAACTTGCCCTGAAAGATTCTCGCTGTAGCCTTGTCGCCGAATGTCGTGATCATAGAATGATATAACGCGTAGCGTTAAACGTAAACCGTTAAGTGAATGTGTTTACTTTCACCCTGCCAAAGTGATCCGAACAGTCGTCCAGATGGCTAACGTTGCTGTCGGGCAGCCGATTCCGGGCAAAACTCAGGACGAAAAAAAGCCGGCAACACGTGCCGGCTTTTCGACGCTTGAGGCGCTTTGGGACAAGCGTTACGCCAGCGCCTTCTCCACGATCTCGCGCACGTCGCGCGATTTCACCTGCGAGGCCACTTTCTCCAGGGCCGCGCGCATCTCGTCGCGCAGCGTCGGCGTGAAGCGGCGCCACAGTTCCAGCGAGCGGGCGAGGCGGGCGGCCACTTGCGGATTGATAATGTCGAGCGCGATCACCTGGTCGGCCCAGAAGGCGTAACCCGATCCGTCTTCGGCGTGAAACTGCGCCGGGTTCGCCGCGCAGAAGCTGAAAATCAGCGAGCGCGCGCGGTTCGGGTTCTTCAGGTTGAACGCCGGGTGTGCCATCAACTTGCGCACGATGTCGATCACCGGACGTTGCGCGCTGCCCCGCTGCGTGGCCTGCAAAGCGAACCATTTGTCGATGACAAGCGGTTCCTTTTCGAAGCGCCGGTAGAAGTCGTCCAGCGCCTGCTGCGCCTCGACGCTGCCGCCATTTGCCGCCGCTGCATTGAGCAACGCCGAGAGCGCCGCCGCGCGGTCGGTCATGTTGTTGGCGACGTCGTACTGGGCGGATGCGAGACGCACGGCTTCAGCCGGATCGTCCAGTTCCGCGAGATACGACAGCGCGAGATTCTTCAACGCACGATGACCGGAAGCCTCAGGCGTCGCTTCATACGCGCCCGGCGTGCGGTGCTGTTCATACACCTTGAGCCAGTCCTTCTTGAGCGCGTTCGCGAGGCGCTTGCGCACGAATTGCCGTGCCGCATGCACGGCTGCCGGATTCGATTCGGCCATCTGCTCCGCCAGATACGCTTCAGACGGCAGCATCAACGCCAGTTCGCGGAAAGAAGGCGAGAGCGACGTGTCGGTCAGCACGCGGGCGAACGCGGCGACCACCGAGTCGTCGACTTGCAAGGGCACGCCAGTGGCGGCGCGTCCGGCGAGCGTCAGCAGCTCGCGCGTGGCGAGCCGTTGACCGGCTTCCCAGCGGTTGAACGGATCGCTGTCATGGGCGAGCAGGAACGCGAGCTGGTCGGCTGAATAGTCGTATTCGACGATCACGGGCGCCGAGAAATTACGCAGCAGCGACGGCAGCGGTTCTTGCGCGACGTTGACGAACGTGAAGGTCTGCTCGGTCTGCGTGAATTCGAGCACGCGTGTGGTGAAGGCAGAAGCCTTCGCTTCGCCTTCCAGCTGCAGCGGCAGGTCCACACCGTCCTTGCCGATCAAACCGATCGCGAACGGAATCAGCAGTGGGCCCTTTTGCGTTTCGCGCGCGGCCGGCGCGCCTTCGCCATAACCTTGTGTGAGCGTCACGCTGTAGCGTTGCTGCGCGGCGTCGTACTTCGCGCGCACGGACACGCGCGGTGTGCCGGCCTGGCTGTACCAACGCTCGAATTGCGCGAGATCGCGGCCGTTCGCATCGGCAAGCGCGTGACGGAAATCGTCGCAGGTCACGGCCTGGCCGTCATGGCGCTTGAAGTACAGATCCATGCCCTTGCGGAAACCGTCGCGGCCGAACAGCGTCTGATACATCCGTACGACTTCGGAGCCCTTCTCGTACACCGTCATCGTGTAGAAGTTGTTGATCTCGACGTAGCTTTCCGGGCGCACCGGGTGCGCCATCGGACCTGCGTCTTCGGCGAACTGCATCTGGCGCAGCACGCGCACGTCCTCGATACGCTTGGTGGCGCGCGCGGCTTCGTCCCCACCATTGCTCTGGCCGCCGGCCATGTCGGCTGAGAATTCCTGATCGCGGAACACCGTCAGGCCTTCTTTCAGGCTTAGCTGAAACCAGTCGCGGCACGTTACGCGATTGCCGGTCCAGTTGTGGAAATACTCATGGCCGACCACCGCCTCGATGTTCGCGAAGTCAGTGTCCGTGGCCGTTTCGGGGTTCGCCAGCACGTACTTCGTGTTGAAGATGTTGAGCCCCTTGTTCTCCATCGCGCCCATGTTGAAGTCGCTCACCGCGACGATCATGAAACGGTCCAGATCCAGTTCGAGTCCGAAGCGCGCTTCGTCCCAGCGGATCGAGTTGATCAGCGAATCCATTGCGTGGCGCGTCTTGTCCAGATCGTTCGGTTCGACCCACACCTGCAGCAGCTTTTCCTTGCCCGAGCCGCTCTTCACGCGTTCTTCCAGCGCCACCAGCTTGCCCGCGACCAGCGCGAACAGATAGCTTGGCTTTCTGAACGGATCTTCCCAGCGCGCGAAATGGCGGCCGTCCGGCAGATCGCCTTCTTCGAGCAGATTGCCGTTCGACAGCAGTACCGGATAATCGGTCTTGCTGGCACGCAGCGTGACCGTGTAAGTCGCCATCACGTCAGGGCGGTCGAGGAAGTAGGTAATACGGCGAAAGCCCTCGGCCTCGCACTGCGTGAAGAAGTTGCCGCCCGACACATACAGGCCCGACAGTGTGGTGTTTTCCGCCGGATTGCAGAGGCTGGTTAGCGTGAGTTCGAAGGTGTCCGGCACGTTGTCGAGCGTGAGGCCGTGCTCGTGCGCATGTGCGTTGGCGAAGGGCGTTCCATCGATCGCGGCGCTGACGAATTCAAGTTGTTCGCCCATCAGTTCGAGATGCGCGGCGCGCGACGCTTCCGGATTGCGGCGCACGCGCATCGTGTTCCTGACGACGGTGCGTTCGGGGACCAGATCGAACTCCAGTGCGACGGTTTCGATCAGGAAGGCGGGCGGCGCGTAATCGGCGCGGCGGATCACATTGGGCGTTGCGGTATCGGCCATGGCGTTCTGTAGTAATGGAACTCGAGCCGGCACGTGCGCTTCTCGCGCGCGAGCCGGGCGTGTCGAGCCATTGTACAAAGCCTCGGCGGATCGTGCGGAGCGAACTTTTTACCGAATCGCCCGGTCAGCGTATTATCGGGCGCCCTGCACGGGAATGGCTGCTCAGAAACGAACCCGGTCAAGACTGGCGATAACAGGCAACAAGAGGTAGACCATGAAAATCGATCGATGGACCCGCCGCGCCACGCTGCTGCTGGCGACGCTGACGGTGCTGCTGTCAGGCTGCACGACCTACGTGACCACCCAGGTCACCGCGTTCTCCGACTGGAGCGGCAATGATGCCACCCGTACCTATGCGTTCACGCGGGCGGCGGATCAGCAGAACAATCTCGAACTCACCACCTACGAGCGCCTCGTCGGCAACGAACTCGCCACGCACGCATTCCGTCAGGTCGACGCTTCCCAGGCGCGCTATCTCGTCGGGCTGTCGTATGGGATTCGCTCGGACATGGTGACGGTCGCGCAGCCGGTCTATTACAACCCCTGGCCGGCGCCTTACTGGGGGCGCCCATTCGACCCGTGGGGTCCGTGGGGCCCGATGGGGCCGTTTCCCACCGCCTACGTGAATCAAAGCTACCCGGTCTTCACGCACCTGCTTGGCGTGCGGATCACCGAGCGTGCTTCAGGCAAGGAGGTCTACAACGTGACGGCGCGCAACTCCGGCGGCGAGTCGTCGCTGGTGAGGGCCATGCCGTATCTGGCCCGCAGCGCGCTGGCCGATTTCCCGCTCGGCAACGGTGTGGTGCATACCGTGAAGATTCCAGTCGACAAGAATGGCGGGACGTCGAACGAAGTGGATCGAAACGGCGCCGCGCCCGCGCCGGTCACGGCGCCAGGTGCAAAAGTTGTGCAGTGAGCCGCACGCAGCCTGCTGCCGGCAATAGGTGACAGGCGGTCGGCGGGAAGCAGCAGGCGGTGCCCGCAACGGCGCCGCTGCGGCGCAAAAAACGGCCCGGCAAGTCATCTCTGCCGGGCCGTTTTGCCTTTCAATTCGCGTGAGCCACGCCGCGCGTCGGGAAATTCATTGAAATGTTCCGAACTGAAACACTTGATTGGAAAGTTAAATGAAAGTATTGGGGCGTATTTGTGAATGCCGCAGCGTTTGACGCGCCCGCAAAGCGCGCCGCAGCGGCTTTCCGACCCTATCGGGGGATGTGCAAGGGCCGCCAGGCCGGTCCTCTCACGCTGTCCAGTCCTCCGTCGCACTGGTGATACGGATACAGATGGATACGTCTTTTGTGGCTGATTTAATCCAGAATATTCAGTATGATTCCGGCGACCATAGGGAGCCCGAGACAATCCATCAGACTAATTAGCAAAGGCGCCTAAATAATCGGGGCCAGGTGCCGTTAATTTGCTGAACCCTATATATAAGTTGGATTGACCCCCGGCTGGAGATTGCCGTTCCGCGCGGCGCGCACCCGCTGTTGACGGCTGTGTATTCCGCCGGGCGCCCTCAGCCTTTCCTCGCTTCTACGTGCGAACACCGATATGCCCGATCTGCACTGGACCATTCCGGTCGCTCGCTGGTCTAGCTGGCCTGCTGCCGCATCCGCCGCACCCGATATTGGCTTTATCGAGCCAATCGTGCGGCGTCGCCTGAGCACGTTGTCCAGAGTCGCCCTGAAGGTCGCGCACGATTGCGTGGCGCAAAACGAGGTACGGGTCGTGTTCGCCTCGCGCCACGGCGAATTGCGACGCACCACGGACATCCTGCGCACCATCAGCGCGGGCGAGCCGGTCTCGCCGACCGCTTTCAGCCTGTCGGTGCTGAACGCAATGACCGGCGTGTTCGGCATCGCGCGCAGCGACCGTTCCGCGGCCAGTGCGATCTCGGCCGGCGCTGAGACGCTCGGCTACGCATTGCTGGAAGCGTACGCACAATACGCGACCCAGCCGGACTCGCCGGTGCTGGTGGTATATGCCGACGAACCGGCCGATCCGGCGTACGGCACGATTGAAGATGAAGTGCAGGGTGGCGCGATCGCGATCCTGCTGAACGGCGAAACGGCAGCGGGGCAGTTGATCTGCACGCTGTCGGGCGCGGGTGGGCTGGAGGCTGCAGAGGACGGGCAGCAGGCGAGCCACGCAGATCGGGCAAGCGAGGCAAGCCCGGACGAAAGCTTCTCGACCCAGAGCCAGGCGCTGCTGCACAGCCTGGAAACAGGCCGGCCCGCGGTTTGGCAGGGCGCCGGCGCCGCCTGGCATTGGAGCTGGCATGAACGCGCGGCTTGATTACCTTTGGCGATTCTGCGCGACGGGCATGGCCTTCGTCGTGTTCGGCATTTGCGGCGTACTGTTCTCGGTGCTGGTGTTCCCGCTCGCGTGGCTGTGGCCGCATCGTGCGTCGCGGCAGCGTGTGGTGACAAGCGTGATCCACTGGTTTTTCCGCGCGCTGGTTGCCGTGTTACGGTACATCGGCGTGATGGAGCTCGAGGTGTCGGGCGCGCAGGCGCTGCGCGCGGGCGGTCCTGCGATCGTGGTCGCCAATCACCCGACTTACCTCGATGTGATGGTGTTGTTGTCGCTCACGCCCCATGCCTGTTGCGTGGTGAAAAATGCACACTGGAGCAACCCGTGTTTCTGGGGGATCGTGCGCTCGGCGGAATACGTCAGCAATGCCGATCCTTCGGAACTGATCGAAGCCGGCGCGCGGCAGCTCGCGGCAGGCTACACGATGATTATTTTTCCCGAAGGCACGCGCAGCCCCGCACCGAACCGGCTGCACGCGTTTTCACGCGGTTTCGCGCACATGGCGTTGAAGGCCGGCGCGCCGATCGTGCCGGTGCTGATGGATTGCGATCCGCCGGCGTTCACCAAGCAGATGCGCTGGTATGACGTGCCGGCGCGTGCTTTCCGGATCCGCGTGAACGTGCTCGAGCCAATTGGCGTCGAGCAGCTTGCGGCCCATGACTCCACACCGTCTCTCGCGGCGCGCAGCGTGACTAGCGCCATCGAAGCACACATTACTCAGCACCTGTTCGACTATGGATTCTTTAAAACTGGAAATTAAACAGCTTCTGATCGAAGCCCTCGATCTGGAAGACCTGAGCCCGGCCGATATCGACGACGATGCACCGTTGTTCGATACCGACGGCATCGGTCTCGATTCGATCGATGCGCTCGAGATCGGCATCGTGCTGCGCAAACAATACCAACTGACCATCGCCGCGAACGACGAACGCACCCGCGAACACTTCCGCTCGATCAGCACGCTGGCCGCGCTGGTCGCGAGTCAACGGGACGCCGCGCACGCTGCGAACGAAACCACAAAGAAGGGGGAATAAATCGTGTCCGAGGCAGAGATTCTTGAACGCATCCGCGCCATTTTCAAAGAGAACTTCGCGATCGAGCCGGAGCGCGTGACGCCCGAAGCGCATCTGTTCGAAGACCTCGATCTCGACAGCATCGATGCCGTCGACCTCGCGATCAAACTGCAGGAAATGACCGGCCGCCGCATCAAGCCGGAAGAGTTCAAGTCGGTGCGCACAGTCGGCGATGTGATCAGCGCGGTCGAATCCCTGCTGGCGGCACAAGGCTGATGCCGTCCGTGCGCTCGCGAATGCAAGCGGCGGCGAGCCAGCCCGGCGCGGCATCGCCCGGCACCGGGCGCCACTGGGCCAAAACGGTGTTGCAGGTCGTGTTGAAACTCGCGTATCCCGCGTTGATTCTGTGCGCCTGGCGCTGGGACACGCCGCGCTATGTCGGCTGCATGCTGTTTGCGATCCTGTGGCTGCAACGCTGGGCCGGCAGCGGGCCGGTCGCGACCTCGTTGCGTCGGCTCTCCACGATCGATTGGACCGTGGTCGGCTTGCTGAGCTGCGCCTCGGCGGCGATCGTGTTCACCAACAGCGAGCTGCTGTTGCGCCTCTATCCGTCGCTCGTCAATCTGGGCCTGTTGATCGCGTTCGGCGCGACGCTCGTGCGCGGGCCGTCGATGATCGAAAAATTTGCGAGGCTCGGCAATCCGGATCTGCCGCCGGGCGCGGTGCGTCATACATGGCGCGTGACGCAGGTGTGGTGCGTGTTCTTCGCGGTGAACGGCGCCTTCTCCGCTTATACGGCGCTGTACTGGAGCCGCGCGAACTGGTCGCTCTATAACGGCGCGATCGCCTATGGGCTGATCGGCGTGCTGCTGGTGGCCGAGGTCATCTGGCGTTATCTGGTGGTGCTGCCGCGAGCCGCGCGTTCGGAGGCGGCATGATCGCGTTGCATGATGTGTTGTCGGCGGCCCAAGAGGCCGCTGGTGTGAACGCCCCAGTGTGCCGCGACGGCGCCGTGATGCTCGATAGCGCCGCGTTTCGCGAGCGGGTTGCGGCACTGGTCGCGCTGATCCGAACGCAAACCGCGCAACGCTACGCGTTGTGCGTCGACGATCCGTTCGATTTCGCCTGTGCGCTGTTTGCGCTGTTCGCATGTGGCAAGGAGCCGGTGATTCCGGCCAATGCGACGCCAGGTTATCTGGCCGATCTCGCCGACGCATACGACGCCGTGCTGACCGACGCGGACTTGCCGCCCTATGGGCGAGATATCACGCGCACGCAAAGCGCCGCTTACTCAATCGATCCGCAAGCCCCGTTGACGCTCTACACGTCGGGCAGCAGCGGTGTACCGAAGCCGATCCGCAAGACGCTCGCACAGTTCAACGCCGAAGTGCATACGCTCGAAAAGCAGTGGGGCGCGTTGGTCGGCGACGCGACGATGCTCGCGAGCGTGCCGCATCACCACATCTACGGTTTGCTGTTTCGCGTGTTGTGGCCGCTTGCCGCGGGCCGTGCGTTCGACCGCGCGATCAGCATCGAGCCCTTGCATTTGCAAACGCAGATCGAGCATGACGGCGCGACGGTGGTCGTCTCGACGCCCGCGCAATTGTCGCGTTGGCCCGCGTTGCCTGGCTTCGCCGCGTTGACGCCGGCGCCGCGCGCATTCTTTTCTTCCGGCGGCCCGCTCGCGCTGGAAACCGCGCGGGAATACGCCGCAGCGTATGGCGCCGCGCCGCTCGAAATTTACGGCAGCACGGAAACCGGCGGCATCGCGTGGCGGCGTCAGGATCAGACCGATGCCTGGCAGCCGGTGGCCGGCATCGAAGTACGCCGCGACGAAGACGGGGCGCTGAACGTTCGCTCGCCGCACCTCGATCACACCGGCTGGCATCGCACCGACGACAAAATCGCGTTCGACGCAAACGGCCGCTTCCGCCTGCAAGGCCGGCTCGATCGCGTGCTCAAACTCGACGGCAAGCGCGTGTCGTTGCCGGAGCTCGAAGCGCGTCTCGCGCGGCATCCGTTTGTCGCGCAAGCGGCGATCGTGCCGTTGGAAGGCGCCTCGCGCGAGCGCGTCGGCGCCGTGGTGGCCCTGACCGAAGCGGGGAGTGCGGCATTGCGCGACGAGGGCCGCGTGCGGCTCGCGCAAACCCTGCGCCGGCACCTCGCTGCGTATTTCGATGTGGTGGTGCTGCCGCGTCATTGGCGTTTTCGCCTCACCTTGCCGTTCGACGCGCGCGGCAAACTGCCGGTGGCCGCCGTCGCCGCGGCTTTCGAGCCGCGTACCGACGGCGTGGAAGTGCTCGCCGAAGCGCGCAGCGCCGACACGCTGCACTACGAACTTCGCGTGCCGCCGACGCTCGTGCATTTCGCCGGCCACTTCCCCGGTCTGCCGATTCTGCCGGGTGTGGTCCAGGTGCACTGGGCCATGCGTCTGGCCGCCGAACAGCTGCCGGCTGTACGTAGGCTCGCATCGATCGACCGGCTCAAATTCATGGCGCCGGTGTCGCCGGGCGCGGTGCTGAATCTCACGCTTGCACACGACGCCGAGCGTCGGCGCGTGCAGTTCGCGTACCGGTTGAGCGGCCGCGAATGCGCATCCGGCGTGATCGTGTATCGGGAGCCCGCGTGATGAGCTTCGCCCCGTGCATCGTCATTCCGATTTACAACCACAAGGACGCGATCGGCGCGACCGTCGCCCATCTCGCGGTGCACGGCTTGCCGATCCTGGTCGTCGACGACGGCAGCGATGCGGCGACCCAGCAGGTGCTCGCCGCGCTTGCGCAACGGTACGCGGAGCAGCTCAAGCTGCTGCGCTTGCCGGTCAACGGTGGAAAGGGCGCGGCGGTCATGGCGGGATTGCGCGCCGCGCGCGCTGCGGGTTACACGCATGGCTTGCAGATCGACGCCGATGGCCAGCACGACGCGACAGACGTGCCGCGTTTTATCCAGGCCGCGCAAGCCGAACCGGGCGCAGTGATCCTCGGCCGTCCGGTCTACGACGAGAGCGTGCCGAAGTCGCGCCTCTACGGCCGTTATTTGACCCACGTGTGGGTGTGGATCGAAACGCTCTCGCTGACAATTCGCGATTCGATGTGCGGCTTCCGTCTGTATCCGCTTGCGCTGGCCTGCGAGCTGATCGACAGCGTGCAACTGCCGACGCGCATGGACTTCGACATTGAAATTCTCGTGCGCCTTCATTGGCGGCGCGCAGCGTTCCGCTCGATCCCGACGCGCGTCACTTACGCCAGTGATGGCGTCTCGCATTTCGACGTGCTGTGGGACAACGTGCGCATCAGCCGCACTCACACGCGTCTTGTATTCGGCATGCTGTGGCGTCTGCCGATGCTGCTCGCGCACAAAGCGATGCCGCGCCGCCCGGTCATCGCAAGCGAAGCGGGCAAGCGGAGCAACCATCGCGAACCGGGCAAGCAAGCTGACCAACCCGAACAGGGCCCCCAGGACTGGTGGCGTATCGCCGAACGCGGCAGCCATCTGGGCATGTCGTTGCTCGCGCTCAGTTGCAAGCTGTTCGGCCGCCGTTTCACCGCGCTCTGGCTGCATCCGGTCGTCGCGTATTTTCTGCTGACGGGCCGCGCCGCGCGCGAGGCGTCGAACAACTACTTCACGCGTCTTGGCGAGACCGCGCCGCATGGCGATACGCCGCGCCCGGGTTGGCTGTCCGCCTATCGCCACATGCTGGCGTTCGCGCAATCGGGCTTCGACAAGCTCGCTGCATGGTCCGGCCGTGTCAACAACGCCGACGTCAAGTTCGAGGATCCTTCGGCATTCGAAGCCCTGGTTGCAAGCGGCAAGGGCGCGCTCGTCATCGGCGCGCATCTGGGCAATCTGGAAATGACCCGCGCGCTCGCCGCGCAGGGCGCCTACGCCAAAGTCACGGCCGTGGTCTACACCGAACACGCGCGGCGCTTCAATAGCGTGCTGGCCTCGGCCAATAGCGAGTTCGCGCGGCGTCTGCTCGAAGTCAGCGACTTCGGGCCCGAGACCGCGATGATGATGCAGGAGCGCGTCGACGCGGGCGAGTTGCTGGTGATCGTCGGCGATCGCGTGCCGGCTCACGAAGCCGGCCGCACGACAGAAGCGCAATTTCTAGGATCGACGGCGCCGTTCGCGCAAGGCCCTTACGTGCTTGCGCATGCGCTGGGCTGTCCGGTCTACCTGTTCTTCTGCCTGAAAGAGCAAGACGGTTATCGTCTGTACTTCGAGCCGTTCGCCGAGCGTATCGAGTTGCCGCGCCGCGAACGCGCGCAGCATCTCGCCGCGTGGGCGCAGCGTTACGCGGCGCGGCTCGAACACTATTGCCGCAAGGCACCTTATCAATGGTTCAATTTCTTCGATTTCTGGGCCAGCCCCAAGCGAGGCACGCATGGCCGAACATGATCTGATCGAAGCGCCGGACGTCAGCGTCAATGAGAACACCCGCGCAAATGCGGCGGCGGTGACCATCGGTGGCCGCAAGCTGACGATCGAAGAGGTCGTCGCGATCGCGCAGCATCGTGCGCCGGTTGCGTTGAGCGCCGATCCGGCGTGGCGCGCGCGCATCCAGCGCGGCGCGGATTTTCTGCGCCGGCATCTGGCGGCGGGCGCGACCGTGTACGGCGTCAACACCGGCTACGGCGACGCCTGCGTGGTCGATGTGCCGATGGAACTCGTCGAAGCCTTGCCGTTGCAACTGACCCGTTATCACGGCTGCGGCATGGGCCAGTATCTCGACGACGCGCAAACGCTCGCGGTGATCGCCGCGCGGCTCAACTCGCTGGCCTACGGTTTTTCCGGCGTGCGCCCCGTGTTGCTCGAACGCCTTGCCGATCTGATCAATCATCGCGTGTTACCGCGTATTCCGTCGGAAGGCTCGGTTGGCGCAAGCGGCGATCTGACGCCGCTCTCCTATGTGGCCGCGGCCTTGGCGGGCGAACGCGATGTGATGTTCGAAGACCGCTTGCGCCACGTGCGTGAAGTGTGGACCGAACTCGGTCAAGCGCCATTGACGCTCGCGCCGAAAGAAGGCCTCGCGCTGATGAACGGCACCGCGGTGATGACGGGCCTCGCCTGTCTCGCGTTCGCGCGGGCCGATCATCTGACGCGGCTTACCGCCCGTCTCACGGCGCTCTCTACCGTTGCACTCGACGGCCGCGCCGCGCACTTCGACGCGATGCTGTTCGAAGTGAAACCGCACGCCGGCCAGGCCGAAGCCGCCGCATGGATTCGCGACGATCTTTCCGGGCGCGACGATACGCCGGGGCATCGTCTGCAAGACCGTTATTCGATTCGCTGCGCGCCGCATGTGATTGGTGTCGCGCGTGACGCCTTGTCGTGGGTGCGGCGCGATGTCGAGAACGAACTGAACAGCGCGAACGACAACCCGTTGATCGATCCCGACAACGAACGCGTGCTGCACGGCGGCAACTTTTACGGCGGCCATATCGCGTTCGCAATGGACTCGCTGAAAGTCGCGGTCGCCAATCTCGCCGATCTGATGGACCGGCAGTTCGCGCTGCTGGTCGACGTGAATTTCAACAACGGCTTGCCGCGCAATCTGTCGGGCGCCGCGCCCGCGCGTGCGGCGATCAATCACGGCTTCAAGGCCGTGCAGATTTCGTCCTCTGCGTGGACCGCCGAAGCGTTGAAGAACACGATGCCGGCAAGCGTTTTCTCGCGTTCGACCGAGGCGCACAATCAGGACAAGGTCAGCATGGGCACGATCGCCGCGCGCGACTGTTTGCGCGTGTTGGAATTGACCGAGCAGGTTGCCGCCGCGCATACGCTCGCGACGGTGCAAGCCGCGCGTCTGCGGTTGAAGATCGATAGCGCCACACCGATGCCTGCGCCGCTGCAAGCCTTCATTGACAGCGTGACGGCGCAATCGCCGTTCGTCGACGAAGATCGCGCTCTGGAAAGCGATCTGCGCGCACTGACCGCGCGCATCGCCGCGTGCGATTTGGTGAGCGATTATCGCGGAGGCTCGAACGCATGACAGCTTCCTCTAAAGTGCTGACCGCAAGCGCGACCGTCGAAGTGCCGTTTCACGACGTCGACGCGATGAACGTGTGCTGGCACGGCCACTATCTGAAGTACTTCGAGATCGGTCGTGCGGCGCTGCTGCGCGTCTTCGATTACGACTACCGCAAAATGCAGGCCTCGGGCTACCTGTGGCCGATCGTCGAGGCGCATCTGAAGTATGTCCGCCCGGCGACCTACGGTCAGGCGATCGAGGTGCGCACGCAACTGCTCGAACATGAAAACCGCCTGAAAATAGGCTACGAAATTGTCGATTGCGCATCCGGCACACGGCTGACGAAGGGCTACACGATCCAGGTCGCGGTCGACGCCGCAACGCAGGAATTGCAGTTCGTCTCGCCGCCGGTCGTTTTCGAAAAGCTGGAGCGCGTATGGGGACGATGAATTTCCGCGGTGTGGCAGCGGGCGGATTGCTCGCGCTAGGCACGACGCTAAGCGCACTGACCGTATTGAGCGTATCAAGCGTGGCGGCGTGGCCGGCGGCAGCGTCGGCGGCTGAAGCCGCGCCGTCCGCGGGCAACCCGGCACTGGTTTCGCAAATCGCCGCGCACCTCGCGCAAGCCAAGGGTGTTCGCGCGCAATTCACACAAACGCAGACACTCGCCGCGATGAAGCAACCGCTCGTCAGCACCGGGTCGTTGCTGTTCTTCCGTGAGCGCGGCGTGATCTGGCAAATCGACACGCCGTACAAAGCCACCTATGTCATCACCGATGCGGGCGTCGCCGAGGTGAACGCCAACGGGCAGCGCGTGACGACCCACGGCGCGCAAGGCACGCGCGGCGTCGCGCAGGTCTCGAAGATGATGCGCGCGATGCTCGGCGGCGACCTGTCGGCGCTGTACTCGCAATTCGACGTAGAGGCCGAAGGCAGCGCCGCGCAGTGGCATATGCAACTCACGCCGAACCAGCCGCAGATCGCGCAGTCGATCAAAGGCTTGCAGATGAAGGGCGGCGACTATCTGCAGAGCTTGCGCATCACGCTCGCGAACGGCGACATCACGAAGCTCGACTTTGCGAAGAGCGCGGCGGTGACCGAGCCGACGCCGGCTGAGCGCAGCTTGCTCGGAGCGCCGTAATGCAGGTGCTGCAACAGCGGTCCGCGAAACAGACGTGGGGCATGCTTGCCGCGTGGTTGCTGCTCGCGCTCGTCGCGGCGCTGTATTGCGGGTGGCGTTTCGCAGGACCGTCACCCCTACAGACCGATCTGCTGGCTTTGCTCCCCGCCACCGAAGCGGATCCGGTCGCCGAAAAGGCGGTCGATACGCTGGCGAGCGCGCTCGGCGACCGCACGGTTTTTCTCGTCACCAGCAACGACGGCGCGCATGCGAAAGCGGCAGCGAAACAACTCGGCGCGTCACTGCAGAAGAGCGGGGCGTTCGGTTCAGTGACGGCGGAGTTGCCGCCGTTCGATCTGTCACAGATCGCTGCGTTATACATGCCGTATCGCTTCGGTCTGCTGGCGCCTGCCGATCGCGAAGCGCTCGCGAGCGGCGCTACAAGCACCACGCTGCATGACGCGCTCGCCCAACGTATCTACAGCCCGTTACGCGGCGGCCTGACCACACCGCTCGCCGACGATCCGTTCGGCTGGCTCGAACACTGGCTAGGAGATGTGCCGCTCGCCACGTCGAATCTGGAACTCGAAGACAACATGCTGGTGTCGCATCGCGGCCTCGCTACCAGCGTGCTGATCGTCGCCACGCTGCCGGGCTCCGCCTACGAAACGAAGACGCAACACGCCGTGCTCGCCGCAATAGCACAGGGCGAAAGCGCGTTGAAGCAGGCATTCCCCGACGTCCTAGTCGCGAGAACAGGGGCGGTGTTCTACGCGGAATCGGCCCGCAGCGCATCGGAACGCGAGGTGCATCTGATCGGTGTCGCATCGCTGTGCGGGATTGCGTTGTTGATGATGTGGGTGTTCCGCTCGCCGCGTCTCCTCGTGCTCGGCTTCGTTTCGACGGCGCTCGGCATTGTCTGCGCGCTCGCGGTGACGATGCTGGTGTTCGGCAAACTGCATCTGTTGACGCTCGTGTTCGGCGCAAGCCTGATCGGCGAAGCGGTCGATTATTCGATTCAGTATTTCGTGGTCTATCTCGGTGCCGGGCGCGATTGGGACGCGCGGCGTGGTGCGCGCGCCGTGCGTCCGGCCTTGACGGTGGCGCTTGCCACCAGCTTGCTGGGCTACGCGATCCTCACGTGGGTGCCGTTTCCCGCGCTCAAGCAGATTGCGTGCTTCGCAATGGTCGGCATTGTGACCGCGTTTGCTTCCGTGCTGTGGCTGTTGCCCGCGCTGCTCACGCGCGCACCGAAGCACAGCCCGCAGCGTGTGTTCGCCGGCGCGGCACGTTTGCTGACGGCATGGCATCGCGCGATCGGCGGTAAGCGCGCGTGGTTCGTTGCCGCGCTGTTGCTGGTCGTGGCGATTCCCGGCTGGCTGCGTCTGACGAGCGATGACGATATCCATCTGCTGATCGAGCGTGATCCGTCGCTGGTCGCGCAGGAAGACAAGGTGCGCGCGGCGGTCGGCGTCGATAACAGCACGCAGTTTTTTGTGGTGCGCGGCGAAACGCCGGAAATTGTTTTACAACGGGCCGAAGCGCTGGGCGCGAAGCTGGACGGGTTGAACGGCACGGCGAACCAGATTGGCAGCTATCAATCGGTGGCGCAATTCGTGCCGTCGGCGAAACGGCAAAACGAAGATCGTGCGTTGCTCGCGCAGCACGTGTTCAACGACCCCGCGGCATTGCGTGCCACCTTGCTGCAGGCGGGCTTTAAAGACGCAGTCGCCGACGCCTGGCTCGCCGCGTACGCGAAACCGCAGCCGCCGCTGACGGTCGACACATGGCTCGCCGCGCCGTGGTCGCAGCCGTACAAACATCTGTGGCTAGGCGTTGTCGATTCGGCTGCCAAAGCCTATGCCGCGGTCGTGATTCCTCAAGGCGTGACACCGCAGAACGAACCCGCGCTGATCGCCACCGCCCGGGCCCTGCCAGGCGTTGTCTTTGTCGACAAGGCGGCGAGTGTGTCGGCACTGTTCGGGGAGTATCGCGTGGATAGCGGCTGGTGGCTCGGCGGTGCGCTGGCGCTTGTGCTCGTCTTGCTGACGCTACGTTACGCCCCGAAGGAAGTCCCCCCCCCCGCAGGAAGTCCCCTTGGGGGATTGGGAGGCACCCGGCAGAAAGTCCGCCTGGGCGACCGCGTGCGCGGCGGCATCACCGTGACGCTGCCCGTGCTGCTGGCCGTCGGCGTGACACTCGCGGTGTTCGGTTACCTCCGCGTGCCGCTCAATCTTTTCAACTGGCTTGCGCTGATGCTGGTGCTCGGCGTCGGCGCGAACTATGCCGTGTTTCTGCGCGAAGGCTGCTTGCGCGCGGACGCGGACCTCGGCGCGGTGTGGACGGGTGTGCTGCTGTCGGCGGCCACCACGCTGCTGTCGTTCGGCATGCTCGGCATGAGCGCGATGCCCGCGCTGAGGAGCTTCGGCGCCACGCTCGCGCTCGGTATCGCGGTGTCGGTGCTGCTCGCGCCGATCGGCATGCCATCGGAATCAAGGAGGGCCGCATGAAGGCGCCATCAGTTTATTTGCACGCGCTCGGCATGATCAATGCACTCGGCGGCGACCTCGAGTGTATCGTCCCGGCGCTCGCCGCGGCTCACGCGCCCGGCATGGCGACTGCGCATACGGGCATCGGCGAGGCCTTTGTGGGCCGCGTGCTCACACCGCTGGATCTGGCGCCGCCCGACGCGCTCGCGCGTTACGACTGCCGCAATAACCGCTTGCTGCTCGCCGCGCTCACGCAGATCGCGCCCGCCGTCGAGGCGGCGCGCGAGCGTTACGGCGCGCATCGGATCGGCGTGGTGCTCGGCACCAGCACGTCGGGTATCGAAGCGGCCGAGGCCGCATTCGTCTATCAGGCCCAAGCCGGTGACTTGCCCGCCAACTTCAATTACCGGCAGATGGAGATCGGCACCGCCGCGCCGTTTGCCGCTGCCGCGCTCGGCGTGCACGGGCCGGCGTTCACGATCTCGACTGCTTGCACGTCGAGCGCGAAAGCTTTTGCGTCGGCGCGCCGGCTGCTGCAATTGCGGCTGTGCGATGCGGTGGTGGTGGGTGGCGTCGATTCGCTCTGCGAGTTGACGGTGCAGGGTTTCGCGTCGCTCGAATCGACCAGCGGCGTGCGCTCCAATCCGATGAGCCGCAATCGTTGCGGAATCAACGTCGGCGAAGGCGCCGCCGTGTTCCTGATGAGCCGCGACGAAGCGGCGGTGAGACTCGCGGGCGCCGGCGAATCGAGCGACGCCCATCATATTTCCTCGCCCGACCCGCAAGGCGTGGGCGGCGAACTCGCGCTGCGCGCGGCGCTCGCCGATGCGGGCATCGCGCCTGCGTCGATCGGCTATGTGAATCTGCACGCAACCGCCACGCGCAAGAACGACGACATGGAAGCGAAGCTGATGGCGCGCGTGTTCCCCGACGGTGTGGCAACGAGCGGCACCAAGCCGCTGACGGGTCACCAGCTCGGCGCCGCGGGTGCGACGGAACTCGGCTTCGCGTGGTTGACGCTGGCGCGTGAAAACGTGCCGCTGCCACGTCATCTGTGGGACGGCGATGCCGATCCCGCGCTGCCGGTGCTGGACCTCGTCGAGCGCGAGCGTTTTCTGCCGCGCGCCGCAGGGTCGCAGTACGTGATGAGCAATTCGTTTGCGTTCGGCGGCAGCAATGTCAGCCTGATCCTTGGACGGTGATACGCGAGATGACCCGAACGTTATCCCTCGAGGAACTCGTCCTGCACCCGATCGAAGCGATCATCCCGCATCGCGGCACGATGCTGTTGATCGATGCTGTGAGCACTTTCAGCGAAGACACGCTGAGCGCGCGGGCGACCGTGCATGCCGACGCCTGGTATGCGGACGCCGACGGCGCGATGCCCGCCTGGATCGGCATCGAGTTGATGGCGCAGGCGATCGCGGCACACGTGGCATTGCGGGCGATGCGCGGCGGCGGCAAGACGCGTCACGGTGTCCTGCTTGGCTCGCGCAGCTATAAAGCTTTGCAACCGTCGTTCGCCGCCGGTGCCCAGTTGCTGATTCACGCGACAGAATTGCTGCGCGGCGAAGAAGGCCACGGCGCCTATGAATGCACGATCCATCATGGCGACGTGTGTTGCGCCGAAGCCGTCATCAAGGTCTTTCAACCGCCCAATTTCCAGTCATTCATCGAAGGGAGTTTCAGTTCATGAGCCGGCGTGTTCTCGTTACCGGCGCAAGCCGCGGCATCGGCCGCGCGATTGCGTACAAGTTGGCTGCCGACGGCTTCGCGGTGTCCGTGCATTGCCGCACGGGCCGCACTGAAGCCGAAGCAGTCGCAACGGGCATCGCCGCGCAAGGCGGCACGGCGCGCGTGCTGCAATTCGACGTGCGTGAGCGCGCCGTGTGCCGCGACGTGCTCGAAGCGGACGTCGCGGCGCATGGCCCTTACTACGGCATCGTGTGCAGCGCGGGCGTGACCCGCGACGCCGCGTTCCCCGCGCTCACCGAGGAAGACTGGGACATCGTGATCGAAACCGGTCTCGACTCGTTCTACAACGTCGTCCATCCGTTGACCATGCCGATGGTGCGCGCGAAGAAGGGCGGCCGCATCGTCACGATCGCGTCGGTGTCCGGCGTGATGGGCAATCGCGGCCAGGTCAACTACAGCGCGGCGAAGGCCGGCCTGATCGGCGCGAGCAAGGCGCTCGCCGTCGAACTGGCGACGCGCCACATCACCGTCAATTGCGTCGCGCCGGGCTTGATCGATACCGGCATGCTCGACCAGATGCCGCTCGAGCACGCATTGAAGACGGTGCCGATGAAC
This sequence comes from Paraburkholderia sp. IW21, assembly GCF_041321145.1. Classification (NCBI taxonomy): domain Bacteria; kingdom Pseudomonadati; phylum Pseudomonadota; class Betaproteobacteria; order Burkholderiales; family Burkholderiaceae; genus Paraburkholderia; species Paraburkholderia sp. IW21. The sequence goes on along the minus strand of NZ_JBGGWA010000002.1, from coordinate 261,908 downwards.
CGCGTCGGCCAGCCTGCCGAAGTGGCGTCCGTGGTCAGCTTCCTGATGTCGGATGCGGCCTCGTATGTCACGCGTCAGGTGATCGGCGTCAACGGTGGGATGGTGTGATGAAACGCGTCGTCATTACCGGCATGGGCGGCGTCACGGCGTTCGGCGATAGCTGGGACGAAATCGAAGCACGCCTGAAGCGCGGCGTGAACGCGGTGCGTCGTATGCCCGAGTGGGATTACTTCGAGTCGCTGCATACGCGGCTCGCGTGTCCGTTGCCGGGCTTCGCGGTGCCCGCGCATTATCCGCGCAAGAAAACCCGCTCGATGGGCCCGGTGTCGATGTATTCGGTGCGCGCGAGCGAACTGGCGCTCGCCGATGCAGGCCTGTCCGTCGACGCAAGCATCAAGGACGGCCGCATGGGCGTCGCCTACGGTTCGTCGTCGGGCTCGGTGCAGCCGATTCGCGCCTTCGGCACGATGCTCGAAACCGGCTCGATGAGCGACGTCACGTCGAACAGCTACGTGCAGATGATGCCGCATACCACGGCCGTCAACGTCAGCCTGTTCTGGGACCTGAAAGGGCGGATCATCCCGACCTCGTGCGCGTGCGCGTCGGGCAGCCAGGCGATCGGCTACGCCTATGAAGCGATTCTGGCCGGCAAACAGACGCTGATGCTGGCGGGCGGCGCGGAAGAAATGTCGGGCCCGGCGGTCGCCGTGTTCGATACGTTATACGCGACCAGCACGCGCAACGACGAACCGCATCTCACGCCGCGTCCGTTCGATGCCGCGCGCGACGGCCTCGTGGTCGGCGAAGGTGCGGCGACGCTGGTGCTCGAAGAATACGAACACGCGGTGGCGCGCGGCGCGCGGATTCACGCGGAGATCGTCGGCTTCGGCTGCAACTCGGACGGCGCGCACATGACCCAGCCGACCGCCGAAACCATGGCGCTTGCCATGCAGCTCGCGCTTGAAGATGCGCAACTGCCGCCCGAAGCGATCGCCTATGTGAACGCGCACGGCACGTCCACGGATCGCGGCGACATCGCCGAAAGCCATGCGACCGCGCGGACCTTCGGCGCGCGCATGCCGATCAGTTCGCTCAAGAGCTATGTGGGCCATACGCTCGGCGCGTGCGGTGCACTGGAAGCGTGGTGGACCATCGAGATGATGAAGCGCAACTGGTATGCGCCGACCTTGAATCTGGAGAACGTCGATCCGGCTTGTGCAGCGCTCGATTACATCATGGGTACAGGCCGTGAGATCGACGCCGAACACGTCATGAGCAACAACTTTGCATTCGGCGGCATCAATACGTCGCTGATTTTCAGGCGCGTTCGATGAGCGTCGTGCTGCAACGTGTGGTCGTCACCGGCATGGGAATCGTGTCGTGCCTCGGCAATACGCTCGACGACGTGTCCGCCGCGCTGCGCGCGGGCCGCTCGCGCATCGAGCGGATCGAGGCGTGGCGTGAGCGCGGTTTCGGATCGCAGGTGGCGGGCGTTGCCTCGGTCGCGCAGGAGCCGCCGTTCGCGCGCAAGCTCGAACGCTTCATGGGCGACACCGCGCGCTTTGCGTGCCACGCCGCCCGCAAGGCGATCGACGACGCCGGACTTGAGCCTGCCATGTTGCGCTCGCCACGTGCGGGTGCGGTGATCGGCTCGGGCGTCGGCACGATGTCGAGTTACGACGCGGCCATGGCGATTGCGAATGCACGCGGCGTCGACAAAGTGCCGCCGTACACGGTTCCGCACGCGATGAGCAGCACCGCGTCGGCCAACGTCGCGCAGGTGTTCGGACTCGAAGGCGTCAGCTATTCGCCGTCGTCGGCGTGCACGACGTCGGCGCTCGCGATCGGCCAGGCGATGCAGCTGATCCAGACCGGCCGCCAGCAGATCGTGCTGGCCGGCGGCAGCGAGTCGCTGCACGACAACATGACGTTGATGTTCGACGCGATGGGGGCGCTGTCGCGCAGCTTCAACGACACGCCGCAGCATGCGTCGCGCCCCTACGACACGGCGCGCGACGGCTTCGTGATCGCGTCGGGCGGCGGCGTGCTGGTGCTCGAATCGCTCGATCACGCGATGGCGCGCGGCGCCCGTATTTACGCCGAGCTGATCGGCTTTGGCGACTGCACGGACGTCGCCGGCATGGTCGCGCCGCGGGCGGCAGGCATCGCGCGGGCGATGCGCGGCGCGCTGGGCGAGGCGGGCAAGCGCCCGGATTACATCAACACGCACGCACCGTCGACACCGCTTGGCGACGTCGAGGAACTGCGCGCATTAATTGACGTATTTGGCGATCTGGCCTGCGGCGTGGTCGGCGGCGCTGTACCCGCGTTCTCGTCGACCAAAGGCATGACCGGGCATCCGCTCGGCGCATGCGGCGCGCACGAGGCGATCTACACGCTGCTGATGATGCGCGACGGTTTCATCGCAGGCACGGTGGGCATCGAGACGCCGGACGCGAGTCTTGGCGAAATGCCGCTGGTGCACGTGTCGCGCGAGGCGCGTATCGGCACGGCTATGTCAAATTCATTCGGGTTCGGCGGCAGTTGCGCGAGCCTGATGTTTGAAGTGTGGCAGGGCGGTTGAACTAGCCGCCATTTTGAAAAAAAACGAGGGCAATAAAAATGAAAAAAAGTTTTGTATTTGGCGCGCTGGCGGTGGTGGTGCTGACGCAAGCGGGATGCGCCACGAACGTGAAGTCGCTGCCGCTTGCGGCAGCCGGCGGCCAGTCGAGCGGCGGCGTGCCGGTGTATTTCGGCCAGCAGAGCCACCCGGCGGTGAAGAGCCAGTTGGGCGGCGCGTCGTACTCCGTGCGGATCGCACGCAAGGTGTCGAGTCCCGACGAAGCTTGCCACGAAGCGCTGGCGGAAGCGGTGCAAAAGCTGCGCGCGGCAGCCCGCGAACGCCATGCGAATGCCGTGATCGATGTGGCGACGCGCTTTCATAGCACCGAGAGCAACTCGTCGACCGACTTCACGTGCGGCGTGAGCCCCAGCGCGGCCGCGATCGCGGTGAGCGGCCAGCTCGTCGTGCTGGAAGCGAACTAAGCCGAAGCGGACTCGCACGCTTTATCAATCGGCCTTGATCGCCGCGACATTGACGAGCGTTTCACGGCGCTTGCCAGGTTGCGGACGGTAGAGGCCGAGGCGCTCGAGCAGGCCGAAGTCTTTCGCGCGGCTCCACCAGAGATAGGGCAGCGAGACGTTGCGCGGGCCGAAGCTGAAACCGCCGCGGCGAATCATGTCGAGGTAGCCGTCGGCGCTTTTTTGCACTTGCATCGGATGGCGGAACAGCAGCCGGATCACCCACGATTTGATGTACACGTCGGTGGATTCGGCGAACAGCAGGATGCCGCCGGGTTTGAGCACGCGGCGGAACTCGGCGAGCGCACGTTCTTGCTCGACGAGGTGATGGAAGGTTTGATGGCAGAACACGATGTCGGCGCCGGCATCGGGCAGCGGCAGCTTCGCGCAGTCGCCGTGCAGCAGTTCGATATCGGCGAGCCTGTCGCGGCAGGCGTTGGCGGCAGCGGCGGCAAGCACCAGCGACGGCTTGTGAAAATCGACGCCGACAATGCGGCGCGGATTGAACGCCTCGGCGAGCAGGCGAAACGAGATGCCTTGCCCGCAGCCGACGTCCACGATGACCGGCGCGGCAGGCAAGGGTGCATCGATCAGGCGTTTGAGGTCATTGATCGCGACCCGCAAGACATGATGTCCCCAGGTATGGGTGCGCAGGAACCAGATCCCGAAGGCCGTTTCCGGCACGAAAGGCACACTGGATGATTCGGATGGCGACACGCTGGGCTCCCCGTCGGAATAGTGTTCTTGCTGCGAGAGCGGTAATTGTAACGAGAAGTAAGGGTGCAGCGTAACGCTGTTCCACGCAAGCAAACGATTGAGGCTACCTTGAATACGAATTCGTCAAAACGCATGACCGTCGATGTAGCGATCATCGGCGCGGGTCCGGCGGGCGCCGTTGCAGCGGCGCTTCTGCGCCAGGCGGGCCGCTCGGTGCTCGTGCTGGAGCGCCAGCATTTTCCGCGTTTCTCGATCGGCGAAAGTCTGTTGCCGCAAAGCATGGCCTACCTGGAAGAGGCCGGCATGCTGCAGGCAGTGGTCGAAGCCGGTTTCCAGTACAAGAACGGCGCGCATTTTGTCTATCGCGATCAATCGTCGGCGTTCGACTTCCGCGACAAGCATTCGGCAGGATGGGGCACTACGTACCAGGTCGAGCGCGCGGTGTTCGACGACATCCTGATTCGCTGCGCGGCGCAGCAGGGCGCCGACGTGCGCTTCGGTCATACGGTCCGGGCGATGCGGACCGGCGAAATGGGCAAAGCGGGCGCACTGGACAGCAGGCCGGTGCTCGACGTGATCGACGAAGCGGACCACGCGTATGAAGTCGAAGCGCGTTTTGTATTCGATGCGAGCGGCTTCGGCCGCGTACTGCCGCGCTTGCTGAACCTCGAAACGCCCACGCGCATGCCGACACGCGCCGCCATCTTCACGCACGTGCGCGACGGCATTCCGGCTGGCGCGACCGACCGCAACAAGATCTGTGTGGCGACGCACCCGGAGCGGCGCGACGTGTGGTTCTGGATGATTCCGCTGGCGGACGGCCGTTCGTCGGTGGGCTGCGTCGCCGAGGCCAGTTTCCTCGATGTGCCGGAAGGGGAACGCGACGCGAAACTGCGTGCACTGATCCAGCAGGAGCCGACACTCGGCCCGTTGATCGGCAACGCGCCATTCCTGATGCCGGTGCGCCATATCGGCGGCTACGCGGCGAACGTCGAGCGTTTGCACGGACCGGGTTACGCGCTGCTCGGCAATGCGGGCGAATTTCTCGATCCGGTGTTCTCGTCGGGCGTGACGATTGCGCTGCGTTCCGCGCATCTCGCGGTGCAGACGTTGAACCGCCAACTGGATGGCGAGCAGGTGGACTGGTCGGCGGCTTACGACGTGCCGTTGCGCAAGGGCATCGACACGTTCCGCGTGTTCGTCGAGCGCTGGTACACGGGCGAGTTGCAGGACATCATTTTCTATCCGCACCAGACGCCGTCGATCCGCAGGATGATCAGCGCGGTGCTCGCCGGTTATGCGTGGGATGAAACGAATCCGTATGTCGCCGATCCGGTGCGGCGGTTGAATGCGTTGCACGAGGTGTGCACGCAGCCTTGAGCGGCACGCTGCAACGTACAGGCAAAAAAAAATGGCGCTTCGGAAACGAAGCGCCGTTTTTTCTGGTGCGTGCGAATCAACTCAAGCCGCGATTTTCGCCGTACGCGGTGCATGCTGCCGCACGTCGTCGCGGCGATGCACGCGTTTGCCTGCCGCATACGTTTCGTAGATCGCGCGATCGTCGCCGAGCAGCGCGAATGCGAACAGCAGTTCTTCGAGCGATTCGGTGCGTGCGGTGCGGCGCGCGAGCAGCGGCGTGGCTTGCGGATCGAGCACGACGAAGTCGGCTTCCGACTTCGGCTTCAACGTCCCCACCTTGTCCGCCAGATCGAGCGCCTCAGCGGCACCCGCGGTTGCCAGATAGAACATACGCGTGGCCGTCAGATGATGGCCGGTCAGACGCGCAACCTTGTGCGCTTCGTTCATCGTCTGCAGCATCGAGAACGAGGTGCCGCCGCCGACGTCCGTTGCCAGCGCGATCGGCATGCCGGCTTCGTCGGCCTTGTCGAAATCGAACAGGCCGCTGCCGAGGAACAGGTTCGAGGTCGGGCAGTGCGAGGCGACCGTGCCGGTTTGCGCCATGCGCTTGCGGTCTTCCTCGTCGAGGTAGATGCAATGGCCGTACACCGCGCGGCGGCGCAGCAGGCCGTAGTGATCGTAAATGTCCAGATAGCTGCGGTGGCCCGGGAACAGATCGGCGACCCATTTCACTTCGTCGGTGTTTTCGGCGACGTGGCTCTGAATGAAGATGTCCGGATGCTTGCCCGCCAGCACGCCGCACGCTTCAAGCTGCGCTTCGGTCGAAGTCGGCGCGAAACGCGGCGTGAGCGCGTACATCTGGCGGCCACGGTTGTGCCAGCGGCCGATCAGCTCGGCGCTGTCGTCGTAGCCCGATTGCGCGGTGTCGCGCAGGAACTCGGGGCAGTTGCGGTCCATCAGCACCTTGCCGGCCACCATGCGCAGATTGCGCGCTTCGCTTTCGGTAAAGAGCGCGTCGGCCGATTCCTTATGGACCGTGCAATACACCAGCGCGGTCGTCGTGCCGCACGCCAGCAGCTCTTCGACGAAGAAGCTCGCCGTGTCGCGCGCGTAGGCCGGATCGGTGAAGCGGCGCTCGGTCGGGAAGGTGTACGTGTCGAGCCACGGCAGCAGACCCGGGGCCGGCGACGCGATCATGTCGGTCTGCGGATAGTGGATGTGCGTATCGATGAAACCCGGCACGATCAGCTTGTCGCGCATCTCCTGCACCTGGGTGCCGGGGGCGAGTTGCGACGCAAGCGCGGCATACGCGCCCGCCGCGACGACATGACCGTCTTCGACGATCAGCAAACCGTCCTCGTTGAAGACCGCCGCGTTGGGCGATTTCGCAGGATCACCGTTGAAGGTCAGCAGTTGTGCGCGGAATGCTGACTGGGCCGCTTGTGCCGATTGAGTCATGAAAAAACCGTCTCCGAATGTGAGAAGCTAAACAGCGCAGACAGCGGCTTGATTCTGGCTCTGCAGGGAGCCCGTGCCGCCGCCGGCTGCTATTCATTGGCCCGTCAATGCGGGCCGCCTGAGTGCCAGTGCGCGTCGAGCTTCGCGATCAGTTCGCTGCGTTGCTCGGGCGTGACGAACGACGCTTCGAAGCTGTTGCGGATGATCGTGTAGACCTCGGCATCGTTGAGCTTCAACGCGTCGATAGTGGCGAAATAGTTGGCGTTCACGTAGCCGCCGAAATAAGCCGGATCGTCGGAATTCACCGTGACGGCGACACCGCGATCGAGCAGGTCCTTCAGCGTGTGCTTGGTCATGTCGTCGAACACGCAGAGCTTGAGGTTCGACAGCGGGCACACGGTTAATGCGACGCGCGTATCGGCGAGGCGCGTGACGAGCGCCGGATCTTCGATACTGCGCACGCCGTGGTCGACGCGATCCACCTTCAGCAGATCGAGCGCTTCGTAGATATACGACGGCGGCCCTTCTTCGCCCGCATGCGCGACCAGCTTCAGACCGAGCGCGCGCGCCTTGGCGAATACGCGTTCGAACTTCGAAGGCGGATGACCACGCTCCGACGAATCCAGCCCGACACCGACCAGGCGATGCTTGTATTGCTCGAAGAGCGGCCGCGCTTCTTCGAACGTAGCGAGCGCATCCTCTTCCGACAGGTGGCGCAGGAAGCATAGAATCAGTTTGCTCGTCATACCGCGCTTTTCCGCATCGGCCAACGCGCGTTCGATACCGGCGACGACCGTCGCGATCGGCACGCCGCGTTCGGTGTGCGTCTGCGGATCGAAGAAGATTTCGCTGTGAATCACGTTATCGGCGAGGCAGCGTTCGACATACGCCATCGTCATGTCGTAGAAGTCCTGCTCGTGCAGCAGCACGCTCGCGCCGGCGTAATAGATGTCGAGGAACGATTGCAGATCGGTGAAGGCGTACGCGGCGCGCAAGGCTTCGATCGAGTCGTACGCAAGCTTCACGCCGTTGCGTTCGGCGAGCGCGAAGATCAGCTCGGGTTCGAGCGAGCCTTCGATATGGATGTGCAGCTCGGCCTTCGGCGCGCGCGCGGTTTTCTCGACGAGTGGCGTACGGATTGCGGTCGTTGTATTCATGGTCGGTCAGAAGTTCGTTGGAGTCGGTTCGCGCCGAATGCGGGATGCAGGACAGCAGGCAATCGCAGTGTGGGCGGCAGGTCGATTGTGCGGCAAATCAGACCGTCTGCGCCGCATGCGCGCCTGCATTCGCCTCCACTGCCTGCAACACCTGGGCCGCCGCCGAGATCGCGATGATCTCCGGCGACTTGTCGACGATACCGTCGACGCCGAGCGGGCACTTCATCCGCGCAATCCGCGACGGATCGATGCCGCGCGCGGCCAGCCGATGCTCGAACTGCTTGCGCTTGGTGTGCGAGCCGATCATGCCGAAGAACGCGAAATCGCCACGCCGCAAAATGCGCTCGGCCAACTCGAGATCGCGCGCATGGTTGTGCGTCATCACGATGAAGTACGTGTGCGGCGCGGCCTCGTCGATGGCTTCGTCGGGCGCGTCGTTCGGATCGATCTTCACGTTCGGCGCATGCAGTGTTTCCACCGGCGGAAACTGCGCGTCGCGTTCGTCGACCCAGCGCACGGTGCAAGGCAGCGTGGCAAGCACGCGAACCAGCGCCGCGCCCACGTGACCGGCGCCGAACAGCACGACCTGGAAGTCGCCCGGCGCGATGGTTTCGGTGAGCAGCGCGCCGCTGTCGTCGAAGCCGGCGCCGTCCCACAGCAGGCAGTCGGCGGCATCCACACCCGGTTCGGGGTCGGACAGCATCACCGCATCCGGTGCGGGGCCGAATGATACGCTACGCACCGTCGAAAGACCTGCGGCCACGCGTTTCGCGAGCGACGTGATCCAGCCGAGATCGCCGATGTCGAGGCGCTCAAAGGCGAGAATCACAGCGCCGCCGCAGCATTGGCCGAGACTGGGTCCAAGCGCGAAGCGTTCGAGGCGGCGCATATGCGGCGAGCGCATGCCGTCGCGCAGGACCTGGCGCGCGGTCTCGATGGCTTTCCATTCGAGGTGTCCGCCACCAATCGTGTGCTTGGCCGAATCGCGCGTGACGATCATCTTGGTGCCGGCTTCGCGGGGCGCCGAACCCTCGACGCGCGCGACCGTCACCAGCACGGCAGCGTCGCCGTGCGCGAGCAGTTGTTGCAGGTCAGGTAGCCAGGCTTGCATCCGGCGGTTCTCCATACGTGGCCGCGCGGGGTATCCGTGCGGCCGGTTGAGTGTGGCCTGGCGCGTTCGTGTCGCGTCAGGCCTTTGCTTAACGTTGCTAAATGGTGGTGGCGGTCGTGGCCGTAGTGGCCGCTTCCGTCGCGGGTTCCGCTGACGTCCCCGGCGGCTGCAACGCTTCGAGCGCATCGAGAATCGCTTCGGGCGTCGCAGGCGCGCGCAACCGTGGTGCATTTTCCGCGCCCGGCACCGCAGCCGCGACCGCGTCGCGAATTGCGAGGAATACCGAGAACGGCAGCAGCAGGGGCGGCTCGCCCACAGCCTTGGAACGGAACACCGTCGGCTCGGCGTTCTGATTCTGATAAAGCCGAACATGGAACGCCGCAGGCGTATCGCTGACCGCGGGAATCTTGTATGTCGACGGCGCGTGCGTCATCAAGCGGCCATCGCGGTTCCACCACAGTTCTTCCGTGGTGAGCCAGCCCATGCCCTGAATGAACCCGCCTTCTATCTGGCCGATGTCGATCGCCGGGTTGATCGATTGGCCGGCGTCGTGCAACACGTCCGCGCGCACCAGTTTCCATTCGCCGGTCAGCGTGTCGATCACCACTTCCGACACCGCCGCACCGTACGCAAAGTAATAAAACGGGTGACCGGTCAGCGTTTTCGCATCCCAGTGCACTTTCGGCGTCGTATAGAAACCGTCCGACCACAACTGCACGCGCGCCAGATAGGCCGCGCCGACCAGTTGCTCGAACGGCATCGCACCGCCGTTCACCGACACTTCGCCGTTGGCAAATTCCACCGCGTCGGCGGTGCCGCCGAGTTGCTTCGCCGCCAGTTCTGCGAGCCTGACGCGAATCGTCCGCGCAGCCGCTTCGGCCGCTTTGCCGTTCAGGTCGCTGCCGGTGGATGCCGCGGTTGCCGAGGTGTTGGCGACCTTCGACGTATCGGTCGCCGTTACGCGTACACGCGCAAGCGGCAAACCGAGTTCATTCGCGACGACTTGCGCCACCTTCGTGTTGAGCCCCTGGCCCATTTCGGTGCCGCCGTGATTGACGAGTACCGAACCGTCTTTGTACACATGCACCAGCGCGCCGGCCTGATTCAGAAACGGCACGTTGAACGAGATGCCGAACTTCACCGGCGAAAACGCCAGGCCCCGTTTGAGCACCGGGCTCTTTGCGTTGAACGCGGCGATCGCTTCGCGGCGCGCGCGGTAGTGGCTGGTTTCGAGCAACTCGTCGGTCAACGGCGCGATGATGTTGTCTTCGACCTTTTGGCCATACGGCGTCGTGTCGCGCTCGCCGATGCCGTAGTAATTCGCGAGGCGCACGTCGAGCGGATCGCACTTCAATTGACGTGCGATGCTGTCGAGCATCACTTCCATCACCAGGGCGCCTTGCGGGCCGCCGAAGCCGCGGAACGCCGTGTTCGACTGCGTATTCGTCTTGCAGCACAGCGCGACGATATCGACGTCGGACAGGTAATACGCGTTGTCGAAGTGACAGACGGCACGCGTGGCCACGGCGCCGGACAGATCGGCGGAGTAGCCGGCACGTAGAGCGATCTCGACACGCGCGCCGAGAATGCGGCCTTTATCGTCGAAGCCGGCTTCGTACTCGTAGATCGCGTCGTGGCGCTTGCCGGTGATCATGAAATCGTCGTCACGATCGGCGCGCAGTTTGACCGGACGGCGCAGCAGTTTCGCCGCCAGCGAGGCCACGCATGCGAACAGCGCCGATTGCGATTCCTTGCCGCCGAAGCCGCCGCCCATCCGCCGGCATTCGCATACGACGTTATGCGCCGGCCAGTCGAGCATATGCGCGACCACCTGCTGCATTTCGCTCGGATGCTGCGTCGAACTGTAGACGAGCATTCCGTCCATTTCTTTCGGCACTGCGTACGCGATCTGGCCTTCGAGATAAAACTGTTCCTGGCCGCCGACTTCGAACGTGCCGCTGATTTTATGCGGCGCGGAGGCGATCTTTGCGTCGGGTTCGCCGCGCTTCAGATGCATGGGCGGCAGGACGAATTGCTTATTGGCTTTCGCTTCGGCTGGCGTGAGGATGACCTCGAGCGGCTCATAGCGCACGACGTCATCGCTCCTCGCGAGCGCAGCGGCGCGGCGTGCAAGCTCATGACTTTCGGCGATCACGGCGAACACCGGCTGGCCGAGATACAGCACTTCATCGACGGCGAGAATCGGATCGTCGTGCAGCACCGGGCCGCAGTTGTTCTCGCCGGGAATGTCTTCAGCGGTCAACACGGCGATCACGCCGGGCGCTTTTCTCACCGCGTCCAGATCGATCGAGACGATGCGCGCGTGCGCATGTCGCGACAGCCCAAGCGCTGCGTGCAGCGTGCCTTGCAGTTCGGGGACGTCGTCGGTGTAGGTGGCTTCACCGCTCACGTGCAGCGTGGCGGATTCATGCGGCAGCGACACGCCGATTGCCGGCTCGCTGCCCTGAGCGGTGGCGTGCTTTTCAGCGTGGCTCCCCGCATGTTCGACGAAAGCATCGGTCCGGTTCATCACGACGACTCCTTCGCAACGGCTGCGTCCGGCACGCCGTTTTCGAACGCGAACGCATTCACGTCGAAGAGGGCGAGCGGCGCGTCGTCGCGCGTTTCGAGGTGGAAGCGCCACAGGAGGTTGCGCGCCACCTTCAGTCGATAGGCGCTCGAGGCGCGCATGTCGGTAAGCGGCTGGTAATCGGCGACGAGTGCGTTCATCGCTTGCCGCACGGTGCTTTCGTCCCACGTCGCGCCGTTCAGCACGGCTTCGGTTTGCGCGGCGCGTTTAGGCGTCGCGGCCATGCCACCGAAGGCGATGCGTGCTTCCCGGATCGCGCCGTTTTCACCGAGGTGCAGCGCGAACGCCGCGCACACTGCGGAGATGTCCTGATCGTAGCGCTTCGACACCTTGTACGTACGAAAACGCAGATCGCGCGCCGGACGCGGCACACGCAGCGCCGTGACGAATTCGCCGGCCGCGAGCGCGGTCTTCTGATAGCCGAGGTAGAAAGCGTCGAGCGTCAGCGTGCGGGTTTTGGGGCCGTGCCGCAGCACGACTTCGGCGCCGAGCGCGAGCAGCGCGGGCATCGAATCGCCGATCGGCGAGCCGTTCGCGACGTTGCCACCGAGCGTGCCGGCATTGCGGATCGGCAGCGACGCGAAGCGCGTCCACATCTCCGCCAGTTCCGGGTAATCGGCGGCAAGTGCTGCGTACGCGTCTTCGAGCGTGACGGCCGCGCCGATCGTCAGCGTTTGCGCGTCGCGCTCGATCGTCTTCAATTCGGCGACGTTGCCGATATACAGGATGTCGCCGAGATCGCGGAACTGCTTGGTGACCCACAGGCCGACGTCGGTGCTGCCGGCCAGAAGGCGTGCCTGGGTGTGCTCGGCGCGCAGTTTGGCGAACGCGTCGAGGGTGACCGGCGCGTGGAAGGTGGGCGAGCCGAACGCGCCGCCGCGCGTATCGGGCGCGCTGTATTCGAAGGTCTCGCGGCGTTGGATCTCGCGCAATTTGTCGGCGACGGCCTTGCGGTCTAGCGTCACGCGCGGGTATTGCGGATAGTCGAACATCTTCTGCGACGCGTCGACGATCGGCCGGTAGCCGGTGCAGCGGCACAGATTGCCCGATAGCGCGGCGTTGATTTCATCGCGGGTGGGCAGGCCGGCGGCGGCCGGCTGGTTTTCGTACAGCGCCCACATCGACATCACGAAGCCTGGGGTGCAGAAACCGCACTGCGAGCCGTGGCAATCGACCATCGCCTGTTGCACGGGGTGCAGGGCGCCGTCGGCGGCGCGCAGGTCTTCGACGGTGAAGAGGGCTTTGCCGTCCAGCGTCGGCAGGAACTGGATGCACGCATTGACCGCTTTCAGCGAGACGCCGCCCTGCGCATCCAGTTCGCCGACGACGACCGTGCAGGCGCCACAGTCGCCTTCCGCACAGCCTTCCTTGGTGCCGGTGCAATGCAGATCCTCACGCAGATGCTGAAGCACGGTGCGCGATGCAGGGACGCCCGAAACCTCACGGACGGACCCCTGGTGGTAAAAGCGGATGGTTTGCGTTGTCATGGCGAATCCGAAAGACAGTGCGGACCGGGCGCGCGTTACGCATGGGGTCGCGCCAAAGCCGGCCTCGCGCACGTAGATCGCCATCCAGGTTCGAAGATAGCACTACCTTGTCCTGAAAACATTTCCCCTATCGCATGAAGCTTATTCGGAAGCGGTCATGAGATAAGGATGATTCGCGCCAGGCCGGGGAGGTGCGTGGGACGGTGCGGATGGCGGGAAGCCCGGCAGGACGGGGCACAGCGGGGAAAAATCCAGCAAAAGCGAGGCAAAAACCGGGATGAAAAGGCGCAGGCGAAAAAACGCCGGACTGCGGCCGCCGCGGCGGGCGGCACGAAGTCCGGCGCTAATTCAGTGCTGCTTCAGCGCAGCCGGCCCGATCAGGCGAAGCGGCGGCGATTCTTATACAGGCTCAGCGCCAGCGGCACGTAAGCCACCACGAACGCAATCAGCGACCACATCGGCAGTGAGAGGCCCAGAATCGGCGGATAAGCCGTTTCGCAGAGGCCGGCAACCTTGAAGACGCCCGGCAGCCAATGGGCGGGCGGCAGGCTGTCGACCATTGGCTGCAGCGCGTCAAATCCGCAGCTGAAGCCCGGATTCGCCTGAATATACACATGCCGCGCGGCCGTCACGATACCGCCCAATGCCGACAGGGCCGCCAGCACTTCCAGCAGACGCACGCCGCGCCAGCTGTTGAAGCGCGCGCCGAGGAACGCAAAAATCGCGATCAGCAAGAAGAAATAGCGCTGGATGATGCACAGCGGGCACGGATCTTCGTGCAACCCGTATTGCATATACAGGGCGCCGGCCACGAGGCCGACGCAGATCAGGCCAAGCAGAACCAGCAGGGAGCGCTCGCGGCGCAGCATCGCATTGTCGTTATTCATGGATCGTGTGGCTGTCTGGAAACGGAAAGGGCGAAGGTGCCCGCGATTCTAGCGCGAACCTCCCCCCTTGACGTTTACCGCGCATTAAGCCGCGATTCCGTTCAACGCCCCCGCTCAGCGAATCGCGTTGAGCACCGCCTCGGCGCCGCGACCGATTGCCAGCAAGGCGTCGTCGGCGTGCGGCGCGCTCGCCAGCATCAGGCCCACCGGCGCTTCCCCGCGCAGATGGCAGGGCAGCGACAGCGCGCAGGTGTCGAGGAAGTTGAACGCGCTCGGATTGCGCAGGATCAGCGCGTTGGTGCGGCCGAATGCGTCATCGTCGTGTTCCAGATCGGCGACGCGCGGCGGCACCACCGGCACGGTCGGCGCGACCACCGCGTCGAAGCGCTGCCACAGCGTGCGCGCGGCTTCGTCGAGCATGGCCTGGCGCTCGGCTAGCAGGTCCAGATAGTCGGCGGCACTGGCGGGTTGGCCCTTCAGGATGCGCACCAGCACGCGCGGGTCGTATTGATCGCGGTGCTTTTCCAGCAGCGGACGGTGCCATGCATACGCTTCGATCGGCGAAAAGCCGAAGCGGTTGATCTCGGGCAAACGGTCGAGCGGTGCAAAGCGCACTTCGCTGACGATCGCGCCGGCCGCTTCCAGATGCTTCAGCGCCGTATCGATCGCCGCGGCGACGGCCGGTTCGACGCCGTCCGTCACGAAATGGGTCAATACGCCGAGGCGCACGCCTTCCAGCGGCCGGACCGCCGGGATGCGCGGTTCCAGCCCGGCCAGCATCCGGTCGACCAGCGCGCAGCACGCCACCGAGACGCCAATCGGCCCGAACGAGTCGAGTGTCGAAGAGAGCGGTACGCCGCCTTGCTTCGGAATCCGGTCGGCGGTCGGCTTGAAGCCGGTCAGGCCACACAGCGCAGCCGGGATGCGGATCGAGCCGCCGGTGTCGGTGCCGAGCGCGATGGCGGCCATGCCGTCCGCCACCGACGCCGCCGCACCCGACGACGAACCGCCCGAAATCCGCTCGTCACCCTTCACGCCGCGCTGATACGGCGACAGCGGATGCCCGTAGTGCGGGTTCAGGCCCAGTCCGGAAAACGCGAACTCGCTCATATTGGTGCGCCCGACGATCACCGCGCCTGCCCGTTTCAGGCGCGCGACCGCGACCGCGTCCGCCTTGGCGGCAGGCGCGTCGGCCAGCACCACGGAACCGGCGCGGGTCGGCTGCCCTTCGATATCGAACAGGTCTTTGACCGACACCGGAATTCCGGCGAGCGGCGAGAGCACCGTGCCGGCGGCGCGCAGACGGTCGTGTGCGTCAGCTGCCGCGCGGGCGCTGTCGGCGTCGACGTGCATGAAGGCGACCGCGCCCTGGCCGGCCGGATCGGCGATCCGTTCGAGCGCGGTTTCGACGAGCGCGCGGCTCGTGGTGCGGCCGGCGGCGAGATCGGCGGCAAGCTGGGCAAGCGGCGGAAAGGGCGTGAATTCAGTGGCCATGATGTTCGTTCAGATCCGGTTGAACCGAGTGATGCCGGTTAGATTCGATTGAAGAGAGTCGCGCGGAACGCTTCAATATGCTTTTGCACCGATTGGCGAGCGCCTTCGGCATCGCGTTCGCGCAGCAGGCGAAACAGTTCGAGATGTTCTTCGTGGACGTCTTCGAGATGATGCAGCTCGGACAGCGAAATGAACCAGAAGCGCAGCGAGCGCTCATGCAGTCCGCGCAGGATGTCGGCCAGCACCGGATTGCGCGACGCGGCCGAAATCGCCAGATGAAACTCGCGGTCGATATCCATCATGCCTTCGATATCGTGGGCGGCGACGCATACCGACGAGCGGTCCAGCAGCGCCTGCATCGCATCGAAATCGTGCTGCTGCGCATGGCGCGCGGCCAGCTCGACGCAATAGCCTTCGTTGACGAGCCGTACGTCGATGATCGCCAGCACGTCGTCGAGCGATACCGGGCGGACCATGATGCCCTTTCTCGGCATGATGGTCAGCATGCCTTCGTGCACCAGCCGGTGCAGCGCCTGATGAACGGGCGTGCGGCCGATGCCGGTCAGCACCATCAGTTCCGCTTCGTTCAGCACCTCGCTCGGCCGCAAGCGCATCGTGATGATCTCGCGCTTGACGAACGCATAGGCCTGTTCGGCGAGACTTGCGGACGCGGTCTCGCGGGCGGGGTTCGAAGGGCGGGCAGTCTGCAAAAGCGTCATGTGAAGAGGGAAGCGGGCGATGTCGTCCGCATTGTAGAGCAAGGTTTTGCGCGGATGGCGCGTGGCGGGCGGTTGCTCACCGGCGCCGCGTGCGCATACGCGATGGCCGCGCGCGGGTCAATCACTGCATGTCAGGCGCTCCTCGGCGTCACCGCGGCGGCGTGCTGCACCTCGACACGCGGCATCATCAACGTGACCAACCCGCCGACGATCAGCGCGCCCGCGATCAGCACCAGTCCAAAGGTCACGCTATGCGTCGCATCCTTGACGATACCGAGCACATACGGGCTCACGTAGCCGGCGAGGTTCGCAATCGAGTTGATCACGGCAATACCGGCAACCGCCGCCGTGCCTTGCAGGAAGGTGGTGGACATCGACCAGAAGATGCCGAAGCCCGCCAGAATGCCGACATACGCGATCGACAAGCCGGTGACGGCGAGCGGAATCGAATTGGTCACCGAGGCACTGCCGAGCAGCCCCGCCGCGCCGATGAAGCAGCACACGGCATAGTGCCAGCGCCGTTCGCCCGTGATATCCGACGAGCGGCCGATCAGGATCATGCCGATGCCCGCCGCGAGATAAGGAATCGCGGTGACGAAGCCATTCGTGACGAGGTTGGTGACGCCGAGATCCTTGACGATCTGCGGCAGCCAGAACGAGAAGCCCGCATTGCCGGTGACGAGGCAGAAGTAGATCAGCGTCAGCAGCCAGAAGCGTCCCGAGCGTAATGCAACGCCCAGGCTTTGCTCCGCGCCGGCCGCCGCGGCCGCCGCGTTTTCCCGCGAGAGGCGGTTCGTGATCACGCGCTTTTCGTCGGCGGTGAGCCAGGCGGCTTCGGCGGGCGTGTTGCGCAGCACCGACAGAGCCCAGAAGCCGGCGAGGATCGACGGAATGCCTTCGATCAGGAACATCCACTGCCAGCCGCGCAAACCGTGCGCTTCATGCAGCGCCGACATCAGAAAGCCCGACAAGGGCGCGCCGATGATGCCCGCGACCGGAATTGCCGCCATGAACACGGCGACCATCCGCGCGCGCCGGTCGGATGGAAACCAGAAGGTCAGGTACAGCACCACGCCCGGTACCAGCCCGGCCTCGGCGACACCGAGGAAAAAGCGCAGCACGTAGAACATCGTTTCCGAGTGCACGAACATCATCACGCAGGACAGCGCGCCCCACAGCATCGTGATGCGGGCGATGGTGGCGCGGGCGCCGAACTTCTTCAGCAGCAAGTTGCTCGGCACTTCGAACACGAAATAGCCGAGGAAAAAGATCCCGGCGCCGAGTCCGTACGCCGCGTTCGAGAGGCCGAGATCGCCGGTGAACTGCAGCTTCGCGTAACCGATGTTGACGCGGTCCAGGTACGACAGCACGTAGACGAGAAACAGGAACGGCATGATGCGCCAGGTGATCTTGCGCAGGGCGGCGGCTTCGAGCCACGCGTCGGAAGACGCGTCGGCGTTGGCGGATAGCGAAGGGGGATTCATGGATGCCTCATTCGACGATAGGTAGCGCTCGCACGCGATAAGCGTGGCGCAGCGTGCGGTTCAGCACAGGGTCGTGCAGTTCGAGTTCCAGCGCGTCGCCGTCGGCCATGCCGACGATGCCGCCTTGGACGGCCAGCGTGCCGCAGAACATCGCGGCACCGTCAGCGACGGGCGCGCGGTCCAGCAGATCGGCAGCCGGCAGCAGCGACGCGACGCTGCCTTGCTGGTAGACGCGCCGCTCGCCGTGGTTTGTCACAGCGAAAGCGCGCAGTTCAAGCTGATCCCAGTGGCCGGCAACGTCTTCGAAACGCCAGGCGTCGCGCGCGACCGGTTTCGGGCAGACCTGCTTGGATACGGTGACGCCGTAGGCTTCGACTTCACGGTCGGTGTGGTCGGAGCCGACGGTGACGAGCAGCCCTGCTGCCGAGCGCACCAGCACGCACTCGGCTTCGCCGCTGGACTTCACGCCGACCACGTCGATCTGCTCGGCCTGCGTCAGCAGCTCGGCGCCGAGGCGATAGAAACAGGGCGTGGTCGACGGCCGCTTCACGCCGAGTTCGGCCAGTTCGGCGATGTGATGCTCGATCGCGGCCTGATCGCGCCCGGCCCAGCCGGCGATCGTCAGACGATTCACCTCGACGACATCGGCGCGACTGCTGCCGGAACGATCTACAACATTGAAGAACACCTGCCGCATCACTCGACTCCCAAGAAAATATGCAGAAAATATTATTGTGATATTTCACTGGCGTCCAGCGTGTCAAAAAAGTTTCGGTGGGAGCGCGCGCCGGTGCGCCTTGTGGTCCGTTCAATCCCATGTCCTTTCGGCGTTTGCGCGATCCGGCATGCCGCACCGGTGCGTTACACTGCGTTTTCAAGACATTACTTTTTGTAAGGAACGCATCCATGCATCAGGGCATCGGCTTCATTCAGGATCTGGCGGTCGTGATGGCGCTCGCCGGCGTCGTCACAGTACTGTTCCATCGCCTGAAACAGCCGGTGGTGCTGGGCTACATCGCGGCGGGCGTGATCATCGGGCCGTACACGCCGCCGTTCCAACTGATCCATGACGAGCAGACCATCCAGACGCTCGGCGAGCTGGGCGTGGTATTCCTGATGTTTTCGCTCGGGCTCGAATTCAGCCTGCGCAAGCTGTTCAAGGTCGGCGCGACGGCGATCGTCGCGGCCCTCTCCGAAATCGTGCTGATGCTATGGATCGGTTACGAGATCGGCAGCGCGTTCGGCTGGAGTCCAATGGATTCGCTGTTCCTCGGCGCGATTCTGGCGATTTCGTCGACCACCATCATCGTCAAGGCGCTGTCCGAACTGGGCCTGAAGCGTGAGAGCTTCGCGCAACTGGTGTTCGGGATCCTGATCGTCGAGGACATTCTTGCCATTGCAATGTTGGTCCTGCTCTCCGGGATCGCGCAGACCGGGCACCTGAGCGCGGGTGTCGCGGTCGTCACCCTCGGCAAGCTGCTGCTCTTCATGACGGTCTCGCTGGTGGTCGGCATTCTGCTCGTGCCGCGCGCGCTGAACTACGTGGCACGCGCGAGGAGCGATGAAATGCTGCTGGTATCGGTGCTCGGCTTCTGCTTCGGCTTCTGTCTGCTGGTGGTGAAGCTCGATTACAGCATTGCGCTCGGCGCGTTCCTGATCGGCGCGATCATGGCCGAGTCGCGCCATCTGCATCGGATCGAGCACCTGATCGCGCCGCTGCGCGACGCCTTCTCCGCGATCTTCTTCGTGACGATCGGCCTGATGCTGAACCCGGCCGTGCTGGTGGACTATGCGTGGCCGATTGCGGTGATCACGGCGGCCGTGATCGTCGGCAAGATCGTTTCGTGCGGACTCGGCACTTTTCTCGCCGGCAAGGATGGGCGTACGGCGATGCGGGTGGGCATGACCGTCTCCCAGATCGGGGAGTTCTCGTTCATCATCGCCTCGCTCGGTCTCACCTTAAAGGTGACGAGCGCGTTTCTGTATCCGATCGCGGTGGCCGTGTCCGCCTTGACCACGCTTTTCACGCCTTATCTGATTCGCGCCGCCGATCCGCTGACGCAGCGTCTTGGCCGGGCGATGCCGCGCACGCTCGCCAACGTGTTCGGCATGTACGGGCAGTGGCTGCGCAGCCTGAGCACTGAAACCGGCGAGCCGACGCTGTTCGGCATGACGCGGCGGATCATTCTGCAGATCGCCGTCAATCTCGCGCTGGTCGCGGCGATCTTTCTGATCGGATCGTATAGCGCGCCGTATACCAGCACCTTGCTCGCCCACTGGATGACTTCCGAGCCGATGCAGCGCGTGGTGCTGTGGAGCATCGCGCTGGTACTGTCGATGCCATTCCTGGTGGCGGTCTATCGGAAGACGAAGTCGCTTGCCCTGCTGCTTGCCGAGGTGAGCGTGCAGCAGGCGACAGCAGGGCGCTTCACGCGTGCGATCCGTTACGCGATCTCCGATCTGGTACCGGTGGTCTCGATGGTCGGTGTGTTTTTGCTGGTCGCGGTGCTTTCGGGGGGAATCTTGCCGCCGACGGGCCTGTTGACCGTGGTGCTGATCTGCGCCGCGTTGCTGCTGGCGCTGGTGTGGCGGTGGTGCGTGAAAATCCACGCGGCCATGCAGATCGCGCTGCGCGAAACTTTCGAAGAACAACCGGATCCGTAAGGTAGATCGCCCTGAGGCGGCCTGCGTAGTGGCCCGCAACAATGTGAGCAATTGTGTGCGGGTTTGCGGCACGTGGCCCGCAGGCGGATAATCAGGGCATATTCATCCGTTCGCGTGGAAGGCGCCTGTCGGACTGTCATGAGCGAAAACAAACCTGAAAACGCCGGCAAGCCCGGCATCCCTCCGTCGCCTTCGGCGACGTCAACGCCGTCCGGCGTAACCCTTGGCACGTCGAAATCCGATACAACACCGGCTGAGCCGGCGGCCTCGCTACCGCTCTCCCACGAAGATTCCATCCAGTCCCCGATCAAGGACCTGGTGACGCCGACTGTCGCTTCGGGGACGGCGGGTGAGGGCACGACTACTGTCGCGACTACTTCTGCGGCGGCGACGCCAGGCACGGGTACGGCATCGGCGGTGCCCGGCACTCCCCCCTCGATCGCTTTGCCGGAAGATTCGTCGGCTGATGCGCCTGCTGCTTCAAGTGTATCGCCCGCTGCCGAAGAGGCGGCCGTGAGATCGTCCACCGACGACCCGGAGAGCGCGTCCACCGTCACACCCACGGATGCGCAAATGGCGCGGCGACGCGACGCGGCCGAAGCGCGAAGCTCGGCGGCTGCCTCGACCGCGAAGCAGGAGGCCGCGGTGCATGAGCGCGAGGCGGCGGTCGCGGCGCGGCATGCCGCCAAAAGTCCTGCCTCACGTGTGCCCACGCTGGAGAGCGGCGCGCCGCTAACCGGCGAAGTGAGCGTGCCGGCTGACGGAGCTTCCCTAGCGGAAAAAGCGGACGAGGCCGCCGCGGCCGCCCGCCCGGCTGGTTCGCCGCCGCCCGGCTTCGGCGCCGCGCCGGACTTCACCGCAACCAACCCGCCGCCGCCGAACGCCTTGCCGCCGTCGCCGCCGCGCTATCTGAAGCAGAACGATTCGGCGTGGACAGTATTTGGCCGCATCATTGCGGCGCGGGCGCGTCAACTGTTCGATCGCGCCGGCCAACGGATCACCCAGCGCACGCTGCGCATCGGCGTGTCGGCGCGCATCTTCCACCCGGAGCCGGGCGCGAAGGGGCTGCGCGGCAAGACGCTGCAATACCTCGAGGAATCGATTGCGCACTGGGTGATGTCACGCGACGTGCTGGTGTTCATGATTCCGACGGTCGGCCATCAGGGCATGCTGCACCCAAGCAACATTCGTTTGCGCGACTATGCGAAGCATCTCGACGGTCTGCTGCTGCAGGGTGGCGCTGACGTCTCGCCGCAGTCGTACGCGGAACAGGCGACGAGCCACGAGTGGCCTGGCGACCGCGTGCGCGATATGTACGAACTCGAACTGCTGCATGAGTTCATCGAGTCGGGCAAGCCGGTGCTCGGCGTGTGCCGCGGGTGCCAGTTGATCAATGTGGCGTTCGGCGGCACCTTGTATCAGGACATCGCCACCGATGTGCCGACCGCCGACGTGCACGTCAACGAGAACTACGATCAGCATCGGCACAGCATTCATTTCCCGGACGGATCGACCCTGGCCAATATGTTTCCGGGCCGGCGCGAGGCGATCGTCAACTCGATTCACCATCAGGCGGTCAAGACGCTCGGCCGCGATCTGAATATCGAGGCGGTGTCGGCGTCGGACGGCATCATCGAGGCGGTGCGCTATCGGCGTGCGCCGTTCGTGATGGGCGTGCAGTGGCACCCGGAGTTTCATCGCGCGGGCGGCCCGGAGTTGCTTGATTGCACGCCGTTGCTCGATACCTTTCTGCGGGTGGCGCGCGAAACGCGGTTTTAAGGCCACGTCCTTAAACTCGCGCTTTCACGCTCGACTTTCACGAGGTGCTGCCGCCATGTTTGGCGGCAGCACCTCGTGAAACGATTATTCTTGCCCCGGCTTTCGCTTCCCGTTTGCTTCCCTTGGCAACGCGGCAACTATTTATCCATTTATCTCCATATTGCAGCCACTTTGATGTTGGATTTTCGCAAATCCAATGCAAATTGGGAAACGTCCGCATGAGTCAGATTGTTGCGTTTTTGTCTTATCCGAAATTTATTATTTCGTGACTGACGGGTCCGTCCGGCCAAATTATTCGCGACAGATTTATCTCGATTTAAAGTCTGTCAGCGCGACACTTGAATGCTTCGCTTAACGGCTAATCCGCGCGATAATCTGCGGCTATTTTGGATTTGCATGGAGCATGCACGTATGAAGTACCTCTTAATTGTACGGCGCACCATGCTGCTCGCGACCTCGTGTGCGCTGTTGCAGCATGGTGGTTTCGTGCTGGCGGCGCAAAGCGCAGAGGCCGCACCGCTGGTCGGCACGCGGCCGGCCATGAACACGCTAACGCCGCAGCCAGTCGCCGCGGCGCTGCGCAGCGCCGCGTCAGGCACGCCGGCTACCGCTGCCGATGCGCAAGGCAACGTCGCCGAACTGATGCAGATGATTCACGACGCCAAGCTGAGCGAACTGCGCACCACTTATAACGGCAGTTACGGCGCGAGTCTGTTTTTCTATCCGCAGGAGATGACGTATTACGTCGCGCTCTTTCAGGACAAACATTTCTGGCGCGTGATCAAGTCGGCGGATGTGGGTCGTGCCGAAGCAGTGTATGCCGGCTTCGTGCAGCAGACGGCGCAACTCGCGGACGTCGAGATTCGCCGCACGCAGTTGCAAGCGCAGAAGGCGTATATCGAAGACATCATCGCGTTGTCCGAAGATCGCGCGAAACGGTTGCAGGCCGATCTCGACGTTGCCCGTACGCAGCAGGCCAAGGTCAACGACTACCAGCGTCAAACGCAAGGCGAGGCGGTTGCGCTGCACGCGGAAAAGGAAAAGGCGCAGGCGCAGTTGCGTCAGGTTCAGGGCGAAGTGATGCAGTTGCAGCGGCAGACCGAGTTCGGATTGCCAACCCAGAAGTAAGCACATAAGCGAAAAAAAGCCCGGCATTCTTGATTGCCGGGCTTTTTTTACGCCTCGATTTTGCGATAGCGGTGGCTTACTTCGCGAACTGATCGGGAACCTCGGTCACGCGACGCTGCGATTTTTGATTCATCCATTCTGTCCCGCCGGTTGCGGGTGGATTGATCGACGAAGCCGGGCGCGATGGCGCCGCAATGTCGCGAATGTGCGTACCGGCTGACAGGGTCGTTGATGCGTATCCGTCGACGCCGAGTTGCGTCGGCGCGAGCGGTGAGTAAGGACCCGCCGCCGAGGGATTCGGCGAGGTTCGTTGTACGGCTGCCGGGATCGAGTGCCGCGGCAGGTCCGTGGCCATTGCCGGCATGGTTTTCGGCAGTCGCGCCGCAGCGCTGATCTGCGCAGCCCGACCGAGCCTTTTCTTGTGCGGGCTGGCGGTTTTTTCGCGACGATGCGCGGTGGTTTGGCGGGTGGAGACACGCGGCAGCGCCGGGGAAGGGGCGGCGGCGACTTCCGTTGAGAGGACGGTTGTAAGGCCGCGAGACGGAACCGAGCCAACTGCGCTTGGCAAGATCTTGGGACCGGTGGACGCCGACGCAAACGCTGATTCCGATGCCGCGCCCGCGTGCGCCGACGCCTCAGTCGATGCACGCGCGCTTGCGCCACTGTCAGCCGGCGTGCGCTGATCCGCCGCTGCGTCAGGCCATTGCCGGTTCGTAGACGGCGCGCCGCGATCCGCCAATACTGCCCCCGCAGGTTTTGCATCGCCAGCCGCATGACGTTGCGCCAGATGACCGAGCGCAAGCCATGTGAGCACCGCAGCGCCGCCGAGTGCGCAGGCGCCCCCCGCCAGCGCTCCCCAATTCATAGACGCGCCGCGTGGCGTTGCCTCAAACGCAGGTGCGCTGACCGGCGCGAAAGCTGCGGCTTCCGCCGAAGTTTCAGTGGCTTCATCGAGCGGCACGTCGAACACTGTTGCCGTCGCAGCCGTCGCAGCCGTCGCAGCCGTCGCAGCCGTGGCAGCCGTGGCCGAAGTCCCCTCGCTCAACGGCGCCCATTTGCAGAACGAGCGGATGGCCTGTTCGCTCATGCAAAAGGTACGTAGCACGGCTGCATAGAGCGCCTTGAGTTCCGCCCGCAGAGTGCGGCCTGGCGGCAGCAATGCCCAATCTCGGCCGAAGGGCGGGGGCAGGCGGCGACCGAGCGGCGGCAGGTTCGGTAGCGCCATGGCGCCTTCTATCAGGGTGAGCGGAATGGTAGTGGACATCGGTCTCTTCCAGCGCCTCGTAAAGGGGCCGCGGATTGGCGGCCCCGGGGTCTGTGGGACTCTGGCTTCGGAGTGATGCGCGTGAAGCGCCGTACACGTCGCCATACGGAAACGCCGTGCTCAGATCGAGCACGCTGCCGCATGGGTGGTCACTGTAAAGCCATCGGGATGTCGAAGATGATGCCAGGAAGTGGCTGAACTAACGATCGGATTGGTCCGAAAAAGAAGCGCTGGTCCCGCGTGGATTCGGACAGATTTTGGACACCGACCAAACCAGGCGCGCTTGTCCTAGCGATCCAGCCGGTACACGTAGCGCAATGCAGTAATATCCACGCCGCCCATGTGGTCCGGTTCGGCGCCGACGAATTGCCAGCCTTGCCTCTCATAGAAGCCGATCGCGGGCGTATTGCCCTCGAGCACATAGAGATACAACTGTGCTTCTCCTTGCGCGCGCGCCCAGTCTTCGGCTGCGCGCATCAGCAGCTTGCCCACGCCGATGCCCTGGCGTCCGGGCAGCGCATGCAGGTTGTCGAGCAGCACGCCCCACTCGGACTTCGGTTGCTGTTCGACGCAGACGAAACCGATCGGCTCGCCAGCGAGCTCGGCGATCAATACGATGCGGCGCTCGCCGCCCGGTGCGTTCAGACGCGCTTCCCAATAGGCGGCGCGCTCCCGCGCGACTTCCCCGTCGAGGAATGCGTCGGGCAACAGGCCGCGATAGGTAGCCTGCCAGCTGGCGCTATGGATCGAGGCGATCAGCGCTGCATCCGCGAGGGCCGCGGGGCGTAGCGAAAGTGCAGGGGTGGTTTGCATCGGGATGGTGGTCAACGGGAATTGCCTGTGTGCAAAAGTTTACCGCGGGAATCGGCGGGGTTGTCCGTAATGAAACCGTATGAAATGCGCGACGGTGCCATGAACGGTAACATTACGTGCTGCGGGCTCCGCGTGTTTCACCACGTTTACCCTGATGCCGCGCGAATGTGCCCAGCATGAGAATGCGGCGCCCCCGGCGCGTCCTGTCAGGTCGCCTGCAGCAACCGCTTGCCGAGCACAGCGGATCGTTTCAACTGCCTGATCGCCGCCTGTTTCCGTGGCGACGGGCTTATCAGAGAATGTCATGTCTACCGCGTCACACGCTACTTCCTCATCCGAAGAATCCAAGGTCAAGACGGTTTTCCGCGTGGTCAGCGGCAACTTTCTTGAGATGTACGACTTCATGGTCTACGGCTATTACGCTTCGGCGATTGCCAAGACCTATTTCCCGAGCGGCAACGAATTCGCCTCGCTGATGCTGTCGCTGTCGGTATTCGGCGCGGGCTTCCTGATGCGGCCGCTCGGCGCGATCGTGCTCGGCGCCTACATCGACCATCACGGCCGGCGCAAAGGCCTGATCCTCACGCTCGGCCTGATGGCGCTCGGCACGCTCACAGTCGCGTCGATACCAGGCTACGCGACCATCGGTGTGCTCGCGCCCGTGCTCGTGCTGGGCGGCCGGCTGCTGCAAGGTTTCTCCGCCGGGGTCGAACTGGGCGGCGTCTCTGTGTATCTGTCGGAGATCGCCACCAAGGGCAACAAGGGCTTCTACTGCGCGTGGCAGTCGGGCAGTCAGCAGGTTGCCGTGGTGTTCGCCGCGCTCATCGGCGTGGTGCTCAACAAAGTGCTGCCTGCGGACCAGATGACCGCATGGGGCTGGCGCGTGCCGTTCCTGATCGGCTGCCTGATTGTGCCGTTCCTGTTCCTGATCCGCCGTTCGCTGCAGGAAACCGAGGAATTCAAGGCGCGCAAGCATCGACCGAGCATGGGCGAAATCATGAAGACGATGGCCGCGAACTGGGGCATCGTGCTGGGCGGCATGGGCATGGTGATCATGACCACCGTGTCGTTTTACATGATCACGGCCTATACGCCGACCTTCGGCAAGGAAGTGCTGAAGCTGTCATCGATCGATACGCTTGTCGTCACCGTCTGTATCGGTCTGTCGAATCTGATCTGGCTGCCGCTCGCGGGCGCGCTGTCGGACCGCATCGGCCGTCGTCCGGTATTGCTGGCATTCACGATCCTGACGATCGTCACCGCGTACCCGGCGCTGCAATGGCTGGTCGCGGAACCGTCGTTCGCACGCCTTCTGGCGGTCGAGTTGTGGTTGTCGTTCCTGTACGGCAGCTACAACGGCGCAATGGTGGTGGCGCTGACCGAAGTCATGCCGGTCGAAGTGCGGACCGCCGGTTTCTCGCTGGCCTACAGCCTCGCCACGACGATCGGCGGTTTCACCCCGGCGATCTCCACGTTGCTGATTCACACCACGGGCAACAAGGCGGCGCCTGGCCTGTTTCTGGGCGCGGCGGCGATTTGCGGGCTGATCGCGACGCTGGTGTTGTATCGCACGCCGGAGGCACGCGATCAATATCGAACGGCGTAACGTTTCCGCCGCTTCATTCGGGCAAACAAAACCCCCGCGGTCTCACGAGCGCGGGGGTTTTTGTTAAGTGTGTTGCATCGGCGGTGGTTGATTTTCCCGCGCCGTGTTCAGCTAGCCGTGGCGCAATTCGTTCACCACGGCCTCCACCACGTCGCCCCATGCGCCGGGTTGAGGTTGGCGCAGCAGCGTAGCGCCTGGATACCACGCGCTACGCGTCTCGCCGGCGAACCAGCGCCAATCCGCCGCAAACGGCAGCATCAGCCACAGCGGCTTTCTCAGTGCGCCGGCCAGGTGAGCAATCGATGTATCGATCGACACGACCGCGTCGAGCCGTTCGACGATCGCCGCGGTGTCCGCAAAATCGCCGATCCGCTTATCGAAGCGATGAATCGACGCCGCGCGCGGATGCGCGTCGAGCGCCGCGCGTTCGTCGGCGCTCAGTTCCGGTTGCAGGACGATCCAGTCGATGCCGTCGAGCGCGAAGAGGGGAGCGAGCGCGGCGAGCGGCATCGAACGGGTTTCGTTTTGCTGGATGCGCCCGGACCACGCGATGCCGATCTTGCGCTTCGCGTGACCGCCGAGCGAGCCGCGCCATTTGCGGCCGTAAGCCGGCGGCACGCTGAGATAAGGCGTGCGGGCAGGAATGGTGTCGTAGGTCGTGCCGAGCGCGAGCGGCAAGCTCAGCAACGGACATTGCAGATCGGCCGCCGGACGCGGTGCGCCTTGGGCGATCAGCGTTACGCGCCAGGCTTGCGCGGCCGGTGCAAACAGTGGCAGCAATTGCGGCTGTACTTCGAGCACGACGCGCGCCGCACGTTGCGCCGCCAGCGGGACGAAGCGCACGAACTGCAGCGTATCGCCGAAACCCTGCTCGGCATGGATCAGGAGCGTGCGCTCCTCGATCGGCTCGCCGCGCCAGCGGGGCAGCGTCTGGATCACCGGCTGCGCCGTGGTTTGCAGCCGCCATTCGTATTCGGGCAGCCCGCGCGCGAAATCACGCAGTGCGAGCCACGCGAGCGCGCGGTTCATGTGCGCGGAGGCCAGGTCGGGGCGCAAGCGCAGCGCCTGATCGAAGGCGCGCACCGCCGCGGCGTGAGCGCCCAGCGCCTGGTGCGCGGTGCCGAGGCTCAGCCACGCGAGCGCGAATTGCGGATCGAGCCCGACGGCGCGCTCGAGATACGGCAGTGCTTGCGCATGGCGTCCCAGCGCCGCGAGCGCGTTGCCGAGCCCGAAGATGGTGGGCGGCAGGTTCGGCTGCAAGGCGAGCGCCGCCTGGAAAGAGGCGACCGCTTCTTCGTGGCGGCCGGTGGCGTCGAGGGTATTGGCGAGATTGAAGTGCGCGGCGACGAAACGCGGTTCGGCTGCCAGCGCAGCCTGGAAGCACGGGATCGCCTCGTCCGCGCGCTCAAGCGCGTTCAGCGACATGCCCATGTTGTTCAGCGCGCCCGCATGCCCGGGGCGCAGTTCGAGCGCACGCCGGAACGACGCGATCGCATCCGGGTAGCGGCCCAGCGCGTGCAACGCATTGCCGAGATTGTTATGCGACGAGGCGTCGTTCGGTTGCAGGCGCAACGATCTCGCGAACGCGTCGGCGGCGTCTTCGTGGCGGCCCACCGACGCATACGCATTGCCCAGGTTGTAGTGCGCCATCGGGAAGGACGGCGCCAGCGTCAACGCATTGCGGAACTGTTCGATGGCGCCGTCGATCTGGCCCAGCGCTTTGAGCGCGTTGCCGAGGTTCAGTTGCAGCGCGGCATCTTCCGGGCGCAGGTTCACCGCGCGCCGCACGAGCTCGGCGGCTTCGGCGTGCTGGCCCTGCTGGTGGCGCAGTACGCCCAGCAGGTGCAACGCATCGACGTGCACGGGATTGCCGTCGAGCGTCGCGCGGTAGCCGCGTTCGGCGTCGTCGAGGCGGCCGTCACGATGCGCCGCGAAAGCGCGGTCAAATACAGGTTGCATGACGGGGGGATGGTATTTCGGGTGAGGCGGACGCCGCATTTTCCCACACTCGCCGGGCCGCCCTCCAATTTGACCTGTTATCTCGACCTCCGCACCATCGAGCATCGAGGCGCGATGGACCCTACGCCGCGCGCGCACTGACGCGATGAGCGCCGCTCGACCACGCACCGAGCCGGAACACACACCCGCCACCGCCCCCGGCAAACTCCCGGCGATTGATGCAGCGCACCGTTGAGCCGTTAATCGGCGGCGTACACTAGAACGTCCTGTTGCCTCCGGAGTTCTGCATGGACGTTGCTGCACACTATGCGTCGCCGGTGCTGATCGTCGGGGCGGGGCCGACCGGGCTCGCCGCGGCGATGAGTCTGGCGCGAGCCCACATCCCCGTGCGTCTGATCGACAAGGCGATGCAGCCGAGCCCCTATTCGCGGGCCATCGGCATTCAGGCGCGCACGCTCGAACTGTTTGAACAGCACCGGCTGATCGAGTCGTTTCTGGAACTCGGTCATCGCGCGCGCATCGCCAATCTTTTTTCCAATGGAATGCGTCTTGCACGACTCGATTTCGATCCGCTGCACACGCGCTATCCGTATCTGCTGTTTCTCGATCAGTCCGTGACCGAGCGTTTGCTGACCGAGCATCTCGCAACGCTCGGCGTGACGGTCGAACGCGGCGTCGAACTGACGATGTTCTCGCAAGGTTCCGCCAGCGTTCAGGCGACCCTGCGCCGCGCGGACGGTCACACGGAGACCGTGCGCCCGTCGTACCTGATCGCCGCCGATGGCGCGCATAGTGCGATCCGCCACGGGCTGGGTCTGAGCTTCGCGGGCAAGACTTTCGAGCAGACTTTCCTGCTCGCCGATGTGCACGCCGAAACCGATTGGCCGGACGATGAGTTCCACATCTTCGCGTCAGGCGAGGGTCTCGTCGCGCTGTTTCCGATGGGCCATGGCCGTCATCGTTTGATTGCGGATCATCCGGCCGTACCTGCCGCGACCGTCGCACCCTCCACGCCGGCAGTGCTCGGCGAGCCGCCGCTCAACGTCGTGCGGCCGCCTTCGCTCGACGAATGCAAGGCGCTCCTCACCCAGCGCGTGCGTGAGCGAATCGACGTATCGGAGCTGGCATGGTCGTCGTATTTCCATCTGAACAGCCGGATGGTGGACAAGCTGCGCGTCGGCCGCATCTTCCTCGCGGGGGACGCCGCGCACGTGCACAGTCCGGCTGGCGCGCAAGGGATGAACACGGGCATCCAGGAAGCATTCAATCTCGGCTGGAAACTCGCCCGTGTATTGAAGGGCGCGGCGCCGGACCGCCTGCTCGATACGTACCACCTCGAACGGCATCCAATCGAGCGCGACGTGCTGCGGCAAACCGGTTTCATCACCCACATGGCCGAGGCCGATCATGGACCGCTGAAGCTGCTGCGCGAGCGCGTGATGCCGATGCTGGCGGCGCTCGGTCCGCTGCGCGATGCGGCGCGGATGACCATCAGCGAGTTGTCGATCCAGTATCGGCGCAGTCCGCTCACCTTCGAGCGTGTGCTCGACGGCGGTCCACGCGCCGGCGAGCGCGCGCCGGATGCGCTAGTGCATGTGGTGGATGGGCCGCTTGGCCGCGCGCCGGGCGTCGGCTGCATTTTCGATCTGCACGATCCGGCGTTCTTCTCGTTGTTCCTGCTGGTCCCGCCTTCACCCGTCGACGAAACGCCGCTCGATCCAGCCGCGAAGCACGAGCCTCCACCGGACCCGGAACTGGAGCATCTTGCCGCGGAGGTCGAGCGATTGCTGCCAGGCGCGGTGCGGATCTGGCGGGTGACCGATACGAGCGGTGAGGGCGCCCCGCCGTTATCGGAATCGTATGGGCGCACGCGGCCGTCGTTCTATCTGGTGCGGCCGGACGGCTACATCAGCGCGCGCGGGCGAACCGGCTCGGATCTGCACGGCTTGTTGCGGCATTGCGAAGCGTGGTTCACGGTGGGTGGCGTGATACCCGAGCAGGCAGCGCTGTGAGGTGGGCCGCAAGATTAACTGTGACGCGGCCGTCTGAGATGGGCCTGGGTGATTGCCTGTTGCAGTCGTCTGAGACCGGGTCGTGAGACGACCATGCATAAGGCGGCCCGTGACACATGGGCCGCCTTATGCACGGCAGGCGCTGGGGGACGCTGCCGCCTATACCGTAGAAGGCGCGGCCGGCGTCAGCTCGTCACGATGCTTGACGAGCGCTTCCCTCACAATGCCCGATATCGCGATACCGTTCGCATCGGGCTCGTCGAGCGCCGCCAGCAACGCGCGCCGCATGCGCGGTTCCCAGAAGCGGCGGATATGATCGGCGATGCCGGTGATGGCTTCTTCGCGGTCCGGCATCGAATCGAAAAATTCGCCGATCTGGTTCGCCATGTTGATCAGGCTCTGATTGTCCATGGCTTGCCTCACTTACCCGATGTTGTGTTAGCCAACTCGCGTTGCTTCAGCAGTTCCAGCTGCTCGGTGTTGAAGCGCGAATAGTCCTGCTGCCATTGCGACGGCTGTTCAACCGGCATCACCTGCACTGCGGTCACCTTGTACTCGGGGCAGTTGGTGGCCCAGTCCGAGCTATCGGTGGTGATCACGTTCGCGCCTGATTCGGGGAAGTGGAACGTCGTGTAGACGACCCCCGGCTGCATTCGCTCGGTCACTTTCGCGCGCAGCACGGTTTGTCCCGCCCGCGATTCGATGCCGACCCAATCGCCGGTTTTGATGCCGCGTTCCTCGGCATCGTGCGGATGCAGTTCCAGCCGGTCTTCGTCGTGCCAGAGCGAGTTCTCGGTGCGGCGCGTTTGCGCGCCGACGTTGTACTGCGACAGGATGCGGCCTGTGGTGAGCAGCAGCGGGAACTTGCGTGTGACCTTCTCCTGCGTTGCGATGAACTTCGTAATCACGAATTTGCCCTTGCCGCGCACGAAGGTGTCGACGTGCATGGTCGGCGTACCGTCGGGCGCGCTCTCGTTGCATGGCCACTGGATACTGCCGAGTTCGTCGATCTTCTTGTACGACACACCCTGGAAGGTCGGCGTGAGGCGTGCGATCTCGTCCATGATCTGCGACGGGTGCGTGTAATCCATCTCGTACCCGAGCGCGCGAGAAAGCATCACGGTGACTTCCCAGTCGGCGTAACCCGGCACCGGCGGCATCACCTTGCGCACGCGCGAGACGCGACGTTCCGCGTTGGTGAAGGTGCCGTCCTTTTCGAGGAACGACGAACCCGGCAGCAGCACATGCGCGTACTTCGCGGTCTCGTTGAGGAAAATGTCCTGCACGACGATGCATTCCATCGACGACAACGCCGCCGACACATGGTGCGTGTTCGGATCGGACTGCACGATATCTTCGCCCTGGCAGTACAGACCCATGAAGGTGCCGTGCACGGCGGCGTCGAACATGTTCGGAATGCGCAGGCCCGGTTCGGGCTGCAGCGTGACGTTCCATGCCTCCTCGAACAACGAGCGCGTGATCGAATCGCCGATGTGGCGGTAGCCCGGCAGTTCGTGCGGGAACGAGCCCATGTCGCACGAACCCTGCACGTTGTTCTGCCCGCGCAGCGGATTCACGCCGACACCTTCGCGGCCGATGTTGCCGGTTGCCATCGCCAGATTCGCGATGCCCATCACCATTGTCGAACCTTGCGCGTGTTCGGTGACGCCGAGGCCGTAATAGATCGCGGCATTGCCGCCGGTGGCGTAGATGCGTGCGGCTTCGCGCAGGGATGCGGCAGGGACGCCGGTGACTTCCGCAGTCGCTTCCGGCGCGTTCTCGGGCAGGGCGACGAACGAACGCCATTGCTCGAACGCGCGCGTTTCGCAGCGCTCGGCGATAAACGCTTCGTTCAGCAGGCCTTCGGTCACGATCACATGCGCGAGCGCATTGACGACCGCCACATTGGTGCCCGGACGCAATTGCAAATGATGCGACGCCTTCACGTGCGGCGTATCGACAATATCGATGCGGCGCGGATCGACGACGATCAGCTTCGCGCCTTCGCGGATGCGGCGCTTCAGACGCGAGCCGAACACCGGATGGCCGTCGGTCGGATTCGCGCCGATCACCATGATCACGTCGGCCTTATCGACCGAGGCGAAAGTCTGCGTGCCTGCCGATTCGCCAATCGTGGTCTTGAGACCGTAGCCCGTCGGCGAGTGGCACACGCGTGCACAGGTGTCGACGTTGTTATTGCCGAACGCGGCGCGCACGAGCTTCTGCACCAGATACGTTTCCTCGTTCGTGCAACGCGACGAGGTAATGCCGCCGATCGAATCGCGGCCGTGTTTCGCCTGAATGCGGCGGAATTCCGACGCCGCGTAGTTGATGGCTTCTTCCCAGCTGACTTCGCGCCACGGATCAGTGATCTTCGCGCGGATCATCGGCTTGGTGATGCGGTCCTTGTGCGTCGCGTAGCCCCATGCAAAGCGGCCTTTCACGCACGCGTGGCCTTCGTTCGCCTGGCCGTTTTTATACGGCACCATGCGCACGACCTGATTGCCCTTCATCTCCGCCTTGAACGAGCAGCCGACGCCGCAATACGCGCATGTCGTGACGACCGAATGCTCAGCCTGGCCGAGCATGACGACGGTCTTTTCCTGCAAGGTCGCGGTCGGGCAGGCGGCAACGCACGCGCCGCACGACACGCATTCCGATTCCATGAACGGCTTGTTTTCGCTCGCCGCCACGCGCGATTCGAAACCGCGCCCGGCGATGGTCAGCGCAAACGTGCCTTGCGTTTCTTCGCACGCGCGCACGCAGCGATTGCAGACGATGCATTTCGCCGGGTCGAACGTGAAGTAAGGATTCGATTCGTCTTTCTTGTCCTTGAGGTGATTCGCGCCGTCGAAACCGTAGCGAACTTCGCGCAAGCCGGTGACGCCCGCCATGTCCTGCAATTCGCAATCGCCGTTGGCGGGGCAGGTCAGGCAATCGAGCGGGTGATCGGAGATGTACAGCTCCATTACGTTACGGCGCAGCGACTGCAGACGGTCGGTTTGCGTGCGCACCTTCATGCCGGCTTCAACCGGCGTGGTGCACGAGGCCGGATAGCCGCGCTTGCCTTCGATCTCAACCAGACACAAGCGGCATGAACCGAACGGTTCGAGCGAATCGGTCGCGCAGAGCTTCGGCACGTTCACGCCGGCTTCCGCGGCGGCGCGCATCACC
The DNA here is from genome assembly GCF_041321145.1 of Paraburkholderia sp. IW21. NCBI lineage: Bacteria > Pseudomonadati > Pseudomonadota > Betaproteobacteria > Burkholderiales > Burkholderiaceae > Paraburkholderia > Paraburkholderia sp. IW21. Next base: position 227,965 of record NZ_JBGGWA010000002.1, on the reverse strand, counting down.
GAGGTGCCGGCCGGCACCGTTATCGCCTGGCCGTCGATTTCGAGCGTGACGTCGACGTCGGCATGGCGCAGCGGCGTGCCGTAGTCGGTTTCGTCAAAGGGCGAGCGCGTGGCGCGTTGTTGTGCTTGCGACTTGCACGCACAATTGCCGGAACCGCAGCCACCCCCCGAGGGGGCTTCGTTCGGGGCGCCGGCAGGGGAGTTGAGCACGTCGGACATGATGGGTTCCTGGGTCAGGCCGCAGCCGCTTTGGGCGCGTGATCGTGCGCGTTGTCGAGACCGAAGTCTTCGGGGAAATGGTCGAGCGCGGACAGCACGGGGAACGGCGTCATGCCGCCCATCGCGCACAGCGAACCGGACACCATCGTGTCGCACAGATCGCGCAGCAATTGGACTTGCCGCGTGGACGTGTCGCCGTTGCGGATTCGCCCGATCACTTCGACGCCGCGCGTCGAGCCGATCCGGCACGGTGTGCATTTGCCGCACGATTCCAGCGCGCAGAAGTGCATCGCGTACTGGGCGAGCTCGGCGAGATTCGAGGTGTCGTCATGCACGACGATGCCGCCGTGGCCGACCACCGCGCCGACTGCCGCGTACGCCTCATAGTCGATCGGAATGTCCCACTGGCTTTCCGGCAGATAGGTGCCGAGCGGGCCGCCGACTTGTACCGCGCGCGCCGGTCGTCCGCTGGCGGTGCCCCCGCCGTAGTCGTAGAGCAATTCGCGCAGCGTGACACCGAACGCCAGTTCGACCAGACCGCCTTGCTTCACATTGCCCGCGAGCTGGAACGGCAGCGTGCCGCGTGAGCGGCCCATGCCGAAGTCTTTATAAAATGCCGCGCCGCGCGCGAAGATGATCGGCACCGTCGCGAGTGTGATGACGTTGTTGATCACTGTCGGCTGGCCGTACAGACCGACCAACGCCGGTACCGGCGGCTTCGCGCGCACGATGCCGCGTTTGCCTTCGAGCGATTCAAGGAGGGCGGTTTCTTCGCCGCAAACATAGGAGCCCGCTCCCTTCGCCACGAACAGTTCAAAGCGATGCGCCGCCGAGCCGAGCACGCTGGCGCCAAGCCAGCCGGCGGCGCGCGCTTTGGCGATCGCGGCGTCGAGCGTCGCGATCGAATGCGGATACTCGCTGCGCACATAGATGTAGCCGACGGTCGCACCGGTCACGATGCCCGCGATGATCATCCCTTCGATCAGCACGTACGGGTCGCTTTCCATCACGAGGCGATCCGAGAAGGTTCCGGAATCGCCCTCATCCGCATTGCAGACGATGTACTTTTGTGCTGCTTCAGTGCCGCGCACCGTGCGCCATTTGATGCCGGCCGGAAACGCCGCGCCGCCGCGGCCGCGCAGGCCCGATTCGATCAGGGCTTCGCAGGCGGCGTCGCCGTCGGTTTGCAACGCATTGCGCAAGCCTTCGAGACCGCCGTGCGCGACATAGTCGTCGATCGAGAGCGGATCGGTGATTCCGATGCGTGCGAACGTCAGACGCTGCTGCATCTTCAGATACGGAATATCGTCGACTAGACCGACACGGCGGGCGTGCTCGCCGCCCTCCATCCATCCGGCATCGAACAATGCCGCGACGTCGGTCTCTTCCACATTCGCGTAGCCAACGCGGCCCGCAGCCGTGGCGACTTCGACGAGCGGTTCAAGCCACAGCAAGCCACGCGAGCCGTTGCGAACCAGTTCGATTTCCATGCCTCGGCGTGCGGCTTCGGATTCGATTGCGTGAGCCAATGCATCGGCACCCAGTGCCAGCGCCGACGAATCGCAGGGAACATAAATGCGCGTCATGCCGTGACCTCCACGCGTTTGCTGGCGGCCGCGAATAGCGCGTCGAACTTTTGGGGCGTGACCTTGGCGTGCAGCGTGCCGTTCAGCATTAGCGCCGGCGACAACGCGCATTGGCCCAGGCAATACACCGATTCCAGCTCCACCGTCGCGCCATGCTGATGTTCTGCATCGAAACGGCAACCGGTGTGCGCCTCAATATGCTGCGCAAGCGTTTCGGTGCCCATGCTGCGGCATGCTTCCGCGCGGCACAGCTGCACCGTGACAGGCGCGGCGGGCTGCGTGCGGAAGTGGTGATAGTAGGTGATGACGCCGTGGACCTCCGCGCGCGACAGGTTCATGGCTTGCGCGAGTGGCGCAACCGTGTCGGGCGGGACGTGGCCGAGTTCGTCCTGAATTGCGTGCAGTACCGCTAGTAGCGACATGCCCGGCTGCGCGTGACGCTGCACGAGCTGTTCCGGCGCGATGGCGTGGGAATCGTCCAAGTGGGGCTCCTCCAAAAGTCATATATGCACTTGTTATTCATAATACGTGCACGTATGCTTCGTTTATTCGATATGGGATAGCCGAACGATAGGCGGGCAAAACGCCTCGTGCAATAGGAAAGAATTGAACATATATGATCAAGATCGAATGCCAGGCACAGCTGGTTGTGAAGGGTGCGGACGGCCGCGAGGCAAGCCTGTCGGACGTGGTGCCGCTGCTCGCGCTGGTGGATGAATCCGGCAGCATCGCGCAGGCGGCGACGCTTAAGGGTTTGTCCTACCGGCATGCGTGGGGTTTGTTGCGCAGCATCGAGGAGCGTTTGGGCGGTCCTTTGATTGCAAAGGAGCGCGGGCGCGGCTCGGTGCTGTCCGAACTCGGGCAAGCGGTATTGCGGGCACAGCGTCTGTGCGGCGAGCGGCTGGACGGCAACATGCAGGCGCTTGCCAGTGAAGTGGCCAGCGATCTGAACCGCTGGCTCGCGCCACCCGCGGACGATGTGCGGATTCACGCCTCGCACGGTTATGCCGTCGCGGCGCTGGTGACGGCGCTGGTCGCGAACGATCTTCCGGTGGTCATCAAGTACCGCGACAGTGCGGATGCGGTCAGTGCGCTTGCTCGCGGCGAATGCGACCTGGCCGGTTTTCATCTCCCGCTCGGCGAGTTCCGCGCGGTATGCGCCGATACGTATCGGCGCTGGCTCGATCCGCAGCGTCACGTGCTCGTGCATCTCACGCGGCGCAAGCAGGGCCTCTTTCTCGGCAAGGGCAACCCCAAGGGAATCGGCGGCCTAAGCGATCTGGCGCGCGACGACATTCGCTTTGTCAATCGTCAGCCCGGCTCCGGCACGCGCATGCTGCTCGATCTCGCGCTGCGAAACGTCGGGGTCGATCCGGACCGGGTCAACGGTTATGCGTCGACGGAACTCACGCATTCGGCGATCGCGGCGTTTGTGGCGAGCGGCATGGCGGATGTGGGCTTCGGCGTCGAGCCGGCGGCGCATCACTTCGGGCTCGACTTCATTCCGGTCGTCGACGAAGACTATTACTTCGCGTGCGACCGCGCGCGGCTTGAGCGCACGCCGCTCTCGACAGTGATCGAATTGCTGCGCGGCGCTGCGTTTCGGCATAGTGTCGAACAGCTCGACGGTTACGATCCGCGCGACTGCGGCAAACTGCTCGATCTCGATGTGGGGCTTGGCGAATCCGTTGCGGTGTAAGAGCCTGTAAACATAAAGGTGCCGTTGGCGCTGCGTATGAGGTTCGTTTGGGATAATCTCTAGCCTTCCGCTTACGCCTTGATCGCGCGCCGTGCCGCGCCGAAACGATATGAAAGTTCTGCTTCACGCATGTGCTGCCGTTGCGACGGCGGGTGCGCTTCTCGCTACCGTTCCGCCGGCGTTTGCACAAAATTCGCCGGGTGTGCCGGGCGGCATTTTGCAAGATCAGTTCCGTCTTGCCGAACATCCGCAGATGCCGTTTGCCGCGTCGGCGCCGTCGGACAAATACCAGTCCAACAAGAAGTCAGCCATGCGCAAGCGCGGTGACAACGGCGATCCGAATGGTTGTAACCTGCAGTGTCCTAAAGACCAGTAAGCGTTCGAATTTTTCGTGTTCGGTTTGCAGCGCCGGCGTTCTGCCGGCGTTTTCGCCTGGTGTCGCGCGAGCGGCTATCGGTCAAGGCTTTGCCGCATGCCACATGTCCTTGAAGCCATCCCCCTTCATATCGCCCGCCTGCTTGTCGGCTGCGTAGCGATACAGCGGATGGCCTTTGTACGCCCATTGCTGTTTGCCCTCGGCGGAGGGGATCAACGTCCAGTCGCCTGATGGTTTGTCCGACGGGCTCGCCATCGCTGCCGGCCAGGTGTTCATGCAGGCGCCGGTGCAGGCGCTTGTGCCGGGCTTGGTGTCTTTGTCGAAGGTATAGAGCGTCATGCCGTCCGCAGTGACGAAGCGGCCATTATCGATCTTCGGCGGTTCCGCGAAAGCGGTTTGTTGCAGTGCGAGCAGCGTAAGCGTGGAGAGGCAGAAGAGAGTCTTGCGCATGATGTCGGCTCCGGATTTTGATGTTGGTCTCGCGCGGGACGCGGCGTGCGGCCGCGCGTGGAGATTAAACGATTCAGCGGAGGCGTTTATTCCATTGTTTCAGCGGCGCGGGTCACCGGCTTGGAGCGACAGGTCACAAAAAAACCCGTAAGCGGCAAGCCGCTTACGGGTTTGAGTGAGTCTTGATGGTGCAACTTGAACGTGCAACTTGAAGCGGTGTTCTGGTGGAGGCGGCGGGAATCGAACCCGCGTCCAGAAGCACTCTACGACTAGTTCTACATACTTAGTTCTGTCATTTGATTTAACCACCACGACGCGGACGAACACGCTGCGTGACGGCGATTCACTAGGTTTTCGACCCGGGCGTCGTGACGCCGCCAAGGCTTAACTGACGTATATGACCTCTGTCGGTATTGCTACCGGTCTTGCGACTCTAGCCCGTCAGTGAACTAGGCAGAGGACGGCGGCCCTTAGGCTGCCAGTGCGAACGTTTCGTCGTTTGCAGTTACGTTTTTCCCATTGATTAACGAGGTGACGGGTCCTCGGTATGCCCTAGCCGCTTCGCAACCCCTGTCGAAACCAGGTCGCCCCCGCGGTTCGTTGCCCAATACTTATGGGCCAGCGTAGATTTTACAATAGTTTGACGGCCACGTCTTGGCTGATTGCCTTGTCGCCTGCTCACTTTATCGTTGCGCCGCCGCGTGCGCCGTGCGCGCGTTGTGCTCGCAGTACGCTCAGCCGATATCGCGCAGCAGCTTCTGTAATTCAGCGGGCGATTGCACGACATGCTGCGCGTGCCATTGCGTCGGCGGAATGTCGTTGCCGCAGTAGCCGTAGGCGGCCGCGACGGTCTTCATGCCGGCTGCGAAGCCCGCCTGCACATCGCGCAGGTCGTCGCCAACGTAGACGATGCGTTCCGGCACCATGTCCAGTTCGCGCGCGGCGTGCAGCAAAGGCGCCGGGTGCGGCTTCGAATGCGCGGTCGTGTCGCCGCTCACCACGCACCCAGCGCGCTCTTCAAGGCCGAGTTGCGCGATCAGCGGCTCGGTCAGCCTTGCGGCCTTATTCGTCACGATGCCCCAGCGCACGCCCCGTGCGTCGAGATCGTCGAGCAATTCGAGGATGCCTGGAAACAGCGTGGTCTCGATGCACAAGTCCGCTTCGTAGTTGGCGAGAAACTCCTCGCGCATCGACGCGAACTCGTGATGGTCGGGGCCGACCCCGAAGGCCCCGCCGATCAGCCCGCGTGCGCCAGCGGACGCCAGCGGGCGCAGGTCCTCGAGCGGCACCATCTCGAGGCCGCGATCATGGCGCATTTTGTTGACGGCGGCGGCGAGATCGGGTGCGGTGTCGGCTAGCGTGCCGTCGAGGTCGAACAGCACAGCCTGGCAAAGACCGAGTGCATCATCGTTGTCTTCGCGTTGGGGCAGGGGCGTGGGATCACTCATTGATTGGGCAGGGGTCAGTGCAGGTCGGGGGATCAGACGTCGCGACGGCAAGCGAGCATGTAGTTCACGCTCGTGTCGTCGGACAGCGTGAAATGCTTGCTGAGCGGGTTGTAGACGATACCTTTGATGTCGACCGTACGCAGGCCGGCGGCGCGCACGAAGCTCGCCAATTCCGACGGACGGATGAAGCGCGCGTAGTCGTGCGTGCCCTTGGGCAGCATCCGTGCGACATACTCAGCGGCGATCACCGCAAACAGATAGGACTTCACGTTGCGGTTCAGCGTGGAGAAAAACACCCAGCCACCAGGTTTCACGAGCGTCTTGCACGCCTCGACGATAGCGGCCGGTTCGGGCACGTGCTCGAGCATTTCCATGCAGGTGACGACGTCGTACGTGCCGGGTTCGCGCGCGGCGAGCGCCTCAGCGGCGATTTCTTCATAGTTAACAGTTGCACCGCTTTCAAGGCTGTGAAGATCCGCCACACCGAGTGCCTGGCTCGACAAGTCGATTCCCTTCACATGTGCGCCCAAGCCTGCCATCGACTCCGACAGAATGCCGCCGCCGCAGCCAATATCCAGCACGGTCTTGCCGGCGAGATGCGCGTGCGTGTCGATCCAGCCCAGGCGAATCGGATTGAGTTCATGCAGCGGTTTGAATTCGGCATTGGGGTCCCACCAACGATGAGCAAGGTCGCTAAATTTCTGCAGTTCGTGGGGATCGGCGTTGGTCATAGCGGAAGCTGCCTCGATGAGAGCGGTGAGCGGGCGCTCGAGGATAAACCCTGAGTATATAGGCCGAGAGACGGGGCGGCAAAATGCCGCGCACCGGGTGGCCCGCTCTATTCCTGTGCCCGGTGCGGGCAAGCCCGGAGAAAGCGCGGGGCGTCTGAAGCGTCGGCATAAAAAAAGCCCCGCCGAAGCGGGGCTTTAATACTGCGGTATTTTGTAGCTTACTGCTTCGAAGTACCCACAACTTCGACTTCCACGCGGCGATCCGGTGCGAGGCAGGCGATGAGTTGCTTACGGTTCTTCTGGTTGCAACCGGTCGTGACCGGGTTGCGCTTACCCTTGCCTTCCGTGTAAACACGGTTGGATTCGATACCCTTGCTGACCAGGTACGACTTCACAGCTTGAGCGCGACGCAGCGACAGACGGTCGTTGTACTTGTCCGAACCGATACGGTCCGTGTAACCCGTTGCGACGACGACTTCAAGGTTCAGCGCGCCGATCTTCGATGCCAGATCGTCCAGCTTTTCCTTGCCGCTCGACTTCAGGATAGCCTTGTCGAAGTCGAACAGTGCGTCGGCCTGATACGTAATCTTTTGGCTCGTGATAGCGGGTGCAGGAGGTGCGACCGGAGCCGGCGGGGTCGGAGCCTGGGCAACCAGGGCGCCATCGCACTTAGCGTTGGCCGTTGCCGGCGTCCAGAATGCATCGCGCCAGCAAAGCTCGTTCGTGCCGTTCATCCACACGTATTCGCCGGTACCATTCACCCAGTTGTCGTTCGTGGCTTGTCGCGACGCCGGCACCGATTGCGCCATGGCGGATGCAGCCATAACTGCGGTAGCTGCAATGAACGCGAGCTTTGAAAGTTTATTCATATTTCTCCTCTCGAAATTGAGATTACCGCAGGTTTACTGCGAGCCTGTTGACGAAGACAAGTCATACATTGCTCGAAGTATAACATCGGTGTAGAACAAAAAACGTGCTGTGTAGACTTCGAGCAGTGTCTAACTCTTTGTGCGTTGGCATTTTGCCATATCGTTCCCTTCCGACGATAAAAAAATCTGCCCCCGATCAAAACGCCCGCCAATTGTGGTGCATGCGCAACAAAAGCAATTCCTTGGAGGGGCCGCCAGTCATGGCTGAGCGGCGGATTGGCCCACGCACGAATCGAGCCTGCCCTCGATCGACGGTGGGGCGTCCAGATGCCCGTGGGTTCGCCCGCTAATAGGTATACGTACCCCCGCCGGGGGCGGATGCGCGGCATGTTAGAATCGCGTGATGCGTTGCGCCTGCAATGCTTACGCGAAGGCGCGGCATTTCCGTCGCCTTGGCACGTAAAAGATACGGATAATGGATCAATTCGCCAAAGAGACTCTGCCAATCTCCCTAGAGGAGGAAATGCGCCGTTCGTATCTCGATTACGCGATGAGCGTGATCGTGGGGCGTGCGCTTCCCGATGTCCGCGATGGCCTGAAGCCGGTACACCGGCGCGTGCTGTACGCGATGCACGAACTGAACAACGACTGGAACCGGGCTTACAAGAAGTCGGCGCGTATTGTCGGCGACGTCATCGGTAAATATCACCCGCACGGCGACACGGCTGTCTACGACACCATCGTCCGGATGGCGCAGAATTTCTCGCTGCGCTACATGCTGGTGGACGGTCAGGGCAACTTCGGTTCGGTCGACGGCGACAACGCCGCGGCGATGCGGTACACCGAAATCCGCATGGCAAAGATCGGCCACGAACTGCTGGCCGACATCGACAAGGAAACCGTCGACTTCACGCCGAACTACGACGGCAGCGAAAACGAGCCGGCCATCCTGCCGGCGCGTATTCCCAATCTGCTGATCAATGGCTCGTCCGGAATTGCGGTCGGCATGGCGACCAACATCCCGCCGCACAACCTCAACGAGGTTGTCGACGCTTGTCAGCACCTGCTGAAAAACCCGGAAGCCACGATCGACGAACTGATCGAGATCATCCCGGCGCCTGATTTCCCGACCGCCGGCATCATCTACGGCGTGGCCGGCGTGCGCGACGGCTATCGCACCGGCCGCGGCCGCGTGTTGATGCGCGCGCTTACGCACTTCGAGGAAATCGACCGCGGCCAACGCATGTCGATCATCGTCGACGAGTTGCCGTATCAGGTGAACAAGCGTTCGCTTCTGGAGCGCATCGCCGAACTGGTCAACGAGAAGAAGCTCGAAGGCATCTCCGACATCCGCGACGAATCCGACAAAAGCGGCATGCGCGTCGTGATCGAGTTGAAGCGCGGCGAAGTGCCGGAGGTCGTTCTCAACAATCTGTATAAGGCGACCCAGCTTCAGGACACCTTCGGCATGAACATGGTCGCGCTGGTCGACGGCCAGCCGAAGCTGCTGAACCTGAAGGAAATGCTGGCGTGCTTCCTGTCGCATCGCCGGGAAGTGCTGACGCGGCGCACTGTATACGAGTTGCGCAAGGCTCGCGAACGCGGTCACGTGCTCGAAGGTCTGGCGGTCGCGCTGGCCAACATCGACGAGTTCATCGCGATCATCAAGGCCGCGCCGACTCCGCCGATCGCCAAGCAGGAATTGATGGCGCGGCCGTGGGATTCGTCGCTGGTGCGCGAAATGTTGTCGCGCGCCGAGACGGAAAACGCGACGGCCGGCGGCCGTGAGGCTTATCGTCCGGACGGTTTGAATCCGTCATTCGGTATGCAGTCCGACGGCCTCTACCGTTTGTCCGACACCCAGGCTCAGGAAATCTTGCAGATGCGTCTGCAACGCCTGACGGGTCTGGAGCAGGACAAGATCATCGGCGAGTACCGCGAAGTGATGGCGCAAATCGCCGACCTGCTGGACATCCTGGCTCGCCCGGAACGCATTACGGCAATCATCGTCGACGAACTGACGTCGATCAAAGCCGAATTCGGCGACGCGCGCCGTTCGAAGATCGAGCTGAACGCAACCGAGCTGAACACCGAAGACCTGATCACGCCGCAAGAAATGGTCGTGACCATGTCGCACGCCGGCTACGTGAAATCGCAGCCGTTGTCCGAATATCGCGCACAGAAGCGCGGTGGTCGCGGCAAACAGGCCACGTCCATGAAGGAAGACGACTGGATCGACACGCTGTTTATCGCCAACACGCACGATCACATCCTGTGCTTTTCGAATCGCGGCCGAGTCTACTGGGTCAAGGTCTATGAAGTGCCGCAGGGCTCGCGGAATTCTCGCGGCCGGCCGATCGTCAATATGTTCCCGTTGCAGGACGGCGAGAAGATCACGGTCGTGCTGCCGGTCAAGGAGTTCTCGGCCGACAAGTTCGTGTTCATGGCCACTGCGTTGGGAACGGTAAAGAAGACGCCGCTGGAAGCCTTCAGCCGGCCGTTGCGCAAGGGTATTATTGCGGTCGGCCTGGATGACGGCGACTACCTGATTGGCGCCGCCATCACGGACGGCCAGCATGATGTCATGCTGTTCTCGGATTCCGGCAAGGCGGTGCGTTTCGATGAAAACGACGTGCGTCCGATGGGTCGTGAAGCGCGTGGTGTGCGCGGCATGCAGCTCGAAGACGGCCAGAGCGTGATTGCGTTGCTGGTGGCGGGCGACGAGCAGCAGTCGGTGCTTACCGCAACCGAAAACGGCTTCGGCAAGCGCACGCCGATCACCGAATACACCCGTCACGGCCGCGGTACGAAGGGAATGATCGCGATCCAGACGTCGGAACGTAACGGCAAGGTGGTCGCCGCCACGCTGGTGGATTCGGAAGCGCAGATCATGCTTATCACCAATACGGGCGTGCTGATTCGTACGCGGGTATCGGAAATTCGCGAAATGGGGCGCGCAACCCAAGGTGTTACACTCATCAGCCTTGATGAAGGGACCAAGCTTTCAGGTCTGCAACAGGTTGCTGAGGCGGAAGCGGATGTAGATGTAGATGCAGATGTGGAAGGCGACACCGAAGGTCCTGCCGAAGGCGACAACGGCGGTGAAGACGGTGGTGCGGCCTGATTCGCGTCGGCGGCTTTCAGTTTTCAGTGATTGGTTGAAAGCTGCGCTGGGAAATAAGGCGTATCGGGCCGATACGCATCCCGCGCGGCTCACAGTTCAAATTAATTTCTCTTAGGGAGTAATGATGCAAAAACGATTCAAACAACTGATGTTGCTGGCTGCCCTCGTGCCGACCTTCGCCATGGCTCAAGCGCTTCAGAGCTCGGCACCGGCGGCTCCGGCTGCTGCCGCGGCACCGGTTGATCCGGCCAAGCAGGCTGCAATCAAGGACCTGCTGGACGCAATCGACGCACAGAAGCTCGTCGGTGCAATCGGCAACAGCGCGCAAATGCAAGCCAAGCAACTGGTTCCGGCTATCCTGTCGGACGCCCTGAGCGAAAACAAGACGATGACGGATAAGCAGAAGCAGGCTTCCGTCCCGGCGCTGCAAAAGAACGCAGTGCCGAAGCTGGTTGACGGCGCAGGCCAGGTGTTCGCAACGGACAGCTTCCGCCAGGACGCAATGCAAGCTCAGTACGACGCTTACGCAAAGTACTACAGCACGTCGGAAATCAAGGATCTGACCACGTTCTACAAGAGCCCGACCGGCCGCAAGTTCATCCAGGTCCAGGACCAGGTTGGCCGCGACGTCGTGAACGGCTTGATGCAAAAGTACATGCCGCAATCGATCAAGGCAACGCGTGACCAGGCTGACAAGGAAGTCGCTTCGGTCAAGTCGGCGAAGTAAGTCGACTCAGTGAGGCCGGCTGAGTAAGTCAACAGTCGAAAGGCTGCGCTGACATCGCGTTGGCCGCCTCTCGCAAGCCATACGGCATGCGGGGTTTGGCGGGTTGGCGGTGACAATGCGATAATGGCCGTTTGCGCACACGCGCAGACGGCCATTTTCTTTTTGGGCGCGAAATTGTCGTTAAATGTGCGTCGTCACGCTCGCGCCAGCTTCCAGGATCTCACGATGCGCGTCTTTAATTTCTCCGCCGGCCCCGCGGCCATGCCAGAAGAAGTGCTGCGCCAGGCAGCCGGCGAGATGCTCGATTGGCAGGGCAGTGGCATGAGCGTGATGGAAATGAGCCATCGCGGCAAAGAATTCATGTCGATCCACGAGGAAGCGCTAGTGGATCTGCGTGAGTTGCTCGAGGTGCCGGCCAGCCACCGCATCCTGTTCCTGCAAGGGGGCGGCCTGGGCGAAAACGCGATCGTGCCGTTGAATCTGATGGGCGCGAAACCGCGCGCGGATTTCGTCGTGACCGGTTCGTGGTCGCAGAAGTCGCTGAAGGAAGCGCAAAAGTACGGCACGGTGCATCTCGCGGCGAGCGGCCAGACGGCCGAAGGCTTCACGCGCGCGCCGGCACGTTCCGAATGGCAACTGTCGGACGATCCGGCTTACGTGCATCTGTGCACCAACGAGACCATCCACGGCGTCGAGACATTCGAGATTCCCGATCTCGGCGATATTCCGCTGGTGGCCGACGCCTCGTCGCATATCCTGTCGCGCCCCATGGACATCGCCAAATACGGCGTGCTGTTCGGCGGCGCGCAGAAGAACATCGGCATGGCGGGCGTGACGGTCGTGATCGTGCGCGAAGACATGCTGGATCGCGCCCAGTCGATCTGTCCGTCGGCGTTCGAGTGGAAGACCGTCGCCGAGAACAATTCGATGTACAACACGCCACCCACCTACGCGATCTACATCGCGGGACTGGTGTTCAAGTGGTTGAAGAAGCAGGGTGGCCTTGCTGCGATGGAAGCGCGTAACCTCGAAAAATCGAAGCTGTTGTACGACGCGATCGATTCGAGCGGCTTCTATTTGAACAAGGTCGAGCGTGGCTCCCGCTCGCGGATGAACGTACCGTTTTTTCTCGTCGACGAGTCGCGCAACGAAGATTTCCTGGCCGGCGCAAAAGCGCGGGGAATGGTGCAGCTAAAGGGCCACAAGTCCGTCGGCGGCATGCGGGCGTCGATTTATAACGCTGTCCCGCTCGAAGGCGTCAAAGCGCTTGTCGAATACATGAAGGAATTCGAACAGCGCAGCGCCTGATTGTCCTGGACCTTCAGGCGCGCGCATCCTTTCCAGCAGTTACCCGGCAGGGCCGTTTTCACGCATGGACGACGAACTCAATACCCGACTCAAACCCCTTCGCGAACGCATCGACGCGCTCGACGCGCAGTTGATCGCGCTCCTCAATCAGCGTGCCGCGGTGGCGCTCGAAGTGGGCGAGGTCAAGAAGCATTTCAATGCGCCGGTGTTCCGGCCGGAGCGCGAACAGCAGGTGATCGCGCGCTTGCAGGACATGAGCGACGGGCCACTCGCGAGCGAACATATCAGCGCAATCTGGCGCGAGATCATGGCCGCGAGCCGCGCGCTCGAAAAGACCATCAAGGCCGCTTATCTCGGCCCGATCGGCACGTATAGCGAACAGGCCATGCACGAGTACTTCGGTCAGTCGATCGAAGGTCTGCCGTGCCCGTCGATCGACGAAGTGTTTCGCTCGGTGGAAGCCGGCGCCGCGGAATTCGGCGTCGTGCCGGTCGAGAATTCGACCGAAGGCGCGGTGTCGCGTACGCTCGATCTGCTGTTGCAAACGCAACTCACAATTGGTGGCGAACTGGCCTTGCCGATTCACCACAATCTGTTGACGCTGAACGGCGGTCTCACCGGCGTGAAGCGCGTGTGCGCGCATGCGCAGGCGCTTGCCCAGTGCCAGCGCTGGCTCGCGACCAACGCGCCGCATCTCGAGCGCCAGGCGGTGTCGAGCAATGCCGAAGCCGCGCGCATGGCGGCGGAAGACCCAGCCGTTGCGGCCATCGCGGGCGATCGTGCCGCGACGCACTATGGCCTGCAAGTGGCCTACGCGCTGATCCAGGACGACCCGCACAATCGCACGCGTTTCGTCATGATCGGCAAGGAGCGGACCGGCGTCAGCGGGCATGACCAGACATCGTTGATCGTTTCGGTGGCGAACGAGCCGGGCGCCGTGTTCAAGCTGCTGGAGCCGTTGGCGCGACATAGCGTATCCATGACCCGTTTCGAGTCGCGCCCGGCGCGCGTCGGCACGTGGGAGTATTACTTCTATATCGACGTCGAAGGCCATCGCGACGAACCGGCGGTCGCCGCCGCGCTGACCGAACTCGGCCAGAAGGCCGCGTTCCTGAAGATACTCGGCTCGTATCCGCGCGCCCGCTAAGGTCTGTCGAGGCGCGCTCATGCCGGTCGGGCGCGCCTACCGCATATTCATCTACTACTAATTAGTCGTTCGGAGATTTTCATGACAACGTCCTTCGGTCCTTCCTATGTTCGCGCGATTGCGCCTTACATCGCCGGCAAACCGATTTCGGAAGTGGCCCGCGAGTTCGGCCTCGACGAAGCGACCATCGTGAAACTCGCGTCGAACGAAAATCCGCTCGGCATGCCGGAATCGGCACAGCGCGCGATGGCGCAGGCCGCCAGCGAACTCGGCCGCTATCCGGACGCGAATGCATTCGAACTGAAGGCGGCGCTGAGCGAGCGTTACGGTGTGCCGGCCGACTGGGTAACACTTGGCAACGGCAGCAACGACATCCTCGAAATCGCCGCACATGCATTCGTCGAGAAGGGGCAGTCGATCGTCTACGCGCAGTATTCGTTCGCGGTCTACGCACTGGCCACGCAAGGCGTGGGCGCGCGCGCGATCGTCGTGCCGGCCGTCAAGTACGGTCACGATCTCGAGGCCATGCTTGCCGCGATCACCGACGATACGCGCCTGATCTTCGTCGCCAACCCGAACAATCCGACCGGCACGTTCATCGAAGGCGCGAAGCTCGAAGCGTTTCTGGATAGGGTGCCACCTCACGTGGCCGTTGTGCTCGACGAGGCGTACACGGAGTATCTGCCGGAAGAAAAACGCTACGACTCCATTGCGTGGGTGCGTCGTTATCCGAATCTGCTGGTGTCGCGCACGTTTTCGAAGGCGTTTGGCCTGGCGGGCTTGCGCGTGGGCTTCGCGATTGCGCAGCCTGAATTGACGGATCTGCTGAACCGTCTGCGTCAGCCGTTCAACGTGAACACGTTGGCGCAGGCCGCTGCGATCGCCGCGCTAAATGACAAGGCGTTTCTGGAACAGAGTGCGGCGTTGAACGCGCAAGGCTACCGTCGTCTGACCGAAGCGTTCGACAAACTCGGTCTCGAGTACGTGCCGTCAGATGGCAACTTCGTGCTGGTGCGCGTCGGCAACGACGACGCAGCCGGCAACCGGGTCAACCTGGCGTTGCTGAAGCAGGGCGTGATCGTGCGCCCGGTCGGCAATTATGGGTTGCCGCAATGGCTGCGCATCACGATCGGCCTGCCGGAAGAAAACGAAGCGTTCCTTGCGGCGCTCGAAAAGACGCTCGCCACCGCGTAAGCGGTAGACCTTGACCCGCGCGCCTCATTTGCATGAATAGCGCGCTTTTTCTGTGACCGACGTGGCCGCGTTCTCTTTTAATAAGCTGGTGATTTTCGGTGTCGGCCTGATCGGCGGATCGCTTGCGCGCGCGCTGCGCGAGCGGGGCGAGGTGGCAGGCGCGCGCACGGTGATCGGCGTCGGGCGTTCGTCCGCGTCGACAGCCCGCGCTCTGGCGTTGGGCGTGATCGACGCAGCCGCGGCGCTGAATGACGACGCCGCGTTGCGTGATGCGCTGTCCGGCGCAGACTTTGTGCTGCTTGCCGCGCCCGTCGCCCAGACGCAGCCGTTGCTCCAACGCATTGCACCGTTTCTTGAGGCAGGCACGATCGTCACCGACGCCGGCAGCACCAAGTCCGACGTGGTTTCCGCTGCCCGTGCGGCGCTCGGTGCGCGCGTCGCCCAGTTCGTGCCGGGGCATCCGATTGCCGGGCGTGAGGCGAGCGGCCCGGATGCCGCCTTGCCTGACCTGTATGTGAACCGCAATGTCGTGTTGTGCCCGCTGCCGGAGAATGCACCGGAAACGGTCGAGCGCGTTGCCGCGATGTGGCGCGCAACCGGCGCTTGCGTGCGCGACATGGCGCCCGACCAGCATGACCGCGTGCTCGCCTCGGTCAGTCATTTGCCGCACGTGCTGTCATTCGCGCTCGTCGAACAGATTCTCAATTCGCCCGACGCCGCGCTGAAATTCTCATTCGCCGCCGGCGGTTTCCGCGACTTCACGCGCATCGCCGCGTCGAGCCCGGAAATGTGGCGTGACGTGTGCGTCGCGAATCGCGTTGCGCTGCTGGATGAGCTGGATGCCTACACAGCGGTGCTCGCGCGCTTACGCGCGGCAATCGACGCCGCCGACGGCGCCGCGCTCGAAGCCGTGTTCGCCCGCTCGCGGGTCGCGCGCAGCGAATGGCAGGAACAGCGCACTGCCGGGGCCGCCCTCGGCGATGCCTCGAAATAACCGGAAACTGGACTCAATCATGGAATTCCTCGATCTCGGACCATTTTCTCGTGCGTCCGGCACGGTTCGCCTGCCCGGTTCGAAGAGCATTTCGAATCGTGTGTTGCTGCTCTCGGCGCTCGCCGAGGGAGAAACGACCATCACGAACCTGCTCGATTCGGACGATACGCGCGTGATGCTCGAGGCGCTCGAAAAGCTCGGCGTGCGGTTGAAGCGTGAAGGCGACACCTGTGTCGTGACCGGCACGCGCGGCGCGTTCACGGCGCGCACGGCCGACCTGTTCCTCGGCAACGCCGGCACGGCGGTGCGGCCGCTGACCGCGGCGCTCGCGGTCAATGGTGGCGACTATCGTATCCACGGCGTACCGCGCATGCACGAGCGGCCGATCGGCGACCTGGTCGACGGCTTGCGGCAGATCGGCGCGACGATCGACTACGAAGAGAATGAAGGCTATCCGCCGTTGCGGATTCGCCCGGCGCGGATTCTGGCCGACGCGCCGATCCGCGTGCGCGGCGACGTGTCGAGCCAGTTCCTGACCTCGCTGCTGATGACGCTGCCGCTGTTGCGTACCGAAAGCGGCGTGAGCACTGTGCAGGTGGACGGCGAACTGATCTCGAAGCCGTACATCGAAATCACGATCAAGCTGATGGAGCGCTTCGGCATCAAGGTCGAACGCAACGGCTGGCACCAGTTCGTCGTGCCGGCGGGGCAGCGTTATCAGTCGCCGGGCACGATCATGGTGGAAGGCGATGCGTCGTCGGCATCGTATTTTCTGGCGGCCGGCGCGCTCGGCGGCGGCCCGTTGCGGGTGGAAGGCGTCGGGCGGGCCAGCATCCAGGGCGACGTCGGCTTTGCCGATGCCCTGATCAAGATGGGCGCGAACCTGCAGATGGGCGACGACTGGATTGAAGTACGCGGTGTCGGCAACGACAACGGCAAGCTCGACCCGATCGACATGGACTTCAACCTGATTCCCGATGCCGCGATGACGATCGCCGTCGCCGCACTGTTCGCCGACGGTGCGACCACGCTGCGTAACATCGCCAGCTGGCGCGTGAAGGAAACCGACCGGATCGCCGCAATGGCGACGGAACTGCGCAAGGTCGGCGCGCAGGTGCAGGAGGGTGAGGATTTCCTCGTCGTCACGCCGCCTGAAACGCTGATCCCGAACGCCGCGATCGACACCTACGACGATCACCGCATGGCGATGTGCTTCTCGCTGGTGAGTCTCGGCGGCGTGCCGATCCGGATCAACGACCCGAAGTGCGTCGGCAAGACGTTCCCCGATTATTTCGAGCGCTTCACCGCGCTCGCTCAACCCTGATTCGTCCCCGAATCGACTGACGTGCGACTTTTTCGATGAAACCGACCCGTCCCTTTCACCAAACGCCCGTCATTACGATCGACGGCCCGAGTGCCTCCGGCAAAGGCACCGTGGCCGCGCTGGTTGCAGCAAGCCTCGGCTTCCACTTGCTGGACAGCGGCGCACTGTATCGGCTCGCCGCGCTGGCCAGCATTCGCTACAACGTCGCGGCGAACGACATAGACGCCCTTGTAAACCTGATCGACGACTTGCACATCACCTTTCGCGAAGGGCTGGCGCAACTCGACGGCACTGATGTATCCACCGATATTCGCGCGGAGGAAGTCGGCAGCCGCGCCTCGGCGATTGCCGTGCACGCGCCCGTGCGAACCGCGCTGGTGGCGCGCCAGCGGGCTTTCCGTAAGGAACCGGGACTGGTCGCCGACGGCCGCGACATGGGCACCGTGATCTTCCAGGACGCCGTACTGAAGGTGTTCATGACCGCCAGCGTCGAGGCCCGCGCGGCGCGCCGGCATAAGCAATTGATCCAAAAAGGATTTTCTGCTAATATGGATGACTTGCTCCGGGATTTGCGTGAGCGCGACGAGCGCGACAGTCAGCGCACAGCCGCGCCGCTCAAGCCCGCAGCGGATGCAAAGCTGCTTGATACCTCCGCATTGTCGATCGACCAGTCGGTTGAGCAGGTGGTGCAGTGGTATGAAGCATGGGTCCCGCATGCTTGATGTTTGAGTAGCGTTTGAGCGGTGGGCGCAGTAGAAGTACCGTAGTCAGTAGGTGCTCCGCGCGTGGCGTGGAGCGTGTATTAACCCTTTAACCCCGCGTGGCATTCGCATCCTTGCCGAAGTTGCTGACCGTCCGGCCAGCCGGGCACCGCGAGAACCATGCAAATTTTGATTTTTATGTCCGACCTGCAAACTTCCAACCCGAATACCGAATCTTTTGCGGCTCTGTTCGAAGAGTCGCTGACCAAGCAAGACATGCGCGCCGGCGAAGTGATCTCCGCCGAAGTCGTGCGTGTTGACCACAACTTCGTGGTCGTCAACGCTGGTCTCAAGTCCGAAGCCTACATCCCGCTCGAAGAGTTCCTGAACGACGCGGGCGAGGTAGAAGTGCAGGCGGGCGACTTCGTTTCCGTCGCGATCGACGCGCTGGAAAACGGCTATGGCGACACGATCCTGTCGCGCGACAAGGCGAAGCGCCTGGCTTCGTGGCTGTCGCTGGAGAAGGCGCTCGACAACAACGAACTCGTGACCGGCACGATCACGGGCAAGGTCAAGGGCGGCATGACCGTCATGGTCAACGGCATCCGCGCGTTCCTGCCGGGTTCGCTGGTTGACACGCGTCCGGTCAAGGACACGACCCCGTACGAAGGCAAGACGCTGGAATTCCGCGTCATCAAGCTCGACCGCAAGCGTAACAACGTCGTGCTGTCGCGCCGTGCCGTGATCGAAGCAACCCAAGGCGAAGAGCGCGCAAAGCTGCTCGAAACGCTGAAGGAAGGCGCGATCGTGGAAGGCGTGGTGAAGAACATCACCGATTACGGCGCATTCGTGGACCTCGGCGGTATCGACGGCCTGCTGCACATCACCGACATCGCATGGCGTCGTGTGCGTCACCCGAGCGAAGTGCTGTCGGTTGGCCAGGAAGTCACCGCGAAGATTCTCAAGTTCGATCAAGAGAAGAACCGCGTTTCGCTGGGTATCAAGCAACTGGGCGACGATCCGTGGGAAGGCATCTCGCGCCGTTACCCGTCGGGCACGCGCCTGTTCGGTAAGGTCACCAACATCACCGACTACGGCGCATTCGTCGAGGTGGAATCGGGCATCGAAGGCCTGGTCCACGTGTCGGAAATGGACTGGACGAACAAGAACGTCGCACCGTCGAAGGTTGTTCAGCTGGGCGACGAAGTCGAAGTCATGGTTCTCGAAATCGACGAAGACCGCCGCCGTATCAGCCTCGGCATGAAGCAATGCAAGCCGAACCCGTGGGACGACTTCAGCCGCAACTTCAAGAAGGGCGACAAGCTGCAAGGCGCAATCAAGTCGATCACCGACTTCGGCGTCTTCATCGGTCTGCCGGGCGGCATCGACGGTCTGGTTCACCTGTCGGACCTGTCGTGGAGCGAAACGGGCGAAGAAGCGGTTCGCAAGTACAAGAAGGGCGACGAAGTGGAAGCGATCGTTCTCGGCATCGACGTCGAGAAGGAACGCATTTCGCTGGGTATCAAGCAGCTCGAAGGCGACCCGTTCAGCAACTTCGTTGCAATGAACGACAAGGGTTCGATCGTCGACGGCGTGGTCAAGACGGTGGACGCGAAGGGTGCAGTGGTTACGTTGTCGGCTGAAGTCGAAGGCTACCTGCGCGCTTCGGAAATCGCACAAGACCGCGTGGAAGATGCTCGCAACGTGCTGAAGGACGGCGACAAGGTCAATGCGATGATCATCAACATCGATCGCAAGTCGCGTGGTATCAACCTGTCGATCAAGGCCAAGGATTCGGCTGAGCAACAGGAAGCGATCCGCGGCCTGGCTTCGTCGGATTCGAGCTCGGCTGCTACCGGCACGACGAACCTCGGCGCGCTGCTGAAGGCCAAGCTCGACGGCCAGAACCAGTAAGCCCAGCGTTTTCTTAAGGGGTCTGCTGCAGTATGACCAAATCGGAATTGGTCGCCCAGCTGGCTACGCGATTTCCGCAGCTTGTACTTAAAGATGCGGATTTCGCGGTGAAGACGATGCTTGATGCGATGTCGGAGGCGCTTGCCAACGGTCATCGCATCGAAATTCGCGGCTTCGGCAGCTTCGGCCTCAACCGTCGTCCCTCCCGTGTCGGGCGTAATCCGAAATCGGGCGAGAAGGTGTTGGTACCTGAGAAGTATGTACCGCACTTCAAGCCCGGCAAGGAGTTGCGCGAGCGGGTAGATCGTCGCGCGGGCGAGCCGATGAAGGCCGAAGAGCCGGATGACGATCTGTAAATGCTTTGCTGCGCGGGTCGGCAGCGTGGCATCGGCAGCGTCAGCGGCCAAAGCCAGACGGCAAAAGACCAGAAAAAGCGCCTTCGGGCGCTTTTTTTTCGTCCGTAGTTTTCGTTCGCCCGAACACCCCGCGGACGCGTTCGTTTGCGGCAACGCACACCTCGCGCAAGTCCTCTATCCGCCAGTTCCTGCCCAGCCGCGAGGGCTTCAATTACAATACGGGTCACTTCGGCGCGGGCAACACCGTGGCGCGACGCGTCATCAAGCCGGCGTCACCCCGCAACTGCCGTCAAGAGACCTATTCATGAAATTTATCGTCTGGCTGATCCGTGTGCTGGTGTTCGTGCTGCTGCTGGTGCTCGCGCTCTCCAATACACAACCCGCTACGCTGAATTTCCTCGCTGGCTACGCGTGGTCGGCGCCTTTGATCCTGATCGGCCTCGCGTTCTTCGTGGTGGGGCTGCTGGCCGGGCTGGTGTCGTCGATGCCGGCCATGGTGCGCCTGCGCATGGAGAATGGCCGGCTCAAGCGCGAACTGCGGGTGGCGCGCGAAGCCCCCGTGGTGGTCGAGCAACCGCCCATGCCGCCGCTGATCTAAGTTGTCTTCTGCCGTGCCGTTGAAGCACGGCTTTCCGTTTCCGCTTTCCCGAACATTTGCATTAATCGCATGGATCTAGACTTCTGGTGGCTGCTTGTCATACCCATCGCTTTTGCGTTTGGCTGGATGGCCGCGCGCTACGACCTCAAGACGCTGCTGTCCGAAAGCGCCAGCTTGCCGCGCTCCTACTTCCGCGGCCTGAATTTCCTGCTCAACGAGCAGCCTGATCAGGCGATCGATGCGTTCATCGAAGTGGTCAAGCTCGACCCCGAAACGGTCGAGTTGCACTTCGCGCTGGGTAATCTGTTCCGGCGCCGTGGCGAAACGGACCGTGCGATTCGCGTGCATCAGAATCTGCTGAGCCGCACGGATCTGCCCGTCACCGAGCGCGATCACGCGCTGTACGAACTGGGCCAGGACTTCCTGAAAGCCGGCTTGCTCGACCGCGCCGAAGAGACCTTCCGCTCGCTCGAAACCGGCAATTACGCGTTGGGCGCGCAGCGCGCATTGCTGACCATCTACCAGATCGAGAAAGACTGGATCAAGTCGATCGACACTGCGCGCCACCTGGAAACGATGGGCGCCGAATCGCTCGACAAGGAAATCGCGCAGTTCCATTGCGAGCTCGCCCAGGAAGCGCTGCAACAGAAGAACGCGGAGGAGGCGCGCCGCCAGCTCGGCTTTGCCCTGAAGGCGAATTCGACCAACGTGCGCGCCACGATCCTGTTCGGCGACGTCGACGCGGCCGGTGGCGCGCAAGACGCGGCCATCGCCCAATGGCGGCGCGTCGAGGAACAGAATCCGGCCTATCTGCCGCTCGTCGCGGAAAAGCTGATGAAGGCCTACGAGGCGCTCGGCCGCCCGCAGGATGGCGCCGACCTGCTTACCACGTGGGTGGACCGCTATCCGTCGAACGATCTGCTCGATGTCGCGTATCAGCACGTCGCGGCGTTGCGCGGGCCCGATGCCGCGCATGCACTGGCGCGCTCGCAGATGCAGAAGTCGCCGAATCTGGCGGGCATGACGCGTCTACTGGAGGCACAGGAAGCGGTCGCGGAAGAGCCCCGGCGCAGCGAGCTCGAACTGATGCGCACGCTAATCCGTCAGCGCACCAAAAATCTGCCACGGTATACGTGCCAGAATTGCGGTTTCAGGGCGCGGCTTTTCTATTGGCAGTGCCCGGGTTGCAGCGGTTGGGAAACCTATGCGCCGCGTCGCGTCGAACCGATCACGGCGTCGAATTGATCGCGCGCGCAATCGCCTAGCCGCGCCGCAACGACGGCGGTCCAATAGGCGAGGCATGCCGAACCGGACCATGACGGCCTTGTTTACTACGAGAAACTCCCACCGGAACCCTCTACCGGAAAGCGTATGAAAATCACCATTATCGGCACAGGCTATGTCGGCCTCGTCACTGGCGCGTGTCTCGCCGAAATCGGCCACGACGTCTTCTGTCTCGACGTCGATCCACGCAAGATCGAAATCCTCAACAACGGCGGCGTGCCGATCCACGAGCCGGGCTTGCTGGAGATCATCGCCCGCACACGCGCGGCGCGGCGCATCACGTTTTCGACGGATATCGCAGCGAGCGTGGCGCACGGCGACGTGCAGTTCATCGCGGTCGGTACGCCGCCCGATGAAGACGGTTCGGCCGACCTCCAATATGTGCTTGAGGCCGCGCGCAACATTGGCCGCACGATGACCGGGTTCAAGGTCATCGTCGACAAATCGACGGTGCCGGTCGGCACTGCGCAGCGCGTGCGCGCGGTAGTCGAAGAGGAACTGGCGAGGCGCGGGCTCGCCGACAGCGAGCAACACCGATTCTCGGTGGTTTCCAACCCTGAATTTTTGAAGGAAGGCGCGGCCGTCGACGACTTCATGCGCCCTGATCGCATCGTGCTCGGCAGCGACGAAGACGAAGCCGGCCTGCGCGCGCGCGAACTGATGAAGCGCCTGTACGCGCCGTTCAACCGCAATCACGAACGCACGCTGTATATGGACGTGCGCTCGGCTGAATTCACGAAATACGCAGCCAATGCGATGCTCGCCACGCGCATCTCGTTCATGAACGAGATGTCGAACCTGGCGGACCGGGTCGGTGCGGATATCGAAGCGGTACGTCGCGGCATCGGTTCGGACCCGCGTATCGGCTATGACTTCCTGTATGCCGGTTGTGGGTACGGGGGCTCGTGTTTCCCCAAGGACGTGCAGGCGCTGATCCGCACCGCCAGCGAAAGCGGCCACAATCTGCGCATTCTCGAAGCGGTCGAGGAAGTGAACTACAAGCAGAAGGACGTGCTGGTGCACAAGATCGCGGGCAAGCTCGGCGAAGATCTGAGCGGCCGTACATTCGCCGTGTGGGGGCTCGCCTTCAAGCCGAATACCGACGATATGCGCGAGGCGCCGAGCCGTCGCGTCATCGCCGAACTGCTGGCGCGCGGCGCCCAGGTTCGCGCGTACGATCCGGTGGCCGTGACCGAAGCGCGCCGCGTGTTCGCCATGGATCTGCACGATGCACCTGACCAGCTCGCGCGCCTTACGTTCACGAGCACCCAGGACGAGACGCTCACCGGCGCCGACGCGCTCGTGATCGTCACCGAATGGAAGGAATTCAAGAGCCCGGATTTCGTGCATCTGAAATCGGTGCTGAAGTCGCCGCTGATTTTCGACGGCCGCAATCTGTACGAACCGGACGCGATGACCGAGCTCGGCATCGACTATCACTCGATCGGACGACCCTATGCCCAGCCCTCTGAACTTCCGGCCGCTGTCTCCAGCAATGCCTGAGGCCGCTGCGTCCACGCTGGCGCCGAAGCTCGCCGTGGTGCGGCGCGAACGGCTCGGTGCCGCGCGCGTGCTGGTGGTCGGCGACGTGATGCTCGATCGCTACTGGTTCGGCGACGTGAACCGTATTTCGCCGGAAGCGCCGGTGCCGGTCGTGCATGTGCAGCGTCAGGAAGACCGCCTCGGCGGGGCCGCGAACGTGGCGCGCAATGCGGTCGCGCTCGGCGCGCAGGCGGGCTTGCTGTGCGTGGTCGGTCATGACGAGCCCGGCGAGCGCATCGTGCAGTTGCTCAGCGAAAGCGGTGTGACGCCGCATCTCGAACGCGACCCGGCGCTGCTCACCACCATCAAGCTGCGCGTGCTGTCGCGTCAGCAGCAGTTGCTTCGCGTCGACTTCGAAAACTCGCCGGCGCATGAAGTGCTGCTTGCGAGCCTTCAGCGCTTCGACGACCTGCTGCCGTCGCACGACGTGATCCTGATGTCGGATTATGCGAAGGGCGGCCTGACGCATGTCACGCAAATGATCGCGAAGGCGCACGCAGCGGGCAAGCCGGTGCTGGTCGATCCGAAGGGCGACGATTGGGAGCGCTATCGCGGTGCGACGCTGATCACGCCGAATCGCGCCGAGTTGCGCGAGGTGGTCGGCCAGTGGAAATCCGAGGAAGATCTGATCGCGCGCGTGACCAGGCTGCGCGCCGATCTCGAGTTCAAGGCGCTGTTGCTGACGCGGTCGGAGGAGGGCATGACGCTCTTCTCCGAAGACGGCATCCTGCACACTTCGGCCGTTGCACGCGAAGTGTATGATGTGTCGGGCGCGGGCGACACCGTGATCGCCACGCTCGCCGCCATGCTCGGCGCGGGCCTGACGCTGGTCGAGGCGGTCGGACTCGCGAATCGCGCGGCCGGCATCGTGGTCGGCAAACTCGGCACCGCCACCGTCAACTACGACGAACTCTTTCATTGATGCGGGCCGCCGGATTCTTCGCTTTGCGCCCTTCGGTGGCAAAAAAAAGGAATCCGCGGCGCGGCAGCTGAAAATCATTACCGCAGGATCATCATGACCCTCATCGTCACCGGCGCGGCCGGCTTTATCGGCAGCAATCTCGTGAAGGCGCTCAACGAGCGCGGTGAACAACGCATCATCGCGGTTGATAACCTTTCGCGCGCGGACAAGTTCAAGAATCTGGTCGACTGCGAGATCGACGATTATCTCGACAAGACTGAATTCGTCGAACGCTTCAAACGGGGCGATTTCGGCAAAGTGCGCGCGATTTTCCACGAAGGTGCCTGCTCGGACACGATGGAAACCGACGGCCGCTACATGATGGACAACAACTTCCGCTATAGCCGTGAAGTACTCGATGTCTGTCTCGCACAGAACGTCCAGTTTCTGTACGCGTCTTCGGCGGCAACGTACGGCGGCTCGAACCGCTTCGTAGAAGAGCGCGAAGTCGAGCAGCCGCTGAACGTGTACGGTTATTCGAAGTTCCTGTTCGACCAGGTGATTCGCCGCGTGTTGCCCACCGCGAAGAGCCAGATCGCCGGCTTCCGTTATTTCAACGTGTATGGGCCGCGCGAAACGCACAAGGCGCGCATGGCGTCGGTGGCGTTTCACAACTTCAACCAGTTCCGCGCCGAGGGCAAGGTCAAGCTGTTCGGCGAGTACAACGGTTATGCCGCGGGCGAGCAGACACGCGATTTCGTCTCTATCGAAGACGTGGTGAAGGTCAACCTGTTTTTCTTCGACAATCCGGACAAGTCCGGCATCTTCAACCTCGGCAGCGGCCGTGCGCAACCATTCAACGATATCGCCAGCACGGTGGTCAACACTCTGCGTTCGCTGAACAACGAGCCGCCTTTGTCGCTCGCGGATCAGGTGCAGCGCGGGCTGATCGACTACATTCCGTTTCCCGATGCATTGCGCGGCAAGTACCAATGCTTCACGCAGGCCGACCAGACGAAGCTGCGTGCCGCCGGTTACGATGCGCCGTTTTTGAGCGTGCAGGAAGGTGTCGATCGATACGTACGTTGGCTATTCGGCCAGGTGTAAATCTTTCGGATACCTCTTTAAACTGGAATCTCCCGGTTGGTGATGGTCGCCAACCGGTTGTACGAGGGAGATTCCATATGTTTCGAAAAATTCTGGTTACCGCGGCGATGCTGGCCGCTTTCGGCCACGCGTATGCCGCGGTCGACGTCAACACTGCCAACGAGGATGCGTTGCGCGGCATCAAGGGCATCGGTCCTGCCAAAGCGAAAGCCATTCTCGACGAGCGTTCGGCGCATGGTCCGTTCAAGGACCCGGCCGATCTCGGCAAGCGCGTCAAAGGCATGGGCGGGCATACCGTCGAGCGCCTGCAGGCGGAGGGTCTCGCTGTCGGTCCGGCTGGCGCGGCTGCTAACACGCAGGCTGCGGCGTCTTCACAGACCAAGGGCGCGACCGCTGCGGGCAATGGCGCCAATGCGGCCGCCTCGGCCAATACCCAAAAGAACAACGCCACTGTGGCGGTAAAGAAATAGCCTGACGCGGGCCGTGCGCGCGGGGCTGGTTACCGGCGCGCGTGGTCCGCTACCGTCGTTCCCCTTCATGGTCGGAGTGGGTCAGTACACTCCTTCAGCTGTCATGCAGATGACTGGCTCCCGCGGTTCTCAACCGCGGGCTTTTTGCGCTGGGAGGCGTGGTTCGCGCGTGATTGGTCCGCGGTTCTTCGCACAGCCTTTTTGCACGGCGCTTTACGCAGCCTTTTGCGCGGTGACCGGTCGCCCTGCGCGCTCGCTGGTCGACGCCTGCATCCATGCGGACAGAAGGGCCGCACGGCAGCCGCACGCACGGTGGTTTAGAATCGATGGATTGAAGACTCCGCGCATCGACTGCACTCGAACCGATATGGCTTACAAAACGATTGAAGACACGATTGGCAATACGCCCCTCGTGCAACTCGTCCGGCTCCCTGACGACGAGATCCGCAGCCGCAATAACGTGATCCTTGCAAAGCTCGAGGGCAACAATCCCGCGGGTTCGGTGAAGGACCGTCCGGCGCTGTCGATGATCAAGAAAGCGGAAGCACGCGGGCGCATCAAGCCGGGCGACACGCTGATCGAATCGACCAGCGGCAACACCGGCATCGCGCTGGCTATGGCGGCGGCGATCCGGGGCTACAAGATGGTGCTGATCATGCCGGAAGACCTGTCGGTGGAGCGCCGTCAGAGCATGGCCGCCTATGGCGCGCAGATCGTGCTGACGCCGGTCACGGGCGGCATGGAATACGCGCGCGATCTCGCCGAGCAGATGCAACGCGAAGGCAAGGGCCTCATCCTCGACCAGTTCGCGAACCCGGACAATCCGGCCGCGCACGTCGAAGGCACGGGCCCGGAAATCTGGCACGACACCGAAGGGCGCATCACGCACTTCGTGTCGTCGATGGGCACGACCGGCACGATCATGGGCGTGTCCACCTACCTGAAAGAACAGAATCAGGCGATCGAAATTATCGGCGCGCAGCCGGAAGAAGGGTCGCGCATTCCGGGCATCCGCAAGTGGCCGGAAGCCTACCTGCCGAAGATTTTCGATCGCAGCCGAGTGGATCGCGTGGAAAACGTAAGCCAGGCCGCTGCTGAAGCGATGGCTCGGCGCATGGCTTCGGTCGAAGGGATCTTTGCCGGCATCTCGTCCGGCGGCGCCTGCGAAGTGGCGCTGCGCGTTGCACACCAGGTGGAGAATGCGACGATCGTGTTCATCGTCTGCGACCGTGGCGACCGGTATCTGTCGACGGGTGTGTTTCCGGCTTAAGCGTACGTCGTAGCGCCAGCCAATAGAAAAGCGCCGGACTATGCCGGCGCTTTTTTTGTGTCGCTCGCCCGTGAAGCGGCGAGAGCGTGGCAACAACCGCCGCGCAGCTTATTGCGAAGCCGCTGCCGGCGCCACCGCATTGCTGCTGGCGTTGGCCGCGTCACTAGCCTGCATCTGCGCTTTGACCCGCTCGCCCAATTGATAGACCGCGAGTGCGTAGAAGAAGCTGCGGTTGTAGCGCGTCAGCACATAGAAGTTCTTCAAGCCCAGCATGTACTCCGTGCCGCGCCCGGGCGACGGCAGATCGACCACCGTCACCGGCGTGGCGGCTTCCGACGCGATATCGAGCTCTGGCTCGTTCAGCAGCAGCCCGGCGCGCAGCAATTGGTCGAGCGGCCAGTGCGGCTCCGGTTGACCGTCGGCGGCGGCTTGCGCAACGCCCAGGCTGCCGGCGTCCGAACCGATCTTCCACACCACCGGCCGGCCGTTTTCCCAACCGTTCTGACGCAGATAGTTCGCCACGCTGCCGATCGCATCCGCCTGGCTCGTACGCAAATCGATCTGCTTGTTGCCGTCGTAGCTGACCGCGTATTGCACGATGCTGCTCGGCAGGAACTGCGGAATCCCGATCGCGCCAGTGTAGGAGCCGAGCACCGTGGTCGGATCGATTTGCGAATCGCGCGTCCACACCAGGTAGTCTGCGAGATTCTTGCGGAAGGTCGCCTGGCGATCCGCGCGATTGGCGGTGTTCGGATAGTCGAAGCTGAGCGTGGTCAGCGCGTCGAGCACGCGGAAGTTGCCCATGAAGCGGCCGTAGATCGTCTCCACGCCGATGATGCCGACGACCACTTCCGGCGGCACGCCGAATTCTTCGTAGGCGCGCTGCAGCGTCGCCTGGTTGGCGCGCCAGAAGCGCGCGCCGGCGTTGATGCGAACCTGATCGAGAAAGCGCGACTGATATACGCGCCAGTTCTTGACCGACGGCGAAGGCGAGGGCGTGACGAGCTTGACCGCCGTGGCCGAATAGCTCACGCGTGCGAAGAGGGCATGCAGCGCGGCTTCGTCGAAGTCGTAGCGCGCCGACATGTCGTTGATGAACGCGTCGACATTCGGGTTGTTCGCGTAACGCTGGGGAATAATCTCTTCTTCGAAGGTTTGCCCTTGCGGCACCACCGGCTGCGGTTGGCTTTGCGCGAGCCGCAGCGGCGGCTTCTTCCCGGCGCTTTGCGCGATCGCCGGACTGGTTGCCATGAACATGCACGATGCGACGGACAGTGCGGCGGCCACGGTCTTCATGCGTAGCCGGTTTCGTGCGGACAGAGCAAGCTTGACGGTCATAGTGAGCTAGGGGCGCAGTGCGAAAGAGACAGGGGAAAAACGGATCGGGGCAGTATACCCGACGCCTTCTGCAAAACTGTGCCCGCGGCGTCACAGCTGCGTCGTGTGGTAACTTGACGAGTGTTGGCGCGCCCAGTGCGCGCGCCCTTGGACGGAGACACGCCGCGCGCGCCTCGAAGGCGCCGCGCCGCAGAAGAGAATCATGGCAACAGGCTTTTATTCCCATGCCGATTGTTTGCTGCACGATATGGGGCAATGGCATCCCGAATGCCCGGCGCGCCTGCAGGCAATCGAAGATCAACTGATCGCAAGCCGCATCGATTCGCTGATCGAGCGCGAGTCGCCGCCGCTTGCCGACGAAGCCGCGCTGCTGCGCGTGCATACGCAAGCACACGTCGATTACATCCGCAGCCGCTCGCCTGCGGAGGGCCTCGCCGAAATCGATCCCGACACGTCGATGAACCCGCATACCTTGCAGGCCGCGTTGCGCGCGGCCGGCGCTGCGGTGGCCGCGACCGACGCGGTGATCGAAGGCCGCTACGACAACGCGTTCTGCAGCGTGCGCCCGCCTGGCCACCATGCGGAACCGGCGCGTGCGATGGGCTTCTGCTTCTTCAACAACGTCGCGATCGCCGCGCGCCATGCGCTTGAAGTGCATGGCATGCAGCGCGTGGCGATCATCGACTTCGACGTCCATCACGGCAACGGCACCGAAGCGGCGTTTTCGGGCGACTCGCGGGTGCTGATGTGCAGCATCTTCCAGCATCCGTTCTATCCGTTCACCGGCGCCGACAATCAGGCGCCGAACATGTGCAACGTGCCGATGCCGGCGCGCTCGCAAGGCATGGCGGTGCGTGAGGCGGTCGATATGCTGTGGCTGCCGCGGTTGCATGAATTCAAGCCGGAGATGATTTTTATCTCGGCTGGCTTCGACGCGCATCGCGAGGACGATCTCGGCAACATGGGTCTCGTCGAAGACGATTACGCGTGGATCACGGATCAGGTGCGCGAGATCGCGAAGCGCTATGCGCGTGGGCGAATCGTCAGTTGTCTCGAAGGCGGCTACAACCTGTCGGCGCTCGGACGCAGCGTGGTCGCGCATGTGCGCGCGCTGGCCGGGATCTGAGCCGCGGCGACGCGCGAACTCATGTATCAACCCAAGGAGCAGTCAGCCATGAATGCCGATGTGCGCAGCGCTCCACTGGTGGAGATCGAACACGACGCCTATGGCGTGCCGGGCGTCGTGCGATTGACGATGAACCGGCCCGATGCATTCAACGCGCTCTCCGAAGCTTTGCTCGACGCGTTGCAGTCAACCCTGTCGGCGCTGGCGGAGTCCAATGCGCGAGTGGTCGTGATCGGCGGCGCGGGCCGCGCGTTCTGCGCGGGACACGATCTGAAGGAAATGCGCGCGGCGCCGTCGCTGGCGTATTACCAGGCGTTGTTCGCGCGCTGCACGAAGCTGATGCTGACGATCCAGCGGTTGCCGCAACCCGTGATCGCGCGCGTACACGGCATCGCCACGGCGGCCGGCTGTCAGCTGGTCGCGATGTGCGATCTGGCGGTCGCCGCCGATACCGCGCGTTTTGCCGTCTCGGGCGTCAACCTCGGTCTTTTCTGCGCGACGCCTGCGGTGCCGCTGTCGCGCAATCTGTCGCGCAAGGCCGCGCTCGACATGCTGCTGACCGGCGATTTCATCGATGCGCTCCAGGCGAAGCAGCAGGGTCTCGTGAATCGCATTGCTCCGGCGGACGCGCTCGACGCCGAGGTGGCGAGGCTCGCCAAAAGCATTTGCGCGAAGCCCGTCGAAGCTGTGAGCGCTGGCAAAGGCCTCTTCTATCGCCAACTCGAAATGGGCATCGAAGCCGCGTATCAGCTCGCCGGCCAGACCATGGCCTGCAACATGATGGACGATTCGGCGCTCGAAGGCGTCCAGGCATTCATCGACAAGCGTCCGCCTGACTGGAAGCGCTAACCGGGCCATTCCTGGCGCGGGGTGGGTCCAGACACTCTGGCGGGCAGAAGCCTGGAGTCTCCATGCTGGCTGACGCTCAGGCTTTGGGCAGGCGCTTCTCGATCCACTCGATCAGTGCGCCGATCACCCGATCGCGGTCGAGGTCGTTCATCGTCTCGTGATAGCTGTCTTCGTGCATCGTAAGCGTTTTATCCGGTGAACCCGCGTGCTGGCCGAACTCGCGGCTGCCTTGGGGTTCGGTGAGCTTGTCAGCGGTGCCGTGATACACCAGCAGCGGCACCCGCAACGCCGCGCGGCCACGCTCGATGCGCGCCATCGCCAGCAGCAGTTCTGCGCCTGTGCGCGCCGGGATCGCGCCGTGATGAACCAACGGGTCATTGCGATTGGCGTTCACAACGGGCTGAAGGCGCGACAGCAACGCCGCATCGATTTTCATTGCCGGAAAGGTCGGCCATAGGCGGCTGATGACCTGGCTCAGCTTGAGCATCCAGCGCGGCACGTCGCGGCCGGGCGCGAGCGCGGGGCTCGACAGGATCAGACCGCTCAGTGGACGCCCGCTCGTTTCGAGCCGTTCGACTGCATAGAGTGCGGCGATCGCGCCGCCCATGCTGTGGCCCATCAGGAACAATGGTGCGCAACCGGTGGCCACTTCATCGAGCAAAGCCTGGGCATCGAGCAGATAGTTGTCGAAGCGCTTCACCCACACGCGTTTGCCCGGCGCATGCCCGTGGCCGCGCAGGTCGATCGCCACCAGTTCAATACCGGCCGAGTTCAACCGATCCGCCAGCGCGGCGTAACGCCCCGCGTGTTCTGCAAGCCCGTGCAGCAGCGCCACCGTGGCGCGCAGCGGCGCGCTGGCGGACCAGCGATACAGCGGGAGTTCGATGCCGTCGCTTGTCGTGACCGTCGAACGCAACGCAGCGCCGCTTTTCCGGACGCCCGCAGTGGGACGCACATTGCCGGATCGAGTTGTTTCCATAGCCGCCGTGTGTCCTGATTTTGATCCGCCCGATCATAGTCGCAGCGAGCTTCTGCACCTAAGAATCTCGCCCGGGGCGAGCCTCTAATGCCCTGTGGTTATGAAAAGATCGTAATTGATTATTAAAGAGAATGTCGACCCTGCGGTAGAATCGCCGGCTCAAATCCTAATAAAAGCAACGGCGGCCGCTTGCCGGGAGCACAAAACGCTCGCGGGCAAACTCCGCCGTTTCGTTTTTCCATGATCGAAATACGCAATATCTCTCAGCGCTTCGCAGGGCCTCGGGGCTGGGTCGAAGCGCTGCACAACGTCAATCTGTCGATTCCGGCGGGTGAGGTGTTCGGCATCATCGGCCGCAGCGGCGCGGGCAAGAGTACGCTCGTGCGCACCCTCAATCTGCTGACGCGCCCGAGCGAAGGGAACATCGTCGTCAACGGCCGCGATCTGACGACGCTGCCTGCCGCGCAACTGCGCGAGGCGCGCCGCGAGATCGGCATGATCTTCCAGCACTTCAACCTGCTGTCGTCGCGCACCGTCTACGAAAACGTGGCGTTGCCGCTCGAACTCGCCGCTATGAAACGCGACGAGATCGAGGCGAACGTGCTGCCGCTGCTCGAACTGGTCGGGCTGTCGGCGCAGAAGGATCGTTATCCGGCGCAGATCAGCGGCGGCCAGAAGCAACGCGTCGGCATCGCGCGTGCGCTGGCGAGCAAGCCCAAAGTGCTGCTGTCCGACGAAGCGACTTCCGCGCTCGATCCCGAAACCACGCGTGCGATCCTCGACCTGCTCAAGCGCATCAACCGCGAACTGAACCTGACGATCGTGTTGATCACGCACCAGATGGACGTGATCAAGCAGGTCTGCGACCGCGTCGCGGTGCTCGATGCCGGCCGCGTGGTCGAAGAGGGCAAGGTCATCGACGTATTCCTGCAACCGCATCATGAAGTGACGCGCGCATTGATCGGCGACGTGATCGCGCAGGAACTGCCGCCCGCCATGAAAGCGCGCGTGGCCGAGCGCCTTAAAACCGGCAGCGGCCACTTGCTGCGCCTCGCGTTCACCGGCTCGGGCGTCGATCAGCCGATCCTGTCGGAAACGATTCGCCGCTACGAACTCGACTTCAACATCCTGCACGGCCAGATCGACGAGATCCAGGGGCAGGCGTTCGGCTCGCTCGCGGTACTCGCGGGCGGTGAACCGACGAAGGTGGCGCAGGCGCTGACGTATCTGCGGGAACAGGGTGTGGTGGTCGAGGAGCTGTCGTATGTTGAGTGAAATGTTCGATATGTTCGTCCAGTCGTTCTGGGAAACGCTCGTGATGGTGGGCATTTCCGGACTGGTCGGCGCAGCGGTCGGTTTGCCGCTCGGCGTGCTGCTGTATCTGACGGACCGTCAGGGCGTGTTGCAGAACATCGCCGTGAATCGCGTGATGGGCGTAGTCGTCAACGCGGTGCGTTCGACGCCGTTCATCATCTTGCTGGTCGCGGTGATTCCGTTCACGCGCCTCGTGGTCGGTTCCTCGATCGGCACGGCTGCGGCCGTGGTGCCGCTGACCATTGCAGCCGCGCCGTTCATCGCGCGTCTGGTCGAAACCGCGCTGCGTGAAGTCGATCGCGGTCTGATCGAAGCGGCGCAGGCGATGGGCGCCACCACCAGCCAGATCGTCTTCAAGGTGCTGTTGCCGGAGTCGCTGCCGGGCGTGGTCGCCGGGTTGACGATTACCTTCGTGTCGCTGGTCGGCTATTCGGCGATGGCCGGTGCAATTGGCGGCGGCGGGCTCGGCGATCTGGGCATTCGTTACGGGTATCAGCGTTTCCTGCCGGAAGTGATGCTGACGGTCGTGGTGATCCTGATCGTGTTCGTGCAACTGGTGCAGTCGTTCGGGGATTGGCTCGTGCGTCGTCTGAGTCACAAATAAACAAGGGTCATCGGAACCCCTCGAGAATACGCCGGGTCACCCCAAGTTTTCTCGCCCCCTCGGGGGCCTGGCGCAAAGCGACAGGTTTGGGGACACTCTCTCAACAGAATCGATAGATTCGGAAAGGTTCATCATGCAACGTCGTTTCATCCTCAAGCTGGTCGCCACGCTTGGCGCCGCCTCGCTGTTCGCCGCCGCCACGGCGGCTCGCGCTGAAGACACGATCAAGGTCGGCGTCACAGGCGGTCCACACGCGCAGATCATGGAAGTCGTGAAGACCGTCGCGGCAAAGAACGGTCTGAACATCAAGATCGTCGAGTTCTCCGACTACGTGCAGCCGAACGCGGCGCTCGCCGGTGGGGATCTGGACGCGAACAGCTACCAGCATGACCCGTACTTGCAGGCCCAGGTGAAGGACCGCGGCTACAAGCTGATCCGCATCGCCGATACGGTCACGTACCCGATGGGCATTTATTCAAAGAAGATCAAGACGCTGGCCGAATTGCAGCCGGGCGCGAAGATTGCGGTGCCGAACGATCCGACCAACGGCGGCCGCGCACTCCTGTTGCTGCAAAAGCAGGGTCTGCTGAAGCTGCGCGCGGACGCAGGTCTGAAGGCGACGCCGCTCGACATCGTCGACAACCCGAAGAAGCTGAAGATCGTCGAACTCGACGCCGCGCAAATCCCGCGCTCGCTGAACGACGTGGAAGCCGCCGCGATCAACACCAACTTCGCGATGGAAGCGGGTCTGAAGCCGAAGCAGGATGCGATCGCGATCGAAGACCCGAAGGGCCCGTACGTGAACATCATTGCGATCCGCGAAGCTGACAGGAACAAGCCGTGGGTCGCCAAGCTGGTCGCGGCTTATCATTCACCGGAAGTGAAGCAGTTTGTCGAGAGCAAATTTGGCGGCGCTGTGATCACCGCGTGGTGATTCGACGGCCTTCAAACGTAGCAAGATATGACGGCAATGCAAAATTAGAGTCGTGAGTCGGGACCCGGGGTTGTCGCCCGGGTTTTTTCGGGATTAAAATAGAACGATCGTTCGATATTGCCGTCACGCCGCTGAGGAGCGATATCCTCCTGCTAAAGCGCCCGCGACACGGCTGCCGCGAAAGGGCAGTCGTTATAATGTTCGTTGGGTTGACGTATTCGTAACTTTGGAGCGTGTGCATGAAAATCCTGGTGCCAGTCAAGAGAGTGGTCGATTACAACGTGAAGGTTCGAGTGAAATCGGACGGCACGGGCGTCGACATCGCGAACGTGAAGATGTCGATGAATCCGTTCGACGAAATCGCGGTTGAAGAAGCGGTTCGTCTGAGGGAAGCAGGCGTGGCGACCGAAGTGATCGCTGTGTCGGCAGGCGTCACGCAAGCGCAGGAAACGCTGCGCACGGCGCTGGCGATCGGCGCGGACCGTGCGATCCTGATCGAGTCGTCTGAAGAATTGCAGCCGTTGGCCGTCGCCAAGCTGCTGAAGGCGCTGGTCGACAAGGAACAGCCGCAACTGATCATCCTCGGCAAGCAGGCGATCGACGACGATTCGAACCAGACCGGCCAGATGCTGGCTGCGTTGGCTAACCTGCCGCAAGCCACGTTTGCATCGAAAGTGGTCGTTGCAGACGGTAAAGCGACCGTTTCGCGTGAAGTGGACGGTGGGGCTGAAACGCTGTCGCTGATGCTGCCCGCCGTGGTCACTACCGATCTGCGTCTGAACGAGCCGCGCTATGTGACGCTGCCGAACATCATGAAGGCCAAGAAGAAGCCGCTGGAAGTCGTCAAGCCGGAAGACCTCGGCGTTGATGTGACGCCGCGCCTGAAGACGCTGAAGGTTGTCGAGCCGCCGAAGCGCTCCGCCGGCGTGAAGGTGCCGGATGTGAAGACGCTGGTCGAGAAGCTGAAGACCGAAGCCAAGGTGCTGTAAGGAGACGGACGAAATGACGAATCTGGTAATAGCAGAACACGACAACACGTCGATCAAGGCCGCCACGCTGAACACGATTGCAGCGGCGCAGAAGATCGGTGGTGATATTCACGTGCTGGTGGCAGGTCACAACGCACAGGCGGCCGCGGATCAGGCTGCGAAGATTGCAGGCGTTTCGAAGGTGTTGCTGGCCGACGCGCCGCAACTCGCAGCGGGCCTGGCAGAAAACGTCGAAGCGACGGTCATGAACATCGCGAAGGACTACACGCACATCCTCGCGCCGGCGACTGCCTACGGCAAGAACATCGCGCCGCGTATCGCCGCAAAGCTCGATGTCGCGCAGATCAGCGACATCACCGCAGTAGACAGCGCCGACACGTTCGAGCGCCCGATCTATGCAGGTAACGCGATCGCGACGGTGCAATCTCAAGACCCGATCAAGGTCATCACGGTTCGCACGACCGGTTTCGACCCAGTAGCAGCCGAAGGCGGCAGCGCAACGGTCGAGAAGATCGAAGCCGCAGCCGATAGCGGCCTGTCGCAGTTCGTGAGCCGTGAAGTCACGAAGCTGGACCGTCCGGAACTGACGTCGGCGAAGATCATCGTCTCGGGTGGCCGCGGTCTGGGCAACGGTGAAAACTATACGAAAATTCTCGAGCCGCTGGCCGACAAGCTGAACGCAGCGCTGGGCGCATCGCGTGCTGCGGTCGACGCGGGTTTCGTGCCGAACGACTATCAGGTCGGCCAGACCGGCAAGATCGTCGCGCCGCAACTGTACGTCGCAGTCGGCATCTCGGGTGCGATCCAGCATCTGGCCGGCATGAAGGACTCGAAGGTGATCGTCGCGATCAACAAGGACCCGGAAGCGCCGATTTTCAGCGTTGCCGATTACGGTCTCGTGGGCGACCTGTTCACGATCGTGCCGGAACTCGTTAGCGAGCTCGGCTAAGCGCCGCAGCGCCGTGTAAAAGGCGTCTGGCAGCACGCAAAAGGGCGCGGGACCTATCAAGTCCAGCGCCCTTTTTATATCTGGACAGGAGGAGAACTGAAATGAGCTATACGGCGCCTATCAAGGACATGCTGTTCGTGATGAAAGAACTGGCCGGTCTCGAAGATATCGCGACGCTGCCGGGCTTCGAAGACGCGAACCTCGACACGGCTCAAGCCGTGCTCGAAGAGTCGGCGAAATTGTGCGGCGCAGTGTTGGCGCCGTTGAACGTCGAAGGCGATCGCAATCCGAGCAGCTGGAAAGAGGGGGTGGTCACCGCCACGCCCGGTTTCAAGGACGCGTTCCGCCAGTTCGGCGAAGGCGGCTGGCAAGGCGTGCAACATCCGGTCGACTACGAAGGCCAGGGCCTGCCCAAGCTGATCGCCACGCCGTGCGTCGAAATGCTCAACGCGTCGAATCTGTCGTTTGCGCTGTGCCCTTTGCTGACCGACGGCGCGATCGAAGCACTGTTGACCGCCGGTACCGAAGCGCAAAAACAAGCCTACGTGCCCAAGCTGATTTCCGGCGAGTGGACCGGCACGATGAACCTGACCGAGCCGCAGGCGGGCTCCGATCTCGCGATGGTGCGCACGCGCGCCGAGCCCCAAGGCGATGGTTCGTTCAAGCTGTTCGGCACGAAGATTTTCATCACGTGGGGCGAGCACGACATGGCGAAGAACATCGCCCATCTCGTGCTGGCGCGCACGCCTGATGCACCGGAAGGCGTGAAGGGCATTTCGCTCTTCATCGTGCCGAAGTTCCTCATCAACGAAGACGGCTCGCTCGGCGAACGTAACGACGTGCATTGCGTGTCGATCGAACACAAGCTCGGCATCAAGGCGAGCCCGACCGCGGTGCTGCAATTCGGCGACCACGGCGGCGCGATCGGCCATCTGATCGGCGAAGAGAATCGCGGCCTCGAATACATGTTCATCATGATGAACGCGGCGCGTTTCGCGGTGGGCATGCAAGGTGTCGGCATCTCGGATCGTGCGTATCAGAAGGCCGTCGCGTATGCGAAGGATCGCGTGCAGAGCCGGCCCGTGGATGGCTCCGCGAAGCAGTCGGTGGCGATCATCCAGCACCCGGACGTGCGCCGCATGCTGGCGACAATGCGCGGCCTCACCGAAGCGTCGCGTGCATTGGCGTATGTCGCCGCGGCCCACTGCGATATCGCACATCGTCATCCGGACGAGGCAAAACGCGCCGAACATCAGGCAATCTACGTATACCTCGTGCCGATCGTGAAGGGCTGGAGCACCGAGCTGTCGATCGACGTCACGAGCCTGGGTGTGCAGGTGCATGGCGGCATGGGTTTCATCGAAGAAACGGGCGCGGCGCAGTACTACCGCGATGCGCGGATCCTGCCGATCTATGAAGGCACGACC
Source organism: Paraburkholderia sp. IW21 (assembly GCF_041321145.1). NCBI lineage: Bacteria > Pseudomonadati > Pseudomonadota > Betaproteobacteria > Burkholderiales > Burkholderiaceae > Paraburkholderia > Paraburkholderia sp. IW21. The sequence goes on along the minus strand of NZ_JBGGWA010000002.1, from coordinate 190,118 downwards.
GCGATTCAGGCCAACGACCTGATCGGCCGCAAGACCGTGCGCGACGGCGGCAAGGTGGCGAAGTCGCTGCTGGCCGGTGTTGCTGAAACGGTCGAGGCACTCGGCGCGCAACAAGGCGCTGCGTTCGAATCGATGAAGACGTACCTGGCCCAAGGGCATCGCTCGCTGAGCGCGGCGGTCGATTTCATCCTGGCCAACACGAAGAGCGATCCGAATGCGGTGTTTGCTGGCAGCGTGCCGTATCTGAAGCTCGCGGGCATTGTGCTCGGCGGCTGGCAGATGGCGCGTGCGTTGCTGGTCGCCGCTGAAAAGCGCGACGAAGATCCGTCGTTCTACGGCGCGAAAATCGCGACCGCGCAGTTCTACGCGGAGCATGTATTGCCGCTGGCGTCGGCGTTGGAAGCGTCGATCGTCAGCGCGAAGGGTGGGGAGAGTGTGCTGGGGTTGTCGGAAGATCAATTCTGACGCTGCACTTCTCTCGAGCTATAGCGAATGCTCGTGCGTAAAAGGGCCGGTTTGTCTGGGATGGCAAAACCGGCTCAACCGCTCGCGAAGCGTTAATCTTTGATCCCTAAACCTCAAGCATAAGCCGGACGATGCGCACCACCGGTCTCGCCGAAATAGCGATGCACCGACAGATCATCCGCCTTGATCACCGGCTGCTTGCCCGACATCACGTCGGCCAGCAGTTGGCCCGAGCCGCACGACATTGTCCAGCCCAGCGTGCCGTGGCCCGTGTTCAGAAACAGGTTCGGCACAGGAGTGCGGCCGACGATCGGCGTGCCGTCCGGCGTCATCGGACGCAGGCCGGTCCAGAACGTAGCCTTCGACGTATCGCCGCCGCCCGGGAACAGATCGTTCACGCACAGCTCCAGCGTTTCGCGGCGCGCCTCGCGCAACGATTTGTCGAAGCCGACGATCTCCGCCATGCCGCCGACGCGAATCCGGTCGTCGAAGCGTGTGATCGCAATCTTGTACGTTTCGTCGAGCACGGTCGAAACCGGCGCGGACGCTTCGTTGACGATCGGCGCGGTGATCGAATAACCCTTGAGCGGGTACACCGGAATCTTCACGAGGCCGGACAGGAAGTGGGTGGAGTACGAACCGAGCGCCACGACGAACGAATCCGCGCGCACCAGTTCATCGCCGCATTGCACGCCGGCGATGCGGTCGCCCGCCATGGCGAGTGCGTCGATCGGCGTGTTGTAGCGGAACTTGACGCCCAGTTGCTCGGCCAGCGCGGCGAGGCGCGTGGTGAACATCTGGCAGTCGCCGGTTTCGTCGCCCGGCAGGCGCAGACCGCCGGTCAGCTTGTGCGAGACGGCGGCGAGCGCCGGTTCGGCGTGCGCGAGTTCGGCCGGCGACAGCAGTTCATACGGCACGTTGGCGTCCTGCAGCACGGCGATGTCTTTCGCGGCGCCGTCGAACTGCTGTTGCGTGCGGAATACCTGCAACGTGCCGCCGGTGCGGCCTTCGTACTGAATACCAGTTTCGGCGCGCAGCGCTTGCAAACAATCGCGGCTGTATTCGGCGAGGCGGACCATGCGGCCCTTGTTCACCGCATAACGCGACGACGTGCAGTTCTGCAGCATCTGCCACATCCATTGCAGCTGGAATTGGGTGCCGTCGAGGCGGATCGCCAGCGGCGCATGCTTCTGGAACATCCACTTGACGGCCTTCAGCGGCACGCCCGGTGCGGCCCACGGCGACGCGTAGCCCGGCGAGATCTGGCCGGCATTGGCGAAGCTGGTTTCGAGCGCCGGGCCGGCCTCGCGATCGATGACGGTCACTTCATGACCGGCGCGCGCCAGGTAATAAGCACTCGTCACACCGACGACGCCACTGCCCAAAACGATGACTCGCATAGCTGCTCCAGGATATCCAGTAAGAGATCTGAGGGCGGCGTGCTCGTCGATTCGTTTGAATTCATTCGATTAACGAGGTGTAACGCGGATCGCCCAGTGTTATCCGCTATACTATTAACAGTCAGGTAGGTTTTGTTATTGTATTTTCAAGATTTTCAGCAAAAACATCATGCGTACACAACGCCAACCGGTCCGCACCCTCGACAAGCTCGATCACAAGATTCTGCGGCTCCTCCAACAGGACGGCAGGATGGCGATGAAAGACCTCGCCGAACAGGTCGGGCTGTCGGTTACGCCGTGCATCGAGCGCGTCAAGCGGATGGAGCGTGACGGCGTGATCACCGGCTATCACGCGCGCGTGAATCCGGCCGATCTGGGCGCGGCGCTGCTGGTGTTTGTCGAGATCACGCTGGATCACAAAAGCGGCAACATGTTCGACCAGTTCCGCCGCGAGGTTCAGAAGATCCCCGAGGTGCTGGAATGCCACCTTGTGTCGGGCGATTTCGACTATCTGATCAAGGCGCGCATTGGCGAAATGGCCGACTACCGGAAGCTGCTAGGGGATATCCTGCTGCAACTGCCGGGCGCGGTGCAGTCGAAGAGCTATGTGGTGATGGAAGAGATCAAGGAAACGCTGACGATTGCAGTGGGCGATTAGCTTACGCGGCAAGCGCGCGGCGGGACTCGACAAACGGCGTAAACACTGTATATTTATACAGGTGTTTTGCGCCGTGTTGTTTTTTGCGTGCTCCAGCCGTGACCGATCCCGACACCCACTCCGCCAACGAATTTCCGATCGCTCCACCCGCGCCTCGCAAAGGGCGCGGTGCGGTGACGAACCTGCAAGGCCGCTATGAAGTCGACCAGCGCGAAGTAGTGGACGACGGCTGGCTTTCGCCGTCGGACGAAGATGGGGGGTCCAAGGTATTACGCACGCAGGTCTTCGAAGAGCGGGCCAAGACCATTCTCACGCGCAACGCGTCGCCGGATATTCCGTTTAGCGTGTCGCTGAACCCTTATCGCGGCTGCGAACACGGCTGTATCTACTGCTTCGCGCGACCTACACACAGTTATCTGGGGCTGTCGCCCGGGCTCGACTTCGAAAGCCGCATCTACGCGAAGATCAATGCGCCGGAATTGCTCGAGCGCGAGTTGTCAAAGAAATCCTATGTGCCGGAACCCATCGCACTCGGTGTCAATACGGACGCCTGGCAGCCCGCCGAGCGTGACTTACGCCTCACGCGGCGGGTGATTGAGGTACTCAGCGAACGCGGTCATCCGTTCGCGGCGATCACCAAGTCGTCGCTGATCGAGCGCGATCTCGATCTGCTCGCGCCCATGGCGGCGCACGGGCAGTTCATGGCGGCCATCACCATCACCACGCTGGATGCGGAAATCGCGCGCACGCTTGAGCCGCGTGCGGCCACGCCGTCGCGTCGCTTGCGCACGATCCGCACGCTGAGCGAGGCGGGCATTCCGGTCGGTGTCAGCATCGCGCCGGTGATTCCTTTCGTCACGGAGCCGGACATGGAGCGCGTGCTTGAGGCCTGTGCGGAGGCGGGCGCCTGCAATGCGAGCTATATCGTGCTGCGCTTGCCGTGGGAAGTCGCGCCGCTATTCAAGGATTGGCTCGCGGCGCATTTTCCCGATCGTGCCGACCGGGTGATGAGCCGCGTGCGCGATATGCGGGGCGGGAAGGACTATGACGCGTCCTTCTCCTCTCGAATGAAGGGAGAGGGCTTGTGGGCGGACCTGCTAAAGCAGCGGTTCCAGAAAGCGGTGCGCCGTTTGGGATTGAACCAGCGTGATCGCGGCATTCTGGATATGTCGCACTTTCGCCGGGTCGAGTCGCCGCGTGCCGAAACGCCGGTGCCCAATAATCCTCAACTGGATCTTTTTTAGCGCGGCGCCGCCGGCGGTTATTGCGAGAGCGCCTTGGCGGCTTGAACCTGGCCTTCGAAGTAAGTCTGGAACGAGATCGCGAGGCCCGTCATCAGCAGGAACGCGCCGATCAGCAGCGAAAAGATCACGATGAAAATGACCGTCCAGCCGGACCGGCTTTTGCGCTGGGTTTGCGCATTGAACTGCGCGTCCCACTTTTCATCCGGACGCAGTCCGTAGACGATCGCGGCGAGAAACGCGGCGAGCAGCGAAACGGCGCCGAAAAACGCGAGCGCCCAGCCGAGCATCGAGGCCCGCTCACTTGCCACCACTAGCATGACGCCCGGGATGCCGATCAGCGTACCGAGCAGCTGAGCCCAGCCGTAAATGTCGCGCATGCCGTACAGATAGAAGCGGTGGGCGCCGAGGCTGCCGAAGAAGAACGCCAGTGCGGCGGTAATCGTCTTGGATCTGAAGCGCTGAGAAGTCGAAGCAAGGGTGGACATGTAGGCGAGAACAGAGTGACAGGCGGTCGAAAGGAGCGGCGCGCCGGTGGGCGCGGACCGACGCGCATTCTACGCCACGCTGCGTGGTGTCGGTCGCGCGGCGAACGAGCGCATCGACGGCGTGGGTGATTTGTGAGCGCCGCGGGTCACGCTGTGGGCGACTGCCTCGGCAGCGCGGGTGACTGATGGGCGTAGCGGGGTTGTCGGGGCGGGTGGGCTGAGCGCGCAGCTGCGCGGCGGTTACGGCTAAGGCGCCAAGTAGGTAACGCGATAGACCGCACCGGCGTAGTCGTCGCTGATCAGCAGCGAACCGTCAGGCATCGGCTGCACGTCTGCGGGGCGGCCCCATACCGCTTCACCGGGCTGGAGCCAGCCTTCGGCAAATACTTCCTGATGCGCGTTGCTGCCGTCCGGGCCGGTGATCACTCGCACGACGCGGTAGCCGACCTTCTTGCTGCGATTCCATGAACCATGCTCGGCGATGAAAATATTGTCTCGGTAAGCGGCCGGAAACATCGAGCCACTGTAAAAGCGCATGCCGAGTGAGGCGACATGCGCGCCGAGTTTGACTACCGGCGGCGTGAACGAACTGCATGGATGGTCTTTGCCGAATTCCGGGTCGGGGGTGTCGCCGCCTTGGCAATACGGGAAACCGAAATCCATCCCTGCGCGTGGCGCGTGGTTGAGCTTGTCGTCCGGCACGTCGTCGCCCATCAGGTCGCGGCCGTTGTCGGTGAACCACAACTCGTGCGTCGACGGATGCCAGGCGAAGCCGACCGTATTGCGTATGCCGCGCGCCACGATTTCATAATGGCTGCCGTCGGGGTCCATGCGGCCGATCAGCCCAAAGCGGTCCCGGTCTTTCAGGCAGACGTTGCAGGGCGCGCCTTGCGGCACGTACAGCTTGCCGTCCGGCCCGAAAGCGATGAATTTCCAGCCGTGATGCGTCTCTGTAGGCAGTTTGTCGGTGACGACGGCAGGTTGGGGTGGGTCGTTCAGGTGGGAGTCGATCGCGTCGAAGCGTAGAATCTTCGACACGGCGGAGACATACAGCGCGCCATCCCGCCACGCCACACCCGCCGGCGTTTCCAGCCCGGATGCGATCACATGGCGAGCCGTCACGCGGCCATTGTGCAATTCGAGCGCGTAGACGTGGCCGTCGAGACTGCCTACATAAAGAATGCCTTTCGGCGAAAGCGCCATAGCCCGCGCGCTCGGCACCGCGTCCGACAGCACTTCGAGATGAAAGCCCGGCGGCAGTTTGATGCGCTCGATCGGCAGGGCGGCGAAAGCGGGCAGGGCAGTGGCGGCGAGCAACGACGCTGCCCCAGTTCGCAAGATCTGCATGCGGACGGTGCGCGAAAAGCCGGCGAATAGGGAAAATCCAATAATTCGCGCAAAGCAGACAGCCTGCGCAACGATGGCAACCGAAGTGAAAAAAAACGCAGATGGCGGCAGGAGTTTCACAGGCGTTCCGTCAGGTAATTCGGGCGTTCCGGCGTGGTCCGGGGTGCCCGTCCGGCCGGCCGGCGCAACCCCGTTGCCCAGTTTATCCCGGTAAGTGTTTGTTATGGTGTCGGTTTCCCGCTATAATCGCGTGTTTCAGTCGTTCCGAACCCCGGTTTTCAAGGATTCTAGTATGGTCATCATCCGCTTGGCTCGTGGCGGCTCCAAGAAGCGCCCGTTCTACAACATCGTCGCAACCGATTCGCGTAACCGTCGTGACGGCCGCTTCATCGAACGCGTTGGTTTCTACAACCCGGTCGCTACGAAGGGTGAGTCGCTGCGTATCGCTCAAGACCGCCTGACGTACTGGCAAGGCGTTGGCGCACAACTGTCGCCGACCGTCGAGCGTCTCGTGAAGGAAGCGCAAAAGGCGCAGCCGGCTGCTTAATGGTAGCTAGCGTGCGTATCGTCGTCGGTTCGGCCGGCGGCTCGCGCAGCTCGCGTGAGCAGTCCGATGCGCGAGTTTTGCTGAAGCAGACGTCAAAGTTGGCGGCGAGGTTCTCTTCGAGGTTCTCTCATGTCCGAGCGTGATTCCGGTAATTCAGGTCGCGTAAAGGCAAAAGCGGCCGCCCCGCGCGCGAAGACGTCTGGTCAGGCGCCGTTCGGTGCATTCGTCCGCAAAGCGGTCGAGGGAACCGAAGGCAAGGCGAAAGCCAAAGTTGCAAGCGCCGGTTCCAATGCAGCAGAAATGCGTGCGGAAACAGCGGAAAGCTGGCCGGCCGATGCGGTCGAGGTCGGTGCAATCGTCGACGCTTACGGTCTCAAAGGCTGGGTCAAGGTGGCCGCTCATGCGGATGCCGGTCACGGCGGAGACGCGTTGCTAAGCGCCAAACGCTGGTGGCTGGTGAAAGGCCACGAGCGCAAGTCGGCGCCGTCATTGCAGGCAAAAACGCATAGTGACAGTGTCGTTGCGCATCTGGGCGGCGTAGCTGACCGCGACGCGGCACTGGCGTTGCGCGGCTCTCGCATCTATATCAGCCGCAGCGAATTTCCGGCTCTCGAAGCCGACGAATTCTACTGGGTCGACCTGCTCGGCCTGGATGTGGTGAACGTTGCCGGAGTCAGCCTCGGCAAGGTCGCGGACATGATCGACAACGGTGCGCACTCGGTGTTGCGCATCGAATACCCGGATACCGACAAAAGCGGTAAGCCGGTCACCGGCGAGCGTTTGATCCCGTTCGTCGGCGTCTTTGTCAAAACGGTGGATCAGGCGGCGAAGCAGATCATCGTCGACTGGGAAGCCGATTACTAAATAACTCGCTGAATGGAGAGAGCGATGCAGTTCGATGTCGTGACGCTCTTTCCTGATATGTTTCGTGCGCTGACCGACTGGGGTATCACCAGCCGTGCGGCGAAGCAGGAGCGCTACGGGTTGCGCACGTGGAATCCACGCGATTTCACTACCGACAATTACCGCACAATCGACGATCGCCCGTACGGCGGCGGCCCCGGCATGGTGATGCTGGCCAGGCCCCTGGAAGACGCGATCGGTGCGGCGAAAGCGGCGCAGGCGGAGCAGGGCATCGGCGCGTCGCGCGTCGTGATGATGTCGCCGCAAGGCGCTACGTTGAATCACGATCGTGTCATGCAGTTCGCGGCCGAGCCCGGTCTGATCCTGTTGTGCGGGCGCTACGAGGCGATCGATCAGCGTTTGCTCGACCGTGTCGTCGACGAAGAAGTCAGTCTCGGCGACTTCGTGCTGTCAGGCGGCGAATTGCCGGCAATGGCGTTGATGGATGCCGTGGTGCGTCAGTTGCCCGGTGTGCTCAACGACTCGCAATCGGCAGTGCAGGACAGTTTCGTCGACGTGCTGCTGGATTGTCCGCACTACACGCGTCCGGAGGAATACAACGGCGTGCGTGTGCCGGATGTGCTGCTCGGCGGCCATCATGCGGAAATCGAAGCGTGGCGCCGGCGTGAAGCCTTGCGCAATACGTTGAACAAACGGCCCGATCTGATCGTGAAGGCCAGAAAGAACAAGATGTTGAGCCGTGCCGACGAGGCATGGCTTACGAGTCTCGCGAAGGAAGAGTCGAAGGCGTAAAGCCTCGGTCTTTCGAGCGGACATAGGCGGCACCGCACATGCGTGTACGGCGCCAGATGTGAACCCATCCTCTATCGGGGCCGTAGCCGCAAGGCAGGTACGAACGCCGACAAGATGGACTTAGGAGTCAGTGATGAATCTGATTGCAATACTCGAGCAGGAAGAAATCGGCCGCGCCCTCGGCGAGAAGACCATCCCCGAATTCGCCCCCGGCGATACGGTGATCGTCAGCGTGAACGTGGTTGAAGGTACGCGTAAGCGTGTTCAGGCTTACGAAGGCGTCGTGATCGCCAAGCGTAACCGTGGTCTCAATTCGTCGTTCATCGTCCGCAAGATTTCGTCGGGCGAAGGCGTCGAGCGTACGTTCCAGACGTACTCGCCGCTGCTGGCAAGCATCGTCGTGAAGCGTCGTGGCGATGTGCGCCGTGCCAAGCTGTACTACCTGCGCGACCGTTCGGGCAAGTCGGCTCGGATCAAGGAAAAGCTGGTCGCGAAGAAAGACCGCGCTGCTCCGCAAGCGTAAAAGCTGTAAGAAAAAGCACCCCTCGCGGGTGCTTTTTTGTTTGCCAGGTCAAAATAGCGGCATGTCCCCTATCCGCTCGTTCAGAGAGACCCGTTGATCCGCCCCGTTTTTGAGCCCGAAACTCTGCCCGTCGAAGCGACCGGCGCCGATCTGCCACCTGTGACCGCAGGGCGTCTGACGCCCGATGGTCTGCGTGGGCGTTTCGAGCAGCGCCTTAGATGGGCGCCTGAGCCGATTATCGAAACGCCTTGGCGCGATACGCACGTCGATCCGCGCGTTGCCGCCGTGCTGGTGCCACTGGTGGTGCGCGACAACGGCCTCACCGTGTTGCTGACTCAACGTGCCGACCATCTGAACGACCACGCTGGCCAGGTGAGCTTTCCTGGTGGCCGTCACGAACCATTCGACCAGGATGCGACGGCCACGGCATTGCGCGAGGCACAGGAAGAGGTCGGCCTCGATCCGTCGCATGTCGAAATTCTCGGTGCGTTGCCCGACTATCTGACGGGCACCGGGTTTCGCGTGACGCCCGTGATCGGTCTCGTGCATCCGCCATTCACGTTGCAAGTGGATGCACTCGAAGTAGCAGAAGTATTCGAGGTGCCGCTCGCTTTTCTGATGGACCCCGCGCATCACGAAGAGCGTGTGTTTCGTTACGAAGGCGGCGAGCGCCGCTTCTTCGCCATGCCCTATCCGCGGGCCGCGTCCGCGGAAGCCGAAGATCGCGAGAGGCAGGTGGGCGGTCACTATTTCATTTGGGGCGCGACGGCTGCGATGCTGCGCAACTTCTATCGCTTCCTCGCAGCGTGAGCCGCATCGGGTTGTGCAGTTGTCGGGTGTTTGTCAACGTCTGCGCTCAGTCGCATCCGACCCTGTGCTATCGTTATAAAACAACCGTAAAAACTCGAAAAGCACGGCGCACCGCATGACTTTTTTCTCCGTATTGCTGGCTCTGATCATTGAACAGGTACGCGCGCTCTCGCTGAACAATCCGGTGTCCGCGTTGCTTCAATACCATGCGGAGTCGGCAGCGCACGGATTCGACGCCGGCAAGCCCAGGCATGGCCTGCTCGCATGGCTCGTGGTCGTGGTGCCGTGGACGCTGGCCGTGGCGCTCGTCTACTACGTGCTCTATCACATTCACTTTGCGCTGGCGTTCCTGTGGAACGTCGCGGTGCTGTACTTCACGCTTGGCTTCCGGCAGTTCAGCCACTACTTCACCGACATCCACCTCGCGTTGAACAACGACGATGTGCCGCGCGCGCGCGAAATCCTGAATGAATGGACCGGCCTCGACACCGTCGACATGCCCGTCAGCGAAATCGTGCGTCATACGCTGATTCACGCGGTGGTGGCCTCGCATCGGCATGTCTTCGGTGTGTTCTTCTGGTTCCTGATTCCGGTTGGGCCGGCGGGCGCGGTGTTGTATCGGATTGCCGAGTATCTGGCGCGCACGTGGGCACGCCCGGTCGACGATCGCACTGCTGCGTTTTCGAGCTTCGCACAGCGGGCTTTCTTCGTGATCGACTGGGTGCCGGCGCGCTTGACCTCGCTGGGCTTCGCGATTGTCGGAAATTTCGAAGACGCGATTTATGCATGGCGCAACCATGCCCGCCAGTGGCCGGATGCCAATGACGGCGTGTTGCTGGCCGCGGGCAGTGGGGCGCTGGGCGCACGGTTGAGCGGGCCGCTCGCCGAGCAGTCGAGCCTCGACGCACTGGCTACCGGCGACGGCGGCCCGATGCAGGTCGGCGACGACTGCACGCCGCGCACGCTGCAATCGGCTGTGGGCCTCGTGTGGCGCGCGGTGGTGCTGTGGATGATTTTATTGCTGATGCTGACGATTGCGGTGTGGCTGGCTTGAGGCCACGCTAACGCAGTGCATAAGAAAGCCGGACAGATACACATGTCCGGCTTTTTTATTGCCTACGCCACGATGGCTTGGCGCCCAGCGGCTTCGCCCCGAATTGCGTCTGCCGAACCGCTTCACCCATCCAGCGGGTTACGCGCGGTCCCACACTGCCAGCACACAGTGAACTGCGCTTCGAGCGTTTCGCCGCACTGCCGGCATTGCCACGAAGGCGAGCCTGCCGCGGGTCCATGCAAAGCCGCATCGATCAGGCGGCGAGCCATCGCTTCGTCGCGTTCATCGACTAGCCACAGCTCAGGTGCGCATTGATCCGCCGGAATATCGCCGAGCGCACCGTTGAGATACCGGTTGTGCAACTCGCAAGCGATGCCCGCCATCTCCAGCACATTGACCCAATGCTGTCCGATGATCAGGTTCGGCGCGCGCATCAATTTCATGGTGAGTCCAAGGTTGACGGCAACGCGCGTTAGCGCACAATCTGGCCGGCTTCGTGCACGAGTTGCGCATACAGTGCATGCCGTTCGCGCCGGATGCGGCCATCAGTGACTGCTTCGAGAATCGCGCAACCCGGCTCCTGCAAGTGATGGCAGTTGTAGAAGCGGCAGTTCGGCAGCAGCGGGCGAAACTCCGGAAACGCACGTTCGAGCCTGCCTTCGGTCAGGTGATGCAGGCCGAACTCCTGGAAACCCGGGGAGTCGATCAGCGCACCGCCGTCGCCACCGACCAACGGGTAGAGCCGCGTGAAGGTCGTGGTATGCCGCCCGCTGTTCAACGCCGTCGAGATTTCGCGCGTGGCGACTTCGGCATTCGGAATCAGCAGATTCACCAACGTCGATTTGCCCATGCCCGACTGGCCGAGCAGTAGCGTCGAATGCCCTTGCAGATGTTCGATCAACGCGACACGCGCGGCCTCTGGTTGCATCTTGATCGACACTTCGACCACGGTGTAGCCAAGCGCGCGATAAGATTCCAACCGCCTGCGCGCGCCCTCCAGCTCGCCGGTCACGTCGATCTTGTTGAGTACGATCAATGGTTTCAACCCGTGCGCCTCAGCGGCAACCAGCGCGCGCCCAAGCAGGTCTTCACTGAAATGGGGTTCGGTCGCGAGCACGATCAGCAATTGATCGAGGTTCGCTGCGAAGAGCTTCGACTTGTACTGATCCGAGCGATACAGCAGATTGCGGCGTTCGCCGATCTCGACGATCACGCCCTGATCCGCCGAAGTCGGCTCGTAGATCACGCGATCGCCGACTGCCACTTCGCTGCGCTTGCCGCGCGGGAAGCACTGGAGCATCGGGCTGCCGTCTTCCGGCGCGACCAGGTAGTGGCGCCCATGAGCGGCGATCACGAGGCCGCCTACGCGCGTGCTGGACGGCGCACGCGGCGCTTTCGGGGAGCGGGCGCTCATGCGTGCCGCAGCAGACGGTCGATCCGCTGCGACGCCGGCGGATGCGAGTAATAGAACGCGGTGTAGAGCGGATCGGGCGTCAGCGTCGACGCGTTGTCCTCGTACAGCTTGACGAGCGCGTTGACGAGGTCTTGCGCATCGGTTTGCGTCGCAGCGAAGGCGTCGGCTTCAAACTCGTGCTTGCGCGAGCTGAGGCTGCCGAGCGGCGTTACGAAGAACAGGAATACCGGCAACGCGAGGAAGAACAGCACCAGCGCGAGGCCGCTATTGCCGCCGATCAAGGACGGCCGCACGCCCAGCCCTTCGTAGAACCACACGCATTGCGTCAGCCAGCCGAGCAGGGCGAGCATCACGAGGCTGATCGCGAACGTGACGATCAGCCGCTTGATCACGTGACGGCGCTTGAAATGACCGAGTTCGTGCGCGAGCACCGCTTCGATTTCCTTACCCGACAGGCGTGCGAGCAGCGTGTCGAAGAACACGATCCGCTTGGCCGCGCCGAAGCCGGTGAAATAGGCGTTGCCGTGCGCCGAACGGCGGCTGCCGTCCATCACGAACAGGCCATTGGCGGCGAAACCGCAGCGCTGCATCAGTGCTTCGATGCGGCTTTTCAGCGCTTCGTCCTTGAGCGGTTCGAACTTGTTGAAGAGCGGCGCGATAAACGACGGATACAGCACCAGCACGAGCATCTGGAACGCCACCCACACCACCCACGTCCATAGCCACCACAGGCTGCCGGCCTGGTTCATCAGCCACAGCACGACGAACAGTAGCGGCAGGCCGAACGCCGCGCCGAGCAGCACGCCCTTGAGACGATCGAGGAAGAAAATGCCCTTGCTCATCCGGTTGAAGCCGAAGCGTTGTTCGACCACGAATTGCCGGTAGTACTCGAACGGCAGGTCGATCACGCCGGTGATCGCGATCACCGCCGCGACCAGCGCGATCTGGCCGACGTAGCCGCGGCCGAGCCAATCGGAGGTCGCCAGATCGAGCGCCTGGACGCCGCCGAGCAATGTCAGACCGATCAGCACCGCGGCGCTGACAACGATTTCGATCATCGTGAGGCGCGTGCGTTCGACGGTGTAGTCAGCTGCGCGCTGGTGCGCGGTCAGTGCGATGGTGCCGGCAAACTGGCTCGGCACCTGCTCGCGATGGCCGGCGACGAAGCGGATTTGCCGCGACGCGAGCCACAGTTTGGTGCCGACCATCGCCACGACGGCGACGACGAACAGAACGGTGAAGTACAGGGTAGGCATCCGGGGATTCCGTGGTATCTATGCGAGAATTATATGTTTCTTCCCGCCTTGGGGCGGGGGCGATAAGTCCAAACCGGCCCAAACCGGCTCAAACCAATCTCAAACGAACAATCGCCGTGGCAAGCCGGCTTCCAGCGAAGCCGTCTGCCCGGCCATCAGGGTTGCCTTCATGACTGACATCCTCGCATCCACCGAACAGCCGCCGCTCGTGCGCAGCGACATGAATCTCGTCTGGCTGGACATGGAAATGACCGGGCTCGAGCCGGACACCGACCGCATCATCGAAATCGCGGTGGTGGTGACGAATTCGACGCTCGACAGGCTCGTCGAAGGCCCGGTGCTGGCGATTCATCAGAGCGACGAGACGCTCGCCAAAATGGATCAGTGGAACCAGAACACGCATGGCCGCTCGGGCCTGATCGACCGCGTGAAGGCGTCGACCGTGAGCGAAGCCGACGCCACCGAACAGATTCGCGACTTTCTTGGCGCTTATGTGCCGCCGGGCAAATCGCCGATGTGCGGCAATTCGATCTGCCAGGACCGCCGCTTCATGGCCCGCTGGATGCCGGACCTCGAGCGTTTTTTCCATTACCGCAATCTCGACGTCAGCACGCTGAAGGAATTGTGCCGCCGCTGGCAGCCGGCCATCTACAAGGGCTTCCAGAAGCGTGCGATGCACACGGCGCTGGCCGACATCCATGAATCGATCGACGAGCTGAAGTACTACCGCGAGCACTTCCTGATTCCGTCGGCCGCGTCGGCCCCGGAATCGACGGCCGCGGAATAACTCGCCGGCTTTATCCCTGCCGAGGCGCGCGCTGCGCGTTCTTCGGCCGGAACGCCTTCACCACGTCGGCGTTGGTTTCCACATACGGGCCGCCGATCAGGTCGATGCAGTAGGGTACTGCGGCGAAAATGCCCGGCACCTTCACCGCGCCGCCCGCATCGGCGTCGCGCAAACCTTCCAGCGTTTCCTTGATCGACTTCGGCTGACCCGGCAAGTTGATGATGAGCGCCGCGTGTGCCGCGGTTTCGCGGATCACCGCCACCTGGCGCGACAGAATCGCCGTCGGCACGAAATTCAGGCTGATCTGGCGCATCTGTTCGCCGAAACCCGGCATTTCCTTCGTGGCCACGGCCAAGGTTGCTTCGGGGGTCACGTCGCGGCGCGAAGGACCTGTGCCCCCGGTCGTCAGCACCAGATCGCAGCCTATGTCGTCCACCAGTTCGATCAATGTGGCGGAAATAGTGGGCGCGTCGTCCTGAATGAGGCGGGTGACGACCTGCAGCGGCGAGGTCAAAGCCGCGCCGAGCCATTCCTGCAAGGCCGGAATGCCCTTGTCCTCGTACACGCCGGTTGACGCGCGGTCGCTGATCGACACGAGGCCGATCACGATTTCGTCGGGATGCTTACGCGTCACCTTATGCGTCTCGGTCGTCATCGTCGTCTTCCAGGGCGTCTTCGGCGTCGGAATCGGTCTCCGCCGACGGGCCGTCGGCGTTCTTGATCCACTTGAACAGCTCGCGGAAGTAGCGCGGCGGCTTGCTTTGCTGCGCTTCCTTGCGGGCGTTGCGGATCAGCGTGCGGCCCTGCTGCGGGTCGGCGTTCGGGTGCTGGCGGATGAATTCGGTCAGCGCGGCGTCGTCGGCGAGCAGTTTCTCGCGGGTGCGCTCGATCCAGTGCAGCTTGGCCGTTTCCGCCTTGTTGACGCCGTTGTAGGTGTCGAGCGCGGTGCGCAGCGCGGCGGTTTCCTCGTCCAGCAGCGAGCGCATCACGCGGCCCACATACTGCACCTGGCGGCGCTTGCCTTCGTGATCGGTGATGCGGCGCGCCTCGCGCACGGCGTCGTCGAGCTTTTCGGGCATCGGCATACGCTTGAGCGCGTCTTTGGGCAGCGCGATCAGCGCCGAGCCCAGCTCCTGCAGCTCGTGCATGTCGCGCTTGAGCTGGGACTTGCTGGGACGGTCGTAGCCGTTTTCGTCGACTTCCGGCTCGGCGGATTCGATGGGTTGAATGCGGGTTTTGCGTGTCATACCTATATTGTATCGTGCCGCGCCTCCCGGGCCTGCCGTGCTGCTGCGCACAAGGCCCCGCGCGCGCTTTGCAAACCCGGCCGGCTGGGACGAAGCCCGAGCCAGGCCGAGGCAAAGGAAGGCTCATCGAATGCCAGGTACAGCTTCGCGGACCTTGCTATGATCGCGGGATGCTTAACGACGCCAATGCACACGCCCGTGCGTGGCATGGGCGAACATACAGGGCCGCTCGGCCCCGAACAGGACGGCAACGACAATGGCAGCAGACATGGACGTCAAGCAGCGCTTTTTTCCGCATACCCAGGATGAGCTGAAGGAAATCGCCTCGGACATCCTTCGTCACGCGAAGTCGCTCGGCGGCACCGACGCGGCAACCGAGATTTCCGAAGGCGACGGCCTGTCCGTCTCCGTGCGGCGCGGCGAAGTCGAGACGATCGAACACAACCGCGACAAGATGGTCGGCGTGACGGTGTTCATCGGCAACAAGCGCGGTAACGCGAGCACCTCGGACTTTTCGTCGCAGGCTTTGAAGGACACGGTCGCGGCGGCCTACAACATCGCCCGCTTCACCGCCGAAGACGACTGCGCGGGTCTCGCCGAAGCCGAGTTGCTCGAAACCGCGCCGCGCGACCTCGATCTGTATCACCCGTGGAACCTGTCCGCGGACGAAGCGGTGGAAATCGCCCGCCGCTCGGAAGACGCCGCGTTCGCCACCGACCCGCAGATCAAGAACTCGGAAGGCGCGAGCGTGTCGGCACAGCACTCGCAATTCGTGCTGGCCACCTCGCGCGGTTTCCTCGCCGGCTATCCGTATTCGCGCCACTACATCGCCTGCGCACCGATTGCCGGCAGCGCGCGCAACATGCAGCGCGACGACTGGTACACATCGACTCGCAGCGCGGATGAGCTGGCCGATCCGGAAGCGGTGGGCCGCTACGCCGCGCAACGCGCGCTGGCGCGCATCGGCGCGCGGGGTCTGGATACCCGCAAGGTGCCGGTGCTGTTCGAAGCACCGCTCGCCGCCGGTATTCTCGGCGCATTCGTGCAGGCCACGAGCGGCGGCGCGCTGTATCGCAAGACCTCGTTCCTCGTCGACAGCCTCGGCAAGCCGGTGTTCGCGCCGCACGTGCAGGTGGTCGAAGATCCGCACGTCGCGCGGGCGATGGGCAGCGCACCGTTCGACGAAGAAGGGGTGCGCACCAAACAGCGTTCGGTGGTGAAAGACGGCGTGGTGGAAGGCTACTTCCTGTCCACCTACTCGGCGCGCAAGCTCGGCATGCAGACCACCGGCAATGCCGGCGGCTCGCACAATCTGTCGCTGCGGAGCTCGAACACGCGTCCGGAAGACGACTTCGAAGCAATGCTGAGGAAGCTCGGTACGGGCCTGTTGTTGACCGAACTGATGGGGCAGGGCGTGAACTACGTGACGGGCGATTATTCGCGCGGTGCGTCGGGCTTCTGGGTCGAGAACGGCAAGATCCAGTATCCGGTCGAGGAAATCACGGTGGCGAGCACGCTGCAGGAGATGTTCCGCCACATCGTCGCGATCGGTGCGGATACGATCACGCGCGGCACCAAGGAAACGGGCTCGGTGCTGATCGAACGCATGACGATCGCCGGGCAGTAAGCGGTTCGCTTAAACCGGCCGTGGACCGCCGCGGTCCGGCCGCGCAAGCAGGCCACAAACAAGAAACGCCACGCAGGCAATTGCGTGGCGTTTTTTATACGTGGGTGCGTGGTAGCCGGCGGTCAGTGCTGAATGCCAGGAGCCTGATGCGCCCGGCTCAGCACAGCACTTCAAGTGCCCTTGCGCTTGTAAGTCACGAACGCATAGTCGAAATCGTTCGGCGCATCCGCACGATGCGTTTCATGCGCGACTTCTTCCCACTCGTTCTCATCGAGTTCCGGGAACGTCGCGTCGCCTTCGAAGTCGACGGAAATCTCCGTGATGATCAGCTTGTCCGCCTGACGCAAACCTTCCGCGTAGAGTTGCGCGCCGCCGATCAGAAACGCTTCCGGCGCCTGGTCCTGAGCGGCCAGCTGCAGCGCCTCCTCGAGGGTGGTGGCGGCATCGCAGCCCTGAAAGCGCCGTGCGGCATCCCGTGTCACGACAATGTTGCGGCGTCCCGGCAACGGCCGGCCGATCGATTCATGCGTCTTGCGGCCCATGATGATGGGCGCGCCCATCGTGGTGCGCTTGAAGAACGCAAGGTCTTCGGGAAGTCGCCAGGGCAACTGGTTGTCGCGGCCGATCACGCCGTTATTGGCGCGAGCGACGATCAGAGTGAGCGTCGTCATCGAATGGAAAGGGGAATGTAACCGGAGTGATTCTACCTGACGCGCACGTGGGGGCCACCGCGCGTCAGGGGCTTCGGCCGGGTCATCCCTGCGGGGGATCGTCGGCGGCGCTCAATTCCCTCAGCCCGTGCTGACTCATCAGCCGGTATAGCGTGACGCGCGAAATATTCAGATCCATCGCCGCCTCGTTAAGCCGGTGACGATGGCGCAGCAGCGCCGCTTCGATCGCGCGCTTTTCGGCGGCGTCGCGCGCTTGCGCGAGGCTCATGGTTTGTTGCGCGGTGAAGTGTGCGAGGTCGAGGTCGTCGGCGGAAATCAGCTTGTTCTCCGCCATCACGATCGCGCGGCGCACCCGGTTGATCAGTTCGCGCACATTGCCGGGCCAGTTGTAGTTGTAGAGCGCCTCGATCGCCGATGGAGCGAAACCGCGGATTTTGCGCGCGCTGTCGGTCTTGAACTTGTGCAGAATGTGATTCGCGAGAATTTCGATGTCTTTGCCGCGCGCGCGCAAGGGCGGTTCATCCACTCGCAGCACGCACAGGCGGTGAAACAGGTCGGCACGGAACTGCCCCTCGCGCATCGCGCTTTCGAGGTCGACGTGAGTGGCCGAAATGATGCGCACGTCGACCGGAATCGATTCGCGGCCGCCCAGGCGCTCGATCTTGCCTTCCTGCAGAAAGCGCAACAGGCTCGCCTGGCTTTCGAGCGGCAGATCGCCGATTTCGTCGAGCAGCAGGGTGCCGCCGTCGGCGGCTTCGACCCGGCCGATCTTGCGCTGATTCGCGCCCGTGAAGGCGCCGCGCTCATAGCCGAATAGTTCGGACTGCAACAAATGATGGGGTATCGCGCCGCAATTGATCGCAATGAACGGCGCCTTGCGGCGCGGCGAGCGTTCGTGGATCGCGAGTGCGGTGAGCTCCTTGCCGGTGCCCGATTCGCCGGAAATGAACACGCTCACGTCGGTATTCGCCACCTTGCGGATGGTGCGAAAGAGTTGCTGCATCGCCTCGCAGGTGCCGACCATTTCCTCGTCGCCGGCCTCGCTGACAGGCGGGGCGAGTTCCGGCTCGCAAAGCGTCACCATGCCGAATGCGTGGCCGACCAGATAGTCGACCGTCGCGTTCGCCACCGGCATCTTCACATAGTCGAAGCAGTAGTGGCGCACGAGGCGCCGCACCTGCGGATCGCTGAGCCGTTCGTTGGTGGCGAGCGCGATCCAGCCGACCTGTTGCTGGCGCAAACCCGTTTCGAGCCCGTCCAGATCGCGCGGCGGAAAGCTTGTCAGATCGACGATGCCGGCGCAGGCCACGTCGGGTTTCACGAGCCTGCCGAGTTCATGCGCCGAGCGGGCCACCGCGACGTTCCAGCCGCGGCTCTTCAGATGCGCGATGAGGGGTTCGTCCGGCGTGCGTGCCACATACAGCAGCATGCGTTCGGCTTGCGCACGCGCCGCCGGGGAACCGCCTGCGCGTGCGGCACGCGTGTCGATCGCCGCTACCGCAGGCCGGCTCGTTACGGCTTCGACGGGGCGGCCCGCAGGTATCGCCTTCGGCAGCGCAAGCGTCATGTGTGAGCCTGCTCCCGCCACCGGAGTAACACTGGTCAGATGAGGTGATTCACGCACGTTCGACCTCTTATCGTTGACACGTCAGAATGTATAAGGAAACCGCACGCCGACCACGAAGTTCGGCGCGTCGGGTGTCAAGCCGACGGAAACCGAACCGTTGATGGTCAGATGCTTGTTCACGACGTGGTTCAAGCCGAAATTCAATGCCGCCGCCGTGGTTTCGCTGCCGGGTACCTTTTCGTATGTGCCGCCAGGCGCCCGCGTCTTCGATTCGGGTTCCAGCGCCATCGTGTAGGAGATGCTGGCCGAGTCCTTGTCGGAAAAGGCCAGCGCCACGCCGCCGCCGAACTGCAGGATGTCGCCGAGCTTGACCGTCGCCGGCTGGGTCTGCCCTTGCACCGACGAGATATCCGCGAACGAGCGCGCGAGGTTGTAGGTGTACGAAAGACTGCCGAACAGCACCACCGGGTCGTAGGTTTTCAACAGCGAGACGCCGGCCGTGATGTTCCAGAAGCCGGTACCGGTGGGCAGCTTGCTTGGCGCCACCAGGTTGGTGTTGTTGGCGTCCACCTGCACCAGCTTGTCACCGAACGGCGACGTGCCGGTGGGCGCCTTGATACGCAGGCTGCCGACCACGTCCGGCAGGCTGTTGGTTTCTTTCAGGAACTGGTAGTAGATCCCGAAGTTGACGTCGCCGATGGCGCTGCCGTTCACCGACGCGTCCGAGAGCGTGCTCGCCGCGCCGCCCGCACCGCCGACGATGAAGTTGCTATGCCGGTAGATGTACGGTACGTCGACATCGATGCTCATGCGGTCGGTCAGACCGTAGCGCGTATCGAGATCGGCCATCACCTGGTGCGACTTGGTCTCACCCAGGTTGATGTTGCCGAGGAAAATCGCGTCGAGCGCGAGGAAGCCCGACAACTGCAACTGACGACGATCGTAGTAGGTATCGCTGATGCCCCAGTCCATCGTCAGCTTGTGATCGAAGAGCGGCGCATGTTCGCGCTGCACGACCGCTTCCTCGGCCTGGGTGCGCACCGGTTCGCTGGCTTTCTGGGTCGTGCCGATCGCACCGCTGCCGTCGGTGGCGGCCGGCAAGCCGCCCGCGCCGTTGCCTTCGGGCGGCGGCGGATTGACCGGCACGCCGGTCGCCGTGCCTGTGTTGCCGCCCGGTGCGGGAGCACCCGGATTGACCTGAGCGAGCAGCGGCAGCGGCATTGGCAGGCCGTCGGCGCCGGGTTGTTCGGCCACGGCTTCGCTGCCTGCCGGCGCCCCATAACCCGGCACGCCGCGGCCGCGTTGCGCCATTTCCAGATTGGTAACCTGGCGCTCGAGTGAGTGAATCTGCCGCTGCTGCTCGTCGACCACGCGCATCAACGTGTTGAGACGATCTTCTACCGATTGTCCAGCGAGCGCCTGCGCGCTCGCCCCCGGCGAAAGTGCGAATAGCATGACGGCGGCCGGAATGGCCGCCAGTGCCATGCGCGGCACTTTTATCGATGAAAAATTGGTCATTTTTTGTTCCCCCGGTGTTCCGGCGGCGTGCCCCCTGCCTCCTGGCGGCGCGCTGCCGTGTATCAGTACTGCCTGTGCTGCGGTCGGCGGGTGGCGGCCCGCGTGGTCATCTCCTGTTTTGCAGAGCTTGTAGTACGCCGAGCTGACGGATCATCGCGGCCGACATTTGCTGCGTCTGCAAATGCAACTGCAACGCGTTGGCGACTTGCTGGTTATTGCCTGCAATCTGCAGCAACTGGGCGATTTGCCCGTTGCCTGGCGTGATGGTCTGGGTGGCGAGCCCGGCCGGAGTCTGCAACGCGACGCTGATGCCGTTGCTGCCGAACGAAATGCCGGCTTTGATGGACCCGGTCGAATTGCTGGCCGCTGCCGACGGTGCATTGGCGGTGCCCGTCAGCGTCACGGCGTTATTGTTGAAATCAATGAGTGCGGAGTTCGCGCCGACGTTGCGATCGCCGGCCACCTGCGTGACTTGCGAAACGCCGTTGACCGAGATGCTCTGTCCGCCGTTTGCCCGCGCGTTGGGGTTGGCCCCCGAGTTGGCCGCGGAATTGCCGGGGCCGCCGCCGGTCACGCTCGCAAGCGTGTTGACGGTACTGGTCACTTGTCCGGCCGTGTTCTGCACGGCAGCGAGCGTCCCTTGGGCTGTGGCGCTCACGCCATTGGGCAAGTGCCATTGCGAAATGACATTCAGCACGAAGCCGGAAATCATCGTGGCGCCGGCATATTTGCCGGTCTGATTGGCGAGGACGTCGTCGTCCACCATCTGCACCTTGATGGCGGCCGACTCGATGTCATGTGAAGCAGGAAATTCAGGCAATGGTGGCGAGCCGGCGCCTTGTGACGCATAGGCGCTGCTGGTCAGGCCGCACATCATGATGCAGATTGCGAGGCCTAACGGTGAAAGATGGCGCTTCATGGTTGGGTCAGAACAGGTCTGCCTTGATCAAGCCATACTCGACAAAGGGAGTCGCCGCAGTGCCATTGGCCAGCGCGCTGGCGCGAAGCTTGAGCGCGAGCGACTCGTTGTCCTGCAACAGCGGTGAATCCTCCCTGAAGGGTTTGCCGAGAACCGCGAACACAAGGCCGTTCCAGGTCCTGGCGAAGTCCCCTTCGAGCACGATGCGATTGCCGAGCGCCGGATCCGCAATGAAGACGCGGCCTTCCTGTGCATGCTTGACGATCACGAAATGCTCGTACCCGTCGATGTTCATGAGAACCATCACGGGGATCTGTAAGTGTTGGAGCGCGTCGGCGTTGACCCGGAAGCCGCGGCCGCGCAACCCGATGGTCTCGACGAACTTCTTCATGTCGAGCATCGAGAAGCCATTTTTGACAACGATCTCGGGCGTCGAGAAAACCATCATCCGGCGGATCAGTTCGGTCTCCGGAATGTCGATGCCATAGCCGTACTTGAGGAGGGTAGCGAGGGCCGCCGCACCGCAGCTGTAGTCGAACTGCTGGTTGACGATGTGGCTGTAACGGATGTCCTTCATCGAACGAACCGTCTTGGTCAACGGAACGCCCGCCAGCGTGGACGTGTCGATGGTCGCCTGTGCGTCGACATGGCCCACGCACAGCGTGCAACTTGCCAGCGCTACGGCGAACTGTAGCGCCCGGAACCCCTTGAACCCGGACATGCTGGTCTCCCGCTTATGCACGCGCCGGCCGCTTCAATGGCCGCCGGCGCGTTCCTCCCGATTGCTTCTTTCAGGCTTCTTGCGCCTGCTGACGGCTTAGTGGCCGCTGTTCAGCGCAGCGATTGCAAGGCCGTTGTGTTGCAGGTTGCCCGCGCCGCCGGCGATATTCACGCCGATGTTGCCGGATGCGTTGGCGAGCGAGCCTGCACCCAGCATCGCGGTGCCCTGGAATTGACCCGTGACCGTCATGCCGGCGGTCTGCGAGTTGCCATCCGTGGCGACCATGGCTGTCGTCAACGCGTTGCCCGGCGTGGCTGTCGTGACTGCGCCCGCGAGGCTGTTGTTCTGCACGTTGCCGATGCCCGAGGCCACGTTCACCCCGACATTGCCCGTCACACCCGACAGCGAGCCGTCTCCGATCGACGCATTCAGATTGAAGTTGTTGATCCTGGCGGTGCCGCCCGACGATTGCGCGTTGAAGATCTGCGCGTTGCCGAACACGTTGCCGATGTCGACCGAAGCGAGCGCCACGTCGTTGCTTTGCGCGTTGCTGATGCCTTCGGCGATGTTGATGCCGAGGTTGCCCGACACGCCGTTAGCCGCATTGGCGCCCGTGGTCGCGGTCAGCGTGCCCGCCGCCTGGGTGTTGATGTGCTGCGTCACCGAACCCCGGGTCGTCACGTCCGTGGTGGCCAGGCTCGCGTCGATTCCCCAGGCTGCGCCATAAGCCTCGGTGGAGGACGACTTGCTATTCGAGTAGCCGGACGATTGTTCGCCGACCGCGACGAAGCCCGAGCCTTCATTGGCCTTGTAGCCCCACACCTTGCCTTGCCCGGATGCTTCCGATGCTTCGAAGCCGCCGGCTACGCCTGATTTGTTGGCGTAGCTCGATTCGTTATAGCCGGCCTGGAATCCGCCGCCTGCATGGAACGAACCGCTGCCGGCGTGCGGCCCGTTGTGGACCTGATAGTTGTAGCCGCCGCCGATCGAGCCGCCTGCTGCGATATGGGCGCCGGAATTCTGGCTGGTGTGGCTGAAGCCGCCTTCGATTGCCGATGCCTGCCGGCTGGTTTCATAGCCGCCGCCCGCCACCGCGCTGCTTTGATTGCCGTACGCATAGCCGGCCGAGGCTTGATAGCCTTGCGAGGAAGAGGACATGGAGGAGCGGCTTTGCGTCTCCACGGCAAAGACCGCGCCGCCGCCCTTGATGGACGACGAATTGTTGTTGACGGTCGTCGTCACCTTACCCGTGGTATAGCTCTGCGCCTGCGGATTGAGCGTCGCATTCACGATGACCGACTGGTTGTTGTTGATGACCGCGCCCGCCGTGCTGGACACGTGCACGCAACCAAACAGGCCTACCAGACCCTCGACGCCGACCGCTTCACCGACCAGCGTGGCATTGAACAGGTAGGCCTTTTGCGGTGCGGCAAACGCGCTGCTGGATGCGGCGACGAGGACGGCTGCAGCAATGAGAGTGCGCTTCATGATTCGCTCCGATACTTAAGTGTGGTCAGTTAAAAAAAGTGCCCGCCGGGGGACGGAGCACAAAACTGTTTGCCGTGGCATTACCGGCGCCGGCTGTCTGGTTGATCTGCACGATCCCGCTGACGTTCCTGAAGGCATCGCTGGATATGTTTGCCTCGCGTACGCTATGAACCCCGATGGATTGACCCGGACCTCCGTTTTTCGGGGCCGTCGCGGATAGCTCCCCATCCGAGACGGTCTCGACTCCGAGCGCGGCAGTACCCAGCTGGGTGCTGTTGCGCTGCAGATTTCCTGCTCCGGCGGACTGGTTCACCAACATCGCACCGGATGTATGCGAAAAAGCATTGGCTTCGATCGAGGCCCGCGCATTCGTGACCTTCGCGGCCACCGACGCGCTCTGCACACTGGCGTTGTCGTTGCCGACCACGCCGCCGTTTGAAACCGTGACCTGATTGAGCTGCGCGTTGTTGATGCCGGCCGTTTCATTGACCGTGAACGCGCCGGTGACCCCTGCGCCGGCGCCATTGCCGATCGTCGAGTCAGCGCCGATCTGCGGCACCGATTGCGCTTGGGCGTGGCCCGACACGAAGACGGCGCCACCCATGCAGACGCACAGCGCCGCACGCAGCGAGCGGGATTTGAGCGCGCTCATTTCAGACCTCCAAGCGAGCCGCTTAGCGCGTTCGACAGGGGGGCCAGCGCGCCCGTCACCGAGGACGTGATGGTCCCGCCGATACCCGGACCCGGCATGCCGATGCCGCCGGCGTTCAGTGCGACGGTGTTGCCGGTTGCCTTGCCGCTCAGGATTTGCGTGACTGCCTGCATGCCGGTGCCACCGAGTCCTCCGGCTTCGGCAACGCCACTCGACCCGTGCGCATTCGTCAGATCGGTATCGCCGACGAGCTGGGCGAGCGCCGGATTGAACGTATTGGCGGGGAAGGTGGTGGCGCGCACCGCGACCGGGTCCTGATTCCTCGGGACCGGCACGAAGGCGTCGCGCGGGGTGACCGTACGCTCGACAATGACGTCGCCTGGATTGACGGCCTGTTGCGCGAGCGCATCGACGGTGAAACACGCGGTGAGCAGCGCGACGACGGTTGCCAAAGTGGCAGGCAACAGGGTGGGCGACGCCGCCGGCGGCGTGGGTGCGCGCGGCGTCCGGATGGGAGTAGTCATGTCGGTCCTTGCTTTCGTCTTGTGAGCGTGGGGTGTGTTGGGCACACCACAGCCGCCGATTTGCACCGCTAATCTGGTCCGGCTACTTTCTTTGGTAACTGGCGACGTTGCTCTGTGCAGCGCGCGCGGCGTCGACCGGAATCGGCAACGGCGGGGGCGGAGCGATCTCGTCCCATAGCGTCACGTTGCTGCCTCCGCCATTGCCGCGCATCAACTGCGGCGTCGCGGCCACCATCACCATGCCGACCGCACCGCCGCGCTGCCGCGACAGCACCTGGTCGTCGAGCGAAATATCGTTCACGGATGCCGCCGCGGCGGGAATGCTCGGCACGTCGTCGGCAAGCTGGGGGATTTCGGTGGCCGTCGGGTCCGGCGCGGCCGCCACTGCGGGCGCCGGGCTCGCGAGGGTGGCGGATCCGGCAGCGGCGGTTTCGGCCAGCGTGGCGGATCGAGTCAGGGCGGATTCCTGTGCATCGACGCCGGCAGGCAGCGCGATCAGAGCCACTGCGGCGCACAGTGCCGCGCAAGGTGCGATGCTGCTCAGGTCGATGCGGAAAACGAATCGCATGATGTGTCTCCTTGGTGCACAGCATTTAGCGAAACGTGTGCCATGAGTCGCAATCCATTGGTGCATCTGGATGTGCCCCGCATACCTCGGAGTAACAGCTGGGAAATCGGACAAAAACGTTTCAGCGCTGAAACGATAGGGAGAAAATACCTGCGATTCGTGAATCGAAGCGGTATGAACTACCGTCGGCTGAACGCCAGGAAAAGCGCTTCCACACGCGTTTTATTCATAGGTTGAATAACAATTCACGGGTCGCCGGGCCTTGCTGGGTAAGGGGTCTCCGATTAAATTCGCATAATTGTTTTCCAAGTGGCGCGCGTATAGTAAGCTCTCGAAAACAGCTTCAGATTTAAAAAAGCCCGCTAACGGGCCGTCTCAAACACACACGCCGCTTTCTTGGGGATCAGCTGTCCGCACGGAATGGAATGGCCGTTCGGTTTTTGCTATTTTGCGAATCCCGAACGAGTCAGCGTGTCTGAACCTTGGTTCAGGTGCGTGCGTCATCCTTAACGTTCGTTGACGAGAGGATCTGAATAATGGAACCCGCAACGCGGCAACTGATTTACGTTTCACGCGATCCGAGCGCCGAGTTGAATACGCGCTTTCATCAGCGCGGCTGGCATGTCGAAGTCGTGGGGTCGGCGCGCGACGTGCGCCGTGCTGTTCGCGCCGGAATGGCGGCGGGCGGCTTGCTCGATCTGTCTAGCGATTTTCAGCCACACGAGATCGCCGCCTTCGAGTCCTGCCTCACCATGCCGAACGTGGGCTGGGTCGCCGCCACCACACCGGGGCAATTGCAGGACGCCGCCTTGCGCCGGCTCGTGCGCGACTACTGTTTCGACTATGTAACGGTGCCGTACTCGGGCGACCGGATCGTCGATTCGGTCGGTCACGCCTACGGCATGATCTCGCTCGGCGAGCCGGCATCGAACGATGGATCGCAAGGCGCCGAAGGCGAAATGGTCGGTTCGTGCGACGCGATGCTCGCGCTGTTCCGCTCGATCCGCAAAGTGGCGATGACCGACGCGCCGGTTTTCATTTCCGGTGAATCGGGCACCGGCAAGGAGTTGACCGCGGTCGCGATCCACGAACGCTCGGCGCGCCGCAATGCGCCGTTCGTGCCGATCAACTGCGGCGCGATTCCGCCGCATCTGCTGCAATCCGAACTCTTCGGCTATGAGCGCGGTGCGTTCACCGGCGCCAATCAGCGCAAGATCGGGCGCGTGGAAGCGGCCAACGGCGGCACGCTGTTTCTCGACGAAATCGGCGACCTGCCGCTCGAAAGCCAGGCGAGCCTGCTGCGCTTCCTGCAGGAACGCAAGGTGGAGAGGCTAGGCGGCCACGGTTCCATCGACGTCGACGTGCGCATCATCTCGGCAACTCATGTGGACATGACGGCCGCGATGATCGAAGGGCGGTTCCGTTCCGACCTGTATCACCGCCTGTGCGTGCTGCAAATCGACGAACCACCGCTGCGTGCGCGTGGGAAGGATATCGAATTGCTGGCGCGGCACATGCTGGAACGGTTCAAGAAAGATGCAAGCCGCCGGTTGCGCGGCTTCGCGCCCGATGCCATCGCGGCGCTGCATAACTACGGCTGGCCGGGCAACGTGCGCGAGTTGATCAATCGCGTGCGGCGCGCCATCGTCATGTCGGAAGGGCGCGCGATCACGGCGCGTGATCTCGAGCTGGCCGAATATGTGGAGATCGTGCCCGTGTCGCTCGCACAGGCGCGCGAAGCGGCTGAACGCCAGGCGATCGAGCTCGCGCTCCTGCGTCATCGCGGGCGTCTCGGCGATGCTGCGCAGGAACTCGGCATCTCGCGCGTGACGTTGTACCGTTTGCTGTGCTCGCACGGCATGCGCCATATGGAAGGCGAACCGCTGGCCGTGCCGCACGGCGAGTTGCCGGCTTCGGTGCCGCATCTCTAAGGGGTGGTTCTCTTCGATATTTTCGCCGCTGCAGGCCGCGACCGGGCGCCGCCTGGCTGCGCTTGTTAAAATCGGGTTTTCCGCTCAATCTCCGTGGCGTGTGCGCCTACCCAGGCGCGCGCCTCGTCGAAGGAACCCGCATGAAACAATACCTCGACCTCGTCCGCACGATTCTCGACACCGGCACGTGGCAGGAGAACCGCACCGGCATCCGCACCATCAGCATGCCGGGCGCAATGTTGCGCTTCGACCTCCAGCAGGGCTTTCCCGCCGTCACCACGAAAAAGCTGGCATTCAAGTCGGCGGTCGGTGAACTGGTCGGGTTTCTGCGCGCTTCGCGCAGCGCCGCGGATTTTCGCGACCTTGGCTGCAAGGTGTGGGATGCGAACGCAAACCAGAATCCGCAGTGGCTCGCCAATCCGTATCGCCAGGGCCCGGACGATCTCGGCGACGTGTACGGCGTGCAGTGGCGCCAGTGGCCGGCCTACAAGGTGCTCGACGCAAGTGCGAGTGCACAGTTGGCCGACGCCACCTCGCGTGGCTTTCAGGTGGTGACCGAATTCGAAGAAGACGGCGACCGTAAAGTGCTGCTGTACAAAGCGATCGACCAGCTGCGCCAGTGTCTCGACACGATCATGCAGAACCCGGCCGACCGGCGCATTTTGTTTCATGCATGGAACCCTACGGTGCTGGACCAGATCGCTTTGCCCGCTTGCCACCTGCTTTATCAGTTCCTGCCGAACGTCGCGCGCCGTGAAATTTCGCTGTGCCTATACATTCGCAGCAACGATGTCGGTCTCGGCACGCCGTTCAACCTGACCGAAGGCGCGGCTTTGCTGCACCTGGTCGGCCGCTTGACGGGGTACACACCGCGCTGGTTTACCTACTTCATTGGGGACGCGCACATCTACGAGAATCAGCTCGACATGTTGCAGCAGCAGCTCACGCGCGAACCCTACGAAAGCCCGGCCTTCGCGATCTCGGACCGGGTGCCGGACTATGCGAAAACCGGCGTGTACGAGCCGGAATGGCTCGAGAAGATCGAGCCGTCGGATTTCTCGCTGGTCGGTTACCGGCATCACGAGCCGCTGACGGCGCCGATGGCGGTCTGAACGGTTTCTCCGCAGCCTGCTCAAAGAAAAACCCCCGCGATTCACATCGCGGGGGTTTTTTCTTGCCGCCGTTGCCTACCGCCTGAAAGACGTAGACGCGTTTAGCTTCGTGCGTAGCCTTTAGCCTTTGTGATGCTCGTCGCGGTTGGCGCCGCTCGAATGCTGCTCCGCGTGCTGCGGCTGCGGTTGGGGGCGCGCCTGCTGCGCCGGCTGCGGTTGAGGACGCGGCTGCTGCACGGGCTGCGGATGGAACTCCGGACGCGGCTGCGGTTGCGCTTGCTGCGGACGCGGCTCAGGACGCGGCTGCTGCACGGGCTGCGGATGGAACTCCGGACGCGGCTGCGGTTGCACCTGTTGCGGACGCGGTTCGGGACGCGCCTGCTGCACCGGCTGCGGACGATACTCCTGGCGCGGTTGGGGCTGCTGCGCCTGTTGCATCGGCTGCGGATGGAATTCCTGCTGCCGCGGCGCTTGAGGCTGGGCGTGAACTTCCGCTGGGCGCGGCGCCTGCGGCTCAGGTTGTCGCTGAGCCTGCTGCGGTTGCCGCGGCTGCGGCTGCGGATGAAACGCCGGCTGGCGCGCCTGCTGCTGCGCTGCGGCCGGGTTCTCGGCCGGACGCGGTACGCCATGCTGTTGCATACCCGCATTCGCTTGCGCGCCGGGCTGTTGCGCGAACCCCGGCCGGCCGGTCAACTCCTGCGGACCGCCATGCTGCTGCGTCTGCTGGGCCATCGGCGTGTGCGGTTGTGTCCATGCAGGTTCATGCCGTCCTTCGGCGCCCGGTTGCCGACCCGCTTGTTGCGCCATGCCGTGCTGCTGCGTGTAAGCGTTCGGGTTGGCGCCGTTCGCTTGCGGCGGACGCGGCACGCCATTGAACGGATGACCGGTTTCGTTGGGTTGCTGCCGCGTGTTGGTCATTTGCGACGGCATGCCTGGCCGCGCTTGCGGTTCACCACCATGTCGCGGTTGGCCGTTGAACGACGCTTCGCCCGGCCGCTGGCCGGCCTGTTGCATGCTGGCGGGCGCACCCGGCGCACCCGGCGCCGCGCCCGGCGTCCGCCCGGCCATATGCGACTGCACGACCCGCACGTTCTGCACCGGCATGGCGCCCGGGCCGCCCGCCATGTGCGCCGGCACCGTGGTCCGCACGATCGGCGCGCCCGCTCCCGGCACCCGTCCACCGCTCTGTGCGAATCGTTGCGCGAGATTGTCGTGGTAAGCGGCCGGCATTGCCGGACTGCGGGTCGCGATCACCGGGCGTGTCATTACGCCGGCCGGCGGTCGGTAATTCGCGTTGCGCTGGCCCGGTCCGAAGCTTTCCCGCACCGGCGCGATCCCCGGGCCGCCCGGATTGATCTTCGCGTTACGCCATTGTTGCGGATCGACCTTCTGTGCGAAGCGTCCAACCGGTTGCCCATGCACGAAGGCCGTCGCCGGCACTGCGGTCACACCGCCCCGCGCGCGATAGTTGATGTACGTGTTGTGAATGTTGTTCACATTCACGTTGGTGACGTTGCGGTTGTAGTTGTTGACGATCGTTGTCTGGTTGACGCGATCGTAGTAACGAGGACTCCAGTGATCGTGGCCGCCCCAACGTGGATGCCACGGTTCGCCCGGGCCGAGCGGGAACCACGCGACGCCGGCCGCGACCGCCCCGCCGATTGCCAGGCTCACGCCCCAGTCGACCCCGCCGCCACCGCCGCCTACGAAGGCAACCAGCGCCGGCGCGTAGACGGGCGGCGCGCTGACCACGATGGGTCCCGGCACCCACGCCCACGCGTCGTCGACCTGGGCCCAGCGGCCGTAGTGGTAGGGTGCGAAGCCCCACGGCGCGTCGTCGATCCAGGTCCAGCCCCACGGCGCCTGCCACACCCAATGGCCGTCGTGGTAAGGCGCCCACCCGGCGGGCGTTGCACGCGGCACCCACACTTCACCGTACTGAGGACTACTGCGCCACGTACCGTTGGCGTCGAGGTCCTCGTAGCCGGGAATGTCGCGTGACACGTAGCGCGCCGACACTGAGCGGTCTTCCGCTGCATCGCGGCTCGCCGCCCACTGATCCAGACCGTCGAGGCCGGGCGCGCCGGTGTCGGCGACCTGTTGCAGGTTGGTGCCGGCAAAGCGGATCTGCTGCCCGGCGGCAACCGGCACCTGGCCGCTGTCGCCGTAGACGGTCGCGCTGCCGCTGCGCACGGTGACGGTGGTCGTGCTGCCGTCCGGCGCGACGTCGACGCGATAGTCGCCCGGGCCGTTCAGGCCGAGCGCCAGATTCGGCGTGTCGATTTCATACGACGAACCGGGCGACAGTTCGCGCACGCGCGCCGACAACGTGCCCTGCGCAACTTTGAGTTGCGCGCTGTTGTCGTCGAGATTCAGCAGGTCGAGACTGGTGGACGAGCCCAGACGTACCGCCGTCGAGCCAATATGCAGTTCGGAGCGCGCGTTTTGATCGTTCCATAGCTGATCCCCCGTGGTGAGCGGACGATTGATCTGCGCGTAGGACCAGTCGGTTGCGCCGGCCGGTTCGGTGGTCACGGTGCCGGCCGTGTAGTTCAGTCGCGCGACGCGCCCCGGCGGATCGGTATTTTGCGTGAACGCTCCCGGCGGGGCCTGTGCGGCTTCCTGCGCGAGGGTGGCTTGCGCCGCAAGCAGGAAAGCAGCGCCGGCGATCAGCGTGTAGCCGGTGATCCGGCGTTTTGAATGTTGGGGGGTGGTCACTGTTCTCATGATCGGTCTCCGACGGACGCGGCATCCTGCGGCATCCGTGAACCACTGTACCCGCGCGGTTTGTTTCAAGACCCCCACATTTGTAAGGCCGCCTCACCAGCTTGTAACAAAAGGTCTCGATAAGCCGTTGGGTAAGCGGATTGCGCAATTTCGCATCCGGCATTCAAGCGCGGCTCAGGCGGCCAGAAACGCCTCGAAATGCCGGTGGCCTGCCGGCGTGATACGCAAAATTCGCGGCCGCTCCGTGCGTTCGACCCAACCGTGCGCGGTCCACGAATCGAGCAGCGCCGCGCCGAGCGCGCCCCCCAGGTGTGGGCGCCGCTCGCTCCAGTCGGGGCAGGTGCACGCAAAGCGGCGCCGGCGGCTTTTCTGGGTGGACAGGTCGATGCCCCAGTCGGCGAAACGGGCGGTGCCGTCGGCGGTAGCTTCGAGCGACGAGCCATGCAGCGTCAGCAGGCCGCGCTCGACCAGCCGCTCGAACACGCGCACCGACAGTTCGCCAGCCATATGGTCGTAGCAGGTGCGGGCGTAGCGCATGTCGACCGGTACGGTGCGCACCGGACGCGGCACGGCCCGTTGCGGCGCGCTGACTTGCGCGACGTTGGCGAGCGCTTCGATGGACGCGGCAATATCCGGCGACGCGATGCGGAAATAGCGATGCCGGCCGCGCACTTCGAGCGCGAGCAAGCCGCCGTCGGTCAGGCGCGCGAGATGAGCGCTGGCCGCCGACGGCGACAGCCCGGCGATCATTGTCAGCTCACCGGCCGGGCGGGCGCTGCCGTCCATCAGCGCCCAGAGCATGGCGGCGCGGCCGGGGTCGGAGAGCAGCGCACCAATGCGGCTCAAGCCAGGGAAATGGTTTTGTTCGTCTGCGAGGTTGGCGGGCATGGGGGTCTCCGGTTGGCGGCGCGCGCGGGGCGCCATGCAGTCCACTGTATCGGTCTGCCGCATTCGATGTTTCAGCTTAGCGTGAATGATCGAATGCAGCCGCTACGAAAACGCGGTGGCACGGCCGGCCAACGCGCCCTTCGGCGTCGCTCGGGCTCGCCAGGCTAGAATCGAAGCCTGTCTTTGCAGGAACACGCTGCCATGAAATTTCTTCTTGCCGCCGCTGCCGCGGCTCTGCTGTTCAGTGCGTGCGCGCAGGGCGGTGCCGGTTCGAACTCGGGTGCGGGCACGGGCAGCATCACGATGTACGGCACGATCGACGAAGGCATTACCGTCCATAAATAGGCCCCCGCGCGGGCGCGACCGCTTTTTCCGACGGGCATCGATCTGGCGCTGATCAACGCCGACGTCGGCCATGCGAAAGCTCGGCGAAGCATGGCGGCCATCCAGACCGCAATCCGGCAAGAAAACCCCATCCGACCCGCGACGCGGTCAATATTGCGCTCGTATAATCGCCTCCTTTCCATGCATCCGATTGACCGGAGTCAAGATGAGCACCCCTCCCATAGCGCCGCTGGACCGTTCCGAAACCACCTTCCGCTTCCTCGCCGAACCGACCTCGGTCAACTTCGGCGGCAAGGTGCACGGCGGCGCATTGATGAAGTGGATCGACGAGACCGCTTACGCCTGCTCGGCGGTGTGGTCGGGGCGCTATTGCGTGACGGTCAGCGTGGGCAATATTCGCTTCCGCCGGCCGATTCTGGTCGGCAATCTGGTCGAACTGCGCGCGCGGGTCGTGGCGACGGGCCGCACCAGCATGCACATCCACGTGTCGGTGCAGGCAGGCGATCCGAAGGGCGGCGAGCTGCTGCAAACCACTGATTGCCTTGTCGTGATGGTCGCCGTCAACGAGAACGGCCACCCCGTGCCGGTGCCGGCGTTCGTGCCGGAAACGGACGAGCAGAAGCGCCTCGCCAGGTACGCCATGGACGTGAAGGAAGCGCTCGACGCGATCGTCGAACTGAAGCCGGAAGAAGTGATGCAGGGGAAGCTTTAAGCGGCGCTTGTTCTGGCGTGCCGCTTCGGCCGGCATCGGCCCGGCGTTGCGGGTACGCGCCGTCGCCGGCAAGTGTCACCGGCAGGCCACGCGCCCCGTGCTCCGCGTAGCCTGCTGCTCAAATCATATTGGGCAATCGGCCAGCCCCGTCAAACGTCGGCCGATCACATCGCCGATCAGACGGCCGAATGCCCGACCATATCGTTCGGCCGCACCCATTCGTCGAACTGCTGCTCGGTGACATAGCCGAGCGCCAGCGCCGCCGTCTTCAGCGTGGTGCCTTCCTTGTGCGCTTTCTTCGCAATCTGCGCGGCCTTGTCGTAGCCGATGTGCGGATTGAGCGCTGTCACCAGCATCAGCGATTCGTTGAGCAAAGTATCGATGCGCGCGCTATTCGGCTCGATGCCCACCGCACAGTTGTCGTTGAAACTGCGCGCGCCGTCCGCGAGTAAACGGATCGATTGCAGCACGTTGTGCGCGATCATCGGCCGGAACACGTTCAGCTCGAAGTTGCCGCTCGCGCCGCCGATATTCACCGCGACGTCGTTGCCGAATACCTGCGAACACAGCATCGTCAAGGCTTCGGATTGGGTGGGATTGACCTTGCCCGGCATGATCGAACTGCCCGGTTCGTTCTCTGGAATCGACAATTCACCGAGGCCGCAACGCGGACCGCTCGCGAGCCAGCGGACGTCGTTGGCGATCTTGTTCAAACTCGCCGCCACCGTCTTCAGCGCGCCATGCGCGAACACCAGCGCATCGGCTGCGGCCATCACCTCGAATTTGTTCGGCGCCGAGACGAACGGCAAGCCGGTCAGCTTGCCGATCGCCGCGGCAACCTTGTCGGCGAACTGCGGATGCGCATTCAAACCGGTGCCGACCGCGGTGCCGCCCTGCGCGAGTTCGTACAGATGCGGCAGCGCCGATTCCACGTGACGGATGCCGTGATCGAGTTGCGCGACGTAGCCTGAAAACTCCTGGCCGAGCGTGAGCGGCGTGGCGTCCTGCAAGTGCGTGCGGCCGATCTTGACGATGTCGGCGAAGGCTTTCGCCTTGCCGCCGAGCGTATCGCGCAGCGTCTTCAACGCGGGCAGCAGATGCTTGACGATTCCATAGGCGGCGGCCACGTGCATGGCAGTCGGAAACACGTCGTTCGACGACTGGCCGCGGTTCACGTCGTCGTTTGGATGCACCTTGCGCGCTTCGCCGCGCTCGCCGCCGAGCAGCTCGCTCGCGCGGTTCGCGATCACCTCGTTGAGGTTCATATTGGTCTGCGTGCCGGAGCCGGTTTGCCACACGGCGAGCGGAAATTCTTCGGGGTGTTTGCCGTCGATGATTTCGTCGGCCGCTTGCATGACCGCCTTCGCCTTGTTCTCGTCGAGCACACCCAGACCCAGGTTGACCTCGGCGGCGGCGCGCTTGATGACGGCCAGCGCGGTGATCAGTTCAGGCGATTGCTTCTCGGACGAGATGCGGAAATTCTGCAGCGAGCGCTGCGTCTGCGCACCCCATAGACGAGCGTTCGGCACGGCGATCTCACCGAACGTGTCGCGCTCCATTCGTACGTCTTCGGTCATGGTTCAACTCCGCTTCTCAAAGTTCTGCGTTGACAGGCAATAGAGAGAATAGACCGGTTAGCGCATTCCGGTAAAAACCTGCTTGCGGATCGAAGATATAGGTGCGGCGCCTGCCGTCTTCCACGTCGGTCCAGACGAGCGGCGAAAGCGGCGCGCCGATCGAGCGCAAGTACGCGAGTTGCGCCGCATCGGCGAGCGTGACGCGGTAGCTTGCGTCGGGCGCGATGGCACGTTGGAAGATCTGCGCGACCTGTTCGGCGAGCGGTGGGCTATGGATGACCAGCGTCTGCTCGGTGTTCAGATTGGCCGAGCGCGGATCGAGATTCATCGAGCCGATCACCAGAATCTTGTTGTCGATGACATAGGTTTTCGCGTGCAGACTGGCGCGCGATTTAGATCCGGCGATACCGGCAGGCGGCGTGTCCTGCTGCGGCTTGAATTCGTACAACTCCACGCCCTGTTGCAGCAGCGGCACGCGGAAGGGGTTATAGCCGGCTTGCACCGCCACCGCGTCGGTCGCGGCGAGCGAGTTGGTGAGGACGGCGATGCGTACGCCACGGTGAGTCAGTTTGCCGACCGCCTTGACGCCGGCCTCGTGTGGCACGAAGTAGGGCGAAATGACCAGGAAGTCTTTCTGCGCGTCGCGCATCAGCTCGGTCAATCGTTGCATCGGCGGGCTGACGTAGTCCGGCGACGGGTGTGCGATTTTCTCCGGCGAGTCCACCTTGAATTCGGCCGGCGCCCACGTCAAGCCGAGTTGATCCCTGGCGATCTGCGAGGCGAGCGGTGTCGCGTTCAGCGGTTTCGCGTTGTACGGATCGGCGTTGGTGCGCCAGTGCTGGCGCAGCTCGTCGCGCGTCTGGTCGAGATCTTTCGGATCGAACTTCTGTTTGTTCAGCACCCGCAGCGGATAGGCAATGCTGCTGTTCCAGTAGGCGTCGAAACTGGCGGAGACGTCGGCCACTACCGGACCGGCAGCCAGCACGTCGAGGTCGCGGAACTGCAGCGTTTCGCTGGCGCTGAAATATTCGTCGCCAAGGTTACGGCCGCCGACAATCGCCAACTGGTTGTCGGTGATCATCGACTTGTTGTGCATGCGGCGCGTGAAATGGCTGAGCTGCGTGAACACGTTAGTGGTGCGTTCAAACATGCCTTGCTGCGCGCTGCCGAACGGATTGAAGACGCGGATCTCGATGTTGTCGTGCGAGTTCAGGCCCGCCATCACACGGTCGATGTCCTTGAAGTTCAGATCGTCGACCAGCATGCGCACTCTTACGCCATGATCGGCCGCGTAGAGCGCGGCGGCGAGCAGCAGCTTGCCGGTGGTGTCCTCATTGGCGATGTAGTACTGCATGTCGAGGGTTTTCGTCGCTGCGCGCGCGAGCGCAATGCGCATTTGCAACGCGTCGGTGCCGCTCGACAGGATGCGGAAGCCGGACTGATCCGGGTGCGCGGCTTCGGGCCGCGCGAGGGCCGTGCGGAGCGGCGTTATTTCCGTGGCGGGCAGTGCGTGGGTGACCGGACGATCGAACGCGTAGGCAGGTGGTTTCGTGGCGCAGGCAGTCAAAAATGCCGCTGCGCAGCACAGCAGGAAAAAACGTCTCGTGGTTTCCCGAAAGAACTCCCCCCGGGACGTGCTGAAGGCGCACTTGAGGTGCTGTGCGGTTTGCTTTTCGTTTTGATGCCGCGGCACGCTGTTGTCTCCCTTGTTTACAGGCTTTTCATGGCGGCAGCGCAGGTGGTGCGTTCACGCTGTCGAGAAAAGCATTCTAAGGGGAATCAGGCCGACGGGCGTTCGTTCTTCGGCGTGGCGATGACGCCGGGCTTCGCATGGTGGCCGTCGGCGTTGTTGGTTGCGCGTGCAACCAACAATCCGTGCTGTGCCTAGCTCACGCCGACTGGGCAGGCGGCGTGACCGGCACGCGCCGCAAGCTCAGCTTGTGAAAGCGCAGCGTCATGAGCAGGGCGACGCTGGCGAGACCGGCCGCGAGTCCCCACCACAAGCCGCGCGCGCCGAGGCCGAAGTGAAACGCCAGCGTGTAGCCGGTCGGAAAGCCGATCACCCAGTAGCCGAACGCTGCAGCGATCATCGGCACGCGGGTGTCTTTCAGGCCGCGCAGGCACCCCGAGCCGACCGTCTGCATGCCGTCGACGATCTGGAAGATCGCGGCCACGCCGAGCAGCGAACTCGCCAGCTTGACCGTGGCCGCGTTGGCCGGGTCGTCGAGATGCAGATACAGCCCGACGATCCAGTGCGGCGCCGCGATCAGCACGATGCCCGACAGCGTCATGAAGCCGACGCCGAGCGCCAGCGCGACGAAGCCCGCGTGACGGGCGGCGAGCGGCTGTCCGGCGCCGGCCCAGAAACCGACGCGCACGTTGGCCGCCTGGCCGATCGCTAGCGGCACCATGAAGGCCACGGAGGCGACGTTCAACGCGATCTGATGCGCGGCCAGTTGCGATTCGCCGAGCAGGCCGACCATCAGGCCGGTGGCGAGGAACAACGTCGATTCGACGCCATAAGTGATCGCGACCGGCCAGCCGATGCCGAACAGTTCGCCCATCAACGGCACGTTCGGCCGGGTGGCGACGACGAAATGTTTATAGCGTGGCCGCAGATGCAACAAAGCCATCAGGACGAGCGCGCTCAACCAGACGGTGATCGAGGTGGCCGCCGCCGAACCGAGAAAGCCGAGGCGGGGCAATCCGTAGACGCCGTGAATCAGCCCGTAGTTGAGAAAACCGTTGACCAGCACGCTAACGAGCGACACCCACAAGAGCCGCTTGGCCGCGCCGATGGCCGGCAGGAACGAGCGCATCAGGCCGACGCCGATCAGACTGCCGAGCGAACCCCAGCGCAGCACCGCCGCATATTCGCCGACGTTGTGCGCAAGCAGGGCGGGTTCGCCGAAGGCCAGCAGGACCGGCGTGGCGAACGACAGCAGGAAGAACGCGGGCACCGAGAGCAGCACCGACAACACGAGGCCGGTCCAGTAGATATGTGGCACGCGGCCTTCGTCCTGCGCGCCGCGCGCGTGCGACACGCTCACGCTGACGGAGGTCAGCACGCCTTGCAGCAGCGTGACCACCACGAAGAACAGGTTGGCGCCCAGGCCGCCGGCGGCGAGCGCGTCGGGGCCAAGCGAGCCGAGCAGGATCGTATCGGTGACGCCCATCGCCATTTGCGAGAGTTGCGCAATGGCGAGCGGAGCGGCGAGCCGGGCGGTGTCGGCGGCGTGGCGGGAGAGGGTCGGCGGCCGGGCGGCCACCCGGGTGAAGCCGGATTGAGTCATGGAGCGCTTAGCAGCGGAAGTGGCGACAGCGTGGCAGCGAGCTCAAGTCGCACCACTCGCGCGCCAGCGGTGGCGAAATGCGGCGGCTGAGTGAGGCGCGGCGAAAGCGTAGGGCGGCTGTCAGCCGATTGTTTGTTGTGGAAACTGACAGCTTATTGCTTAGGCGCAATGCTGTCGATGGAAGAGGCACGGTTTTGGTGCGTGCGGTCCTCCGCGTTTCCGGACTGTGTGGTTTGAGCGGCGCGCTGGGATGGAACCCGGCGTGCCTCGCAGCGCTTCAGGCCTCGTGCACCGCGATCCGCGTATCGCCGAGGAGCACCACTTGGCCCGCGCGAATTTTGCAGGTTTTACGCGTTTCGACCTGGCCGTCGACGGTTACCGCGCCGTCCGCGACCATCATTTTTGCCGAGCCGCCGCTGTCCGCAAGCCCGGTTATCTTCAGGAGATTGTGCAGTTCGACGTAGTCGCCGGTCAGTGTGAAATCGAGGTTGGGCATGGCATTTGCACCTTGAAGCAGGGGTTCGCATCATAAGCCAGAAGCTTGCGGTGGATGGAAGTCCGGGCGCTCTCGGTCCCGCCCACGCAATTGGCGGCAGATGTTATGTAGTTGTCAGAAAGTGAAACGTTCCGTAACACTGGTCGTATGTTACGAATTTGACTCGTAAAGTGCAGGTCTGCAGGAAAGCCTGCTGGATTTTTCCGGCAACGAACAGACGGGGCGAGGCGCGCAAGTGAAGCATAGCGATGTGCCGTGCCAGACACGACGCCCGCGTCACAACAACTCTAGAGAGGATTAGCCATGACCCAGATTCGTACACTCCTGATCGGTACCGCCCTCACTGCCTTTGCCGCTACCGCCGCGCTCGCGCAGACCGTGCAACCGGCGGCCGGTATGAGCGGCCAGGCACAGGTCCAGACCCAAGGCGCCGAGGTCGCGCCCGCAGCACCCGCTGCGCAGGGCATGCAGCCGGTGACACCGGCGCCGACCCGCCTGACCGCGTCGGGTTCGACCGATCCGCTGGTCCAGAAGCGCGACGCCAATGCACAGGCTAATGCCGAATACAAGGCGTCGAAGAAGGCGTCCCGGGCAGAGTTGAAGCATGAGCAAAAGGCTGCCAAGTCGCAATATAAGGAGCAGGTGCGCAACGCCAAGATCAACCAGAAGGCGGACAAGCAGACCGCCAACAACGAAATGAAGATGAACATGCAGGGTCAGGCGGCTGATCAGGACAGCGGTGCTGAAGTGAAGCACTAAAGCCGACGTCCTGAGGAACAGCCAGGCGTCGCGGACATCTGGCTGTTCTTCGCCGACGGAAAATGGCCCGGTGCGCGCATGCGCCCGGGCCATTTTTGTGTTCGCTTTCCGCTCAGGCGCCGCTCCGTTGCCGCTCGCGGAGGAGAGAACCCCTGAGGCGCGGTGCGGAAAAAAGGGTCGCTTGTCTCCGGTAGTTGTATGGATATACAGTATGCGTCGCCGTCCCATCCCCACCTCAGGCCCGAATCCACCGTGCTCTCTGTCGCTGAATCTCCGCCACCGTCCGATACCGCCGCCTGGCTGGCAAAGCTCAACGAGGCGCAGCGCGAAGCCGTCGAATACGGCGCCGACAGCCCTGGCGCGCCGCCCGGCGCGCTGCTGGTAATAGCGGGCGCCGGCTCCGGCAAGACCAACACACTGGCGCATCGGGTCGCCAATCTGGTGGTGAAGGGCGCCGATCCGCGCCGCATCCTGCTGCTGACCTTTTCACGCCGTGCGGCGCTTGAAATGATCCGTCGCGTCACGCGCATCGCCGGCGCGGCGCTCGGTGCGCGGGCCGCGTTGACACAGGGGCTGACGTGGTCGGGCACCTTCCATAGCGTCGGCGCGCGGCTGTTGCGCGAGTACGCGGACCTGATCGGGCTCGCGCCCGCCTTCACGATCAACGACCGCGAGGATTCCGCCGACCTGATGAATCTCGTGCGCCACGAACTCGGTTTGTCGGCGAAAGAGCGGCGTTTTCCGGCCAAGGGGACGTGCTTCGCGATCTACTCGCGCGTCGTGAACACCGGCGCGTCGCTTGCCGATGTGCTCAACCACGCATTCCCCTGGTGCCGCGACTGGGAAGCCGATCTGCGCATGCTGTTCGCCGCATACGTCGAGGCGAAGCAGAAGCAAAGCGTGCTCGACTACGACGATCTGCTGCTCTACTGGTCGCATATGGCCGCCGAGCCTGCGATCGCGGCCGATCTGTCGGCGCGCTTCGATCATGTGCTGGTCGACGAGTACCAGGACACCAACCGCCTGCAGGCGTCGATCCTGCTCGCCCTGAAGCCCGATGGCCGCGGCTTGACCGTGGTCGGCGACGACGCCCAGTCGATCTATTCGTTTCGCGGCGCGACCGTGCGCAATATTCTCGACTTCCCGGCGCACTTCAATCCCCCCGCCAAACAGGTCACACTGCAGCGCAACTACCGCTCGACCGGGCCGATTCTGGCGGCGTCGAATGCGGTGATCGAGCTCGCGAGCGAGCGTTACACGAAAAATTTGTGGACGGACAAGGCCTCGGCGCAGCGTCCGCGTCTGGTGACGGTCGCCGATGAAGCGGATCAGGCACGCTACATCGTCGAGCAGGTGCTCGAAGCGCGCGAGCAGGGCATGACGCTCAAATCGCAAGCGGTGCTGTTTCGCGCCGCGCATCACAGCGCCGCGCTCGAGATCGAACTGACCAGGCGCAATATTCCGTTCGTGAAGTTCGGCGGCCTGAAGTTTCTCGACTCGGTGCACGTCAAGGATGTGCTCGCCGTGCTGCGCTGGGCGGAAAATCCGCGCGACCGCGTCGCCGGTTTTCGCGTCGTGCAATTGCTGCCGGGCGTAGGGCCTGCTACCGCCGCGAAGGTGCTGGACGAGATCGCAGGCCGTGCGGGCGCCGGCAATCCGGCCGATCTCACCCATAGCGCCGGCGGCGCGCTGGCCGCCTTTGCACCGCCCGCTCGCGCGCAGGAAGACTGGCATCCGTTCGTCAAGCTGATGTCGAGCGTGTACGGGCGGCAGACGCCTTGGCCCGCCGAGTTCGAAATGGTAAGGCGCTGGTACGAGCCGCATCTGGAGCGCAACCACGAGGACGCCGCGATCCGTCATGCGGACGTGCTGCAGATGGAAAGCATCGCGGGCACCTATGCGTCGCGCGAACGCTTCCTGACCGAGCTGACGCTCGATCCGCCCGACGCCACCAGCGACGAATCGGGCGTGCCGCTGATCGACGAGGACTACCTGATCCTGTCCACGATTCATTCGGCCAAAGGGCAGGAGTGGCGCAACGTGTTCGTGCTGAACGGCGTCGACGGCTGCATTCCGTCGGATCTCGGCACCGGCAGCGAGGAGGAAATCGACGAGGAGCGGCGCCTGTTGTACGTGGCGATGACGCGCGCAAAGGAGGACCTGCATATCGTCGTGCCGCAGCGGTTTTATGTGCACAACCAGACGCATATGGGCGACCGTCACGTGTGGGCATCGCGCACGCGCTTTATTCCGGCGCATCTGATGCCGTTGTTCGATGCTTACGCATGGCCGCGTGTGCCGGTGCCGAGCGCGCCGACAGTGGCCGGGCTGGCTGCGGCGGCGCAGGCGAAGATCGAGATTGGAGCGAAACTCAGGAAGATGTGGGATTGAGGCGCTGCGCCGGAGTAGGGCGCCGGTTTTGGGCGCCTTCGAGGCCGCGTTTAAACGGCTTCTTGCACGAGGAACCACGTTGCAGCCGGTCGGCCTCTTGCACCCCAGAACCGCGGTGGCTGCTCTCAGTGGCCGCCCTCACTGCCTGCAAGCGGCTCCGACTCGCTATTAGCGCGACTGCCGGTGCTGCTGTTGCTGCACCGGACGCGGCGGCACGAAGAAATTGCGTAGCCATGCGGCGAGGCGCGAGAACACGTCATACGGCTCTTCGACAAAAATTTCCGGCTTCAGCAGACGCAGATATTCCATGATCTGCTGGGCTTCCTGCTTCTGGAACGAGCCGTGCGAAATGCCCAGGCGCAATAGTCCACGCAACTCGCCGAGCTTTTCCCGCGCGGTGCTGCCCACGCCGGTTTCGCACGCCACTTTGGCCTCGTAGACGCGCTGGCGCAGCGATTCCACCAGCCGCCAGGCCGGCGTCTGCATGATCTCCTCGAGCGCCTGAATATCCTTTGCCTCGCTCTTGATCTGCGCGGCGAGCGGATCGATCAGCGCCGCGTCGCCTTCCGCTTCCTTGACGATGGCCGCCGCCCAGTCGCGGCACTGCTTGGCGAGCTCTTCCGGCGTCCATTCCGAGCGGGCCGCGAAGCCGAAGCCGAATTCGCCCGCCTGCCGCATCAGGATCGCGACGACGTCCGGAAACTCCTTGTCCAGCGTGCGTTTTGCCCATGCGTACTGGCCGCCCTGAAGCATCCGCTGAACCGCGTGTTCGGTCAGCGGCACCATATTGTCGAGCAGCTTGGCGCGCAAAAAATCCTCGAACGACGGCGTCGCGAACTGCGGATCGAGCTTCAGCGAGACCCGCAGAAAAGCATCGAAGTCCTTGCGCAGCGTCGCAATGGTCTCGTCTTTGAGCGTGAGGGTGATTTGACCCATGTGTTACCCCGTTTGGTGCTGCCGCGCGGCTTCGTCATGCCGTTCGGCCGTACCCGGACCTGTGAGACACGACGCCGATACCGGCGCGGTTGATTCCAGCCTGTTGCCGCATAGCCAGCGGGATGTCATCACAATCCCGACGCGCGGACCTCGACTTCATATCGGCGGAATGAAGGGAAACTTAAGGGTAGGCGGGGTGTTCGCGGCGGTTTTAGAGGGATCCGTCGCCCGGTTGCGCGCGCGGTGTGCGGCAGCCGGGTGACGCCGGCACCGTTGTGGGCGCCGTTTGCGCTTATCTGAGCACGACGCCTTGCCAGACAAAAAAGACCGTCAGGCCGACCGCGATGGTCAGGAGCGGCCGCCGCGTCAGCGCGCTGACCGCGATGGCCGCCAGCGCCCCGACCAGTTGCGGATTGCGCCACGTCAATTCGGCGTTGGCGCCGTGCGGCGAGACCGCCATCGGCACGATGATCGCCGTCAGCACGGTAACCGGCACGAAGCCGAGGGCGGTGCGCACGAGCGGCGGAAACACCAGCCGGTCGCCGAGCACGAAGACGGCGGCGCGGATCACCCAGGTAATGGCCGCCATGCCGAGGATCAGAATGACATAGTTCATTGAGATGCCTCCATGGTTTCCGTCGAGGTTTTCCGCCGGGGGGCTTGCGAGGTTTCGCGCGAAGCGCCTCGCGAGGATTCGCGATTTCCCCGCGTGCCTCGCCCAAATCGCGGCGCCGACAGCAAGACACCGATTGCCACGCCCGCGAACACGGCGCCGAGCAGGCCCAGCTTGTACGGCCACGCCTGCCAGAAGAAGGCCAATGTGCCTGCGGTTGCGGCCGCTGCGATATAGCGCAGCGCGACGAGTTGCGGCACCACGATCGCGATGAAGGTAGCGACCATCGCGAAATCGAGCCCGAGCGACTGCAGGCCCGGAAAAGCCGCGCCGAACAGCAGACCGGCAACGGTCCAGAGCTGCCAGTTCAGGTACATGGCCAGACCCGCGCCGAAGAAGTAGTGCGGGCCGACTGTGCCGGGCTCCCGATGCCGGTAGTGCTCCCAGGCGACCGCGAAGACTTCGTCGGTGAGCAGGGCGCCGAGCGCCCAGCGCCAGCGCGCGGACAAATGGGCGACGTGCGGCGCCAGCGTCGCGCTGTACAGCACGTGACGCAGGTTGACGACGAGCGTGGTCGCCCAGATCACCGCAAAACTCGCGTGGCCGGCGATCAGGCCGAGCGCGATGAATTGCGCGGAGCCGGCGAACACGACCAGCGACATCAGTTGCCCGTGCCATAGATGCAGCGGGCCGGACGCGACCAGCGTGCCGAAGATCACGCCGAAGGGCGCCGCGCCGACCATCATCGGGATGATGTCGCGCGCGCCGGCGGTGAATTCTTTTATGTGGCCTGTGCTTGAGCGCTGGCCTGGGTGGGAATGGGTCAATCTTGCCTCCTGGATGCGCGAAGGATAGCGGGCGTGGCTGGGCGGGGCTTGTACGTTCTTGCGGTGGGCGCGTAGATGATGCGAAAGGCGGTTCCTCGTTGACCGGGTTGTTCCAATGCCCGAGGCGGCTGGATGCGGAGGGCGGGGCCAATCGGAGCGGCCCCCTGAGGAGGTCGTCCAGAGATTGCATTGCTACGTGGGCCGGCTTCGCGGGCGGCCGGTGCGGACACGTATGCTGCCTTGAGGAAGGCCGAACGGCCGGCCAGGCGCCTCGCTAACGTTGTAACCACACCCCTTTTCCGGCAGGCGGCGTCCTGTCGTCCCGTGAGCCCGCGTCAGCTGCCTTGCCAGCGCCCCGGCGGCACGCCGAACACGCGCCGGAAATGGCGCGTGAAATGACTCTGATCCGTAAAGCCACTTGCCGCGGCGACATCCGTCACGGAAACGCCCGCCCGCAATGGCGCGAGCGTGCGCTGCAAGCGCACCTGGTTGCGCCACGCGTGCGGCGGCAGTCCGGTGGTCTGCGTGAAAAGGCGCGCGGCGTGAAAGGGCGATAGGCCTGCTGCCCGCGCGACCTCGGCCAACGTGACAGCTTCGGCGAGGTCGCCGGTCAGGCGCTCCTGCATCGTCGCGACGCGGGCGTCGTCGGCGGCGAGGCGCGGCGCTTCAGGTTGCGTTTGCGCGTAGCGGACCAGCAAGGTGGACAGCGCGTCGAGCATCGCGGCCTCGGCGGCGAGCGGGTCGTCGCCGGCCTCCAGCAGACAGTGCGCGCGCGCCAGCCGCTGCGCCAG
Organism: Paraburkholderia sp. IW21; assembly: GCF_041321145.1. Classification (NCBI taxonomy): domain Bacteria; kingdom Pseudomonadati; phylum Pseudomonadota; class Betaproteobacteria; order Burkholderiales; family Burkholderiaceae; genus Paraburkholderia; species Paraburkholderia sp. IW21. The sequence continues at coordinate 145,572 of NZ_JBGGWA010000002.1, read as the reverse complement.
ATCGGGATCGCGGATGACGCCCGGCGCGAACCACGGCAAGGCTTGCGGCTTGCCGGCGACTTCATTGGCAAGCTCGTGAATGAAATCTACCGGCGCATATATCACGCGATAGCGCCAGCCTGCCTCGACCGCTTTCGAACCCGTGTGCAGCTCGCCGGGATTGATGATCGGCACGCTTCCCGCTTCGGCCACATAGTCCGAACCGCGATACCGATAGCCCTCGGCGCCCGCGACGATCACCGGAATCGTGTACGCATCATGCCAATGCGGCGTGAACTCGTGATCGTGATATTCGGCCGTGAGCAGATCCGCGCCGGGCAGAAGCGGCGTGCGCCAGTAGCGGGCGGAATCCTGGAAGCGATGAGCGGTCATGGTGAAAGTCTGGCAGTCCGGCGGTCCGGCTTGACCGCTCAGTGTAGCGCGCTGTGGCCGCTGCCGCTGCAGTTGCCGCCGCTCTTGCCGCGTGCGCGTTGCCGTAGAGCTGCGTTCACTTGACCGGGATCGTGGTGCCGGCCGGCATCGGCACGGCGCTCACGCTGTTTTTCGCGCTGCCGCTGACGACGCGATCGCTGTAGGTCAAGTACACCAGCGTGTTGCGCTTCGCATCGACCACCCGCACCACGTGCAGCGACTTGAAGATCAGCGACATGCTTACCGAGAACACGTCGGCTTGCTGTTTGAGCGGGCCGGTGATGCGGATCGCGCCCACCTGCCGGCAGGCGATCGACGCTTCAGTCGGATCCTCGGCAATGCCAAGCGTGCCCTTGATGCCGCCGGTGCGCGCCCGTGAAACGTAGCACGTCACACCTTGGACAAGTGGATCGTCGTAGGCTTCGACGACCACGCGGTCGGAACCCGTGATGTGGAAGTTGGTATTGACGCTGGCGACTTCTTCGCCATGTGCCGAAGACAAGACCAGGGCGGTGGCGGCGGCAAGCGCGATGCGCAATGAGGTGGGTTTCATGAGGTGGCCGGGAATGAGCGCTTGGGTTGGGCGCGCGCGAGAGCGCTGCGCCGATAAAACGCCATCGTATAACGGCGTGCGTCCCAGAGGGCTACTGCAAATGCCCCAGGTCATGCGCCACCGTTTGGCCGCACAGACGGTTGACCGCCGACTCGGACTACCTGATCCGGCGTTGAAATGAATGGCCCAAAACAAAAAGGCCCGCACGGATGCGGGCCTTTCAAATTTTTGGCTCCTCGACCTGGGCTCGAACCAGGGACCTACGGATTAACAGTCCGGCGCTCTACCAACTGAGCTATCGAGGAACAGCAGTACAACTTGATCTACATAAAAAAGCCCGTATTGGTTAACGGGCTTTCGCAATTCTTGGCTCCTCGACCTGGGCTCGAACCAGGGACCTACGGATTAACAGTCCGGCGCTCTACCGACTGAGCTATCGAGGAACAGAACAACAAACAGCAGAGAAGCGAAATTGTAGGAGCAGCTTAAGCACCTGTCAATACCCTGCGTTCATCTCGATTTGATTCGAATGCAACGGCGGGCGGACAGGCCACATCGCTCAGCGCACGAGCAGCGCCAGTTTTTCCTTCACGTCCTTGAATTCGTCGGCTTCCGGCAGTGGCGCCTTGGTCTTGGTGATGCTCGGCCAGTTCTTCGCCAGATCGGCATTCAGCTCGGTGAAGTGCTGCTGGTCGCCCGGCACGTCTTCTTCGGCATAAATGGCGTTCACCGGGCACTCGGCCACGCACACAGCGCAGTCGATGCATTCATCGGGGTCGATCGCGAGGAAGTTGGGACCTTCGCGAAAGCAGTCCACTGGGCACACATCGACGCAGTCGGTATAGCGGCACTTGATGCAGCTTTCGGTCACAACGTGAGTCATTCAGGCAGCTCCTGCATGCGGTATCTTGGGAGGCGGAAACGCCAAAAGCGCTATTGTAACGTAACGTCAAGAGGCGTATGCGGCATCGGGCAACGCCTTTTATATGTTTTCGTGATTAGTTTATGGCGTCCGGCGCGACAGCCGCCGGCGCGCTGAATCCGGACGCATTCGGGTAACATGCATCAGGCTGGCGCGCACGGGGCGCGCCGCACGCGCATGGGTTGACGCGTTTGGTCGAGCCAAGCCTTCCGTTCTTCCTGCAGTCCAGTTCGCACCATCATGATTATTACTTCGCTGCTCGACACCGATCTGTACAAGTTCACGATGATGCAAGTGGTGTTGCATCACTTTCCCGCGGCGAATGTGGAGTACCGGTTTCGCTGCCGCACGCCGAATGTCGATCTCGTGCCGTATATCGGCGAAATTCGCGACGAAGTGCGCAAGCTTTGCGAGTTGCGCTTTACCGACGACGAGCTCGATTACCTGCGGCGGATGCGCTTCATCAAGGGCGATTTCATCGAGTTTCTCGCGCTGTTTCATCTGAGCGAGAAATACATTTCGATCGAACCGTCGCCGAAGGGCAATGGCGAAATCGACATCGAGATCAAGGGGCCGTGGCTGCATACGATCCTGTTCGAGATTCCGATGCTCGCGATCGTCAACGAGGTCTATTTCCGCAACACCCAGCAATCGCCGGACTATAGCGAAGGGCGCGGCCGTCTCGTCGAGAAGATCAAGTTGCTGGGCGCCCGCCCGGAATTCGCCGACTGCAAGATCGCCGACTACGGCACGCGCCGCCGCTTCTCAAAGCAATGGCACGAAGAAGTGATCCTCACGCTGAAAGACGATCTGGGCGAGCAGTTCGCCGGCACCAGCAACGTCTTCTACGCGCTGAAGCACAGCCTCACGCCGCTCGGCACGATGGCGCATGAATATCTGCAAGCGTGTCAGGCGCTCGGTCCGCGGCTGCGCGATTCGCAGATCTTCGGCTTCGAAATGTGGGCCAAGGAATACCGCGGCGACCTGGGGATCGCACTGTCCGACGTGTACGGCATGGAAGCCTTCCTGCGCGACTTCGACATGTACTTCTGCAAGCTGTTCGACGGCGCGCGCCACGATTCGGGTGATCCGTTCGACTGGGGCGAGCGCTTGCTCAAGCATTACGAGGCGAACCGCTGCGACCCGCGCACCAAGATTCTCGTGTTCTCCGACGCGCTCGACATTCCCAAAGTGCTGCAACTTTACGAGCGTTTCCGCGGCCGCTGCAAGCTGGCATTCGGCGTAGGAACCAATCTGACCAACGACCTGGGATACAACCCACTGCAGATCGTCATCAAGATGGTTCGCTGCAACGGTCAGCCGGTGGCGAAGCTGTCGGATTCGCCGGGCAAGAACATGTGCGAGGACAAGGCCTATCTGGCGTATTTGCGTCAGGTGTTCGGCATCGCGCAACCTGAGGAAGACGCTGCGAAGTAACGCGGCGCCTGCGTGGATATCGGACAGATTGCGCGCGGGCTGCGTCCTCGACACGCGGGAATAGGCCGTTCGGCCAGGGTGTTCGCGCGCAGGGTGGCCGGTATAATCCGCCTCATATCGCACGGCTGTCGACACGAGGATTTCGCATATGGACACATCGATTGCCCGCCGCAACATCCTGGCGCGCATCCGCGCGGCGCAAGGGCGCGAGCCTGAGCCATCGGCTTCCGAGCGCGAAGCTGCCGCGGATTACCTGGCGCGCCATCCGGCGGGCCCGCGTCCGGAGATGCCGGCCGATCTGATCACGCGCTTCGTCGAAGAAGCGCAAAAAATGGCAACCACTATCGACACGGTCGAGTCACTGAGCGACGTGCCTGCCGCCGCGCATCGCTACCTCACCGGCCACGCCTTGCCGCTGCAGGCAATCGCATGGCAAACCCTGCAAGATCTGCAATGGGCCGAAGCCGGCCTCACCGTCGAATTCCGCAAGCCGGTAGATGGCGACGTGGTCGGACTCACCGGCTGCTTCTGCGCGACTGCGGAGACCGGCACGCTGGTCCTGTTGTCCGGGCCGGAAACCTACGCATCCGCGGGTCTGTTGCCGGAGACCCACATTGCCATCGTGCCGGCTTCGCGCATCGTCTCAGGACATGAAGAGGCGTTTGGCCTGATCCGCAGCGAACGCGGCGAACTTCCGCGCGCGGTCAATTTTGTCTCCGGCCCGTCGCGCACCGGAGATATCGAACAGACCATCGTGCTGGGTGCGCATGGGCCTTATCGGGTGCATGTGATCGTCGTGCGTGGCGCCTGAGCGGGGCGAGCCACGGTGTCGCCTAACGGCGCACGCAGCGGCCCGCTGTAACAAGGACTTCAAAGATATGAAACGACATGCCGTGTGGACGCGCATGGTGTTCGCCGCTGCACTGACGCTCGCGGGGTGGCCCCAACTGGCTTCGGCGGCTACGCTCGACGGCGCGACTTTGTCGGCGCTGTGGGGCTTGCCGTTTGCGGGCGTGTTGGTGTCGATCGCGGTGTTTCCGTTGATCGCGCCGGCGTTCTGGCATCACCATTTCGGCAAGATCGCTGCAGCTTGGGCACTCCTGTTCCTGGTGCCATTTGCGCTTACGTTTGGCACGGGCGCCGCATTCGGTACGCTGATGCACGCGGTGCTCGAAGAATACATTCCGTTTATCGTGTTGCTGACCGCGCTCTATACGGTCGCGGGCGGCATCTGCGTGCGCGGCAATCTGCATGGCACGCCGCGTCTGAATACCGCGATTCTCGCGCTCGGCACCTTATTGGCCAGCATCATGGGCACGACGGGCGCGGCGATGCTGCTGATCCGCCCATTGCTGCGGGCCAATGACAACCGCAAGCACGTCGTTCATGTGGTGGTGTTCTTCATCTTTCTGGTTGCAAACGCAGGCGGCTCGCTATCGCCGCTCGGCGATCCGCCGCTCTTTCTAGGCTTTCTGCAGGGCGTGAGTTTCTTCTGGACCACCACGCATCTGGCGTTGCCGATGCTGTTCGTCTGCGTGGTGCTACTGGTCGGGTTCTATGTATTGGACTCGTACTATTTTCATCGGCGCGAAGAGGAGCGCTCGCGCTTTCTCGATCCGACGCCCGATTCGCCGCCGCTAGGCATCGACGGCAAGATCAACTTCGTGTTTCTCGCTGCCGTGATTGCGCTGGTTTTGATGAGCGGGCTCTGGAAGCCGGGCGTCGTATTCGACGTGTTCGGCACGCACGTCGCGCTGCAAAATGCCGTGCGCGATGTCGCGCTGATCGGCGTCACCGTGCTCTCGCTGGCGTTGACGCCGCGTGCGGCACGCGCCGGCAATGACTTCAACTGGGCGCCGATCGAAGAGGTCGCCAAGCTGTTTGCCGGCATCTTCGTAACGATCGCGCCGGTCATCACAATCCTGCGTGCCGGCGAGGCCGGCGCGTTTGCGGGCATCGTCCATCTGGTCAACGACCCGTCCGGGCAGCCGCACGACCTGATGTATTTCTGGGCCACCGGCCTGCTATCTTCGTTTCTCGACAATGCGCCGACTTACCTCGTGTTCTTCAACCTGGCCGGCGGCGACGCGCAGACGCTGATGACCACTGGCGCCACCACGCTCGCGGCGATCTCGGCCGGCGCAGTGTTCATGGGCGCCAATACGTACATCGGCAATGCGCCGAATTTTATGGTGAAGGCGATCGCGGAATCGCGGGGCATTCGCATGCCGAGTTTTTTCGCGTATCTCGGCTGGTCGGTTGTGGTGTTGCTGCCGCTGTTTTTCGTCGGCGGCTGGTTGTTTTTTTGACGCTTACCTTGACGCCGAGGCAATTGAACTCGACGCGCTATTCGGAGAATTGCAATGCAGAAGATCCTCGTCGCCCGTCCGATTTTTCCCGATGTGATCGAACGGCTCAAACAGTATTTCGACGTCGACTGGCACCAGGGCGACGTGTTGTCCGCCGATGAACTGACGCGCCGTCTCGCGGATAAAGACGGCGCGCTGACCGTAGGCGATCCGGTCGGCGCGGCCGTGCTCGCGGCCGCGCCGCGTCTGCGCGTGGTGTCGAACATGGCGGTGGGCTACAACAACTTCGACATGGCCGCGTTCAACGCGGCGAACGTGCTCGGCACCAATACGCCGGACGTGCTGAACGAATCGACCGCGGATTTCGGCTGGGCGTTGATGATGGCCGCGGCGCGGCGCATCGCCGAATCGGAGCATTGGCTGCGTGCGGGCCAGTGGCAGAAGTGGGCGTATGACGGCTTTCTCGGCACCGACCTGTACGGCTCGACGCTCGGCGTGATCGGCATGGGCCGAATCGGGCAGGCGCTGGCTCGTCGCGCGAAGGGCTTCAACATGCAGGTGATCTATCACAACCGTTCGCGGGTGGCGCCGGAAATCGAAGCCGAGTTGAACGCGGAATACGTGTCCAAGCAAGACCTGCTGCAACGCGCGGATCACGTGGTGCTCGTCTTGCCGTACACGAAGGAAAGCCATCACACGATCGGCGCGGCCGAACTCGCGCAGATGAAGCCGACTGCGACGCTCACCAACGTCGCTCGCGGCGGCATTGTCGACGATGCGGCGCTGGTCGAGGCACTGCGTTCCAGGCAGATCGCCGCAGCCGGTCTGGATGTGTTCGAAGGCGAGCCGAATCTGAATCCAGCGTTGCTGACCGTACCCAATGTCGTGCTGACGCCGCACATTGCCAGCGCGACCGAAGCCACGCGCCGCGCCATGGCGAACCGCGCCGCGGACAATCTGATCGCAGCGCTGGGTGAAGGTCCGCGTGCCGGCCGGCCGCCGAATCCGATCAACCCCGAGGTCATCGGCCGGGCGCGTTCATGACCATGGTTCTGGTGGCGGCCGTCGCGGTGCTGGCGGTCGCATTGATCATCGCGTTGGCGTTGCTGATGCGCGGCCATAGCCGCGCGGGCGAGAGCGAGCAATTCGAGACTCTCAGCGAGCGTATCGACACAGCAGCAGATGCTCAGTCGCATGCTTATGAGCGGCTCGAGCGGCAACTGCGCAATGACATCACCGAAACGGCGCGCGTGTCGCGCACGGAGCAAAGCAGCGGGTTCGCTCACTTTCAGCAAACGCTGGCATCGCAATTCGGCAGTATGACGACGGTGCAGGGCGGCAAGATCGACGGCTTCGCGCAGCAACTCGACGCGGTGCGTCACAGCCTGCAGCAGCAGGCGCAACAGGCGCGTGACGAACAAGGCCGCACGCTCAAGCAGTTCGGTGAAACGCTGACCTTGCAACTGGGGCAGCTCACCGAGGCGAACGATCGCCGCTTCGCCGAAGTACGCACGACTATCGAGCAGCGACTGAAAGACATCGAGACGAACAACTCGGCCAAGCTCGAAGAAATGCGTCGCACCGTCGACGAGAAATTGCACGCTACGCTCGAACAACGCCTGGGCGAATCGTTCAAGCTGGTGTCCGACCGCCTGGAACAGGTGCATCGCGGTCTGGGTGAAATGCAGACCCTCGCCGCGGGTGTCGGCGATCTGAAGAAGGTGCTCACCAACGTCAAGACGCGCGGCACATGGGGCGAAGTGCAACTCGAGGCGTTGCTCGAACAGTTGCTCACCGCGGATCAATACGCGAAGAACGTCGCGACCGTGCCGAAGAGCGCCGATCGCGTCGAATTCGCGATCAAGTTGCCGGGCCGCGCGGAGCAGGGTGATGTGGCTACGCCAGTCTGGCTGCCGATCGACGCCAAATTTCCGCGTGAAGACTACGAGCGTCTGATCGAGGCGCAGGAGCGCGCCGATCCGGTTGCGGTGGAAGAGGCGTCACGTGCCCTCGAAGCGCGGATTCGCGCCGAAGCGCGCACGATTGCGGAGAAGTACGTGTCGCCACCGCACACCACGGATTTCGCGCTGCTGTTTCTGCCGACCGAAGGCCTGTACGCGGAAATCCTGCGTCGGCCGGGCCTGACGGACATGCTGCAACGCGACTATCGCGTGACGATTGCCGGCCCGACCACGCTCACCGCATTGCTCAATAGTTTGCAGATGGGCTTCCGCACGCTTGCGATCGAAAGGCGTTCGAGCGAGGTTTGGCAAGTGCTCGGGGCAGTGAAAACGGAGTTCGGCAAATTCGGCGACGTGCTGGCAAAGACCAAGGCGCAACTGGAAACCGTCACGCGTTCGATCGAAGCCGCGGAAACGCGCACCCGCGTCATGAGCCGCAAGCTGCGCGACGTCGAGGCGTTGCCTGGTGACGAGGCTAGCGGGTTGCTCGGCGATGCGCTCTCGGGCGTGGATGCCGACGAGCCGTAGAGCCGGACTTGATCGTCTGGGCTGCGTTGTTGCGACGCCGCCGGTCGGTTTCAGGAACACGAGGCTGAACGTAGTCTTGAGCGTCGAGCGGGGCTATCTGGTGTGGAGTTCGGCGCGGCGCGAACGGGGCGATCCAGCTGAATCAGGATGCGTCAGCGCGAAGATGGCGCCGGTATCCTCGGACGTCGCAGCGCGGATCGTCGCGGTCATTAAGCCTCTTCCGGCGCGTCGGTCAGCTGGATTTCGATGCCGCCGAAGCGCGACGCGACCCAGTTGTAAGCGTGGCATGCAATCCACAGCAGGATGAAGCCCAGAATCGCATTCAGCAACAACGCGCTGAACACGGTGCTCAGTTCAACCGAGCCGTAGCGTATGAACGCCACCAGCACGCCGAGCAGCACGATCGGCACCGAGAACGTCAGGTACACGAGGATCAGTGCCTTGGCCGTCTGTCCCGGTGCAATGAACGAGATCTGTTTTTTCATGTAAGTCAAACCCGTATGTCTAGTGGTAATGGGTAAAGCTGCAAACGTGCGGCAATGGCTGCGTCAAGCCAGTGCGTCAGATGAGACCGTCGAACAGCATGATATCGACGTGTTCACCTTCGGCAATATCGGCTTCATCGTGCCCGAGCACGATGAAGCAATTTGCTTCGCTCATCGAACTCAGCACGCCGGAGCTTTGCGAGCCGGTTGGCGTGACATGCCATTGACCGTGCGCATCGTGCTCGGCCACACCGCGCTGGTACTCGGTGCGGCCGGCGCGCTTGCGGATTGCCTCGCGGCTGGCGGCGCGCAAGACCGGCAGCGCCTGCGGCGTCGCGCCGGACATCAACAGCAGCGCCTCGCGGACGATTTGATAGAACGTCACCATCACAGCGACTGGATTGCCCGGCAAGCCGAAGAATAGCGCGGGCAGCCCGAGACCCGGTTGCTCGCCGGACCAGACGCGGCCAAAAGCGAGCGGCCGGCCAGGGCGCATCGCGAGGCTCCAGAAGGCGACGTCGCCGAACGTTTGCAGCAATTGCTTGGTGAAATCCGCCTCGCCGACCGAGACGCCGCCCGAGGTCAACACCACGTCGGCACTGCCCGCGGCGCTGCGCAACGCGGCTTCGAGCGCGGCGGGTTCGTCGCGCACCACGCCGAGATCGAGCGTGTCCATGTTCAGGCGCCGGAGCATCGCAAACAGCGTGTAGCGATTGCTGTCGTACACCGAGCCCGGGTCGAGCGGCTCGCCGAGCGAGCGCAATTCGTCGCCGGTCGAGAAAAATGCGACGCGCAAACGCCGCCGCACATTGACTTCGCCAATGCCGAGCGAAGCCAGCAAACCGAGGTCCGACGCTCGCATGATGCGACCGGCGCGTAGCGCGGCATGACCGCGGGCGAGGTCTTCACCGGCGAGGCGCCGGTTGGCGCCCGCCCGTACCGCGTTGGCCGCCAGGTGGATCGAGGTGGAAGCGGCGCTGCGCTCCACGAGCTCTTGCGGCACGACGGTGTCGCAATCGGCCGGCATGCAGGCGCCGGTCATGACGCGCACGCATTGTGTAGCGTCAACGTGGCCCGCGAACGGATGGCCGGCCAGCGCCTTGCCGACGATCGTCAATTCGACCGTGGACTCACCCGTTTCTAGCGCCGCGCGGTTGAACGCGTAGCCGTCCATGGCCGAGTTGTCGTGCGAAGGGACGTCGATTGGCGACACGAGGTCGGCCGCCAGCACGCGATCGAGCGCGTCGCGCAACGGCACGCATTCGACCGTGGTGACCGGCAAGGCCCACTGACGGACGATCGCCTGGGCGGCCGAAACAGGTAGCGCGTGAGGATCGTACTGCGCGACGCAGCGGGAAAATTCGTTAGGCGTGGTCATGAGGAGCTGGACGTCGCGACCGGAGGCGGAAGCGGCTGGTGCCGGGCGGCCGGAGCGGAATTTCAACCGGGGCCTCAACAACGTTCGAGGTCGGCGAGTTCTTGTAACGAATTGATATTGTAAAACGCGCGCTCGTCGGTAAAGGTGACTTCCACCGTCTTGTGGCGCGCGTACCACGCGCGGACCTTGCGTTCACCGGCTTCCAGAAAGGCTGCCAGGTCGTCCGCGAGACTCGCGCGCAGCAACGCGACCACCGGATGGAGCGATACGTGGCCTTCGGCGTCAGAGGTCTTGACGGTGGCGATGTCAGCCTGGGTCGAGTCCAATGCCTGCGCGAGACGCAGGGCGAGTTCGGCGGGCAGTCCCGGCGTGTCGCAGGGCGCGCTCAGCACATACGCGGTTCCGGCCGCGCGCAGCCCGGCGAGCAAGCCCGCTAGCGGGCCGGGAAAACCGGGCACGGTATCGGCGAGCACCTTGGCGCCGAACGGCTTGCCGAGCGCGGTGTAGACCTCAGGATGACGATTGGCGCTGATCAGCAAGGCGCCGGCTTGTGGCGCGAGGCGCCTCAGGACATGAGAGGCGAGCGGCTCGCCGTGCAATGTTTGCAACCCCTTGTCGACCCCGCCCATGCGCATGCCACGCCCGCCCGCGAGGACCAGACCGGTGATGTGTTCGCGTGTCGGGTTCATTGGCTCGGCCGCTTAGCCGCCGATGTACGACATTTCCACGCGGCGGCCATCCTGCGTGCGCGATTCGACTGCGCTGCTGCCACGCAATTGCGAATAACGGTCGCTGCGGGCTTGCCAGATTTCGGCGACGGCAGTGGCGATATCGGCGTTGCTCGCACCGTTGCGCAGCAACGCGCGCAGATCGTGACCGGACGACGCGAACAGGCACAGGTACAGCTTGCCCTCGGTCGACAGGCGCGCCCGCGTACAGCTGCCGCAAAACGCCCGGGTCACGCTCGAAATCACGCCGATCTCGCCGCTGCCATCGGCGTAACCCCAACGCTGGGCGGTCTCCGCTGCGCTGTGCGCTTCGAGCGGCACGAGCGGGAAATGCTCGGCGATGCGCGTCACGACGTCTGCGGAAGGCAGCACTTCGGTCATGTTCCAGCCGTTGGACGTGCCTACGTCCATGTATTCGATAAAGCGCAACACCGCGCCAGAGCCTTTGAAATGACGCGCCATCGGCACGATTTCGCTGTCGTTGGTGCCGCGCTTGACGACCATGTTGACCTTCACAGGCGCGAGTCCCACCGCATGCGCCGCGGCGATTCCGTCCAGCACGTCGGCGACCGCGAAGTCGGCGTCGTTCATGCGGCGAAACAGGGTGTCGTCGAGCGCGTCGAGGCTCACCGTCACGCGGGTCAGGCCGGCGTCTTTCAGGCTGCGCGCCTTGCGCGCCAGCAGCGAGCCGTTGGTGGTCAGAGTCAGATCGAGCGGGCGGCCTTCCGGCGTGGTCAGTTGCGCGAGCCGTTCGATCAGGAATTCGAGATTTTTACGCAGCAGCGGCTCGCCGCCCGTCAGACGGATTTTTTCGACCCCATGCGCGACGAAGAGCCGCGCCAGCCGTTCGATTTCCTCGAAGCTGAGCAGCGCGCTATGCGGCAGGAACGCGTAGTCCTTGTCGAACACCGCACGCGGCATGCAGTAGACGCAGCGAAAATTGCAGCGATCCGTTACCGAAATGCGCAGGTCGCGCAGCGGGCGCGCCAGCGTATCGTGCAGCGCGCCATTGGGCGCCTGCGCGGGGCCGGAAATGACCGGTATCGCGCTGAGATCGGCAACAGGGATGATGCGTCGGGACATGAATTGCTTCGCTTGATGCTTCGTTGGGTGCTGCAATGTGTGCTGCGATCGGAACCTGAATCTTCATTCTAGCGGAAATGCGTCCGGTGGCTGTCGGACCTCAGGCGCTGTCGGGGTATACGGGGAGCAGCATGGCACTCGATTGGGTGTCGGCGGGGTGGTCATAAAACAAAAAGCCCGCCGGTGAGGGCGGGCTTTTTGCATGGCAACGGTCCGCTTACTGCGAGTGCTTACCGGTTTCAACCATTTGCATCGGCGCGGTTTCGGCCGGCGGCAACGCTTTACGCTCGCGACCCACGCGAACCGGCTTGGCCGCCTGCGCAGCCGCTTCCTGCGCGGCGCGCAGCTTGTCGGCGTCCGTACCCACCCAGACGAGACCGGCTTGTTCAAGCACCGGTTTCAGGGCTTCCGCCGACACACCGCCGTTACGCGGGGCCTGAGGCGCTTGCGGCGTCGCAGCGACTGGTGCCGGCTCGACCGCTGCCGGCAGATCTGCCGGAGCAACCGCGGCAACGGCCGGATGCGGTTCGACGATCTCGGCTTGCGGCGCCGGCTGGGCCGCCGGTGCTTCGACCATTGCGGCGAGGGCCGCGGTTTCGACCGGGGCCGGTACGGCTTGCGCTTCAACGGCCGGCGCAACTGCCGGCGTCTCGACCCGCGCTTCGGCAGGGGTTTCAACCCGAGCTTCGACCGGCGCTTCGACGTGCCTGACCGGTTCCACGAGCGAAACCGTCTCGCTGGCGGCCGGCGTTGCCGGCACAGTTTCGAGCGGCACGGCAGCAGCGTGTGCCACCGGCGCTTCCGCGACCGGAACGATCGTTTCCGACTTGGCGGCCTTCTCAAAAGCTAGAACCGGCGTTTCGGCCGCAGCATGCAGTTCGCTGACGACAGCAGTTTCCGTGGCGACAGCAGCGACAACCACTTCTACAGGCTTAACTTCGTTCGCTTCGTTGACTTCAGCCTTGTGCTCGACCGGCTGGTGCGCGGTGCGCACCGGTGCCTCTTCGGTCACACCGGTGTTGTCGCCTTCAGCTTCCGCGACGTCCGCAGCCAGGTTGCCGTTCACGTCTTCTTCACGCTCACGACGCCCGCCACGACGGCCGCGACGGCGACGACGGCGCTCTTCACCCTCACGCGCCACCGCTTCCTGATCGACAGGCGCACCGTTTTCGCCCAAGGCTGTCTGGTTTTGCGCCAGTTCTTCGGATTGCTCTTCGCTTTGCGTCAATGCATCTGCGGCTTCCGGCTGCTGTTTGCGGCGCTCGCCACGTTCAGCACGCTCGCCACGTTCACGGCGTTCCGGGCGCTCGCCACGCTCGGCGCGCGGTGCGCCGTCGACAGTTTCCGTACGGTCGCTGCCACGCGTGTCGCGGTCACGGCCCTCGCGACCTTCACGCGGCTCTCTGGCCTCGCGCGGTTCGCGGCCTTCGCGTGCCTCACGCGGCTCGCGATTGCCTCGCGGCTCGCGCGACTCACGTGCTTCACGCGGCTCACGGCCTTCGCGAGCCTCGCGGCCTTCACGCGGTTCGCGTTCCTCGCGACGCGGCGACGGCTGCTGACCTTGAGCTTGACGGCCGCCGGTCGTGCCTTCGGCACGGCCTGCTGCATCACGGCCGCCAGCGCCGCCACGGCGATTGCGGTTGCGTTCGCCGCCGCGTTCGCCGGTGCGCTCACCGCGCTCCGTGCGTTCGCCGCGTTGCGGACGCGTCTGCTTTTCGGTCGTAGCCGGCGCAACCGGCGCCGGTGCTGCCGGCTGCATGCCGAACAGATTCTTCAACCAGCCGATAAAACCGCCGCTGGCCGAGGCGACAGCCACCGGAGCGGGCGTGGCTGCCGGACGAACCGGCGCGCTCGGCGCCGGCTTCTCAGGCGTGATGCCCTTGACCGCCGCTTCCTGCTTCGGCTTTACTTCCTCGGCACGCTTGCTGTAACCGGTTTCCGATTCCAGTTCGCGGGCCGCTTCTTCGGCCATCTTCCACGAAGCGCGCGGTTCGTCGAGGCGCGCATCGTCGTGGCGCAGACGCTCGAGCTTGTAATGCGGCGTGTCGAGGTGCTTGTTCGGGATCAGAACGACGTTGACCTTGAAACGCGATTCGATCTTGTTGATCTCGGCGCGTTTTTCGTTCAACAGGAAGGCGGTCACTTCAACCGGCACCTGGCAATGAATTGCCGCGGTGTTTTCCTTCATCGCTTCTTCCTGAATGATCCGCAGCACTTGCAGCGCGGACGATTCGGTATCGCGGATGTGGCCCGTGCCGTTACAGCGCGGGCAGGTCACGTGGCTGCCTTCCGACAAGGCCGGGCGCAGACGCTGACGCGATAGTTCCATCAGGCCGAAACGCGAGATCTTGCCCATCTGGACGCGCGCACGGTCGTGCTTCAACGCATCTTTCAGGCGTTGTTCGACTTCACGCTGGCTCTTGGTCGATTCCATGTCGATGAAGTCGATCACGATCAGGCCGCCCAGGTCGCGCAGGCGCAACTGGCGGGCGACTTCGTCGGCGGCTTCGAGGTTGGTGCGCGCAGCGGTTTCCTCGATGTCGGCGCCCTTGGTGGCGCGGGCCGAGTTCACGTCGATTGCAACCAGCGCTTCGGTGTGGTCGATCACGATTGCGCCGCCCGACGGCAACGGCACCGTGCGCGAGTACGCCGTTTCGATCTGGTGTTCGATCTGGAAGCGCGAGAACAGCGGCACGTCGTCGTGGTAGCGCTTCACCTTGCTGACGTTGTCCGGCATCACGATGTCCATGAAGGCGCGGGCCTGGTCATGGATTTCCGTGGTGTCGATCAGGATTTCGCCGATATCCGGCTGGAAATAGTCGCGAATCGCCCGAATAACGAGGCTCGATTCGAGATAAATCAGCATCGGCTGACCGGTCGAACCGCTTTGCGACGCGGCTTCAATCGCGCGCCACAGTTGCATCAGGTAATTCAGATCCCACTGCAGCTCTTCGGCGCTGCGGCCAATGCCGGCCGTGCGCGCGATGATGCTCATGCCTTCCGGCAATTGCAGCTGCGCCATGGTTTCGCGCAGTTCCTGACGGTCGTCGCCTTCGATCCGGCGCGACACGCCGCCGCCACGCGGGTTGTTCGGCATCAAAACGAGATACCGGCCTGCCAGCGAAATGAACGTGGTGAGGGCTGCGCCCTTGTTGCCGCGCTCTTCCTTTTCGACCTGAACGATCAGTTCCTGGCCTTCACGGAGCGCGTCCTGGATGCGCGCGGAGCGCATGTCGACGCCGTCACGGAAATACTGACGGGCGACTTCCTTGAACGGCAGAAAACCGTGGCGGTCTTCGCCGTAGTTGACGAAACAGGCTTCGAGCGACGGCTCGATGCGGGTAATGATGCCCTTGTAAATATTGCCTTTGCGCTGTTCGCGACCGGCGGTTTCGATGTCGATATCGATGAGTTTTTGCCCATCTACGATGGCGACGCGCAGTTCTTCCTGCTGCGTCGCGTTGAACAACATTCGTTTCATTGAACGGCTCCAGGCGGCTTAGCTAACCCTCGGCTGCGCGGTTGTCAGTCGCGAGAGCCAGGAGGGCAGCGGCATGCCGCGCCTTATTGTGTTTTCACAAGCACGCTGGAGCGGGAAAAATGGCAGGAGAATTGCCTGGGAGGGCCCGGCCCATTGAAAAATGGGCGCGGTGCCGCAGGGCACATGCGAACACGGCTTCAAATAACGACCCGACACGCCGCGGGTTCTGCCAGCAGACCTTCATAAGCCTTCGTCCACTCGCGCCGGTGCGCCAACTGGGCGCGTGACCGGAGGGTCGGAGGCTGCGGTCATGCCGCAACGGGAAGTTCGCGCAAGGGGCGCGTCTTTTCTCGCTGGGGGTGTCTCGCCTCATTTTGACGTCGCCATGTCTTGTACTTTCTACAAGACGCCTCGGGCGCACGCCGTATTTTCGCAACCTGCAGCTTCGTACAGCAGGGCGTCAGACCGCCCGCTACCGAAGCTGAAAGTTAAATTCTTTTTCACCAAAATTCCGTTACCGTCGAAGCCGACCTTGACCGAACGCGCCTGTGGGCGCCGTCCCTGCCGGGTACTGACTTCGTGCGTGCAACATGTTGCATCTCATTTTCAGGGTGAGCAACCAGACCCCGGCGCAAGTAAAATAATGGTTTATCGCTTGCACCTGCGCAATCCACCCGAATTCCGGACACTGCGCCGGCCGCCGCAGACTGCTGGGCAAATTATATTCATAATGAAAGAGTTAGGCAAAATATCCCAGAAATCGGTCGCAAGCGACCAGGTCTCGATGATCGAGATCGACGATAGTGCGGCCGGACAGCGCATTGATAACTTCCTGTTGCGCGTCTGTAAGGGCGTGCCGAAAAGCCATATCTACCGCATCCTGCGCAGCGGGGAGGTGCGGGTGAATAAGGGCCGGATAGACGCGCAGTACCGTCTTGAACTCGGCGATCTGGTGCGCGTGCCGCCCATTCGTGTCGCTCAACCGAACGAAACGATCGCCCAGGCGCCCGTGCCGGCGGCCCATTTCAAAATTATTTTCGAAGACGAGCACATGCTCGTCATCGACAAGCCGGCCGGCGTGGCGGTCCACGGTGGCAGCGGCGTCGCGTTCGGCGTGATCGAACAGATGCGCGAAGCGCGCCCGCAGGCAAAATTCCTCGAGTTGGTGCATCGGCTGGACCGCGAGACGTCCGGCATCCTGATGCTCGCCAAGAAGCGCACCGCCCTGGTCAACCTGCACGAGCAGATTCGCGAGAACAAGATGGATAAGCGCTACTATGCGTGCGTCCATGGCGAATGGGCGAGCGACTGGGGCCGCCGCCGCGCGGTCAAGGAGCCGCTGCACAAGTATCTGACCGCGGACGGCGAACGGCGGGTGCGCGTGCAGGCCGACGGCCTCGTGTCGCACACGGTCTTCAACCTGATCGACCGTTGGCCGGAGTACGCGTTGCTCGAGGCGGAACTGAAGACCGGCCGCACGCATCAGATTCGCGTCCATTTGCAGCATCTGGAACTGCCAATCGTCGGCGACACCAAATACGGCGACTTCGCGCTCAACAAGGCCTTGGCGCGCGCCAACGCGAAGCCGGGCCTGAAGCGCATGTTCCTGCACGCATACCGTCTTAAGCTGACGCATCCGGCAACCGGCGCGCCTTTGCAGTTCGAGGCGCCGCTGCCGGCCGAATGCCGCAGTTTCGTGGCGCAGCTCAGTGAATTACGAAATGGGTCAAACCCGGAGTCGACACCGCATGGCTAGAGAGCAATTTGATCTGATCGTCTTCGACTGGGACGGGACGCTGATGGATTCGACCGCCCACATCACGCAGAGCATCCAGGCGGCGTGCCGCGATCTCGGCTTGCCGGTTCCCGCCGACGAGGCCGCCAGCTACGTGATCGGCCTCGGCCTGCGCGACGCGTTGCAAATCGCCGCGCCCACGCTCGATCCGGCCGATTACCCGCGCCTCGCCGAGCGCTATCGCTTCCACTATTTAGTGAAGGATCAGACCACCGAGCTGTTCGTCGGCGTGCGCGAGATGCTGCAGGAGTTGCGCGACCAGGGCTATCTGCTGGCCGTGGCGACCGGCAAGAGCCGCGTCGGTTTGAACCGCGCGCTCGACCAGTCGCGTCTCACGAGCCTGTTCGACGGCACTCGCTGCGCGGACGAAACGTTCTCGAAGCCGCATCCGGCCATGCTGCATGAGCTCACGCGTGAACTGGGGCAGGATCCGGCGCGCACGGTGATGGTCGGCGATACGACGCACGATCTGCAGATGGCGATCAATGCCGGTGTCGCGGGCATCGGTGTGACCTACGGAGCGCATCCGGCCGGCTCGCTGACCGCGCTGTCGCCCAAATTCGTCGCCTCGAGTGTGAGCGCGCTGTCCGGCTGGCTGCGAGAAAACGCATGAGTACGGGTGCGGCTGAAGCGGCCACGCCAGCGGTTCGCATTTGCGCGTCCGAGGAACTGGTGGACGGCGGTGCGGGCCTACGGCGCGCGGCGAAGCTCGGCGGCGACGACGTCGTGGTATTTTTTGTTCGCTATGACGGCCGCGCCTACGGGTATCTGAATCGCTGCGCCCACGTGCCGATGGAGCTCGACTGGGCCGAAGGGCAGTTCTTCGAATCGTCCGGTTTATACTTGATGTGCGCCACACATGGCGCGATTTACGCGCCTGATACCGGCAAATGCGTGGGCGGCCCGTGTCGCGGCGGTCGCTTGCGTCCCGTGCAGGTTGACGAACGCGATACGCCCGAAGGCCGTGCCGTGTTCTGGTTGCCTGACGGCGAACTACGCCCGGCCATCCCCTGATTTTTCTCCTCTTTAGACCTTTCCACTCCTCCGCATGTCCGACAATTTGACTCCCGAACCCAAGGAACCGTCCCTCACAGGCCGCACCCGCACGCCTGCCGATGAGCCGGGCTGGGAGCGCGCCGCGCTCGAGCGTATCGCGCTCGCGGCAATCAACGAACAGCGCGCGGCACGCCGCTGGAAGATCTTCTTCCGCTTTGTGTTCCTGCTCGTCTTGCTGCTGGCGGTATGGGGCGCCTTCGATTTCTCCGGCGACAAAGTCTCCACCACCGGCCGCCACACGGCAATGGTGTCGCTTGACGGCGAAATCTCCGCTGATGCCAATGCGAACGCCGAAGATATCAACACGGCGCTGGAAAGCGCGTTCGACGACGCGGGTACGGCAGGCGTGATCCTGCGCTGCAACAGCCCGGGCGGCAGTCCGGTGCAGGCGGGCATTATTTATGACGAAATTCACCGTTTGCGGGCCAAGTATCCGTCGATCCCGTTGTATGTCGTGGTCGGCGACATGTGTGCGTCGGGCGGCTATTACGCGGCTGCGGCGGCAGACAAGATTTACGTGGACAAGGCGAGCATCGTCGGTTCGATTGGCGTTCTGATGGACAGCTTTGGGTTTACCGGCTTGATGGACAAGCTGGGCATTCAGCGGCGTCTGCACACTTCCGGCGAGAACAAGGGCTTTTTCGATCCGTTCTCGCCGGAAACGCCGAAGATGGACGAACATGCACAGGACATGCTTGATCAGATCCATGCGCAGTTCATCGACGCAGTACGCAAGGGGCGCGGCCAGCGGCTTCACGAAACCCCGGACATGTTCTCAGGCCTCTTCTGGACCGGGCAGAAGAGCGTCGAACTGGGTCTCGCCGACGGTTTCGGCGACGCGGATTACGTTGCACGCGACCTCTTCAAAGCGCCCGATATTGTCGACTACACGGTGAAAGAGAGCATTACGGACCGCGTTGCGCGCAAGTTCGGCGCAGCGGTGGGCAGCGGTGCCGTTCATGCGATGGCGCTTGGCGGGAAGATGAGCCTGCGATGATTGAGTAGGAAAATTAGTATGAAAAGCCCCGCGCGGCCTCGATCGCGCGGGGCTTTTTGGTTTTTCCTTTAAACGTGACTGGCGCGTCGATCAGCGCCTGGGCCACGGCGGTCAGACAGCGAGGATCAGGAAAATTGCCGGCCGCTTGTGCAGATCGATAGCGGGTTTCTTCTTCCAGTCCGCCACGGTGCGGCTGGCGATGGTTTCAGTTTCCAGCGTCAGATCGACCGCGACGCAAACCAAGGTCGACGGCGCGCAGGTTGCCAGCAAGGTGTCGAGCAAGGCGCGATTCCGATACGGCGTCTCGATAAAGATCTGTGTTTGTTTTCCTTTGCGCGACTGCTGCTCCAGGTCGCGCAAACGCTTGGCCCGTTCGGTGGCGTCGACCGGCAGGTAGCCATGGAACGCAAAGCTCTGGCCATTCAGGCCGGAAGCCATCAAAGCCAGCAGAATCGAACTCGGTCCAACAAACGGTACGACCTTCACGCCGCGCTCGTGCGCGCGGCGCACGAGCAGTGCGCCCGGATCGGCGACCGCCGGGCAGCCGGCTTCGGAAACCAGGCCTGCATCCGTGCCGGCCAGCAGCGGGGCGAGTAGCTTGTCGATCTCACCGGCCGGCGTGTTGACGTTCAGTTCGCGAATCTCGATGTCCTGAATCGGTTTTTCAGTGCCGACCTTCTTCAGAAAAGCGCGGGTGGTTTTCGCGTTTTCGCCGATGTAATAGTGCAGCGACGCCGCCCGGGCGCGCACTGGCGCGGGCAGGACGGCGTCGAGCGCGTCGGCATCGCCTTCGCCTAGCGTGTTCGGGATCAGATATAAGGTGCCGCTCATTGCGCCCCCAGGAGTGGATAACCCACGGCGAGCAGCATGCGTGACAGTGCGATCAACGGCAGGCCGACGAGTGCGGTCGGGTCGTCCGAGTGAATGGCTTCGAGCAACGCGATGCCGAGGCCTTCGGATTTGGCGCTGCCCGCGACGTCGTAAGGCGTTTCAGCGCGCAGGTAGGCCTCGAGCGCGGCGTGCGGCAGATCGCGGAACTGCACGCGGGTGATGACGTCTACGGCTTGCGGCGTGCGGGAGCGGTGGTCGAAAAGGCACAGCGCACTATGAAACAACACTTCGCGGCCGCGCATTGCCTGCAGCTGGGCGAGCGCCTTGTCATGCGTGCCGGGCTTGCCGATCTGAAGGCCGTCGTAGGTGGCGACCTGATCGGAGCCGATCACGAGCGCGGCTTCGCCGTTGTCGAGTTTGTCTGCCACTGCACGGGCCTTCGCCTCGGCGAGGCGCAGCGCGGTCGCCTCGGGCGTTTCGCCGGTGAGCGGCGTCTCATCGATCGCCGGGACGACGACATCGAACGGAACGCGCAGGCGCTCGAGCAGCTCGCGACGATACGGCGAACTCGACGCCAGAATCAGGCGGGGCGGGCGATTGAGGGAATCTGGCATGGTCAACCAACGGCTAGAGAGGCGGAGCGTACGGGGTTGCGCGGGCAGCGCGCGCGTACGGGCTTAAGTGTTTGACTCGAAAAGACAAAACGGATATGATTTCGGGCTTTTCATCGGTATGCTATTGCGAAGGCGAGCCCCCGTGTAGGTAATGTGCGGGTTTCGCGGGCCGCAGCGCAAACCGATTTACCCCGGCGAAATCCTTGCCGACGCAGGAGCGCACATGACTCAACATCCTGGCAACCCTGCTGGTCTGCCCGACCCGCATGAGCTCGATCTATTCGAATTTGCGCGAAGTGGGCGTCAGGCCGCGGGTGTCGTGCGCGTCTCGCAACTGCCGCGCATGTTAAACGAAGTCCCGGCAGAAGCGCCAGAGCGCGACGCCGCGTTCACCTGGCAAGCCGAGGGTGCAACGCAGCCGGAATTGCAGGACGACGGCACCGAGGGTCCGCAGCCGTATTTAAGGCTGGCGATTCACGGCGCTGCATGGCTCGAATGTCAACGGTGTATGAAGCCGTATTCGCAGGCGTTCAACGTCGATGCAACTTACCGGATCGTCAGCACTGAGGCGGAAGCCGAAGAGTTTCCGCTCGACGAGGATGAAGTCGAAGTGATCGTGGGCTCGCGCCAGTTCGATCTCATCGACTTGATCGAAGAAGAGTTGCTGCTTTCCTTGCCGCTCGTGCCCAAGCACGAGGTGTGTCCCGAAGTGCACGAGAGCCTCGTCTCTGGTGTGGCTGGCGCAGAAGGCGAGGGCGACGAGGCTGCGCCGGACGAAGCCGGTGAGGGCGGTGAGCCCGAGCGGCCCAATCCGTTTGCGGCGCTCGAAAGTCTCAAGCGCGGTGAGCCGGGCGACAAGAAGCACTGAACAGTTGCATGGGAGCGCGAAGCGGGCGCATTGGCCATTCGGTCAATGGCGGACACCGGGTCGGGCTGTGTTAGAATTCGGAAAATTTTTAGGAGTTAGTCATGGCAGTTCAACAAAATAAGAAGTCGCCGTCGAAGCGCGGCATGCACCGTTCGCACGATTTCCTGACGGCAGCGCCGCTGGCCGTGGAACCGAGCACGGGCGAAGTGCATCTGCGTCACCACGTTAGCCCGAACGGCTACTATCGCGGCAAGAAAGTCATCAAGACGAAGAACGACTAATCGTTTCACTGCGTTGCGCCCTTGGCGTTTCGCGTGGCGATCGGCTCGCTTGACATTTTCCCGGCTCGGCAAAAAGGCGGCATTCAACTGCCGCTTTTTTGTGTCGATCGCAGTTGGCGCTTTAGCGCTTGCTACGGTCCCATGCAGGGCGCCTGAAATTCGTCGCACTCCATGACAGTAAAGCTCACGATAGATTGCATGGGAGGCGACCACGGCCCGTCCGTGACCGTTCCCGCTGCCGTCAACTTCGTTCATTCGCACCCCGACGCGCAATTGCTGCTCGTCGGCATTGAAAGTGCGATTCGTGCGCAGCTGAAGAAGTTGAAGGCACAAGACCTGCCGGCGCTGACCGTCGTACCCGCTTCCGAGATCGTCGCCATGGACGATCCGGTTGAAGTCGCGCTGCGCAAGAAAAAAGATTCGTCCATGCGCGTGGCGCTGAACCGCGTCAAGGAAGGCGAGGCGCAAGCCTGCATTTCCGCCGGCAACACCGGCGCGCTGATGGCGGTTTCGCGTTACGTGCTGAAGACGTTGCCGGGCATTGAACGCCCGGCGATCGCATCCGCACTGCCCAATCCCACTGGTTACACGATGATGCTCGACCTGGGCGCCAACGTCGATTGCGAGCCGCAGCATCTGTTGCAGTTCGCCGAGATGGGGCACGCGCTCGTGTCCGCGCTCGAAGGCCGCGAGCGGCCCACCATCGGTCTGCTCAACATCGGCGAAGAAGTCATCAAGGGTAACGACACCATCAAACGTGCCGGCGAACTGCTGCGCGCGAGTACACTTAACTTTCACGGCAACGTTGAAGGCAATGACATCTTCAAGGGCACGGTCGACGTGATCGTCTGCGACGGTTTTGTCGGCAACGTCGCGTTGAAGACGTCGGAAGGCCTCGCGCAGATGCTTTCCAACATCATCAAGGAAGAGTTTGGCCGCTCGTGGCTTACCAAGGTGATGGCGGTACTCGCATTGCCGGTATTGATGCGCTTCAAGAAACGTGTCGACCATCGGCAATACAATGGCGCCGCATTGCTCGGCTTGCGCGGGCTGGTGATTAAAAGCCACGGTTCGGCGGATGCCTACGGGTTTGAATGGGCTATCAAACGCGGGTATGATGCCGTCAAAAACGGCGTGCTGGAACGCCTTGCGCGAGCAATGGAGGAGAACGCGAGTTCTCTCGAACAGGCGGCGCGCGACGCGAGCGGTGCGGGTCACGCAAGCCCGATCGCAGGCCAGCCGGCCGAGCCCTACGCTGCGCAATCCTCGAAGGCATAATGGCTCAATCGACAATTTATTCCCGCGTGCTGGGCACGGGCAGCTATCTGCCACCCGGGCGCGTCACCAATCAGGATCTGGCTGAACGTCTCGCCAGGCAGGGCGTCGAGACGAGCGACGAATGGATCGTCGCCCGCACGGGTATCCATGCGCGCCACTTCGCCGAACCCGATGTCACCACCAGCGATCTGGCGCTGATCGCCTCGCAGCGCGCGATCGAAGCGGCTGATATCGATCCGCAATCCATCGATCTGATCATTGTTGCAACCTCCACGCCGGACTTCGTGTTTCCGAGTACCGCGTGCCTGTTGCAGAACAAGCTCGGCATCAAGAATCACGGCGCGGCATTCGACGTGCAGGCCGTCTGTTCGGGCTTCGCTTACGCGGTGGCCACGGCGGACAGCTTCATTCGCAGCGGCCAGCATCGCACAGCGCTCGTGATCGGCGCGGAAACCTTCTCGCGCATTCTCGATTTCAAAGACCGCACCACCTGCGTGCTGTTCGGCGACGGCGCGGGCGCGGTGATCCTGCAGGCATCGGAAGAACCGGGCGTGCTGGCAAGCGCATTGCACGCCGACGGCAGCCATTCGAACATTCTCTGCACGCCGGGCAATGTGAACCGCGGCGTGATCGAGGGCAGCGCGTTCCTGCACATGGACGGGCAGGCGGTGTTCAAGCTCGCTGTCAATGTGCTCGAAAAGGTCGCGGTCGAAGCGCTCGCGAAGGCCAATCTGTCGGCCGAGCAGATCGACTGGCTGATCCCGCATCAGGCCAATATCCGCATCATGCAAAGCACCTGTCGCAAGCTCCGCTTGCCGCAGGAACGCATGGTCGTCACAGTGGGCGAGCACGGCAATACGTCGGCTGCGTCCATTCCGCTCGCATTCGACGTCGCGGTGCGCGACGGCCGCATCAAGCGCGGACAGAACGTGCTGATCGAAGGCGTCGGCGGCGGCTTCACGTGGGGCGCGTCGGTTATCCGCTACTGATAGCGGCGACGTTATGGCGAGCGCTCTTTGCGGCGCTCGACTACGCTTGAGCGCGCGAGCCATCAATCCGGTGCGTGCCACCCACATCTGACAACATCGATTTTGGGGACGATATGAAATTTGCGTTCGTTTTTCCTGGGCAAGGTTCGCAGTCGGTCGGCATGCTCAACGCATTCGCCGATCACGCGGTCGTGCGTGAGACGGTTCAGGAAGCGTCCGATGCACTCAATCAGGACCTCGGCAAGCTGATTGCCGAAGGCCCCGCCGAAGATCTGAATCTCACCACCAATACCCAGCCGGTCATGCTGACCGCCGCGTATGCGATCTATCGTGCGTGGCTGGCTGCGGGCGGCCCGAAGCCGGCCATCCTCGCCGGTCATAGCCTCGGCGAATACACCGCGCTGGTCGCGGCGGGCGCCATCGCGTTTCGCGATGCTGTGCCGCTCGTGCGTTTTCGCGCCCAGGCCATGCAAACGGCTGTGCCGGTCGGTGAAGGCGGCATGGCCGCGATTCTCGGCCTCGATGACGACGCGGTCCGCGCGGTGTGCGCGGAAGCGTCGGTTGCGGGTGTCGTCGAAGCAGTGAATTTCAATGCGCCGGCGCAAGTCGTGATCGCCGGCCACAAGGCCGCGGTCGAAAAAGCGTGCGAAGTCGCGAAGGCGAAGGGCGCAAAGCGCGCGCTGCCGCTGCCCGTGTCGGCGCCGTTCCACTCGTCGCTGCTCAAGCCAGCGTCGGATCAATTGCGCGAGTATCTGGCCGGCGTCGACGTGCAGGTGCCGTCGATTCCCGTGATCAACAACGTCGACGTCGCGGTGGTCAACGAGCCGGCAAAGATCAAGGATGCGCTGGTGCGTCAGGCGGCGGGTGCAGTGCGCTGGGTCGAAAGCGTGCAGGCGATGGCTGGGCAGGGCGTCACACACGTGATCGAATGCGGTCCTGGCAAGGTCCTTGCGGGTTTGACCAAGCGTATCGACGGCAATCTGGTCGGTGCGTCCGTGTTCGATCCGGCTTCGCTCGAAGAAACGCTCAAGCTGGTGACCGCGAGCTGAACGCCGCGCTACAAAGTGCCAGGAATTGGCACCAGGATCGGCATCAAGAATCAATCAGCCCTCCGAAAGGGCATTCGGACTGACAGATGGAAAAGACTCTCGACAAGCAGATCGCACTCGTGACGGGCGCGTCGCGCGGCATTGGCCGTGCGATCGCGATGGAACTGGCGCGCCAGGGCGCGACGGTGATCGGCACGGCAACCAGCGAAAGCGGCGCGGCCGCGATCAGCGAAGCTTTTAACGCGGCCGGCGTGAACGGCCGCGGCGCGGTGCTCAACGTGAACGATGCCGCCGCAGCCGAAGCGCTGATCGACGGCACCGTGAAGGAATTCGGTGCGCTGCACGTGCTGGTGAACAACGCCGGCATCACGCAAGACCAGCTCGCAATGCGCATGAAAGATGACGACTGGGACGCGGTGATCGACACCAATCTCAAGTCGGTCTTCCGTCTGTCGCGCGCGGTGTTGCGCCCAATGATGAAGGCCAGGGGCGGTCGTATCATCAACATAACGTCGGTGGTCGGTTCAGCCGGCAACCCGGGGCAGGTCAATTACGCTGCCGCGAAAGCGGGCGTAGCAGGCATGACGCGCGCCCTTGCACGTGAGATCGGCAGCCGCGGCATCACCGTCAATTGCGTCGCGCCAGGCTTCATCGACACCGACATGACCAAGACCCTGCCTGAAGAACAGCAAACCGCGCTGAAGACGCAGATTCCGCTCGGGCGCCTGGGCAGCCCGGATGATATCGCCCACGCCGTTGCGTTCCTCGCGTCGCCGCAAGCGGGTTATATCACCGGCACGACATTGCATGTGAACGGCGGAATGTACATGTCGTAACCAATTTCGGTTACTATCCGCGCCTTGATGCGTTTGCAAAAGCGTAAGGCGCATGCCTTGACAGGAACCCGATGCGCCGCTTTTTTGCCGGGTCAAACCTGATAAAATGCGCGCACCTGTATTTTTGAACTTCTTTTCCCTTGGAGGGGTTAATGGACAATATCGAACAGCGCGTCAAGAAGATCGTCGCAGAACAACTCGGCGTTGCAGAAGCTGAAATCAAGAACGAAGCTTCGTTCGTGAACGACCTCGGCGCCGACTCGCTCGACACCGTTGAACTCGTGATGGCCCTCGAAGACGAATTCGGCATGGAAATTCCGGATGAAGAAGCCGAGAAGATCACCACCGTTCAGCAAGCGATCGACTACGCTCGCGCGAACGTCAAGGCCTAAGGTCATTCGCGCCTGCGTTTCTGCGTTGGCGGCGTATGACGCCCTGCCGCGCCGGTTCCCGGCGCCAGCAGGGCTGGCGCTTTTTGCCGTGCAGGAGCCCGCGATGCTGACAGCGCAACTTTTCGCGCGATTGCCGACTTTCAAGAAAACGCCGGGCCGCCCCAAGTTTTCTTGCCCCCTCGGGGAGACCTGGTGTGAAACACCAGGTGTGGGGGCGGCTTAACAGCCACAGGGCACACAGGGCAAGTTCCTGTGGCCGCTGTGGCTTTTGCTTTTGTCATCTATGAAAAAGGGGTTACCGTGAGCCGCCGTCGTGTTGTTGTTACAGGCCTGGGGCTGATTTCGCCTGTTGGCAATAATGTTGCCGACGGCTGGGCCAATCTGGTCGCCGGCAAGTCGGGTATTGCCAATATCACGAAGTTCGATGCGTCGAACTTTTCGACTCGTTTCGCCGGCGAGGTGAAGGGTTTCAATATCGAGGACTACATCCCCGGTAAGGAAGCGCGCCACATGGATACGTTCATCCATTACGGCATCGCGGCCGGCATCCAGGCTATGCAGGACAGCGGCCTCGAAGTCACCGACGAGAACTCGGAGCGTATCGGCGTGGTGGTCGGTTCAGGAATCGGCGGCTTGCCGATGATTGAAAACACGCAGACCGAGTTGCTGAATCGCGGCCCGCGCCGTATTTCGCCGTTCTTCGTGCCGGCGTCGATCATCAACATGATCTCGGGCCATCTGTCGATCAAGTTCGGCATCAAGGGTCCGAATCTGGCGATCGTGACTGCATGTACCACGGGTCTGCATTGTATCGGCGAGGCTTCGCGCCTGATCGAATACGGCGACGCCGACGTGATGATCGCCGGCGGGGCGGAATCCACCGTGTCGCCGCTCGGTATCGGCGGCTTCGCGGCGGCGCGCGCGCTGTCGCAACGCAATGACGATCCGGCAACCGCGAGCCGTCCATGGGACAAGGATCGCGACGGTTTCGTGCTGGGCGAGGGTGCCGGCGTGATGGTGCTCGAAGAGTACGAACATGCGAAGGCGCGCGGCGCGAAGATTTACGCTGAAGTCAGCGGCTATGGGATGAGCGGCGACGCCTATCACATGACCGCGCCGCTGGAAGACGGCGACGGCGCACGCCGCTGCATGCTGGCCGCCATGAAGAACGCGGGCATCAACTCGGATCAGGTGAATTACCTGAACGCGCATGGCACGTCCACGCCGCTCGGCGACCTGGCTGAAACCACCGGCATCAAACGCGCTTTCGGCGACCACGCCAAAGATATGGTCGTGAATTCGACCAAGTCGATGACGGGCCACCTGTTGGGGGGCGCCGGCGGTCTCGAGTCCGTGTTCACCGTGCTGGCCGTGCATCATCAGGTGTCGCCGCCGACGATCAACATCTTCAATCAGGACCCGGCTTGCGATCTCGATTACTGCGCCAACACGGCGCGGGAGATGAAGATCGACGTCGCGCTGAAGAACTCGTTCGGGTTCGGCGGCACGAACGGCACACTGGTTTTCAAGCGCACCTGATTGCCTGATCGTTTGGTGACGCGCCAGTCGACGACACCGGTTTTGCCGGTGGCTTTCCTCGAATCGGCAAGGCTCGGTGGAGCGCCGCAACGAATTACGTTGCGGCGCTCCGTCTCCATGCGCGCTGCGTTGGGTTTTTTCGTGCTGACTGCCGCGTTGGCCGTCTTTACCTGCCTCGCGTGGCACCTCGGCGCATGGCGGGCGCTTCCGTTGACGCTTGTCGTGGTGGCACTGCTGGCGCTCTACGTGACGAAACATGAACGTGCACAGCCCGCCGCGTTGAAAATCGGCCGGGACGGACTGTCTGCCTGGGACCGGGGCGGCAGTTTGCTGGCACAGGGCCGCATTGCCGGCTGCTCGCAATGGAGCGATCGCCTGCTCGTCCTGGCGCTGGTGCCGGACCAAGGGCGCTCCCGCGCATTATTTCTTGCTGCCGACGCGCTTCCAGCGTCCGTCTTCCGGGAACTGGCCGTGCTGGGCCGGTGTGGCGCCGGTGCTTGACTGTAAAGACTGTAACCGCTGTTACCGGAGTAACGTGCCGGGATGATGGGGACGCTACAATGGTCCCCCGCCATGCGCCCTATAGTTAACGGATTTATCAGGTGAGCGAAAAAGAAATTGATCAGGTGCTGGTCGAGCGCGTCCAGAAGGGCGACAAGGCCGCGTTCGAGCTTCTGGTCTCCAAATACCACCGCAAGATTCTCAGGCTGATCTCGCGCCTCGTGCGGGACCCCGCCGAAGTGGAAGACGTCGCCCAGGACGCTTTTATCAAGGCGTACCGGGCATTGCCGCAATTTCGCGGCGACTCGGCGTTTTATACGTGGTTGTACCGGATTGCGGTCAACACGGCAAAGAACTACCTTGCGACCCAAGGGCGGCGCGCACCGACTTCAACCGAAGCAGATGCTGAAGAAGCTGAAACTTTCTCGGACGCCGACCAACTAAGGGATATCAACACGCCTGAGTCGATGTTGATGAGCAAGCAGATCGCTGAGACGGTCAATGCTGCAATGGCGGTTTTGCCGGAAGAGTTGCGCACCGCCATTACTCTTCGTGAAATTGAAGGTTTGAGTTACGAGGAAATCGCTGAGATGATGGGTTGCCCAATCGGCACAGTCAGATCACGAATTTTCCGCGCTCGCGAAGCCATTGCGGCAAAATTGCGTCCGTTGCTTGACACTCCTGAAGGCAAGCGCTGGTAAACACCAGCCGGCTAGACGGGGCGCGGGTGCAATATCTGGATTAGTGGTGTCACTACGGGGTATTTGTAAGATGGGGAGCATCATGGGGTCGGTCTCGATGCAATCGCAAGTCAGCTCGCGCGGCGAGCGTCTGTCCGCTTTTGTCGACAGTGAGTTGTTCGGCGAAGAGCATCTGAACACGTTTGTTTCCGAACTGGACGGCGAAGGTCGTGCCGCCTGGTCGTGCTATCACCTGATCGGCGACGCCTTGCGTTCCGACGATCTGGCGATCAGCCCGGCGGCGAGCAGCGCGTTCCTGAACGGTTTTGCCGCACGTTTCGATAACGAGCCGCACGTGCTCGCACCTGCCGCGATGCCGGTCGCGCGCCGTTTGCTGGCGTTGCGTCGCCGCGTTGTGCCGGCTTTTGCTGTCGCTGCCGCCGCTGCCACGCTGACGTGGATCGTCGTGCCGCAGTTGCAAGGCGTGCCAGGCGGCCCGGGCGTAACGCAAGTCGCGTCGCTCCAGTCGCATGGTGATTCGCTGCAGCGCGTGGCAATGGCTTCGGTGCCTGTCGCTACTGTGCAGCCCGTCGCACAAGACGCCAACATTATTCGTGACGCAAGTCTCGATCAGTATCTGGAAGCTCACCAGCAATTCGCGCAACAACCGGTCATGCCGGGCTCGATGCCGCTGATTCGCGCTGCCGCAGTTTCTACGCAAGGCCAATAGTTTGATGCAGACTCCGCGGTTGAATAAAACGACTATCTGGGGGCGGCTGCCGGCATTTCTGTTCTGTGCAGCGGTATTGTTGTCTGCTACACCGCGGGTTTTTGCCCAAACCGGCGATCCGCTCGTCGTGCGCCGTACGGCTGCGGAGTTGCTCGATCGGATCCATCAGGCTGCACAACAGCAAAACTACGAGGGCGCGTTCGTCTATCAACGCGGCAATTTCGTTCAGACGTCGCGGATCGCACACTACGCAACCCGCACGGACGGCGAATTCGAGCAACTCGAAAGCCTCGACGGCAAGCCGCGCAAAATGCTGCGTCATAACGAAGACCTCTACACGTTCGTGCCGGAGCGGCATCTGTGTGTGGTCGAGAAGCGCCAGAGCAAGGACTCGTTTCCCGCGCTGCTGGCTGTAAGCGGCGAACAGGTGCTGTCTGTGTACGAGCCGAAACTGCTCGGTGACGACCGCGTTGCGGGCGTCGACAGCCAGGTGATCGAGCTCGATCCGAAAGACGCATATCGCTTTGCTTACAAGCTGTGGGCCGACAAGAAGACCGGCCTGCTGCTGCGTGCACAGACACTTGACGCGAACGGTCAGGTGCTTGAGCAGTTGGCGTTTTCGCAGATTCGTATCGGCGTGCCGGTCGACAAGGCCGCCATCGTCAATGGTATTCGCAACACGGCCGGCTGGACCGTCGTGCGTCCGCCAGTCGAGCCGGTCGATATGGCCGCGCAAGGTTGGCAGATCGCGCCCACGGTGCCGGGCTTCCGCAAGATTCGTGAATTGCGCCGTCCCATGGCCGCGCGTGACGCGGGCCAGCCGACCATTCCGGTCGACCAGGCGGTCTTCTCCGACGGCCTCGCGGCTATTTCGGTGTTCGTCGAGCCGGTCGAGAACAATACCCGCAAGGAAGGCGCGGGTAGCAGCGGCGCGACGCACGTGCTGGTCAAGCGCCGCGGCGACTTCTGGATTACTCTGCTTGGTGAAGTGCCACAGACGACATTGCAGCAATTTGCGTCTGCCATAGAATACAAAGCTCCGAAGTAATCCTCCGAATCCTGAATCCCTCGGCTTGCTAAGATATGACGACTTTCTCGGTGCGCAAATTCCTCGCGGCCGCGGTGGTAGCGGTGTGTTTGCCGCTCGTACCGCATACGGCGTCTGCGGCTCCCGCCGCCAATCTGCCTGACTTTACCGACCTTGTCGACAAGGTTGGCCCGGCGGTCGTCAACATTCGCACGACCACGCGCGTGTCGAACAGTGGTGTCCGCGGCGGGTTGCCGCCGGGCATGGACGACGGCGACATGTCGGAGTTTTTCCGCCGCTTCTTCGGCATCCCGTTGCCGCAGTCACCGCAATCGCCGGGTACAACACCGCGCGGTGGCGATAACGGCGGCAGCGGTAGCGGCGGCAGCCAGGACTCGCCAGACAACAGCGGTCCTGAACAGAACAGCGGCGTCGGCTCCGGCTTCATCCTGTCGGCGGACGGTTACGTGATGACGAACGCGCACGTGGTCGACGACGCGGACACCATTTACGTCACGCTCACCGACAAGCGCGAATTCAAGGCGAAGCTGATCGGCGTCGACGATCGGACCGACGTTGCCGTCGTGAAGATCAGTGCGGCCAATTTGCCGACCATCACGATCGGCGACTCCAACAAGGTACGCGTGGGCGAGTGGGTGGTCGCGATCGGCTCGCCGTTCGGTCTCGAGAACACGGTGACAGCCGGTATCGTCAGCGCCAAGGGGCGTGATACAGGCGACTACCTGCCGTTCATCCAGACCGACGTGGCCGTCAATCCAGGTAACTCGGGCGGTCCGCTGATCAACATGCAGGGCGAAGTGATCGGCATCAATTCGCAGATCTACAGCCGCACCGGCGGTTTCATGGGCATCTCGTTCGCCATTCCGATCGACGAGGCGATGCGCGTGGCCGACCAGCTGAAGGCATCGGGCAAGGTCGTGCGCGGCCGGATCGCGGTGGCGATCGGTGAAGTGACGAAGGACGTGGCCGACTCGCTCGGTCTGCCGAAGGCGCAGGGCGCGCTGGTCAGCAGCGTCGAGCCGGGTGGTCCGGCGGACAAGGCCGGCGTGCAGCCGGGCGACATCATCCTGAAGTTCAACGGTCATTCGGTCGACACGGCAACGGACTTGCCGCGCATGGTCGGCGATACGAAGCCGGGCACCAAGTCGACCGTTACGATCTGGCGTAAGGGTCAGACGCGCGATCTGCCGGTTACGATTACCGAGATGCAGCCGGACAAGACTGCCAAGGCGGATGCGAAGAAGGCGCCGGTGCCTAAGCAACGCGCCACCAACGTGCTGGGTCTCGCCGTGAGTGATATCCCGGCTGACCAGATGAAGGCGCTGAAACTGCGCAACGGCGTGCAGATCGACGCCGTAGACGGTCCGGCATTGCGCGTCGGTCTGCAAAAGGGTGACATCGTACTGCGTGTGGGCGATATGGATATCACGAGCGCGAAGCAGTTCGACGACCTGACCGCGCACCTCGATTCGCAGAAGATGGTGGCGCTGCTGGTCCGCCGCGGCGAGAACACGCAGTTCGTGCCGATTCGCCCGCGCAGCGCGCAGAAGTGAAAGCGGTGGCGCCGCTCACGCTCTACGGGCGCGCGTGGTGCCACTTATGCGACGACATGCGTGCCGCGCTCGAGCCGTTGCTGGTCGAATTCGGCGCGCAAGTGGAAGTCGTCGACGTTGACGCCGATCCCTTGCTGGAAGCGCGATACAACGAACTCGTGCCGGTTCTGGTCTGCGACGGCGTCGAACTGTGTCACTATCACCTTGACGCAGCGCGGGTTCGTACCGCGCTCGCTGCACGCGTCGCCGCGGCGTCCTGATGCGGTTGCACAGGGCCCAAACCAGCCGCAAAACGCGCACCATTCACACCCAGTTTCGCGTCTCTCCTGAGCCGTCTTTTCCGCCCGAGCTTCGCAAGATGCGCCGGGCGATAGCCTTTTCGGCTAAAATAGATAGGTTTTTCACCTACTTACAAGGCGTGCTCCGCTATTGTCCGAGCGCGCCTTTTTCGCTTGATCGGCACTGAATGGATCATATTCGTAACTTCTCGATCATTGCGCACATCGACCATGGCAAGTCGACGCTCGCCGATCGCATCATCCAGATCTGCGGTGGCTTGTCCGACCGCGAGATGGAATCTCAAGTGCTCGACTCAATGGATCTCGAGCGCGAGCGCGGCATCACCATCAAGGCACAAACCGCCGCATTGACGTATAAAGCCCGTGACGGGCAGATCTACAACCTGAACATGATCGACACGCCGGGCCACGTCGACTTCTCGTACGAAGTCAGCCGCTCGCTGTCCGCATGTGAAGGCGCGCTGCTGGTCGTCGACGCAAGCCAGGGCGTGGAAGCGCAAACCGTCGCCAACTGCTACACGGCGATCGAGCTCGGCGTCGACGTGATTCCGGTGCTCAACAAGATCGACCTGCCGGCCGCGAATCCCGAGAACGCAATCGAAGAAATCGAAGACGTGATCGGCATCGACGCAACCGACGCCACGCGTTGCAGCGCGAAGACCGGCCTCGGCGTCGAAGACGTGCTCGAAGCACTGATCGCCAAGGTGCCGCCGCCCAAGGGCGATCCGCAAGCGCCGCTGCAGGCGCTGATCATCGACTCGTGGTTCGACAACTACGTCGGCGTCGTGATGTTGGTGCGTATTGTCAACGGCACGCTGCGCCCGAAAGACAAGATCCGCATGATGGCGACCGGCGCGCAGTATCCGGTCGAGCACATCGGCGTGTTCACGCCGAAGTCGAAGAATCTTGAATCGCTGTCGGCCGGGCAGGTGGGCTTCATCATCGCCGGCATCAAGGAGCTGGCTGCGGCGAAGGTGGGCGACACCGTCACACTGGTGAATCGTTCTGCGGCCGAGCCGTTGCCTGGCTTCAAGGAAGTGAAGCCGCAGGTGTTCGCCGGTCTCTATCCGATCGAAGCCAACCAGTACGACGCATTGCGTGACTCGCTGGAAAAGCTGAAGCTGAACGACGCCTCGCTGCAGTACGAGCCTGAAGTTTCGCAGGCGCTCGGCTTCGGTTTCCGTTGCGGCTTCCTCGGCCTGCTTCACATGGAAATCGTGCAGGAGCGTCTCGAGCGCGAGTTCGACATGGATCTGATCACCACGGCGCCGACCGTGGTGTACGAAGTCCTGCAGCGGGACGGCACGATCATCATGGTGGAAAATCCGGCCAAGATGCCGGAGCCGTCGAAGATCGAAGAAGTGCGCGAGCCGATCGTTACCGTCAATCTATACATGCCGCAAGACTACGTCGGCTCGGTGATCACGCTGTGCACGCAAAAGCGCGGCAGCCAGATCAACATGCAGTACCACGGCCGCCAGGTCCAGTTGACCTACGAAATCCCGATGGGCGAAGTCGTGCTCGATTTCTTCGATCGTCTGAAGTCGATCTCACGCGGCTATGCGTCGATGGACTACGAGTTCAAGGAATACCGCGCGGCTGACGTCGTGAAGGTCGACATGCTCATCAACGGCGACAAGGTGGATGCGTTGTCGGTGATCGTGCATCGTTCGCAAAGCCAGTACCGCGGTCGTGAAGTCGCGGCGAAAATGCGCGAACTGATTCCGCGCCAGATGTACGACGTCGCGATTCAGGCCACCATCGGCGCGAACATCATTGCGCGCGAAAACATTAAAGCATTGCGTAAGAACGTGCTGGCAAAATGCTACGGCGGCGATATCAGCCGCAAGAAGAAACTGCTCGAAAAACAAAAGGCAGGCAAGAAGCGAATGAAGCAGGTGGGGTCCGTTGAGATTCCGCAAGAGGCTTTCCTCGCGATCCTGCGTGTCGAAGACAAATAAGACGAACAACGGAACACTATGAATTTTGCGCTGATTCTTTTTGTGCTCGTCATTTTGACGGGCGTTGCATGGGTCGCAGACAAACTGGTTTTCGTGCCGCAACGGCGCCGCGCGGCGGACGCCGTGGTCGCCGAGTTCGACCGCCAGCAGGCACGCGTCGGCGAGCGTTTCGCCGACGAGAACGCGGCGCAAACGCGCGCGCGTCTGCGTGAGGACAAGCTGCGTCAACCGTGGTGGCTCGAGTATTCGGCGAGCTTCTTCCCGGTGATTCTGGTGGTGTTCCTGGTGCGCTCGTTCGGGGTCGAGCCGTTCAAGATTCCGTCCGGTTCGATGGTGCCGACGCTGCTGGTGGGCGACTTCATTCTCGTCAATAAATTCGAATACGGTATCCGTCTGCCGATCACCAATACAAAGATCACGGAAGGCCGTCCGCTTGAGCGCGGCGATGTGGTGGTGTTCCGCTACCCGAAAGACGAATCGGTCGACTACATCAAGCGCGTGATCGGCCTGCCGGGCGACACCGTCGCCTATCAGGACAAGCAACTGACGATCAACGGCAAGCCTGTGCCGGAAACACCGCTGCCGGACTACCTCGATGAAGAGCGTCTCGGTTATGCGAAGCAGTTCGAAGAAGATCTCGGTGGCCGCAAGAACGCGATCCTGAACAACCCGGCCGTGCCGCCGTTCATTGTCGGTGCCGAAGATTATCCGTATCGCGATAATTGTACGTACAACGCACGCGGCGTCATCTGCAAAGTGCCGCCGGGCAATTACTTCATGATGGGCGATAACCGCGATAACAGCGCGGACAGCCGTTACTGGGGTTTTGCGCCGGATAAGAATGTTGTTGGCCGCGCGTTTTTTATCTGGATGAACTTCAGCAATCTGAAACGCATCGGTTCATTCCACTGAGCACGCATGCATGATTGCACGACACGCCGCGGCGCTGGCCCACACGTAGGCCACATCAGTCGCGGCGTGTTATCACGCTACTTTAAGAATCTGCGGTAACGTCGCTTCAACACGCTTTTTCCGCTGGCCGTCCCGCGTTTTCGGCGGGGCAGGCGCCCGCGTTATACTCTGCCCATGCCCCTATCTCCGTTGGAAAGCCGTCTGCGCTATGAATTTCGCAATGCGGAATTGCTGCGCCAGGCTTTAACGCACCGCAGTCACAGTTCCACGCATAACGAACGGCTCGAATTTCTCGGCGATTCCGTTCTAAATTGCGCGGTGGCTGCGCTTTTGTTCCAACGTTTCAGCAAATTGGATGAAGGCGACCTCTCGCGCGTCCGCGCCAACCTGGTCAAACAGCAGTCGCTTTACGAAATCGCTCAGGCCCTCAATATCTCCGAAGGCCTGCGCCTCGGTGAGGGCGAACTGCGCAGCGGTGGGTTCCGCCGGCCTTCGATCCTCGCTGACACGCTCGAAGCCGTATTGGGCGCGATATTCCTCGACGGTGGGTTCGACGCCGCCCAGACGGTCATCAAGCGTCTTTACGTGCCGATTCTCGATCACATCGATCCACGCACGCTCGGCAAGGACGCCAAGACGCTGCTGCAGGAATATCTGCAGGGCCACAAGATCGCGCTGCCCACGTACACGGTCGTCGCGACTCATGGTGCGGCGCACAATCAACAATTCGAAGTCGAATGCACGGTGCCGAAGCTGGAAGTCAAAGTGTCCGGTTCCGGCGCGAGCCGTCGTGCGGCCGAGCAGGCCGCAGCCAAGAAGGCGCTCGACGAGGTGATGGCCGCGGCGCCCGCCGTGGTCGCCAAGTCCAAGCGTTCGAAAGGCGCCCGCGCGGCGAAGAATGCCGAGCCGGAGATCGTGCCCGGCGTGACCGGCGTGCAGGCCGCGCTCGATTTACGCAGCCCGGATCGAAAGAATGAACGCGGAGCCGGGCGCGGTGAGGCTCGCACCGTGCCGGCAGCAGAGTCCGCAGCGGAACGTCCGACTCTAACCGCGACGTCCGCGCCGCTGGCGGTGATTCGCGCCGCGCATGTCGAATACAGCGGACAGGACAAGTCGGAGCGCGCGGATAAGGCTGAAAGAGCTGATAAGGCGACCGTTCACGCGAGCGACAGGTCCGCTGACAAAGCCATGACGGACAAGTCAGCCGAGAAGTTGGACGGCAAATCTGCGGACGCCAAATCCGAAGGCGCAAAGCCCGCAGACACGAAGGCCGCGGACGCCAAACCCGCCGACGCCAAACCGGAAGTCGCCGCCGTCCGCGGCGTCGACAAGCACCGTAGCCGCGAAGCCACACCTGGCGCCGCCGTGCCGGCGCCTGGCGTGCCCGCGCAAACTGAACACGAACCCGGCGTAGCCGACGCGGTGCAAACCCGTGTCGCCGATGCGGGCCATTGATTGCCATCGGCGCGCCACTCCCCGCGCGTCGATCTGAACCTGCCGTAGCCCGAATATGAACGCTCCCACTCCCACTGGTTTTCGCTGCGGCATGGTCGCGATCGTCGGCCGCCCTAACGTCGGCAAGTCCACGCTGATGAACGCGCTGGTCGGCCAGAAAGTCAGTATTACGTCGCGTAAGGCGCAGACTACCCGCCATCGCATCACCGGCATTCACACGCTCGAAGACGCGCAGTACATCTTTGTCGATACGCCGGGCTTCCAGACCAAGCACAGTGGCGCGCTGAACCGCTCGCTTAACCGCGCGGTCACGTCCACGCTGACTTCCGTCGACGCGATCCTGTTCGTGATCGAAGCGGGGCGTTTCGGTCCGGACGATCAGAAGGTGCTCGACCTG
This sequence comes from Paraburkholderia sp. IW21, assembly GCF_041321145.1. Taxonomy (NCBI): domain Bacteria; kingdom Pseudomonadati; phylum Pseudomonadota; class Betaproteobacteria; order Burkholderiales; family Burkholderiaceae; genus Paraburkholderia; species Paraburkholderia sp. IW21. The sequence goes on along the minus strand of NZ_JBGGWA010000002.1, from coordinate 108,235 downwards.
ATCCCGCCGTCGGTGCCCACCCTGCTGATCGCGAACAAGCTCGATCGCGTGTCGGATAAGGATTCGCTGTTTCCGTTCATGCAGCAGGTGAGCGCGCTGCGCCAGTTCAACGAGATCGTGCCGTTGTCGGCGAAGCATCCCGAGGACATCAAGCGGTTGATGGCGACGGTCAAGCCGTTCCTGCCGGAAGGCGCGCCGATCTACGGCGAAGACGACCTGACCGATCGCAGCGAGCGCTTCCTCGCCGCCGAAATCCTGCGCGAAAAAGTGTTCCGCTGGACTGGCGACGAATTGCCGTATACCAGCACCGTGCTGATCGACAAGTTCGAAACCGAAGGCCGTCTGCGTCGCATTTTCGCGACCATCATGGTCGAACGCGATACGCACAAGGCGATGATCATCGGCCAGAAGGGCGCCAAGCTGAAGCAGATCAGCACCGAAGCGCGTCTCGACATGGAAAAGCTGTTCGACGGCCCGGTGTATCTGGAGACCTTCATCAAGGTGAAGAGCGGCTGGGCCGACAACGAAGCCGGACTCCGTGCGTATGGGTACGAATGACGCGTGGATGACGCGGAATTCCGACGCTGAACCGGACGACTCGGAGCCGGCAGCGTCGGCGCGCGAGCCGTCCAAACCGGCTCGTGGTACCCAAAAACCCTCCTCGAGTGCCAAAAGCGCGCAGGGCGCCGAAGGCGCGCCGCGCAAAGCGCCGGCGCGCCGCGCGCCTCGCCCCTCCGCCTCTGATTACCGGATCGCTGAGCAACCCGCTTTCGTCCTGCACAGCTATCCGTATCGCGAGACCAGTCTGATCATCGACGTGCTCTCGCGCGATCACGGCCGTCTCGCGCTCGTCGCGAAGGGCGCGAAGCGTCCGCACTCCGCTTTGCGCGGCGTGTTGCAGACCTTCCAGCCGCTCGCCTTGTCGTGGTCGGGCAAATCGGAAGTGCGCACGCTGACCGGTGCCGAATGGGTCGGCGGCATGTTGCCCTTGGCGGGTGATGCGCTGCTCTGCGGTTTCTATGTCAACGAACTGATGGTCAAATTCTGCGCACGCGAAGACCCGCACCCGCAACTGTTCCATCACTACGTCGTCACCATGACGCGCCTCGCGCATGACGAGCCGCCCGTGCAGGTGCTGCGTTCTTTCGAGCGTGTGCTGCTGCGCGAAACCGGCTATGCGATGGCGCTCGATCGCACCGTCGCGCGCAAAGCGGTGCAGGCCGAAGGCCGCTATGTGTTCGATCCGGAGCGCGGCGTGCGCGAAGCGTCCGACGATCTGCCCGCACAGTGGCCAGTGGTCGCGGGACAAACCTTGCTCGATATGGAGCAGGACGATTACCATCGAGCGCAGACCGTGGCGCAAAGCAAAACGCTGATGCGCTTTCTGCTCAACACCTACCTTGGCGGCACGCCGCTGGCGACGCGCCAGATCCTGATCGACTTGCAGAACCTATGAGCTTCTTTCTTACGTCGCCGAATGTGATTGACCTGGGCGTGAACATCGATCACGTCGCCACGCTGCGCAATGCGCGCGGCACGTCTTACCCCGATCCAATTCGCGCCGCATTGATGGCCGAGGAGGCGGGCGCTGACGTTATCACGCTGCACTTGCGTGAAGACCGCCGCCATATCGTCGACGCCGACTTGCGCAAGCTGCGGCCGCTGTTGAAAACGCGCATGAATCTGGAATGCGCGGTCACACAGGAAATGCTCGACATTGCCTGTGAAGTCCAGCCTCACGACGTTTGCCTCGTGCCGGAAAAGCGTCAGGAACTGACGACCGAAGGTGGTCTCGACGTCGCCGGCCAGTTCGAAGCGGTGCGTGCGGCATGCAAGCAACTCGCCGAAGCGAATTCGCGTGTGTCGCTCTTCATCGATCCGGACGAAACGCAAATCCGCGCCGCGCACGAAGCGGGCGCGCCGGTGATCGAACTGCACACGGGCCGCTATGCCGAAGCACACGATCCTGCTGAACAGCAGCACGAATACGAGCGTGTGGTGCGCGCCGTCGAATTCGGCGCAACGCTCGGCATCAAGGTGAATGCGGGCCACGGTCTGCATTACACCAACGTCCAGCAGATCGCCGCGATCGAAGGCATCGTCGAGCTGAATATCGGCCACGCGATCGTCGCCCATGCGATTTTCGCCGGCTGGGACAACGCAGTGCGCGAGATGAAGGCGATCATGGTCGCCGCCCGTCTCGGCGCACGCGCGTAACGCTGCGGGGCACCGGGCATGGCGATCTACGGCATCGGCACGGACATCGTTCAGGTCAGCCGCGTGGCCGCGGTGATGACGCGCACCAACGGCCGCTTCGCCGAAAAGGTGCTCGGCCCTGACGAACTGCGTGTTTATCACGCACGCGAGGCGCGATCGGCGGCGCGCGGTCTCGCGTTTCTCGCCACGCGGTTCTCGGCTAAAGAAGCGTTCTCGAAGGCGATCGGCCTGGGCATGCGCTGGCCGATGACCTGGCGCGCACTGCAAACGCTCAACAAGCCGAGCGGCGAGCCCATGGTGGTGGCATCCGGCGAGCTGGCCGAATGGCTCGACGCACGCGGCATCACGGCGCGCGTGACGATCAGTGACGAGCGCGACTACGCGGTGTCGTTCGTGATCGCCGAAACCGGGGAAATGATGCGAGGGCCGGACGCCCCGCGCGCCCCCGCCAGTGACGAGTAAAAAATATTTTGAATGCGGCACACGCCGGCCGCGTCTTTCTTTGTCTCAGCTTTTTTCTAGCGGAATTCGATGAAAACCACTCCCGGACCGGTGATGCTCGACGTGGTCGGCAAAACGCTGAACGACGATGACAAACGCCGCCTTGCTCATCCGATGACGGGTGGCGTGATCCTGTTCGCGCGCCACTATGAGAGCCGCGCCCAACTGATCGCGCTGACCGATTCGATCCGCGCGATCCGCGATGATCTGCTGATTGCAGTCGATCACGAAGGCGGCCGCGTGCAGCGCTTTCGCACCGACGGCTTCACCATGCTGCCGGCGATGGGCAAGCTGGGCGCGCTGTGGGACAGCGACGTACTGCACGCCACCAAGGTGACGACCGCAGTCGGTTATATCCTCGCGGCGGAATTGCGCGCGTGCGGTATCGACATGAGTTTTACGCCGGTGCTCGATTTGAACTATGGCCAGTCACAAGTGATTGGCGATCGCTCGTTCCATCGCGATCCGCGTGTCGTGACCTTGCTGGCGAAGAGCCTCAATCATGGTCTCGCGTTGGCCGGCATGAGCAATTGCGGCAAGCACTTTCCTGGGCACGGTTTCGCACATGCGGACTCGCATGTCGCCATGCCGGTCGACGACCGCTCGCTCGACGAGATCATCCGCGACGACGTGGCGCCGTACGATTGGCTCGGTGTTTCCCTCGGGGCGGTGCTGCCGGCCCACGTGGTCTATCCGCAGGTCGACTCGAAGCCCGCGGGTTTCTCGCGCGTCTGGTTGCAGGACATTCTGCGCAACAAGCTGCGTTTCGAGGGCGCCGTGTTCAGCGACGACCTGTCGATGGAAGCCGCGCGCCAAGGCGGCACGCTGACGGAAGGCGCAACCGCGGCGCTGCAAGCCGGTTGCGACATGGTGCTGATCTGCAATCAGCCGGACGAAGCGGAGAAGGTGCTGGACGCGCTGCGCTTCACGCCGTCGAAGGAATCGCGGCAGCGCCTGAAGCGCATGCGGCCGCGCGGCAAGGCGCTGAAGTGGAGCAAGCTGGTAGCCGAGCCGCAGTATTTGCAAGCGCAGGCCTTGCTGCGTAGCGCGTTTGCATAGGGAGCCAGCAAAGGGTTGAGGCCAAGCAAAAAAACGGCGCCTTTTTTCCGGGCGCCGTCTTTTATTCAAGCTCAGCTTTCGCGAAGCCTGTCCAACTCAGTTCAACCGCATCCGCTGCAGCTTGTTGTACAACGTCTTCGGACTGATCCCCAGCAACGACGCCGCGCGATGCCGTGTGCCGCCGACCGCATCGAGCGTCGCGCGAATCAGCATTTCCTCGACGTCGGCGAGTGGCGTGCCGACGGTGACCTGCACGCGGCTGCCGTTCAGATCGCGGCCGTTGGCCGAGCCCGCTTCGTCGGCGCGCAACGATTCCAGCACGTCGCCGGACGCGTGATAGGCACGCCGCACGCGTTCCTGCAACTCCCGCACATTGCCCGGCCACTCGTACGAAAGACACTCGCGCAAGAAGTTTGGTCCGACCTGCTTGGCGACTTCCGGCGTGTTGCGCGCGGTCGCATCGTGATTCAACTCGTCGACGATGGCCTGGGCGATCAGCGCCGGATCTTCGCCACGTTCGCGCAGGGGCGGGAGCGTCACGGCGGCCGCGTCGAGACGCAGTGCAAGATCTTCGTGCAGGCTGCCGTCGGCGACTGCCGCGCGCGCATTTTTGCGCGTCGAGGCAATCAGCCTGAAATCGGTCACCACCTGATTCGTGCCGCCGACCCGCATGAAGGTCTGCGAATCGAGCGCGCGTAGCAGCGCCTCCTGTTGAGCACGCGGCAGCTCGGCGATTTCGTCGATGAACAGTGTGCCGCCGCTCGCCTGTTCGAACAGGCCGGGCTCGCGCTGCTCGGTACCGCCGAACGCGCCGCGCTCATGACCAAACAGGAGGCTGTCGAGCGAGCCGTGCGCGGCGACGCTGCCCGCCGTCCTGCAATCGAACATGATGAACGGTCCTTTGCGGCGCCGGCTCATGTCGTGCAGTGTGCGTGCTGCGATCTGCTTGCCCGTGCCGGTTTCGCCGGAAATCAACACGGCGGCTTCGGTCGGCGCGATATGTTCGATCGTGTCGTAGACATGCTGGATCGCCCCGCTGCGGCCCATTAGCGAGCCGAAACGGCCGAGCTGACGCAGCGACGAACGCAGCGTCCGGACTTCTTCGGTCAGTTCATACGGACGCGGGATGCGCGCGAGCAGACTGCGCAGGCGCGGAATATTGACCGGTTTGAGCAGGTAGTCCCAGATCCCGTGCCGCAGGCCCTCAATCGCGCTCTCGACTGTCGCGTTGCCGGTCATCACGATCACCGGCAAGGCGCCGCCGGGCGGATGCGCGGGCAGGTGCTGCAATAGATCGAGCCCGCTGCCGTCCGGCAGATTCAGGTCGACCAGAACGACGTCAGGGATGAAGCGTGTCAGCGCGGCCCGAGCCTCGGCGATGGTAGTCGCTGTGTCGACGGAGAAGCCGTCGGCGGCGAGGATGGCGGACAGGCCTGACAGGCTATTGGGATCGTCTTCAACAATCAGGGCGTGTGGCATGGCGAGCGCTATTTTTTAGATTGACGGAATACCCGGGACGCGGCGCCGATACTCTGGCGCGCGGCACGGGCGCAATGGCTGGCCGGTACGGTCGGTCGAATGCCCGCGCCGCGCAGGTAAGGTCTGCCACGGCTGTGGAACAATCGCACGCCAATTGGCATGGGCGCGGCGCAAATCGAGTAACACGATGTGCAAGCAGAGCGGTAGCGATTCGACTCACGTAGTTCTGGTCCTTTACTTTCGGTGGGCGCCCTCCCTGATGCGATGCGACGCGCGGGTAGGACACCTGTACTTCCTTCACTGGGCCGGTCAGAAATCCCGGTTGCTGTCGAAGAAGCGCCGTACTTCAAGTTCCGCTTGCTCGCGGGTCTGGCCGTAACGCTCCTGGATCAGCCCGGTCAGTTTGTCGGCGCGGCCTTGTGCCTTGGTCAGCTCGTCGTCCGTCAATTCGCCCCATGCGGTCTTTGCCTTGCCGATCATTTGCTTCCACTTGCCTTCAGCGATGTCGTTATTCATGTCGCATCTCCGGGTTGGGGGAAAATGCCATAGCGGCCTGTACCTCGGAGAAGCAGGGACTGTGCCAAAGAGACTAATTAAGCTTATCAATGGTCTGTTGAATGCGGAACGGGCAGATAGAAGCGATGGCCCGGTATTTTTGAGAATTTACCCGGTAAAGTTTTCCTCGACCCTACACGGCGGCGCAAAAAAGAAAAAGCGCCCGAAGTGGGCGCTTTTTCTTTGCCATGTTTATCGCCGTGCCGGACTTGCTCCGGCACGGGATTGAGGCTGCAGGCGCTTAGGCGCGGCTGCGGTACTCGTGCGTACGCGTATCGATTTCGATTTTGTCGCCGATGCTGCAGAAGAGCGGCACTTGCAGTTCGAAACCAGTGGTCAGCTTGGCGTTCTTCAACACCTTGCCCGACGACGTATCGCCCTTGACAGCCGGCTCCGTATAGATGATTTCACGGACCAGCGTGGTCGGCAGTTCGACCGAGATGGCTTTCTCGTTGTAGAACACGACTGCGCAAGCCATGCCGTCTTCGAGGTAATGAAGGGCGTCGCCCATCATTTCGCCTTCGACTTCGAACTGGTTGTAGTCGGCGTCCATGAACACGTACATCGGGTCGGCGAAGTACGAGTACGTCACTTCCTTGCGTTCCAGCACGACGACGTCGAACTTGTCGTCTGCCTTGTACACGCTTTCCATGCCTGCGCCGGTCAGCAGGTTCTTGAACTTCATCTTGACGACGGCGGAGTTGCGGCCCGATTTGTTGTATTCGGCCTTTTGCACGACCATCGCGTCTGCGCCGATCATTACTACGTTGCCGGTGCGGAGTTCCTGTGCGGTCTTCATAAAACTGTCCTGTACGAAATGAGTAGCTTCAACTGTTGCTCAACGGCATACGGCGCAAGCGGCTTCGGCGCTTCTTGCACTTCGGCGCTGCGCCGCTTGGAGCGGCACCAGCCGGAGTGGTGCGTGAAGCGTGGCCGGCTTTTGCCGCGGTGACCCGCGGCGGGGCTGCAAACCCTGCAATCCGTTACCTGCTTTTTACCCTGTGCGGGCGTGGTCACGAGTGGCGCCGATCGACAGGATGCGCCCCTTTTTTGACATGTCCGCCCCTCACTGACCAAGCTGAGAGCCGATCATGCCTCTTTCGATGCCGGGTTTGCCGGCGGTTTCGCCAGGCGTGGCGGCTAAGGTTCAACGCTGCGATCGGGCCGCGCTTGCGTCGTCGGCCGTTGGATAACCGCTTATTTTAGCTGACTTTTTGCGAACAAGGCCAGATTTCGGGCGAGGTCGCCCACTTGGGCTAATTCGGCTGCCCATTCGGCTGCGCGTTGCTTCAAGGTCGCGCGGTGGCGCTGCAAATCCGCCCAGTCCGGCTGACCGGCGCCGTTCCACGCATGCCAGAAGCGCGCGAGGGCGTCGCGCGCGGCAGCGGGCAGCGTGCGGGCATAGTGGGCGAGCGCGGCGTCGAGCTTCGGCAGATGGGCGTCGTCGGCTTGGGGGTAGATGTGCCAGACGAAAGGTTTCGCGGCCCATTGGGCGCGGACGAACGAATCTTCGCCGCGCACGAAATTGAGGTCGCTTGCCCACAGAAGCGCGTCGTAGCCCGGTTGCTCGGTAAAAGCGAGCGCGTGGGCGGTGAGGCCGCCGCGCTCGGCATTCGAACCTGCGGCGAACGAAGGCAGACCGAAAAAACGCGCGACGGCGCCCGAAATCCGGCCTTCCGGCACCAGCAGGACGACCGGCTCGGTGCCGTCGCGCCATTGCTCCAGCAGACTGTCGACGGCCGGGTTTTCGTAGGCGAACAGCGAGACGACCGTGGCGGTCGCAGGTGGCGGCGCCCGGCCGGTGTTGTTCAGCCACCAGGCTTCGCGCGCCGACTGCGACGCTTCGAAGGCCGCGCGCGCGGCGTCGAGATCCCGTTCCTTCAGCACGCCGCCGGTGCCCGGGCCGAGTCCTGGGAAAAAGAATGTTTTGGTTAGCGGGTAGCGCGGATGCGGCGATGGCCGGAGATGGAAATCCGCCACCCAGTCCTCAGCGCTCAAATATTCGAGGTTGAACCACACCGGCGCGCGCTCGCGCCGCGCCATCGCGGCGACGTAGATCGGCGGCAGTTCGCATGCAAAGGCCTCGATCACGACGTCGGCCACGTCGAGCGTGTCGCCCGCGTGCGCCGGCTCGTGCCAATGCTCGATGACGATGTCGCCGACCGCCTGGCGTGGGCGATCCAGAGCCAGCGACGGGCACAGCTTCTGAAACGCATGCAGGTCGTCGACAAACACGCGCACCTGCCAGCCGTGCTCGGCCGCCAGTTGGCGCGCGAGGCGCCAGCACACGCCGATGTCGCCGAAATTGTCGATCACCGCGCAAAAGATATCGCAGGCAATTGCCGTGGGCGCGGCAGCGGGCTGTTCGGAAGGGGGCGTAGCGGAGAACATGGTGGCCTGGGTTGCAAGTTCGAACAGGGCGTGGTGTGGCGAGACTGCAGGGCGGGGGCATCGGCCTGCGCCGCTGCATGGCGCCATTCGATGCAGCGCGGTTCGAACGCACGCGGAATGCTCTAAACTGGCGATTCTAAAGCACTTGTATGCAGTTCCGCGCGTAAGTGATCACTCGGCGTGCGGCACGCAGGGCAAGGCTTCGCGTCACTGTCCCAGCCAACCGATTCTGCATGAGCGAACCTGAAGCAATCGACGTTTTCGAGCCGAAAAAAGTGCTCGCCCAATTGCCGCATCTGCCCGGCGTGTATCGCTATTACGATACGCACGGCGCGGTGCTCTACGTGGGCAAGGCGCGCGATCTCAAGAAGCGTGTTTCAAGCTACTTCACGAAGACGCAACTCTCGCCACGCATCGCGATGATGGTGACGCGCATTGCGCGCATCGAGACAACCGTCACGCGCTCCGAGGCCGAAGCGCTGTTGCTCGAGAACAATCTGATCAAGGCGCTGGCGCCGCGTTACAACATCCTGTTTCGTGACGACAAGTCGTATCCGTACCTCAAGCTCACCGGCCACAGGTTTCCGCGCATGGCGTATTACCGCGGCTCGGTGGATCGCAAGAATCAATACTTCGGACCGTTCCCGAGTGCATGGGCCGTGCGCGAGAGCATCCAGATCCTGCAGCGCGTCTTCCAGTTGCGCACGTGTGAGGACTCCGTGTTCAACAATCGCACGCGGCCCTGTCTGCTGCATCAGATTGGCCGTTGCACGGCGCCGTGCGTCGCGGCGATCAGCGAAGAGGACTACGCGCGCGACGTCGCCAACGCCTCGCGCTTTCTGCTCGGCCGGCAGGGCGAGGTGATGAACGAGCTCGAGCAGAAAATGCACGCCTTCGCGAGCGAGTTGAAGTTCGAGCAGGCGGCGGCGGTGCGCAATCAGATGAGTTCGCTGTCGACGGTGCTGCATCAGCAGGCGATTGAAGTCGGCGGTGACAGCGATGTCGACATTCTCGCGGTGGTGGCGCTCGGCGGACGCGTGTGCGTGAATCTCGCGATGGTGCGCGGCGGACGGCATCTGGGCGACAAGGCCTATTTCCCGGCGCATGTGGAAAGCGCCTTGACTGTCGACGAGGGTGGCCTTGAAGAGGGCCGCGGCGATGACGTGTTGGCCGATGCCGCGAGCGGCGCGGACTCGGCATTGGAAGAAGCCGCAACCAGCGCGAACGCATCGTTCGATGCAACTGACGCGCTCGCCATCGCGCAGGAGATGCCATCGGAAGAGGACGACGCCGCAGTCGAGGCCGATGACGCCGCTGAGTCCGATCCCGACGCCGACTCATCGAAGCTCCGCAAAGGCCGCGCGACCGGCGGCATCGAAGCCGAAGTTCTCGAAGCATTCATCGCGCAGCACTACATCGGCAATCGCGTGCCGCCGGTGCTCGTGGTCAGCCACGCGCCGGCTACGCGCGAGCTGGTCGATGTGCTGATCGAGCAAGCCGGCCACAAGGTAACGGTGCTGCGCCAACCGCAAGGTCAGCGGCGCGCCTGGCTCGCCATGGCGGAGCAGAACGCGCGGCTCGCGCTGGCACGCCTGCTTTCCGAACAAGGCTCGCAGCAGGCCCGCACGCGCGCGCTCACCGACACGCTCGGGATGGAGTGCGACGACCTGGCGCATCTGCGTATCGAGTGCTTCGACATCAGCCACACGATGGGCGAGGCGACGCAGGCGTCGTGCGTGGTGTATCACCATCACAAGATGCAGTCGTCCGAGTATCGCCGCTACAACATCACGGGCATCACGCCCGGCGACGACTACGCGGCGATGCGCCAGGTGCTGACGCGCCGCTACGAGAAGATGGTCGCGCAAGCGGCTGCGAACGCCGCCGACGAAGCCGCCGCATTGCAATCCGACGTGGCCGCCGACCCGTCAATCGCAGCGGAGGGCGCGGAGCCGGTGGCGGCGGGCGGCATTTTGCCGACCATTGTGCTGATCGATGGCGGCAAGGGTCAGGTCGAAATCGCGCGTCAGGTATTCACGGAACTGGGTCTCGATACCGGCATGCTGGTCGGTGTCGCGAAGGGGGAGGGGCGCAAGGTGGGCCTCGAAACATTGATTTTCGCCGACGGCCGCGCGGCGCTCGAACTCGGCAAGGAAAGCGCGGCACTCATGCTGGTTGCGCAGATCCGCGATGAGGCTCACCGCTTCGCCATTACCGGCATGCGCGCGAAACGCGGCAAGACGCGGCAGACGTCGCGGCTCGAGGAGCTCGAAGGGGTGGGCGCCAAGCGGCGCCAGCGGTTGCTCGCGCGCTTCGGCGGACTGCGCGGCGTGGTCGCGGCGAGTATCGAAGATCTCGCGAGCGTCGAAGGGATTTCGCAGTCGCTCGCCGAGCAGATCTACCGGCAATTGCACTGATCCGAGGTGTGCCGCGCGGCGCGCGCATCGCACGATGCGCCGGCAACGAATCGCGGACGAGCGCCCGATATACGGTCGATAAGCGCCCGATAAACAGCGCCAAAGCGGCGCGCGTGCCAAGGCCCGCGCGCCGCTTTGCTTGTGGCAGGCCTTGTGACACGGCACAATTGCATCTCCCTTGTCAGACGCTGCGCCTGCCCATGCCGTTTAATTTCCCGATTTTCCTGACTTGGCTGCGGATCGTCCTGATTCCGCTCGTCGTCGGCGTATTCTATTTGCCCGACATGATGATGAGCCCGGCGCACCGCAATCTGGCCGCCGCGACAATCTTCATTCTGGCGGCGCTCACCGACTGGTTCGACGGCTTTCTGGCCCGCAAATGGAATCAGACCTCGGCGTTCGGCGCGTTTCTCGATCCGGTCGCCGACAAGCTGATGGTGACGGCCGCGTTGCTGGTGCTGGTGCAACTCGCGCGGATCGATTCAGCGATCGCGCTCGTGATTGTCGGCCGCGAGATCGCGATCTCGGCGCTGCGCGAATGGATGGCGCAGATCGGTGCCTCCAAGAGCGTCGCGGTGAATTCGCTCGGCAAGTTCAAGACCGTTTGCCAGATGGTGGCGATTCCGATGCTGCTGTTCTACGGCCCGTTGCCGTTTGGCGGCGTCTTTGTCGACACGCGTGTATGGGGCCTGTGGTTGATCTATCTGGCTGCATTCCTGACGATCTGGTCGATGCTCTATTACATGAAGCTCGCATGGCCGCAGATTCGCGAGCGGGGCGGCGTTGCCTGATCGAATGGAACAAGAAAGGCGGCCGAAGCGTGCCTGCACGTCTCCGGCGCATGAGTGAAATCTGTTCAGTTAAAGACATTCGCAAAAGGGGTTGACACGTTTCAGCCGTTTCTCCATAATCTCGTTTCTCCGATGCACGCAGTTCGAAACGTCGGTGGCAGTAAGAGAGTAGTTGAAGTAATAAGGCAGCAGTTAGCAGCATAATGCGGGAGTAGCTCAGTTGGTAGAGCGCAACCTTGCCAAGGTTGAGGTCGCGAGTTCGAGCCTCGTCTCCCGCTCCAATTTTTGAAGCAACGCATTGTTTGGCGAAGTAAAAGGGCAAGGCGTTGTGAAGTAGGGCAATGCGGGAGTAGCTCAGTTGGTAGAGCGCAACCTTGCCAAGGTTGAGGTCGCGAGTTCGAGCCTCGTCTCCCGCTCCATACATAAGGGGAAGCAACGCTTCCCTTTTTGTTTGGTTGGCCGATCGTTCAGGTTCGTCCGGTTGGCCACCAGACAATCTGCGAATCTGTAGCTAGGTTCCAGTCCGCTTGCGGCGCGATAGCAAAGCGGTTATGCAGCGGCCTGCAAAGCCGTTTAGGCCGGTTCGACTCCGGCTCGCGCCTCCAGTAGTTGATGTAAAGAAAAGCCCCGACATTTCGGGGCTTTTCTTTTTTGTACATCGTGCGTCCCGGTTCCTGTCATCCTGTCTGCGTGTTCAGGTCGCGCATAGCGACTGGATCGGTACATTTCGCAGATGGTCTTTGTGCTGTACATCGCCTTCACGGCGAACACCGCGCTCGCGCGGGCCCGTGAACCGGCGCGCCGCGCTGCGCTTCACGGATTGAATTGCCCGATTGCCTCTTTGCGCAATGGGCTGCCCACACCGAGGCTGCATGTACCTGAAACTCACCGGCTCCCACGTTCGCCTGCTCGGCTCCATGCATCTGTTTCCCGCGACGAGCCGCAGAACGCCGCCATGGATTGCCGAAGCCTATGACTGGGCCGAAGCGTTGGTCTTCGAATCGGACCCGCCTACAATCCTGCCGTTTCTGAAGGCCCACCCGCAGGGTGGTGCCGATCAACTGCAGCCCTTGCTCTCCGCCGATGCCTGGAATCAGCTGCAGGCGGCGTGGCCCACCGAAGGTCCGCTGGCGCCGCTCGTCGATTTGCGTCCGTGGGCTGCGCTGATCGTTGCGCCCACGCTGTTTCAGCAGGTCGTTGAAGGTGTCGAGCCGCGCATGCTGCGCTCGGCGCTCACGCAAGCCAAGCCCTATCAGTATCTCGAGACCGCACAGGACGTGGCGGCATTGCTCGAATCGATTCCGCTCCAAGCCGTCGGCACCGCGCTCGGCATGCTGATGTCCGATCTCGAGGAGCCGCAGCGCACGCTCGAGCGGATGCACGCGGCCTGGCTGCACGGCGATTTGCAAGCCGTTCACCAGATCGCCGTCGAGTCGCCGATGTTCAACCTTCCTGGCATCCGCCACGCCATTCTCGATGCACGCAATCGCGTGTGGGCGGCGCGCGTGACGGAACTGCTTGGGCGGCCGGAGCGGACCTTGGTGGTCGTCGGCGCACTGCATTTGTGTGGCCCCGGCAACTTGATCGAATGTCTTGGGCGGCCCGTCGAGCCGGCCTTTGTCAGCAGCTAGCGGGTTTTCCGCTGGGCGCTGGCGTCAGCGCGATTCATCGTGACATGCCCTGAATGCGTCGGTCAGATTCAATACGATTCTGCGCGGCATGCATCGGTCGCGGAATTGCTGGCGGCGGCTGATGCTGCGATGTATAGCCACAAAGAGGCGTCGAAAGCGCGCGCCGCGCATGGCGGCTGAGTGCGGCATAATTCCGCATCGTCGCCGGCCGTATAGGCGCGCCTCTTTTTGAAGCCTTTCATGACTGAACTGCAGCAAACCGCCGCCACACCACTCCTGGCACAGCTCGAATGGCGTTGGAAAGCCTTCACCGAACTCACGACCGCCGAAGTCTATGCGATGCTGGCCGCTCGCAGCGCGGTGTTCATCGTCGAGCAGAACTGTGTGTATGGCGACGTCGACGGGCTCGACACGGACGCATGGCATCTGTTTGCCTATGGCCCCGGTGAAAGACAACCGCCGCTCGCAGGTTATCTGCGCGTCCTGTTGCCTGATGCCGACGACACCGATATCCGCATCGGCCGGGTACTGACAACAGCGGCATTCCGCGGCATCGGCCTCGGCAACGCGATGCTCGAACGCTCGCTCACGCATATCCGGGCGCAGTGGCCCGATACGCCGATCCGTTTGCATGCGCAGGCGCATCTGCAAGGTTTCTACGGCGCATTCGGCTTTACGCCGGTCTCGGAGATTCACGAAGAGGACGGCATCCCGCACGTGTGGATGCGTTCAGCCTAGACCCGGCTGTAAATGAGGTCGGCGCTTGCGTGCCGATCTCGCTTCAATCGCTTTGAAATTAACGGTATCAGCGGGGGCCGCTCGCGGGCACCGAGGCGGCTCGTGCCATACCTTGCGCCGCCATTGCACGTCGTTCGCCGCGCAGACGGCCGCGCGCCGAAAGCCGCATCCAGTGACGCAACGCCACCAGTGCGCCGATTACGCTCATCATCGAACCCGGAATCCACAGCAACAGCCCGCCAATCTGCTGATCGCGCATCGGGCTCAGCCACGTGAAGGCGCGGCCGCAGATCGAATAAATCGGATAGAGCTCGTGCGGCGTAAAGAAGATGAACGCACCGAGGATGATCTGCGGCGGAATCGCGGCAATCACCACCAGCACGCGCTTGCCGGGCGACAAACGCGCCGGGGGCGCCGGCCGCGAATCGAGCACGAGCCACCAGAACAGTAGGCCGTCGATCACCATGCTCCAGTTCATCACGCGATAAAGCCGCCAGTCGAGCATCGCCACGAAATGAATCGGCGATATGAGCCAGAAGTAAATCAGCCCGACGAACAAGGTGACCGCAACGACCGGATGCATGACCACGTCGAGCAGCCTGCGCACCACGGGGGTGTCCAGCGCGGGGCGCACGAAGCGTTGCCGCCAGCTAAAAGGAATGCCCGCACGCAACGCGGCGCCCGGATACGAGAGCGCGATGAAGAACGGCCCGAGGTGATGCAGCACCAGATGCTGCGCGCGATGCATGAAGAACTCATGCTCGAAGAAATAATCGAGCCGCGTATGCAGCACGACATACAGCGCAACCAGCCCGAACCAGAAGGAAATGCGCCGCGCCAGCGACACCTTCGCTTTGTGCGCGCCGCGCACGAACAGGATCGCCGGCACCAGCAAGGCGATCACGACGGTCGGCGAAAACTCCCAGGGATCGAGCCAGTAGAGCAGGTTCATCGGAGCGCGTTACCTGGTTTGGGCGGGCGACTTGACGGCGAACGGCGTATCGAGCGTTTCGCCGTCGGAGAACTTCAGCGTGAGATGCACGGTGTCGCCCGGTGCGATCTTATGTTTCGCGTCCTTGAGCATCACGTGATAGCCGCCCGGCGCGATCGCGACCTGGCCGTGCGCGGGCACCGTCAGCTTGTCGACCATCACCATCTTCTGCGTCGAGCCGTTCGACACGGTTTGATGCAGCATCGCGTCACCGTAATCGTGGCTCGATATATCGACGAGGTCGACCGGTTTGTCGCTCGCATTGATCAGCGTCACGTAGCCGGCGGCGGGCAGGTTGTTCGGCAGCCAGCGCACCCACGCGTCCTTGACGCTGATTGCGTGAGCGCCGGCGGCAAGCGCTGCCGGGGCGAAACCGAACGAGAGGGCGAGGGTGCAGCTCAGTGCGGCAAACGTCTTGATCTTGATCGACATGGTTGAACTCGGGAAAGGTCAGGAACGGTCATGAATGAGACGGCGGAGGTCTTGTGCGATCGCATCGGGAGTATCGTGATCGGTAGCGAGCAGGCGCGCGTGGCCTTGCTGGTCGAACACGTAGACGGCCGAGCTATGGGTGACTTCGTAGTTGCCGTTGGGGTCGCGCTTTTCCATCTGATAGGCGATCCGGTAGCGCTTGGCGAGCGACTCGATTTGCCAGTCGGTGCCGGTCAGTCCTTCGGCGTGTTGCGAATCGAAGGCGCCGACGTAATCGTGCAAGGCTTTCGGGGTGTCGCGCGCCGGGTCGACGGTGATGAACAGAATGCGCACTTTCTGTGCGTCCGGGCCGAGCTTGCCGAGTACCTGCATCAGGCGGCCCATCGTCTCGGGGCAAACATCCGGGCAATGCGTGTAGCCAAAGTAGACGAGCGACGTGTCGCCTTTAAATGAATCAGCGGTCACGGAACGGCCGTCATCGCCGGTCAGCGTGAAATCGAGGTCCGGCAGGTGGCCGGTCACGTTGGTCAACCGCCACGGTTCGGCGCGATGCGTGCAGCCGGTTAGCGTGGCCAGCGCGCCCACCATGACGGCCAGCGCGAACAGGCGGCTGGACCCGGCCCGGCGTGGTGGCGCGAGGTTCGGCTGCGGATGTCGGGACGAGATGATTGGGAACAAGGCAGGGTTCGATGACTCGATTGAAGAGCGGCGCGTGATGCTGCGCCTGAACGGGCGCGGCATGGTCGCGTGAAGCGCGCGGCCCGTCATAGTGTGCAAATATGGCCGTACTGCAATGGTCTACGTGGCTGCGACTGTATCGCAAAATGTCCGATGGCGTTGCGCGGTGCCCTTGGGTGCGCGGCTTGCGAGGCAATTTGACGCAGGCGGCTGAAAGCTGACTGAAGCCGGATTGTTCTCTTTTTGAACGCAATTTTCAGCGGCATCGGCCGTATCGCTCGACCGGGCTTGTGTCCCGGCTTACTTTCTCGAAAAATTGACGGATGCGCGGTAAGATGCGCACACTTTTCCGGCCGCAGAAGGCTGAAAGGCAAATTAACCGATGCAAGCACTTCCGGCTGTTCTGTCTCCCAGCGAGACGGCATTTTTCTTCGACTTCGACGGCACGCTCGTCGAACTCGCGCCCACGCCGGACGGCGTGCTGGTGCAACCGCGCGTGATCGCGTTGCTGACCGGGCTGCGAAGTCTGACGAACGGCGCGGTGGCGGTCGTGTCGGGCCGCGGCATCGACAGCATCGACGGCTTTCTCGGCATGCCTGATCTGCCGATCGCCGGCTTGCACGGCGCCGAGCGGCGCGATGCGAATGGCGACACGCAGCGCATCGGTTTTCATGACGAGCGACTGTTGCGCATGGAGCAGGTGCTCGCGCAGGTCGTCAACGAACATCCCGGCATGCTCCTTGAAATCAAGGGCGCGGCGCTGGCGCTGCACTATCGCAACGCGCCGGACCGCGAACCGGTGGCACGCGAGGCTACCGAGCGGCTGGTTGCCGATTATCCCGGTTCGTATGTTTTGCAGCCGGGCAAGATGGTCTACGAAATCAAACCGAAGGACGTCGACAAGGGCCGCGCAATGCGCGCGTTTCTGGACGAGCCGCCGTTCGTCGGCCGCACACCGGTATTTGCGGGCGACGATCTGACCGACGAGAAAGGCTTTGCCGTGGTCAACGAACGCGGCGGCCTGTCGATCAAGGTGGGCGCGGGCGACACGATGGCGCATACGCGCATCGAATCGGTATCGGCGCTGCTCGACTGGTTGGAATCGATTGTCGCGAAGGCACGCCGAACATGAGGGTCAGGCCGTATCGTCCAACGTACATCACGTACTGCATCAGGAATCGCGTTTCATGAGTCGACTGATCATCGTATCGAACCGGGTTGCGCCGATCTCGGAGGGCGGCCCGGCGGCGGGCGGTCTCGCGGTTGGTGTGTACGACGCGCTGAAGGAAACCGGCGGCATGTGGTTCGGCTGGAGCGGCGACGTGCTGAGCTCGGGCCAGCCGCAGATCAAGGTTGAAGAGCGCGGCCCGGTGACCTTCGCGACCATCGCGCTGATGCGCCGCGACTACGACCAGTACTACCGCGGCTTCTCGAACGCCACGCTGTGGCCCGCGTTCCACTATCGCGCCGATCTGCTGCAGTACCACCGGCACGATTTCGAAGGCTATTGCCGCGTCAACGCCTGGCTCGCGCAGCAGCTCGTGCCGCTCCTGCGCGCAGACGACGTGATCTGGGTCCACGACTATCACCTGATTCCGTTCGCTCAAGCGTTGCGCGCGGCGGGCGTGAAAAATCGCATCGGCTTCTTTCTGCATATTCCGTTTCCAGCTTCGCAGGTGTTGCTGGCGGTGCCGCCGCATCGCGAACTGGTCGAAGCGCTGTGTTCGTTCGATCTGCTCGGATTCCAGACCGCGCCGGATCTGCGCGCGTTCTGCGATTACATCGTCAACGAGGCGACCGGCACGGTCGACGTATCGGCCAGCGGCCCGCTGACCGTGCACGCGTTCGGTCGCACGTTGCGCGCGGCGGCTTATCCCATCGGCGTCTATCCGGACGAAATCGCCGAGCTCGCGAAAGCGGGCGAGCGCGGCAAGCCGGTGCGCACGATGAAGACGGCGCTGCATTCGCGCAAGCTGATCATGAGCGTGGACCGCCTCGATTATTCGAAAGGACTGGTCGAGCGCTTCCGCGCATTCGAGCGCCTGCTGGAACACGTGACCGCGCAACGCAACAAGGTGTCGTTCCTGCAAATCGCACCGCCGACACGCGCCGATATGCACGCTTATCAGGACATCCGCTTGCAGCTCGAAGGGGAGTCGGGGCGCATCAATGGCCGCTTCGCCGAACTGGACTGGACGCCGATTCTCTACATCCACAAGCAGTACGAGCGCTCGGTGTTGGCCGCGCTATTTCGTACGGCGCATGTCGGCTACGTTACGCCTCTACGCGACGGCATGAACCTCGTCGCCAAGGAGTATGTATCGGCGCAGGATCCGGAAAATCCCGGCGTGCTCGTGCTGTCACGCTTTGCGGGCGCCGCCCAGGAGCTGGACGGTGCGTTGATCGTCAATCCGGTCGACCTCGACGGCATGGCCGAGGCACTCGCGAGGGCGCTGGAGATGCCGCTTGCGGAGCGCCAGGCGCGTCATCGCGACATGATGGTGCAACTGCGTGAGAACAATGTGTCGGTGTGGCGCGATAACTTCATGCGCGATCTGCAGAGCGTGGACGCCGCGAAGCGCGCCAGAAGCGTGAAAGCACGTGCCGCGTCGGGTAAGAAGCCGGTGCGCGAAACCTTGGCCGGATAGGCGGCTATTCAGGCCGAGTACCACTGCCCGGGAAAACAGAAAAGCCGCTCGAAAGCGGCTTTTCTGTTTGTTGTCTGGATAGCGCCGGGCGGCGCGTTGCTCAGACCACGTGCTGTTCGTCGACCTTCTTGCCGCCGACGTGCAACGTCGTGCCTTTGCCGTGCTGCTTGGTGAGCAGATCGCGATACAGGCCCGGGCGCTGGCGCAACTCTTCCGGACTGCCGTCGTCGATGACCTTGCCCTGGCTCATCACGATGATCCGGTCGAAGTTGTTCAGCGTCGACAACCGGTGTGCGATCGCGATCACCGTGCGGCCCACCATCAGCCGGTCTAGCGCCTTCTGGATCGCCTCTTCCGAGGCGCTGTCGAGCGCCGAGGTGGCTTCGTCGAGCAGCAGGATCGGCGCGTTCTTCAGGATCGCCCGCGCAATCGCGATTCGCTGACGTTGTCCGCCGGACAGCTTCACACCGCGGTCGCCGACGATCGTGTCGAACCCTTCGGGCATGGCGTCGATGAAATCGCTGCAGCGGGCTTCGCGCGCGGCAGCGACGACTTCTTCCCGGCTTGCTTCAGGACGGCCATAAGCGATGTTCTCGTACACCGTGCGATGGAACAGCGAGATATCCTGCGGCACCAGTGCGATTGCATGGCGCAGGCTGTCCTGGGTGATCGCGCCGATGTCCTGGCCGTCGATCTTGATCGCGCCGCCTTGCGTCTCGTAGAAACGCTGCAGCAGCGCCAGCACGGTGGATTTGCCCGCGCCCGACTTGCCGATCAGGCCGACTCGCTGGCCCGGTTGGATATGCAGATCGAAGTGATCGAGAATCGGCCGGCGGCGCGGATAAGCAAACGTCACGCTTTCGAAATCGACGCGGCCACCTTGCGGCACGAGCTCGGCCGCGCCGTCGCGGTCCGGCATGCCGTGCGGCTCGAGCAGCGTACGTACAGCTTCAGCGAGCCGCGCGACGTGCTGGGTGACATCGACGAGCGCCACGGCCAGATCGCGTGTGCCGTGCAAGATCGTGAAGCCGAGCGAACTGACGAGCACGATGTCGCCGGAGGTCGCCTTGCCTTGATCCCACAGCCAGAGCGCCCAGCCTAGCAAGCCGGCCGACAGCAGCGCGGTGATTACCGCATGCAGCAGACGCAGCTTTTCCAGATACAGCAGGCTCTGCTGGCGCGCTTCCATTTCCGCTTTGACCGTCGCGCCGAAACGCTGCTGTTCGCGAAACGTCATGCCGAAGGCGCGCACGAGGCCCATATTGCTGATCACGTCGACCAACTCGCCGTCCACCGACGCCGCCTTGGTGGCGAAGTGGTGATGGCGAGCGGACCCGCGCCCGGCGAGTTTATAAAGCACGACCGACAGAATGGCCGAGCACAGCATCAGGCCGCCCGCCATCAGCGGATTCACGGCGGTGATCATGACGATCGCGCCGAGCACGGCGATACACGGCGGCAGCACGTTCCAGGCGGTGGTGTTTTCAGCGGTGTAAACCGCGTTCGAGGTTGCCGTGATGCGGCTCGCCAGCATGCCCGGCTGTTTCTCCGAGTAGTAAGTGGGCGAGTGGCCGCTTAGATACTGGAACAGGTCGCGCCGCAAGTCGCCGGTCACGACCACGAACGTATGCGCGGCGACCCATCCGCCGACTCGCCACAGCAGGTTGTCGGCGGCGATCAGGCCGACCAGGATGGCGAACGCGCCCCACAGCGGACCGGGGTGATGCCGGCCTTCGCCGAGCACGTCGATCAGGTGCTTGATCGCGTATTGCGAAGCGAGCGCACAGCCCACGGCCGCAAACACGCTGCACAGGACGATCGCATGCGCGAGCGGGTGGCGGCGGATAAAGCGGAAAAGAAACGCAAGCGGCCGATGCGCATAGCTCGCAAGCTTTGCGTTCTGGGCATTACGCTGGGCAATGGTTAAGTGTTCCAATTGATCGTGAGGTCGATGTGTTTCGGGTTGTGCATGCAAAGCACGGGCCACAGCAAAAGCGTTCGCCGCGAAGCCGATGCCTCGCATTGTAAACATGCAAAAGCGATTGCGCCCGGTGTATCCGGGCGATGGCGCGACTGTTTTCGCGATAGACGACGGTGACCTGCTGTCGCCCGACCCGCCGACGCGGCGGTGGTTCATGCAGGCTGCGCAATATTTCGGGATACAATTACAGATTGCATTCAATTGCGGTGCGGCATTTCTTCCATGGCCGCCAGCCAAGTTGACGCAGGGGCTCACGGCGGCCTCGTTCAAGATCGGCGTTGCAAGCCAGTTGCTACTGTAGAACTGTCTTATAAAACAAGGGTTTGTAAAGTGTTTCGCCTTTGTAACAACGTAAAGACTTTGAAATGTTGTGGTGCAGCGAGATTCGCGGCACCCATAATGCATGCTCCGTCGGCTCAGCGAAATATCTGACAGTTTGTCAACGTAGGTGCCATGTGTGCGTTTACCGGCACATGCGCAGACAGCGAGCAGTTGATCTGGGCTCACTACCCAAGCGATCCATCGCAGGATTTCTCGAAAGAATCAGGCCCGCGCCGGCATATCCGGCCAGACTGCCCTGGCGAGCAAGCGAGTCGCTTTTACCAAACGCAATATCTTTGCCTGATTTTTTACGAGGAGTTCTTCATTATGCGAATCGCTCAAATCGCTCCCTTGCACGAGGCGGTTCCTCCCAAGCTTTACGGTGGTACGGAACGCGTTGTGTCCTATCTGACCGAAGCGCTGGTTGAACAGGGCCACGACGTTACGCTCTTCGCGAGCGGCGATTCGCAAACCTCGGCGAAACTCGAAGCATTCTGGCCGCAGGCGCTGCGCCTCGACCCGACCATCCGCGACGTGATGGCGCCGCACATGCTGCTGCTCGAAGAAGTGCGCCGCCGCGCGGACGAATTCGACGTGCTGCATTTCCACATCGATTACTACCCGTTCTCGCTGTTCGCCCGCCAGCCGGTGCCGTTCCTGACCACGCTGCACGGCCGTCTCGATCTGCCGGAACTGCAGCCGATCTTCAACACGTTCAGCGACGTGCCGGTGGTGTCGATTTCGGACAACCAGCGTATCCCGTTGCAACAGGCGAACTGGCTGCAAACCGTCTATCACGGCCTGCCGGAAAACCTGCTCACGCCGATCAAGGACGTCGAGCCGGGCTACCTGGCGTTCCTCGGCCGAATCTCGCCGGAAAAACGCCTGGATACCGCGATTCGCATCGCCCAGCAAGCCGGTATGAAGATCAAGGTTGCCGCCAAGCTCGACAAGGCTGACCGCGCATACTACGACGAGGTCATCAAGCCGCTGATGGCGTTGCCGCACGTCGAATACATCGGCGAAATCAGCGAATCCGAAAAGACCGAGTTCCTCGGCAACGCCCACGCCCTGCTGTTCCCGATCGACTGGCCGGAGCCGTTCGGTCTGGTAATGATCGAAGCCATGGCGTGCGGCACGCCGGTGATCGCGTTCAATCGCGGCTCGGTGCCGGAAGTGATCGAAAACGGCGTGTCGGGTTTTGTCGTCGAAGACGAAATCAGCGCGGTTGCCGCGGTGAAGCGTCTGCACACGCTGCCGCGTGCCAAGGTGCGTGCGGCGTTCGAAGCGCGCTTCTCGTCGAAGGTGATGGCGCAGAACTACGTCGCCACTTACGAAGAACTGCTGCGTCAGAAGCACCGCACGGTGCTGCGCGAAGTCAACGCCAGCTAATGTACGATAAGTACGCGCAGTCAGGCCGGCTTGCTCGGGCGCTTTAGGCGGCCCCGGCGATGGGACGGTCCGGCGGCTCCAGCAGCGCCCCGCGTGCATCTCGCCCGCGGGGCGTTGTTGCATACGCGCCGCGTTTTTGCGTGTGAGCGGCAGAAAGTAGGGTTTTGCGACCGGCGAGCATGAGCCACTCTTCGTAATATCCCTATAATGGCCGTGCCGCGAATTTGGCTTGCGGCGCCGACGACAGGAGGATGCTTTGGCGAGAACGAAAGAGACGCGTGCGAACGCGGCGCCCGGCGCCGGAACGATTTTCGCGTTGCGCGCCATCGGTCTCGTGCTCCTCGTTCGCTGGCTTTTCTCGATGGCGCAGATGGATCTGGGCGCGTCGCTGTCGGCGATGGTGTCCTCGCCGTGGGCGTGCATCAACCTGGTGTTCCTGTTCCTGCTGATCTTCCTGCCGGGCGCGCGCGCCGTGGCCGAGCGTCCGTTGCATCCGCTGCCGCAATGGCTGCGGCAGGCGCTGCGTCTGTTTGCTTTCCTTGGATTCCTGTTTGCAGTGTGGTCGGTCGGTGCGTTTGTGGCGAGCGCCGGTTGGCGCCGCGCCGCGCAAGCGGTGGCGGCCACCAATGGCTGGTTGTTGGCTGCGCCGGCGTTGTACGCGGCTGTCGTGTGGATCTGCCGGCCGCGTGCGCTGTGGCGAACCAATATCGCCGCGCGCCGCTTTGCGATCGGCCGCTATGCCGTCGCGCTCGATCCGGCGACACGCACTGTGATCGTCTGGGCTGAGCGTCGCAAAGTGGGGCAGTACGACGCCCGCGAACTGTCAGTGCGTTGGCCGGCCGGGCAGAGCACGAGCGCGACGCCGACACGCACCCCTGCGGTGGCGTTCGGTGTGGCCGGTGAGTCAAGTGGGCATACTGCGCCTGTCGGCGCGGCTGCGGCACCTGCCTTGACGCGCGGCGGTTTTGGCCGACATCAAAAGATCGAATTGCTGTGGGATTCGCCCGCAGCGGCGGGCCACAACCGGCAAACTGTATTCCGTGCCGCGTTGACTACCGAAGGCGATCGGGCCGCCGCGCGTGCGCTTGATACATCGCTGCAGCAAGTTTGAATCTGCACGCTGTGTGCACTCGGCCACACCCGTGGCCGAAGTAAGCGTCGTAAAGTGAGCGTAGTCGCTAATGAACCGTGCCGCCCGGCGCTTCCATGCGGGCGAGAGAGACATACTTCGATCGTATCGCGTCGTTTGCAGGAGTCGCCATGTTGGTTCGCTGGTTGCTTGCCGCCCTTCATCTGCTCGCTTATGGCTTTGCGCTCGCCTCGATTCTCCGGCGCACCTGGGCGCTGCGGCGGGCCAGCGTGCCTGCTGCGTTGCGGTCCGTACTCCGCGCCGACACAAAGTGGGGTATCTCGGCGTTGGTGCTGATCGTCACCGGGTTGATGCGCGCCTTCGGCGGTTTCGAAAAGGGTGCCGACTATTACCTTCATGAACCGCTTTTTCACGTCAAGATGACGTTGCTCGTGCTGATTCTTGTCCTCGAGATCCCGTCGATGCTGGCGCTGCTGCGCTGGCGCGCCTGTATCAGAAAGGGCACCGCGCCGGATCTCCGAAAAGCGCGTTTGTACGCCCGCCTCAGCGTGATCCAGACGGTACTGCTGGTTTTGATGGTGTTCGCGGCTACCGGCATGGCGCGCGGCGTCGGGCTGCCTGCAGGCGTGGTGTAGTTGCAGGGCGCCGACGCGTTCGGCGCATCGGGCTGCGGCGCGCCGAACGCCTGCCGCACTGTCGAACGGGCCTGGTGCAGCTTACTTCCCTACCAGCAAGCTTGAGTCGTCGGTTCGATTCGTCCTCGCGCCATCGGCCTTGGGCATGACTTCCGAGTCGTTCAAGCCCTTGATGAGTTCCAGCGCCTGACGTTCGAATAACCGCCGGTACAGGCCGTTCTCAAGCTTGATCAGTGTCTCGTGACTGCCTTCTTCGATGACCTTGCCCTTGTCCAGTACCAGCAATCTGTCCAGCGCTCGCACGGTGGAAAGACGGTGCGCCACCACCAGCGTCGTGCGGCCCATCATCAGCCGCTCCATGGCCTGCTGGATCAGCACCTCGCTTTCACTGTCGAGACTCGAGGTCGCTTCGTCCAGAATCAGGATCGGCGCGTCCGCGAGGAACGCACGTGCGATGGCCACGCGCTGACGTTCGCCACCCGAGAGCTTGACCCCGCGTTCCCCCACCAGCGTGTCGTAGCCTTGGGGCAGCGCCGCGATAAAGTCGTGAGCACTCGCGAGCCTCGCAGCGCGTTCGATCTCGGCGCGGCTTGCGCCTGGCCGCGCATAAGCGATGTTCTCTGCCAGCGAGCGGTGAAACAGCACCGGCTCCTGCTGAACGATCGCGATCTGACTGCGCAACGATGCTTGCCGCACGCGGGCGATGTCCTGGCCGTCGATTGTGATCCGGCCTTCCGAAATGTCGTACAGCCGCTGGATCAGCTTGATGAAGGTCGTCTTGCCCGAACCCGAATGCCCGACCAGCCCGACGCGTTCTCCCGGCGCGATGCGCACGGAGAAGTTGTCATAGAGCGGCGTGGCTTTCGCGCCGTAGTGGAACTTGACGTGTTCGAAGCGAATCTCGCCTTTGCCGATCACGATCGGACCTGCGCCAGGGTGGTCCTCGATCCCAAGCGGCTGACTCTCCAGCGACACCAGTTCTTCCATGTCGTTGACCGAACGCTGCAAGTTGCGGATGTGCATACCCACGTCGCGTAAATAGCCTTGCAGCATGAAGAACATTGTCAATGCGAACGTGATGTCGCCGACGCTCGCCTCGCCGCGCACCCACAACAGCAGCGCGGCCCCGAGAATCGCAGCCTGGATCGCCACCAGCATGCCGCCCTGCAAGCCACCGTTGATCGTGCCACGAATCCACGTGCGGCGCGTGCGATGACGCCACTTGCCAATCACACGCTCAAGCAGGATTTCTTCGCGCGCTTCGGCGCCGAACGCTTTCACCACGCCGTTGCAACTGACCGCGTCGGCGAGGGCGCCCCCCATACGCGTGTCCCATGCGTTCGCAAGGCGCGCGGCGGGCGCAACGAAGCCGAGCGATATGGCAACGGTCACCGCGATATACAGCACGGAGCCGACGCCGACGACCGCGCCCATCACCGGCCAGCGCCAGCCGAGCAACGCCGTCGCGCCGACCAGCATGACCAGCGACGGGAACAGCGCGATCAAGAGCGTGTCGTTGAGCAGGTCGAGCGCCCACATGCCGCGTGTAATCTTGCGCACCGTGGAGCCGGCGAAGCTGTTGGCGTGCCAGTCCGTCGAAAAACGTTGCACGCGATGAAACGCGTTCGCGGCGATCTCGCTCATCATCCTGAGCGTCAGCTTGATGATGTTGAAGTACACGCCCTGGCGAAGCAGCGTGGCGCCGAGTCCAAGTGCGCTCAATACGCAGAAGGCCGTGATCGCCGCGTGCCATGCGACGGCGTTGCTGGCGGAGCCGGCTGCAATCGCGTCGACGAGCCGTCCGGCGAACATCGGCGTGAGCACGTCGGCTAGTGCCGAGAGCAGCACCAGCGCGGTAATCACGAAGATGCGCCAAGGCTGCTGCGCCCAGTGAAGGAAGGTGAAGCCGAGGACGTCCTTGAAGGCTTGTCCGCGAAAGTCGAGTTTTTTGCTAGTCATTTGTCACGACCCGGTGGCGCGTGAGCGCACCGAGGTTCCAGTCAGAAGCGAAAGGAAGAGACAGTCAGGCGTGCCGGAATGTACCGGCAATGAGACTACGGACTGTCTGGGAAGTGCGCGGACTGCGTGTTCAGGCAGAACCGCGTGAGCGACGACGCGACGACTTTAAGGTCGCGAGAACGGTCGTGAGACCATCCCAGGGACGACGATATGCACTGCGAACATGTGGCGCCTCCCTGTAGTCGAATGAGGTGAAAAAAGTAGACGGGGCGAGTACCCGAGAGCTGACTATATCAGCAGTATTTGGCGACTACAATCGTACGAAGATTTGGTGTTGACTTCGAAGCGCAGCAAGTGCAACTGCGGATCAATGCACCTGCGCGCGATCAAATTCGGTGATGCATGCAAAAACAAAAAAGCCCTCGACTTTCGTTCGAGGGCTTTCTCTTGCGGGTCACGCGAATCTGGTGGGTGGTACAGGGATTGAACCTGTGACCCCTGCCGTGTGAAGGCAGTGCTCTACCGCTGAGCTAACCACCCGAAGAGAGCCGAATTATGTCAGGGATTTTTCTCGTCGTAAAGTACTTTTTAAGCGGTTTGCGCATCCGCGGCAGGGGTGGGTTCGAGACGCCATACGCTCGTGCCTTTGATCGCCTTGTCGAGACCGTCGAGCACGGCTTGGTGCTCAGCGAGTTCGTCGTCGCTGGCGGAGATCACGACCAGTTCCAGTGAGTCGAGCGCGACACGCGGTGCGTGTGCATCGCCGCCACCGTGCAAGTCGCCGAGCATGTCGATGACGAGGCTTTCCTGACCGCGCGTCATCGCCAGGTAAACTTCGGCGAGCAATTCCGAGTCGAGCAGTGCACCGTGCAGCGTACGGTGCGCATTGCTGACGCCGAAACGGTCACACAGCGCGTCGAGTGAATTGCGCTTGCCCGGGAACATCTGCTTGGCGCGCGCCAAGGTATCGATGATCTCGCCGCAGTAGGTTTTCACCGGCGGCATACCCAGCAGCGCAAATTCGGCATCGAGAAAGCCGATGTCGAACGGCGCGTTATGAATGATCAGTTCCGCGTCCTGAATGAAATCGCGAATCTGATCGGCGATCTCGGCGAACTTCGGCTTGTCGCTCAAAAACTCGGTGGTCAGCCCGTGAACCGCCAGTGCGCCCGGATCGCTGTCGCGTTCCGGATTGATGTAGAAATGCAGGTTGTTGCCCGTCAGCCGACGGTTCACCATTTCGACGCAACCGAGTTCAAGGATCCGGTCGCCGGTTCGTGCATTCAGGCCGGTGGTTTCGGTATCGAGGATGAGTTGACGCATGTCGGATTAGCCTGCTTCAAAAAATGCTGAAAAAAGAAGGGCGCACGCTTGGATGCCGTAGCGGACATCCCGGCAGGCATCACATTTCCGCGAGTGACGCGACGCCGCGATTAGCCAACTGGTCGGCGCGTTCGTTTTCCGGGTGCCCATTGTGACCGCGCACCCAGCGCCATTCGATGTCGTGCTGCGCGACCAGCGCATCGAGCCGCTTCCACAGATCGGCGTTCTTCACCGGCTGCTTGGCAGCCGTGATCCAGCCTTTCTTTTTCCAGCCGTGAATCCACTCGCTGATGCCTTTTTGCACGTACTGCGAGTCGGTATGTACGACAGCTTTGCAAGGACGCTTGAGCGCCTCGAGCGCGGCGATCACACCCATCAATTCCATGCGGTTGTTCGTGGTGTTGGCTTCGCCGCCGAACAGTTCTTTTTCCTGGTCGCCGAAGCGCAGCAGCGCGCCCCAGCCGCCGGGGCCCGGGTTGCCTTTGCAGGCGCCGTCGGTATAAATATCGATGATGTCGGAAGTCATTGAGTGTGGTTGCGTGTGTTCGGTGTGGCTGCGGGCGCGAGGCCCGCAGCGAGGACAGGTTTCTTCACTTTCAGTGGGCCGACGAGGCGCATGCCGCGCACGCGCTTGATCGCCTTGATCATGTAGGTGGCGCCGAAAATCGGCCACCAGCGGTCGCCGGCGGCTTCCATGAAGCCATAGCGAGACAGCCACTGATCGCTGCCGAGCGGCGGACGATAGCAGCCGAAGCGCCCGCGTTCAAGGTCGAAACCCAGCAGCTTGATCCAGTCTTTCAGGCGCGTGAAGGCGATCAGATCGACTGCCGAGGGCACGAACGGCCGGCCGGTCATCTTGCCGACCGATTGACGCGCGCCCCACAGCGACAGCGAGTTGAAGCCGAGAATGATCAACTGGCCTTCGGGCATGAGCACCCGCTCCGCTTCGCGCAGCAGCCGGTGCGGGTCGCTGGTGAATTCCAGCGTATGCGGCATCACGATCAGGTCGACGCTTTGCGCTTCGAACGGTAAGTCGAGCAGATCGCACCAGACAGCGCTGCGTCCTGCCGGCGCGGGAAGCTCTTGCGAAGCGCCGTTGTTCAAGCCATTTCCGGCGCGCCCCAAGCCTCGCGGAAAAGTGTAGGGCGCGCTCGCGCCGCTGGCGGCATCGAGCACCAGCCCGCGGCACGGCATGCGGTTTTCGCGCAGTGCATCGAGTTGCGGCAGTCCGAGTTGCAGCGCATGGTAACCGAACACGTCCGACACCACGCGATCGAGCTGGGTCTGCTCCCAGTCGAGCACGTAGCGGCCGGGTGGCGAATCGGTCCAGGCGGGCCAGTCTATAATTGCTCGGTCAGTCATATCAGAGAATGCGTCGCCTATGAATGCGCTCGAGTACGTACCGGTCCCGGCGTTTGAAGACAATTACATCTGGGTCGTTTCCGACGGGCATCACGCGGTGGTCGTCGATCCGGGTGAGGCCGCCCCCGTGCGCGCCTATCTGGCGAAACGGGGTTGGCGGTTGAGCGCTATTTTACTCACGCACCATCATCAAGACCATGTCGGTGGGGTGGCCGATCTGCTGAATGGCCAGGTTGTTCCCGTGTACGGCCCCGCCGGTGAGGCGATCCGGCACGTCACACACCGTCTGGAAAATGGTGATCACGTGACGATTTCGGCGCCCGCGCTCGAATTCAGCGTGCTCGACGTGCCCGGTCACACGAGCGGCCATATCGCCTATTTTCAGGCGGCGGATCCGCGCGGCACGCCGCACGTGTTTTGCGGCGACACGCTGTTCGCGTGCGGCTGCGGCCGGCTGTTCGAAGGCACGCCCGCGCAGATGCTGGCGTCGCTGGATTCGCTGGCCGCGCTGCCTGGCGCCACCGAGGTCCACTGCGCCCACGAATACACGCTGTCGAACATCCGCTTCGCGCTCGCCTGTGAGCCGGGCAACGCCGAACTGCAGGCCTGGCGGGACAAGGCGAGCGAATTGCGCGCGCGTCAGGTGCC
Source organism: Paraburkholderia sp. IW21 (assembly GCF_041321145.1). Classification (NCBI taxonomy): domain Bacteria; kingdom Pseudomonadati; phylum Pseudomonadota; class Betaproteobacteria; order Burkholderiales; family Burkholderiaceae; genus Paraburkholderia; species Paraburkholderia sp. IW21. Next base: position 78,996 of record NZ_JBGGWA010000002.1, on the reverse strand, counting down.
GACGCTGCCCACCACCATCGCCCACGAACGCGCAGTGAACCCGTTTTTGCGCGCCGGCAATCCGGTGGTTCAAGCGACGTTGAAGGAGCAGCTGCACGAAAAAGTGCCTGATCGATTAACGGCGTTCACGCTGATGCGCGAATGGAAAAACCGCTTCCGTTGACCCGGTTGGCATAAGGGTGTTCCTCACGCGAAGAATCGCAAAAATTCGCCAAGCCTAAGATTTGCTTGGTTTTTTCGTAATTTCCGATTGACGTAAACGGCTTCGTTTCGTACTATCGGCTGCAAATTCCAGCCCTTGTGGAAACCGAGACGTTCATGCGATTTATCTTAAGTGCGTTGTTGGTCCTGACACTCGCCGCTTGCGCGAGCCAGGGACCGGCGACGAATAGCGCGACCACCGCAACAACCCCCGCCAGTCAGCAAGCCGTAGCCGACGCCCTTCGTAAGACAGCCACCGCCAAAGAGACGATCAACGTCGACCAAGGCTCGGTCACTCAACTGACGAGCGCGGACGCCGACTTGTGGAGTCGTATTCGCCGTGGTTTTCAAATGCCGGATCTGCAAACCGACCTCGTCGACATGCAGGTCAACTGGTATGCGCAGCGTCCGGACTACGTGCAGCGCATGACCGAGCGCTCGCAGAAATACCTGTACCACATTGTCGAAGAGCTCGAAGCGCGCCATATGCCGACCGAGCTTGCCTTGCTGCCGTTCATCGAGTCAGCGTACAGCCCGCAGGCGTTGTCGGTGGCGAAGGCGGCCGGTATGTGGCAGTTCATGCCGGGCACGGGCCGCACCTACAACCTCAAGCAGAACATGTGGCAGGACGAACGCCGCGACGTGCTGGCTTCAACCAGCGCCGCGCTCGACTACCTGTCGCGTCTGCATGACATGTTCGGCGACTGGCAACTTGCGCTCGCCGCGTACAACTGGGGCGAGGGCAACGTGCAGCGCGCGATCGCCCGCAACGAGGCGGCGGGGCTGCCCACCGACTACCTCAGTCTGCGCATGCCGAACGAGACGCGCAACTACGTGCCGAAACTGCAGGCGGTGAAGAACATCGTGATGAACCCGCAGATGTACGGGCTCACGCTGCCGCCGATTCCGAACCACCCGTATTTCGTGACGGTCACCACCGCGCACGATATCGACGTGGACACGGCGGCGAAACTCGCGAATATGTCGCTGGACGAATTCCGTTCGTTGAACCCGTCATTCAAAAAGCCGGTGATTCTCGGCGCAACGCAGCCGCAAATCCTCTTGCCGTTCGACAACGCGAGCGCATTCGAACGCAATCTGAAGTCGTACTCCGGTTCGCTGTCGTCGTGGACTACTTATACGGTCACGGAGCGCGCGGCGCCGGCGGCGATCGCGCAAAAGATCGGTGTCGACGCCGACACGCTGATGGAAGTGAACAAGATTCCGGCAGGCATGCGTCTGAAGCCGGGCTCGACGATCGTCGTGCCACGCGGTTCGGACGACGACGAGGACATCAGCGCGGACGTCGCCGAAAGCGCGGTGCTGGCAATGGAGCCCGACGTTCCCGATACCCGCAAGATGCTGATCCGCGTGCGCCGCAATCAGTCGATGGCGGCTCTTGCATTGCGTTATGGTGTCTCGGTTGGTCAGGTGAAGGCATGGAATCGCACGCATCGCGATCACGTTTCGCGTGGCCAGGTGATCGTACTGCACGTGCCGGTCGGCAAGGCTATGCCGAGCGAACCGGGTCCGGAGCGTATCGCGACCGACGTGCAGGGTGGCGGGGTCGAGAAGATCGGCACCCGCGTCGCAGACACGAAGAGCGATTCGCGCTACGATAAGAAAAGGGGTCGTGGCCGCTCCGCCGTGATAAAGGTGTCCGAGCCGGTAGGCAAGGCCGGCAAGCCGACCGCGTCCGGCGCCAGCAAGGGCAAGGTGACGAAGGTGTCGGCTTCCACGTCCAGCAAGGCGTCGAAGGCCGCGGCAGATAGCCGCCCGAAGACCGCGGCCAACGCGAAGAAGGGTAAGTAGACCAAAAGCGGCTCCCACGGTAGTGACCACATGCGTTGCGGGGGCAGCGCATGAATTGCGCTCCGATCACGCACCGTGTTTTTTCAACGCCGTCACCAGTGGTGACGGCGTTTTTCATTGTGCGGATCATTGCGGGCGGGTTTGGCGGATTTCCTTTATCGTTCCTGCTTCGGCCAGGCCGGCCGCCTAATTCAAAGCCTATGTCGTCGACCCAGTTGCGCGTTTTTCTGCTGTTTTCCGCCGGTTACTTCGTTTCGTACGTGTTTCGTGGCGTCAATCTCGGCTTTGCGCCCTTCATCACGCACGATCTCGGTTTGTCGGCCGCCAACCTGGGCGTGCTGACCAGTCTGTATTTCCTCGGCTTCGCGGGGGCGCAGATTCCGGCCGGCGTGCTGCTCGATCACTTCGGCGCGCGTCGCGTGACGGCGCTCAACATGCTGTTTGCCGCGCTCGGAATATGGGTGTTCGGCGCAGCGCACAGCGTCGGCATGATGATGTTCGGACGGTTGCTGATCGGCGTCGGCGTCTCGGTATGTCTTGGCGCTGCCTTCAAGGCGTTGGCGCAGCATTTCGAGCCAGGGCGTCTGCCGTTGATGAACGGGCTGGTGATGGCGGTCGGCGGCTTCGGCGGCGTGATGGTCGGCTCGCCGCTGACCTGGGTGCTGACGTTTGCGAGCTGGCGCGCGGTCAGCGTCGGGTTGGGCCTGCTAACCGTGCTGGTGGCGGTGGCTCAGTGGACGCTCGTGCCTGACACCAGGGAAACTCACCGCCAGGCCAGCATCGGCGCCCAGTTCAAAGGAACCCTGCATATCCTGCGAAGCGCGGCGTTCTGGAAGATCGGGTCGTTTTCCATCGTCACGCAAGGCGTGTTCTACGCGATGCAGTCGCTGTGGGTCGGCGCCTGGCTGCGCGACGTGCAGGGTTTCGCGCCGGGTGAAGCGGCGTCGCTGGTGTCGATTCTCGGCTTCGCGATGATGGCAGGCTGCGTGGGTTTCGGCGCGGCGGCGCGCAGCCTTGAGCGACGCGGCATCTCGCTGTATGTGTTTTGCGGCATCGGCATGGCGCTCTACGTGCTGACCCAGTTGCTGATTATGTTCAGCGTGCCATTGCCGGCGAGCCTGCTGTGGGCGGCGTACGGGATTTTCGGCGGCACCGGCATTCTCAGCTACGCGGTGATGGCACGGCACTTTCCGGCGCAGATGATCGGCCGGGTGAATACCACGCTGACACTGATCATCTTTCTGCTGATTTTCGGCTTCCAGATCGGCGTCGGGGCGGTGCTGACGCGCTGGCCGGCCAGCGGCGGCCACTATCCGCCAGCTGCGCATCTGACCGCCTGGGGCATTCTGGTGGCGTTGCAAGTGTTGAGCGCCATCTGGTACGTGCTGCCTGGCCGCACGCGGGTTCGTCCGACGCACCTGCACGCCGAACAGGAGGCTTGAGGCACCCGCATGCGGTTCGCGGGGTGGGGTGTCATATTTACCGATTCTATCCCGATTCTGGCTCGTGCAAAACTTGCCCGATGGCTTCCGAGGCATATGCAGCAAGACTTTGGTCGGGTTCGGGGCGGGCTCTGCTACGCCGGCTCGCCATCTCGGATTTGGAGGGAAGGGTAGTTTCACGCTATAATTCCAAGGTTTGAGCTTATCAACCCGCACCCTAGCGCCTACCTCTCCCATACCGTTCATCCGCCGCGCGCTTTTGACGCCCCGCACCCAGCCGATCCGTCCACACAATGGACCCATCGCGCCCTTTGCGACGTCACCAGCAGTACGCGAGCGAGTCTGCGCGCGCATCGTGTCGATGCGTTTCGCTGCGGCTCGCAGTCGGATAGACAGGTCGGCAACAGGGTGTTCCCCCAAGGAGTCTCCCGTGTTGCCGTCATTTTCTCCCGCTTTGCTCGCACTCGCCGACGGCACGGTCTTTCGTGGTTACTCGATCGGCGCCCCAGGGCATACGATCGGCGAAGTCGTGTTCAACACCGCTATCACCGGCTATCAGGAAATCCTGACAGACCCGAGCTACGCGCGCCAGATCGTGACCCTCACGTATCCGCATATCGGTAACGTCGGCGTGAATGCCGAAGACGTCGAAGCCACGAAAGTCCATGCCGCCGGCCTGATCATTCGCGATCTGCCGGTTCTCGCGTCGAACTTCCGCATGGAGCGCACGCTCCCGCAATACCTGAAAGACGAAGGCGTCGTTGCCATCGCCGGACTCGACACCCGCAAGCTGACCCGCGTGTTGCGCGACAAGGGCGCGCAGAACGGTGCGATTCTCGCCGGTTCGGATGACGAAGCCAAGGCAATCGAACTCGCGCGCTCGTTCCCGGGTTTGTCGGGTATGGACCTCGCGAAGGTCGTGTCGACGAAAGAAAGCTACGAATGGACCCAGACCGAATGGCGTCTGGGCACGGGCTACGGCAAGCAGAATGCGCCGAAGTACCGCGTGGTCGCTTTCGATTACGGCGTCAAGTACAACATCCTGCGCATGCTGGCCGAGCGTGGCTGCCACGTCACCGTGCTGCCGGCGCAAGCCTCCGCGGCTGACGCGCTCGCGCTCAACCCGGACGGCATCTTCCTGTCGAACGGCCCCGGCGACCCGGAGCCGTGCGACTACGCAATCGCTGCCACCAAGGAACTGATCGAACGCGGCATTCCGACCTTTGGCATCTGCCTCGGCCACCAGATCATGGGCCTCGCGCTCGGCGCCAAGACCCTGAAGATGAAGACCGGCCACCACGGCGCGAACCATCCGGTAAAGGATCTTGGCGACGGCCGGGTGGTCATCACGTCGCAGAACCATGGCTTCGCAGTCGACGCCGACACGCTGCCGGCCAACGCCCAAGTCACGCACATTTCGCTGTTCGACGGCACGCTGCAAGGCTTCGCACTGACCGACAAGCCGGCCTTCTGCTTCCAGGGCCACCCGGAAGCGTCGCCCGGCCCGAACGACATCGCCTATCTGTTCGACCGCTTCACGGCGTTGATGGACGAAAAAAAGGCGGGCAAGACCGCAGCGGCTTAGGTCTTGTGAAGCGCCCCAGCGGCGCGCGGCTCGCAACGCGATCGGCGCACTCAGGGCGAAGCACGGCGAGCCGCACAAAACAGAGCGCGCGCAACGTAATAACGACGCGCGCCGACGGAAAGAATTCAGGAATACATTAGCGAGAGCGTTATGCCCAAGCGGACAGACATCAAGAGCATCCTCATTATCGGCGCGGGTCCGATCATCATCGGCCAGGCGTGCGAGTTCGACTACTCGGGCGCGCAGGCATGCAAGGCGCTGCGCGAGGAAGGCTACAAGGTCATTCTCGTCAACAGCAATCCGGCGACGATCATGACCGACCCGAACACGGCCGACGTGACCTACATCGAGCCGATCACGTGGGAAGTGGTGGAGCGCATCATCGCCAAGGAACGCCCGGACGCGATCCTGCCGACGATGGGTGGCCAGACCGCGCTGAACTGCGCGCTGGATCTCCACGCGCACGGCGTGCTGGAGAAGTACAAGGTCGAGCTGATCGGCGCCTCGCCGGAGGCGATCGACAAGGCCGAAGACCGTCAGAAGTTCAAAGACGCGATGACCAGGATCGGCCTCGGTTCGGCCAAGTCGGGCACTGCGCATTCGATGGAAGAAGCGCTGCAGGTTCAGGCCGACATCGCTGTGCAAACGGGCAGCGGCGGTTATCCGGTCGTGATCCGTCCGTCGTTCACGCTCGGCGGTTCCGGCGGCGGTATCGCGTACAACCGCGACGAATTCGAAGAGATCTGCAAGCGCGGCCTCGATCTGTCGCCCACGCGCGAACTGCTGATCGAAGAATCGCTGCTTGGCTGGAAAGAGTACGAGATGGAAGTGGTCCGCGATAAAAAGGACAACTGCATCATCGTTTGTTCGATCGAAAACCTGGACCCGATGGGCATCCACACCGGCGACTCGATCACCGTCGCGCCGGCGCAAACGCTCACGGACAAGGAATACCAGATCCTGCGTAACGCATCGCTCGCGGTGCTGCGCGAGATCGGCGTCGACACCGGTGGTTCGAACGTGCAGTTCTCGATCAATCCGAAAGACGGCCGGATGGTCGTGATCGAAATGAATCCGCGTGTGTCGCGTTCGTCGGCATTGGCGTCGAAGGCCACCGGCTTCCCGATCGCGAAGGTCGCGGCGAAGCTCGCCTGCGGCTATACGCTCGATGAGTTGAAAAACGAAATCACCGGCGGCCAAACCCCGGCATCGTTCGAGCCGACCATCGACTACGTCGTCACCAAGATCCCGCGTTTCGCATTCGAAAAATTCCGCGAAGCCGATTCTCGCCTGACCACGCAGATGAAGTCGGTCGGCGAAGTGATGGCTATCGGCCGTACCTTCCAGGAATCGTTCCAGAAGGCGCTGCGCGGTCTGGAAGTCGGTGTCGACGGGCTGGACGAGAAGACCGATAACCGCGACGAGATCATCCGCGAGATCGGCGAAGCCGGTCCGGATCGCATCTGGTACGTCGGCGATGCGTTCCGTATCGGCATGACGGCAGAGGAAATTTTCGAAGAGACTTCGATCGATCCGTGGTTCCTCGCGCAGATTGAACAGATCATCCTGAAGGAGAAGGCGCTGGCCGGTCGCACGCTGGCAAGCCTGTCGAAGGAAGAACTCAAGTATGTGAAGCAAAGTGGCTTCTCGGATCGCCGCCTCGCCAGGCTGCTCGGCGCGAAGCCGCCGGAAGTGCGGCAACGCCGTATCGAGCTGAACGTGCGCCCGGTGTACAAGCGCGTCGATACGTGCGCGGCGGAGTTCGCAACGAAAACAGCGTACATGTACTCCACGTACGAAGACGAGTGCGAAGCGAACCCGACCAACAACAAGAAGATCATGGTGCTGGGCGGCGGCCCGAACCGGATCGGCCAGGGCATCGAGTTCGACTACTGCTGCGTGCACGCCGCCCTCGCCATGCGCGAAGACGGCTACGAAACGATCATGGTCAACTGCAACCCTGAAACCGTTTCGACCGACTACGACACGTCCGATCGTCTGTACTTCGAATCGCTGACGCTCGAAGACGTGCTCGAAATCGTCGATAAGGAAAAGCCGGTTGGCGTGATCGTGCAATACGGTGGTCAAACGCCGCTGAAGCTCGCGCTCGATCTCGAAGCGAACGGTGTGCCGATCGTCGGCACGTCGCCGGACATGATCGACGCGGCTGAAGATCGCGAGCGTTTCCAGAAGCTGCTGCAGAACCTCGGCCTGCGTCAGCCGCCGAACCGCACCGCGCGTGCCGAAGACGAAGCACTGAAGCTGGCCGACGAAATCGGCTATCCGCTGGTGGTGCGTCCGTCGTACGTGCTGGGCGGCCGCGCCATGGAAATCGTCCACGAGCCGCGCGACCTCGAGCGCTACATGCGCGAGGCCGTGAAGGTGTCGAACGATTCGCCGGTGTTGCTCGACCGCTTCCTGAACGACGCGATCGAATGCGACGTCGATTGCATCTCCGACGGCGAAGCCGTGTTCATCGGCGGCGTGATGGAGCACATCGAACAGGCGGGCGTGCACTCGGGCGACTCGGCTTGCTCGCTGCCGCCGTACTCGCTGTCGAAGGAGACCATTGCCGAGCTGAAGCGCCAAACCGGCGCAATGGCCAAGGCGCTGAACGTGATCGGCCTGATGAACGTGCAATTCGCGATTCAGCAAGTGCCGCAGGCGGACGGTTCGAAAGAGGACGTGATTTACGTGCTCGAAGTGAACCCGCGTGCGTCGCGTACCGTGCCGTATGTCTCGAAGGCGACCAGCCTGCCGCTCGCGAAGATCGCGGCGCGCGCGATGGTCGGCCAGACGCTCGCGCAACAGGGCGTGACGAAGGAAATCGATCCGCCGTACTTCAGCGTGAAGGAAGCGGTGTTCCCGTTCGTCAAGTTCCCGGCAGTCGATCCGGTGCTCGGACCGGAAATGCGTTCGACCGGTGAAGTGATGGGCGTGGGTCAGACGTTTGGCGAAGCGCTGTTCAAGTCGCAGCTCGCGGCAGGTTCGCGTCTGCCGGAATCGGGCACGGTGCTGCTGACCGTGATGGACGCCGACAAGCCGAAGGCGGTCGAAGTCGCGCGCATGCTGCACGAACTCGGCTATCCGATCGTTGCGACCAAGGGTACGGCTGCCGCGATCGAAGCGGCCGGCGTACCGGTCAAGGTCGTCAACAAGGTGAAGGACGGCCGTCCGCATATCGTCGACATGATCAAGAACGGCGAAATCGCGCTGGTCTTCACCACGGTCGACGAAACCCGCGCGGCGATCGCCGATTCGCGTTCGATCCGCATGAGCGCACAGGCGAACAAGGTCACGTACTACACGACAATGTCTGGCGCACGGGCCGCAGTGGAAGGTTTGCGCTATTTGAAGAACCTGGAAGTCTATGATTTACAAGGCCTCCACGCTCGCCTAAACTAAGGCTTCGAATACCTGTCCAAGATGTAAGTGCCGCGGTTAAGCGGCGTTCCGCAGGTGCTTGGGCCCGGGCTTTGTCCCGCGCTCTGGCCCTCGCGGAATGCACTTAACCGCGGTGATTTTTTTTACGGCTGTTTTTTGCATAGAGTTGTTTATGAGCACTGTTCCATTGACGAAGCGCGGCGCGGAAATGTTGCGCGATGAATTGCAGCGCCTGAAATCGGTTGAGCGTCCCTCGGTGATCAATTCGATCGCGGAAGCGCGTGCCCAGGGCGATCTGTCGGAAAACGCGGAATACGACGCGGCGAAGGAAAAGCAGGGCTTCATCGAAGGCCGTATTGCCGAAATCGAATCCAAGCTGGCCGGTGCGCAGGTTATCGACCCGTCCAAGGTGGAGGCAGACGGCCGCGTGGTGTTCGGTGCGACTGTGGAGTTGGAAGACCTCGGTTCCGGTGCTTCGGTTAAATATCAGATTGTCGGCGACGACGAAGCGGACATCGACCACGGCCTCATTTCGATCAGCTCGCCGATCGCGCGCGCGCTGATCGGCAAGTCGGAAGGCGACGTTGCATCGGTGCAGGCGCCGAGCGGCGTGCGCGAGTACGAAATCATCGCAGTTAGCTACGTGTGAAGGCGGCCCCGGTGTCCCTGATGCCGCATCGACTGTTCCGTCTGCTCACGGTGGTGTGGGTCGGTAGTCTGTTGACTATCGGCTATGCTGTCGCGCCGGTGTTGTTTACGTCGCTCGACCGCATGACAGCGGGCGCCGTGGCGGCGCAACTGTTTCGCATTGAAGGCGTGCTGGGCGCGGTGTGCGGTATTTTGCTGCTAGGTCTTGCGAACGTGCTGGTTCGTCGCGGCAGCGAGGCGTATCGCCGTTTGCGCTGGTTGATCGCCGGTATGCTGGTGTGCGTGCTGGTGGGTTACTTTGCGTTGCAGCCGTTCATGAATGCAATGCGCGTTGCCGCGCTCGAAGCGGGCAGCGACGTCGGGCATTCGGCGTATGCGATGCGCTTCGGCATCCTGCACGGCGTATCGAGTCTGTTCTATCTGATCGAAAGCCTGCTGGGCGTGGCGCTGGTGTGGAAGCTGCCGGCGGGTGCTGGCGTCGTGACCGCGGACCAGGGCGCTCGCAGCGCTGCCGGGAAAGTAACCAGTTGAGTGGCAAGGTTCCGGCTTGCTTGAGCGGGTTTGCCTGTAGTGATACCCGGGGCGGCGTTACTCGAGCAGCGCGACCCAAACAGGTACTACCCAGGCGGCCTGAACAGTTCACCCCAAGGTGCGGACACCGTCCGCACCTCTCATCACTCGCTTACTTCGACGACTGATGCGCGCGCTTCGCGCTGGTCTGGCGCTTCTTGGCCCGCTTGATGTTGCCGCCTTGCGTGACGCGTTCATTGCCGCGCACCACGACGGCTTTTGCCTTCGGTTTGCGCATCGGGATTTCGCTGGGCTTCACCACCGTGACCACGCGCGGTGCGCGGCCTTTCCCGGGTTTGGCTTCTACAGCCGCTTCGCGGGCACTCGGCAGCGCGCCGCGCTTGGCCTTCACGGCCGGTTGTATTGCCGCTTCCGGCTTCCAGATCACCAGCAGCTTGCCGATATGCTGGATTGGGGCCGCGCTCAGCTTGTCGCAGATTTGTTCGTAGATGGCGATGCGCTCTTCGCGTTCGTCGCCGAACACACGGATCTTGATCAGTTGATGGGCGCCAAGGTGGACCTTGATCTCGGATAGCACAGCGTCGGTCAAGCCTTCGGCGCCGACGAGCACGACCGGTTTGAGCGCATGTGCCTGGGAGCGCAACTCGGCGCGTTGGTCGGAAGAGACTTTAAGGGCTGGCATGGAAAGTGGGAGACTCGACTAAAATGGTGGCACCTGCATTACCGATCGATTCGGTCGATTTGGGTCGATGCGATGATTCGGCAGGGCGGCACGTCAGAACAACAGAATCGCGGATGACTGCCAGTTTTGGCGGTGGCCGCGAGAATTAACCGCGTATTATCCGCTAAAGCGCGACATAGCGCAGCAAGAGTTCAACGTTTAATGGCAAAAAACAAGTTCAACACGGCGTGGCTGCACGATCACATCAACGACCCGTACGTAAAAATGGCGCAGCGGGAGGGTTACCGCGCCCGCGCAGCCTACAAGCTGAAGGAAATCGACGAACAGGACAAGCTGATCCGGCCAGGCCAGGTGATTGTCGACCTCGGCTCGGTGCCGGGTAGCTGGAGTCAGTACGCCCGTAACAAGCTCGCAAAGGGCGCGCAGCGCGACGCCGAGCGTGAAGGCGGCATCGATGGCACGATCATCGCGCTGGATATGCTGCCGATGGAGCCGATCGCCGACGTCCATTTCATTCAGGGCGACTTCCGCGAAGACTCGGTTCTGCTTCAACTGGAAGAATTGGTGGGAGAACGCCAGGTTGACCTTGTAATTTCGGATATGGCGCCCAACCTGTCGGGAGTGGCTGTGGCGGATGCCGCGCGAATCGAGCATCTTTGCGATATCGCGATGGAATTCTCGCAAAATCATCTGAAGCCGGATGGTGCCCTTTTAGTCAAATGTTTTCACGGCAGTGGTTACAGCCAGATTGTCGAAAAGTTCAAGCGCCAGTTCAAGATGGTGGCGGCCCGCAAGCCGAAAGCCTCGCGGGATAAGTCGTCAGAAACGTTTATTTTGGGTAAGCATCTCAAGCGGTCCGCATAGGCGCGCTGCAAGAAGGTCCGCATCCGCCGTCACAGGGCCAGCGGCACCGGAAATCGGTGCTCTGATGGCCCGCTGCGCTATTTATGTGGTAGCGAAACGTTATGGCAGGGGTCTGCGGACTGGATTAGAATGCTTTCGTGGTGCCGCAAGGCAAATGTAGGCGCCCGTCTAAGTGAAGGAGTGGTGCTTTGAACAACAATATGTTTTCGAAGGCAGCAGTGTGGCTGGTTATCGCACTGGTGCTGTTTACGGTGTTCAAGCAGTTCGACAAGCCCCGTGTCCAGGAAGGCGTTTCCTATTCGCAGTTCATGGACGACGCGAAGAACGGCAAAGTCAAGAACGTCATTGTCCAGGGGCGGAACCTCACGGTCACTCCAGCAGACGGCCAGAAGTACCAGATCGTGTCGCCTGGCGACATCTGGATGGTCGGCGATCTGATGAAATATGGCGTTCAGGTGAGCGGCAAGGCTGATGACGAACCGAATGCGCTAGTGTCTGCGCTGTACTACCTCGGACCGACGATCCTGATCATCGGCTTCTGGTTCTACATGATGCGACAGATGCAGGGAGGCGGGAAAGGCGGTGCGTTCTCGTTCGGTAAATCCCGTGCACGTCTGATCGACGAAAACAACAACGCAATCAATTTCACCGACGTCGCCGGTTGCGACGAAGCCAAGGAAGAAGTCTCCGAACTGGTCGACTTTCTGCGCGATCCACAGAAGTTCCAGAAGCTAGGTGGGCGCATTCCACGCGGCGTGCTGCTGGTCGGGCCGCCCGGAACCGGTAAGACGTTGCTGGCGCGTGCGATCGCTGGCGAAGCGAAGGTGCCTTTCTTCAGCATCTCGGGTTCGGACTTCGTCGAAATGTTCGTGGGTGTGGGCGCGGCTCGAGTGCGCGACATGTTCGAGCAGGCCAAGAAGCACGCGCCGTGTATCGTGTTCATCGACGAAATCGACGCGGTTGGCCGTCATCGTGGCGCCGGCATGGGCGGCGGTAATGACGAACGCGAGCAGACCTTGAACCAGATGCTGGTCGAGATGGACGGTTTCGAGGCGAATTCCGGTGTGATCGTGATCGCTGCCACGAACCGTTCGGACGTGCTCGATAAGGCACTGCTGCGTCCGGGCCGTTTCGACCGCCAGGTGTACGTCGGTCTGCCGGACATCCGCGGCCGCGAACACATCATGAAGGTTCACCTGCGCAAGGTGCCGATTTCGAACGACGTCGACGCGGCGGTCATCGCACGCGGCACGCCTGGCTTCTCGGGCGCCGATCTGGCGAACCTCGTGAACGAAGCAGCGTTGTTTGCTGCACGCCGGGGCAAGCGCATCGTTGAAATGAACGACTTCGAAGACGCGAAGGACAAGATCTTCATGGGTCCGGAGCGCAAGTCGGCCGTGATTCGCGAAGAGTCGAAGCGCGCCACGGCGTATCACGAGTCGGGTCACGCGGTCATCGCCAAACTGTTGCCGAAGGCCGATCCGGTGCACAAGGTCACGATCATCCCCCGCGGCCGTGCGCTGGGCGTCACGTGGCAGTTGCCGGAGCATGACAACGAAACGTATTCGAAGGACTACCTGCTGGATCGCCTCGCAATCCTGTTCGGTGGCCGTGTCGCGGAAGAGCTGTTCCTGAACCTGATCAGCACCGGCGCATCGGACGACTTCAACAAGGCAACGGCTACGGCCCGCGCCATGGTGGCTCGCTTCGGTATGACGGACGCGCTGGGACCGATGGTCTACGTCGACGACGAGAACGACGCAACGCCGTTTGGCCGTGGTTTCACGCGCACCATTTCGGAAGCGACGCAGCAGAAGGTCGACGCGGAAATCCGCCGCGTGCTGGACGAGCAGTACAACCTCGCCAAGCGCCTGCTTGACGAGAACCGCGACAAGGTCGAAGCCATGACCGCCGCACTGATGGAGTGGGAAACGATCGACGCCGATCAGATCAACGACATCATGGCAGGCCGTCCGCCGCGTTCGCCGAAGAGCTCGACGCCGTCGGCAAGCGACGCCTCGTCGGGCGGCAGCCCGGGCACCGAGGTCAAGCCGGGTAGCGCGACCGCGCCGGCCTGATAGGCAACCAGCAGAAAGTGCGGGCCGGTGTGTTTCACACCGGCCCGTTTTGCATTTATCCGTATTACGTGATTGACCGCTACGTGTCGAAAGTCGAATTTCCTTCTTTTCCCTTGCCGGAACCGCTGCAATGCGGCCGCTTCAAGCTGACCTTTGAACGCCCGTTGGTCATGGGCATCCTGAACGTCACGCCTGATTCTTTTTCCGACGGCGGCAAATACGCGGTGCGCGGCGAAGCGCTGCGGCAGGCCGAGCGCATGCTGCTCGACGGAGCGGATATCGTCGACATCGGCGGCGAGTCGACCCGCCCAGGGGCGCCGCCAGTGCCGCTCGATGAAGAGTTGGAGCGGGTGATTCCGCTGGTCGAGCAGTTGCACGGCGCGAATGTGCCGCTGTCGGTCGATACATACAAGCCGGAAGTGATGCGCTACGCACTGACTGCGGGTGCCGACCTGATCAACGATATCTGGGGTTTCCGGATGGTCGGCGCTATCGATGCCGTACGCGACAGTGAATGCGGTCTATGCGTGATGCACATGCTCGGCGAGCCGCAGACCATGCAACTCGGTGAGCCCGCCTATGATGATGTGGTTAGCGAGGTTCGCCAGTTTCTCGAAGAACGGGTAGTGGCCTTGAAGCAAGCGGGCATCGCCCGTGCTCGTATCAGTGTGGACCCGGGTTTCGGCTTCGGCAAAGCGGTGATCGAACACAATTACGCGTTGCTCGCGCATCTGCCGGACACGGCACCGCGAGCCGAGCCGTCGTACCCTATTCTCGCCGGCATGTCGCGAAAGTCGATGATCGGCGCGGTAATCGGACGTCCTGCGCCGGAGCGTGTCGCGGGCAGCATCGCAGCAGCGGTGTGTGCGGCCGAACGGGGCGCGGCAATTTTGCGCGTGCACGACGTCGCGCAAACCGTGGATGCATTGAAGGTATGGGCAGCCATGCGCGAAGCGGCGAATCACAACCGCACGCGCGGCTGAACCAAAAAAGCCAAGGAGGCACATAGAAGATGGCACGTCGTTATTTCGGAACGGACGGGATTCGAGGCAAAGTCGGCGAAGGGCCGATTACGCCGGAGTTTGTATTGCGGCTCGGCTACGCTGCCGGCAAGGTGCTTGCGGGTGCGGACCGCTGGGCGAGAACCGGCGCACGGCCCACGGTACTAATCGGTAAAGACACACGGGTGTCGGGCTATATGCTCGAGGCCGCGCTCGAAGCGGGCTTTTCCGCGGCCGGTGTCGACGTCATGCTGGCCGGCCCGATGCCGACGCCGGGCATCGCCTATCTGACGCGTGCGCTGCGGCTCGCCGCAGGGGTCGTGATCAGCGCGTCGCATAACCCGTACTACGACAACGGCATCAAATTCTTCTCCGCCGACGGCAACAAGTTGCCTGACGAAGTGGAATCGCAGATCGAAGAGCAGCTCGATCTGCCGCTCGCGTGCGCGTCATCCGAGCAACTCGGCAAGGCGCGGCGCCTCGATGACGCAGCCGGTCGTTACATCGAGTTCTGCAAGAGCACCTTCCCGGCTGCATTCGACCTGCGCGGCCTGAAGCTGGTGGTCGATTGCGCACACGGCGCCGCGTACGACGTCGCGCCGCACGTGTTCCACGAACTCGGCGCCGACGTGATTCCGATCGGCGTCGCGCCGAACGGCTTCAACATCAACGACGGCGTCGGCGCGACCGCTCCGGATGCGCTGGTACGCGCAGTGCGCGCGAACCACGCGGACCTCGGCATCGCGCTCGACGGCGATGCCGACCGGTTGCAGGTGGTGGATGCGGCGGGCCGCTTGTACAACGGCGACGAACTGCTATACGTGCTGGTCAAAGACCGGATGGCGACAGACGGCAAAGTGGAAGGCGCGGTCGGCACCTTGATGACCAACATGGCCGTCGAAGTCGCGCTGCAGAAAGCCGGTGTGAAGTTCGTCCGGGCGGCGGTGGGCGATCGCTACGTGCTTGAGCAGTTGCGCGAGCATGGCTGGCAGTTGGGTGCGGAAGGCTCCGGCCATATTCTGTCGCTGGACCGTCATTCGACCGGTGACGGCATCGTCTCGGCACTGCTGGTGCTGGCCGCCATGAAGCGCAGCGACAAGACGCTCGCCGACCTGCTCCACGGCGTCACGCTGTTCCCGCAGAAGCTGATCAACGTGCGGATGCAGCCCGGCGCGGACTGGAAGGGGAGCGACGTGATCCGCCGCGCCATCAGCAACGCCGAGGGTGCGTTGAACGGCCGCGGTCGCGTGTTGATCCGTGCATCCGGCACGGAGCCGGTGCTGCGTGTGATGGTCGAAGCGGAAAATGTCGCCGACGCGCTTCACCATGCAGAGACTATCGCCGGCGCCGTGAAGCAGGCTACGGCTTAAGCCGCGCACTTTGTGAACAGGGCGGACGGGGCGACGATCAGATTGCCCCGTAGCCATCTGCAAAGACACGGCACCCTCCGCCTACCCGCCAGGTCCCCCATCCCCGCGGCGCCCGTCCAGACACGCAAACGTTCGCGCCCCATCTTTTTCGTCTAACCTGTACTGTTACGGCAACAACGCCGTCGAACTGTTGTTTTGGCCGTCTCAACGCCTTTCATTTTAGTAATCCGGCTGTCACATCCGTTTCACGGTTAGTCACGTTACTGTCACAAAGAGACCCTAAGCTTCGCGGTGTTCGTGTTACTTGCTCACACCGCTCACACCCTTGGAGGTCTCATGAAATTGATGCAAACCGTGTTCGCTGGCGTTGCTGGCGCATTTTTCGCGATCGCAGCACAAGCCGCAGACATCACCGGCGCGGGCAGCACCTTCGCAGCACCGATTTACACGAAGTGGGCCGATGCCTACCAGAAGTCGGGCGGCGGCAAGGTTAACTATCAAGGTATTGGCTCGTCGGGCGGCGTGAAGCAGATCGTCGCGAAGACGGTCGACTTCGCCGGTTCGGACGCGCCGCTGAAGGACGACGAGCTCGCCAAGGACGGTCTGTTCCAGTTCCCGACGGTGGTCGGCGGCGTGGTGCCGGTGGTCAACGTACCGGGCGTGAAGCCGGCTGAGCTGACGTTGTCGGGCGAAGTGCTCGGCGACATCTATCTGGGCAAGATCAAGAAGTGGAACGATCCGGCGATCGTTGCATTGAACCCGAAGGTCAAGCTGCCGGACACCGACATCGCCGTGGTTCGCCGCGCCGATGGTTCGGGCACCAGCTTCATCTGGACGAACTACCTGTCGAAGGTCAACGCCGACTGGAAGTCGAAGGTCGGTGAAGGTTCGACGGTCAACTGGCCGACGGGTACGGGCGGCAAGGGCAACGACGGCGTTGCGGCTTTCGTGCAACGTCTGCCGGGCGCAATCGGCTACGTGGAATGGGCGTACGCGAAGCAGAACCACATGACGTACGTCGGCCTGAAGAATTCGACGGGCACGGTGGTCGAGCCGAAGACGGAAACGTTCAAGGCAGCGGCAGCGGGCGCGGATTGGTCGAAGTCGTTCTACCAGATCCTGACGAACGAGCCGGGCAAGAACGCATGGCCGATCGTCGGCGCGACGTTCGTGCTGTTGCACACGACGCAAGACAAGGCGCCGCAAGGCACCGAAACGCTGAAGTTCTTCGACTGGGCGTTCAAGAACGGCACGCAAGCCGCGAACGATCTGGACTACATCTCGTTGCCGGATTCGGTTGTGGCGGAAATCCGCACGCAATGGAAAGCGAAGGTGAAGGACGCTTCGGGCAAGCCGATCGCTGACTGAGCATTGCGGTAAGAAGCAAGCCTTTCGAAACACGTTGGCCGTCCTCATGTGAGGACGGCCAACGGCATTACACCAGTCTCACCCCGCATTACCCGCCGCACGACAAGTGTCATACGGCAACTGGAAACAGGTCCATCAGGCTCTCATGTCCGATATCCATTTAGCGTCCGGCGCGGCGAGATCGACACCGCCCGGCAGCGCGTCGCAACAGAAAGCGCCCAGCCGCGCCGGCGACGTCATCTTCGGCGGCCTTGCACGCCTCGCCGCCATCATTACGCTGCTGCTGCTCGGCGGCATCATCGTTTCGCTGATCGTCGCCTCGATGCCGTCGATCAAGCAGTTCGGCTTCGCGTTTCTGTGGACCGCCGACTGGGATCCACCCAGCAAGCAATTCGGCGCATTGGTGCCCATTTACGGCACGATCGCGACCTCGCTCATTGCACTCATCATCGCGGTGCCGGTCAGCTTCGGCATCGCGCTTTTCCTGACCGAACTCGCGCCTGCGTGGCTGCGTCGGCCGCTCGGCATTGCGATCGAGCTGCTCGCTGCGATTCCGTCGATCGTCTACGGTATGTGGGGCCTGCTGGTATTCGCACCGATCTTCGCGACGTGGTTCGAAAAACCGCTCGGCGCGGTGCTCGGCGGAATTCCGTTTGTCGGCGCGTTGTTCCAGGGCGCGCCGATCGGCATCGGCATTCTGTGCGCGGGTGTGATTCTCGCGATCATGATCATCCCGTACATCGCCTCGGTGATGCGCGACGTGTTCGAAGTCACACCGGTGCTGCTGAAGGAGTCGGCGTACGGCATTGGTTGCACGACCTGGGAAGTGATGTGGAAGATCGTGCTGCCCTTTACCAAGAGCGGCGTGATCGGCGGTGTGATGCTTGGCCTCGGCCGCGCGCTCGGCGAGACGATGGCGGTGACCTTCGTGATCGGCAACACCAATCTGCTCGATAACGTGTCGCTGTTTTCGCCGGGCAATAGCATCACGTCGGCGCTTGCGAACGAATTCGCGGAAGCCGATCCCGGTCTGCATACGTCGGCCTTGATGGAACTCGGTTTGATTCTGTTTGTGATTACTTTCGTCGTGCTGGCGATCTCGAAGTTCATGCTGCTTCGCCTCGAAAAAGGGGAGGGCGCGAAATGAGCCAGTCCACGTTGAATATGCCGGGTTCGAACGACGCGGCAGCGCTCGAAGCGATGCGCGTGCGTCTGCAAGGCCGCCGCCGCGTGAAGAATGCAGTTGCGCTGACCCTGTCGCTCGCGGCCATGGCGTTTGGCCTGCTGTGGCTCGTGTGGATTCTTTATACGACGCTGCATCTGGGTATCGGCGGTTTGTCGGTCGAGTTGTTCACGCAATCCACCCCGCCGCCGAATACCGATGGCGGCGGTCTTGCCAACGCGATCGTCGGCAGTGTGATGCTGGTCGGGCTCGCGACTTTCGTCGGCACGCCAATCGGCATTCTGGCCGGCGTGTATCTCGCGGAATACGGTCAGAAAGGCTGGCTCGCGAGCATCACGCGTTTCATCAACGACATCCTGTTGTCGGCGCCGTCGATCGTGGTCGGTCTGTTCGTGTACGCGCTGGTCGTCGCGAAGATGGGTCACTTCAGCGGCTGGGCCGGCGTGTTCGCGCTTGCGCTGCTGCAAATTCCAATCGTGATCCGCACCACCGAGAACATGTTGAAACTGGTGCCGAACGCGCTGCGTGAAGCCGCTTTCGCACTCGGCACGCCGAAGTGGAAGATGATCCTGTCGATCACACTGAAGGCGTCGATCGCGGGCATTATCACCGGCGTGCTGCTCGGCGTCGCCCGGATTGCAGGCGAGACCGCGCCGCTGCTCTTCACGGCGCTGTCGAATCAGTTCTTCTCGGTGGACATGGGCCAGCCGGTCGCGAACCTGCCGGTCACCATCTACAAGTTTGCGATGAGCCCGTTTGCGCAATGGCAATCGCTCGCGTGGGCCGGCGTTTTCCTGATCACGCTCGCGGTGCTGGGATTGAATATCCTCGCGCGCACGATCTTTTCGAATAAGTAAGGGCGGAGTGTAATCCGATGAATATGGCAGAAACTCAACTCAATCCGCTCGCGCGTCCCACGGCGCCCGCCGGCTTCGATCCCGCCCAGAGCGGCCAGGCACAAGCGTCGTCGCGTCCGAAGATCGAGGTCAACGACCTGAACTTTTTCTACGGCAAGTATCACGCGCTGAAGAACATCAATCTGCAGATTCCCGAAGGCAAGGTGACCGCGTTCATCGGCCCGTCGGGTTGCGGCAAGTCCACGCTGCTGCGCACCTTCAACAAGATGTACGCGCTCTATCCGGAGCAACGCGCCGAAGGCGAGATCCTGATGGACGGTGAAAACCTGCTGACCTCCAAGCGCGATATTTCGCTGCTGCGCGCGCGGATCGGCATGGTGTTCCAGAAGCCGACACCGTTTCCGATGTCGATCTACGACAACATCGCGTTCGGCGTGAAGATGTTCGAAACGCTGCCGCGCTCGGAAATGGACGATCGCGTGGAATGGGCGCTGACGAAGGCCGCGCTGTGGAACGAAGTGAAGGACAAGCTGGGCCAGAGCGGCTATGGTTTGTCGGGTGGTCAGCAGCAGCGTCTGTGTATTGCACGCGGCATCGCGATTCGCCCCGAAGTGTTGTTGCTCGACGAGCCGTGCTCCGCGTTGGATCCGATTTCGACGGGCCGCATCGAAGAGCTGATCGCTGAATTGAAGAGCGATTACACCGTGGTGATCGTGACCCACAACATGCAACAGGCGGCCCGCTGTTCGGACTACACTGCCTATATGTACCTTGGCGAGCTGATCGAATTCGGCGACACCGAAAAGATCTTCATCAAGCCGGTCCGCAAGGAAACCGAGGACTACATCACCGGCCGCTTCGGCTAAGCCGTCGACGAGCAAAAAAAGGGAGTACGACATGTCCGATAAACACCTGTCCAGCCAGTTCGACGCCGATCTGAATCTCGTTTCGTCGAAGGTCCTCGAAATGGGCGGCCTCGTCGAATCGCAGATCGTCAACGCGATGATCGCGCTCAACAACTTCGACCTCGACGTCGCCGAACAGGTGATCGCGGCCGAAGAGCGCCTGAACACGATGGAAATCGAAATCGACGAAGAGTGCAGCAACATCATTGCGCGCCGTCAGCCGGCCGCGCGTGACCTGCGCCTGTTGATCGCGATTTCGAAAACGATCACGAATCTCGAACGTGCCGGCGACGAAGCCGAAAAGATCGCCAAGCGCACCAAGCGCCTGATGGAAGACGGCGCCTCGCGCACCATCAATATCGCCGAGATCAAATTGTCGGGTGAAATGGCGGTGTCGATTCTGCGCCGTGCGCTGGACGCATTTGCGCGCCTCGACACGGTGGCCGCCGCGCAGATCGTGCGCGACGATAAGGCGATCGACGAGGAATTCCGCGCGTTCGTACGCAAGCTGATCTCGTACATGACCGAAGATCCGCGTTCGATTTCCGTGGGCCTCGATTTCCTGTTCATCGCCAAGGCGATCGAACGGATCGGCGATCACGCGAAGAACATCGCCGAATTCATCATCTACATCGTCAAGGGTACCGACGTGCGCCACAAGTCGCGCGACGCGCTCGAACGCGAAGCCCTCAGTTAATCAGTTATAAGGATCAGAGGTGCCGATGCCCAGCAGCATTCTCGTCATTGAAGATGAGCCCGCCATTTCCGAACTGATTTCGGTCAATCTTCAACACGCGGGTCACTGCCCGATTCGCGCGTACAACGCGGAACAGGCGCAGAACCTGATCAGCGACGTATTGCCCGACCTCGTCCTGCTCGACTGGATGTTGCCGGGCAAGTCGGGCATCGCGTTCGCCCGCGATCTGCGCAACAACGAGCGCACCAAGCATATTCCGATCATCATGCTGACCGCGCGTGGCGACGAGCAGGACAAAGTGCTCGGCCTCGAAATCGGCGCCGACGACTACGTCACCAAGCCGTTCTCGCCGAAAGAGCTGATGGCGCGTATCAAGGCCGTGTTGCGCCGCCGTGCTCCGCAGTTGACTGAAGACCTGGTCGCGATCAACGGCCTGAAACTCGATCCGGCGACGCACCGCGTGGCCGCGCACGCCGAAGGCAGCGAGGTCAAGCTCGATCTCGGCCCGACCGAATTCCGTCTGCTGCACTTCTTCATGACGCACCCGGAGCGCGTGCACAGCCGCACGCAACTGCTCGATCAGGTGTGGGGCGACCATGTGTTCGTGGAAGAGCGCACGGTGGACGTGCACATCAAGCGTCTGCGCGCGGCGCTCAAGCCGGCCGGGTGCGATGCTATGATCGAGACGGTACGCGGCAGCGGCTACCGGCTCGCGAAGAGCGCCTGAGCGGCGGTTGGCGCGGGTAAGCGTAACGGCGCTAGAGCCCCAACGCGTCATGGATGTCACAAACGCCGCAAACGCCGCATAGGTCACCTAGGTTACGTTAGGCGTCGCGATTTCCGATCACGGCGCGCACGGTTTTCTCTTCGATCGCTAGAACATGAACATCATCTGGGCGCGCTCCATCGTGTCGGTCGTGCTGCTGGCTGTTGCGTGCGTGGTGGTCGGCGCACTCCTCAACGTCAAGGCAGGGCTGGCCCTCGCGATCGTTATGTTGCTCGCGCAGAGTGTCTTTAGCACCTTCCACAAGCAGCGTTTGTGGCGTTTGCTCGACGCGCCGGTCTACGGCGAAGTGCCGAGCGCTCCCGGCATTTGGGGCGAAATCTACTACCGTTTGCATAAGCTCGCGAAGCGTTGGCATGCGCAGGTCCGTCAGGTCGAGCAGCAGCATTCGCGTTTCATCCAGGCAATCCAGGCCTCGCCGAACGGCGTCGCGATGCTCGACGACCACGATCAGATCGAGTGGTGCAACGCGATCTCCGAAGTCCATTTCGGTCTGGACGCGAAACGCGATCTGCGGCAACACATCACGCATCTGGTGCGCCAGCCCGATTTCGTCCGCTACCTGAATTCGCATCGCTACGAAGAGATGCTGATCATGCGCGGCATGGGTGACAAGCGCCAGAACGTGCTGTCGGTGCAGGTGTTTCCCTACGGCGAAAATCGCAAGCTGGTGCTGTCGCAGGACATTACTGAGCTGGAGCGCACCGACGCGATGCGGCGCGACTTCGTCGCCAACGTCTCGCATGAACTGAAGACGCCGCTGACCGTCTTGTCGGGTTTTCTTGAGACGATGCGCGAGCTGCCGCTAAGCGATGTCGAACGTTCGCGCTATCTCGAACTGATGGAGCAGCAGGCGTCGCGCATGCGCCATATCGTCAGCGATCTGCTGGTGCTGGCCAAACTGGAAGGCGACAACAAGCCGCCGAGCGATCAGATGATCGATATGCGCGCGGTGCTGCGGCATCTGAAAGACGACGCGGAAAGCCTGTCGAGCGACCATCACAAAATCGTGTTCGATACCGACGATGGGCTCACCGTCACCGGCGTCGAAACGGAAATTCTCAGCGCTTTGGGCAACCTCGTGACCAATGCGATCCGCTATACGCCGGACGGCGGGGCGATCAGGGTGAGCTGGCATGCCAACGGCGGCAGTGCGGTTTTCTCGGTCACGGATAGTGGCCTGGGCATTCCGGCTGCGGACATTCCGCGGCTGACCGAGCGCTTCTATCGCGTCGATCGCAGCCGCTCGCGTGATACGGGGGGTACAGGGCTCGGCCTCGCGATCGTCAAGCACGTGCTGCAACGGCACGACGCACAGCTCGACGTGAAGAGCGAAGAGGGGCGTGGCAGCACGTTCACCGTACGCTTCCCGGTGTATCGCACCGCACGTCGGCAACCGGCACCGGTTTAAAAGCATCGCCCTTACGAGAAAGCCCGCCTGGAAACAAGGCGGGCTTTTTTATGCGCGCAGTTCGTTTAGCGGCACGCGAACACAATCACGACCGCGCGAACTCACGAACAGAACTTTCCCAGCAGACTCATCTGTGCATTGCGCGAGGATTTGCCCGGCCGCCGCCGCCGATAGTGACCGTCGCTTTGCATCAGCCACGCGGACTGATTGTCGCCGAGAAAGGCCGACAGGCCTTCAGCGATCACACGCCGCTTCAGGCGCCGGTTGTTGATTGGAAACGCCACTTCGACACGGCGGAAGAAGTTGCGGTCCATCCAGTCGGCGCTCGACAGATACACCTGTTCCTTGCCGCCGTCGTAGAAGTAGTAGATGCGATGATGCTCAAGGAAGCGCCCGACAATCGAGCGCACCGTGATGTTCTCCGACAGGCCCGGCACGCCCGGTTGCAAGGAACACACGCCCCGCACGATCAGATCGATCTTCACACCGGCCTGCGACGCCTCGTACAACTCCGCAATCACGGTCGGCTCGAGCAGCGCGTTCATCTTCGCGACGATGCGCGCCTTCTTGCCGGCGCGCGCATGCTCGGCTTCCGCGCGAATCGCGTCGAGCAGTTTCGGATGCAGCGTGAAGGGCGATTGCCACAACTCATGCAGCTTCAGTTCGCCGCCGATGCCGGTCAGTTGCTGGAACACATGATGCACGTCCTCGCAGATCTTCTGATCGGCGGTCATCAGGCCGAAGTCGGTATAAAGACGCGCGGTGCGCGGATGATAGTTGCCGGTGCCCAAATGCACATAGCGTTTGAGCGTGGTCTTGCCGGCCGCCGAGACGCGCCGCACGATCAGCATCATCTTCGCGTGGCACTTGTGGCCCACCACGCCGTACACGACGTGCGCGCCCACTGCTTCGAGCTGCGAGGCCCAGTTGATGTTGGTTTCTTCGTCGAAGCGCGCGAGCAGTTCGACCACCACCGTGACTTCCTTGCCGTTGCGCGCGGCCTGCATCAGCGCGTCCATGAGCGGCGAATCGGTGCCGGTGCGGTAGATGGTCTGCTTGATCGCCATCACGTTCGGGTCCTTGGCCGCCTGCAACAGCAGTTCGAGCACCGGCTGAAAGCTCTCGTAAGGGTGATGCAGCAGCACGTCGCCCTGATCGATCACGTCGAACATGCTGGTGCTGTTGGCCACTTGCTGCGGAATGGCGGGGATATGCGGCATGAACTTCAGGTCGGGGCGGTCCACCATCTCCGGCAATTGCATCAGCCGCACCAGGTTCACGGGGCCGTCGGCGTAATAGCAATCCTTGTCCGACAGACTGCTTTCGTCGAGCAGGCGCCGCACGACGTGCGCAGGCGTCTCCGCCGAGACTTCGAGCCGCACCGCGTTGCCCAGATGCCGCGCCGGCAGTTCGCCCTGCAACGCGACACGCAGGTTGGTGATTTCGTCTTCGTCAACGAACAGTTCGCTATTGCGCGTGATGCGAAACTGGTTGCAACTGCGCACCACGAGATTCGGAAACAACTCGCCGACAAAGCGTTGCAGCAGCGAACTCAGCAGCACGAAACCGTGCGGATAGCCCGACAATTCCTGCGGCATGCGCACGAGGCGCGGCAACGCGCGGGGTGCCTGCACGATGCCCATCATCGCCTGACGGCCAAACGCGTCCTTGCCTTCGAGTTCGACGACGAAGTTCAGGCTCTTGTTGAGCACGCGAGGGAACGGATGCGCCGGATCGAGGCCGATCGGCGTGAGCACCGGCAGCAGTTCGTCGAAGAAATAGTTGCGCGCCCATTCGGTCTGCGCTTCGTTCCACGCCTCGGTGCCGTGAAAATAGATGCCTTCTGCTTCGAGTGCGGTGAGTACCGTCTCATGCAGCATCGTGTATTGACGATGCACGAGCTTCTGCGCGCGCTCGACCACGAGGTCGTACACATGCTGCAACGACATGCCGTCCGGCGACAACGCGCCGGGGTTGTCGCGCATCTGTTCCTGCAGTCCGGCCATGCGGACTTCGAAGAATTCGTCGAGGTTGCTACTGGTGATGCAGATGAAGCGCAGGCGTTCGAGCAAAGGGACGGCTGGGTCGGCAGCTTGTGCCAACACACGCTCGTTGAAACCCAGAATGCCCAGCTCGCGATTCAATAAGGGGTAGCGGATGGACATCGGCAGCGAGAATGGAATGTCAGGGAGGGAGGCACGAAGACGCTCGGAAATTCTCACAGTATGATGACGTTGTTATGACATTCTCGACGTTATAAATTCTACGCTGTATTCGTTGCGTGTCGTCAATATGACGCAGTGTATATGGGACCATGGCGCACACCCATCACTGCGAGGTGACATCGTGAGGTCCGGTACGCTTAGAATGGCGTCTTTGAACAGCGCGGCCGGTCATCAGGCGTCCAGGGCAACGAGTGGACATCCGGCACCTTCCGTATCCACCGCCGCCGCGTTCGCGCGCATGGAGTCCGCTTACTCGATGGTCACCACTCCACAACTCCTCGCCGCCGTCGACATGGGCTCGAACAGCTTCCGGCTGATCGTGGGCCGGGTCGAGGAAACCGACGCGGGCAGCCAGATCTATCAGGTCGATGCATTGCGCGAACCGGTGCGCCTGGCCGCCGGTCTGTCGCGCGACAAGATGCTCGACCGTGCCTCGCAAGTGCGCGGCTGGGATGCGCTCAAGCGTTTCGGCGAGCGGTTGCGTGACTTTCATCCCGACCACGTTCGTGCCGTTGCCACCAATACGCTGCGTATCGCCAAGAACGCGAGCGAATTTCTCGGCGAGGCGCAAGCCGCGCTCGGCTTCCCCATTGAAGTGATCGCCGGGCGCGAAGAAGCGCGGTTGATCTACGCGGGGGCAGCACACTCCGTGCCCGCGAGCGCGGGCAAACGTCTCGTGGTCGACATCGGCGGCGGTTCGACGGAATTCATCATCGGCTCGCACTACACGCCGATCAAGATGGAAAGTTTGTATATCGGCTGCGTGAGCCATAGCCGCGCGTTCTTTCCGGCGGGCAATGTCGACGAATATACGATGCGCCAGGCCGAACTCGCGGCGGGCCGGGAAATCCAGATCATTTCCGCCGAGTACAAGAAAACCGGCTGGGAGCAGGCGATCGGCTCGTCCGGCACGGCAAGGGCGCTCGCCGAACTGGTCGAGGCAAATGGTTTCAACGATCCGGGCGTCACGCACGGCATTTCGCGCGGCGGCCTCGAGCGGCTCAAGCGCGCCCTGATCAAGGCGGAGAACGTCAATCGTCTGAAGCTGGTCGCGTTGAAGGGCGATCGCATTCCCGTGCTGGCGGGCGGGCTGTCGATCATGATCGCGGTGTTCGACGAACTCGGCGTCGATTACGTCGATACGACAGACGGCGCGCTGCGCCTCGGCGTGCTGTACGACCTGCTGGGCCGTTCGCAGCACGAGGACATGCGCACGTTGACGGCGGAAGGTTTCATGCGCCGCTATGGCGTGGATCGCGCGCAGGCCGGGCGTATCGGTGAACTCGCGGTGCGCTTTTACGACCAGTTTGCCGAGCCCGACGATGAGCGCCGCGTCGAGAACCGCATGTTCCTCAACTGGGCTGCGGCCTTGCACGAAATCGGGTTGTCGATTTCGCACAGCGCGTATCACAAGCATTCGGCCTATATCGCCAGTAACGCCGACATGCCGGGTTTTTCGCGCACCGACCAGGCGCGGCTCGCCGCGCTGGTGCTCGGCCACGCGGGCAAACTCGGCAAGCTGTCGCAAACGCGCGAAGTGGAATGGCCGCTGTTGTTCTGTCTGCGGCTTGCGGCGCTGCTGTGCCGCCGGCGTGCCGACGTCGGCTTGCCGGGTATCGCAGTCGCTCAGGTCAATGGCGGTTATGAGGCGCGTTTGCCGAACGAATGGGTGGCTAACAATCCGCTGACGGATTACAGCCTGATCCAGGAGGCTGCGGAGTGGGAGAAAGTTGGCATCCCGTATCGCGTGGTCTATACGGACGATTGAAGGTCATGCGGTTCAAATGGACGGAGCCCGGCGATGTGCCGGGCTTTTTTTATGTGCGTTGCCGTCGACCCGAGCAACCGGGTGGCTCGTACGCCGCCTAGCGCGGCAACGCATCGCCCAGGAAGTGCCGCGCATAACGCGCGTTGATATCCGAGAGACGGAACAGCGTCAGAAAGTCCGCGGTATTGAAGTCGGGATCCCAGGCCGGCGCGCCGCAGATCTTCGCCCCCAGACGCAGATAGCCCTTCACCAGCGGCGGTGGTGCTACGTCGGCACCCGTTCGCAATTCGTCGACGGGCAGCGGCGTATGCGGAAACGCGCGATATTCCGGTGCCGTCAACGCGTTGTCGCGCAGCGCGCAATACAGATTCGCCGCGTAGTGGCCGCCGTCGACCATCGCAACGCTGGCGCAGCCGAGCATCGTCTCGTAGCCGTTGTACTTCATGTAAGCGGCGAGCCCGGCCCACAGCGACATGATCACCGAGCCGCTGCGATAGTCGGGGTGGACGCACGAGCGGCCGACCTCGACCATCTTCGCGCGCAGGTGCGTAAGACGCGACACGTCGAATTCGCTTTCCGCATACAGGCGGCCGATCCGTGCGGCCTGATGCGGCGGCAACGCGCGATATGTGCCGACTACCTTCAACGTATCGAGATCGCGCACCAGCAGATGGTCGCAGTACGAATCGAAGGAGTCGACGTCAAGACCCGCAGGGCCCGTGAGACGTGCACCCATTTCATCGGCGAATACACGGTAGCGCAGACGCTGGGCTTCGCGCAGTTCCTCGTCGGTGCGGGCCCACGTGACTTGCAGGCGATGCTGGGCGGTGACCGTCTCCTCGGCGCGCGGCAGACGACGCGGTTCGAAGATCGAAGCGAGGGGCAGGGTGGGCGTCGGCAGTTCTCGCATGGGGCGTCCTGGTCGAAAAAAGGGAGATTTCTTTTTTCGCCAATGTAGTAACGCCTGGTGACGCTCGCATGGCAAAGCTGTGACGATTGGATGACTGCCCGTAAGCTGGGCGCGCGCGGCTTGTCATGTTGGGCGCGGCGCGCTGGGGGTGTTGTTTCTGCGCGACCCATGGGGCCGCGCTGGTTTAAAGGGGCGGCCTTAGATCAGATCGTGGCTCATCGCCGCGCGCAGGACGGCCTGGTCGTCGCCGTCGCGTTCGCGGCTTTCGATCCACCATAGGCCGGCTTTCTTTAGCGGCCAACTCGCTTCGCTGTTGCCGAGCAGACGTGCCGCAACGTGGCCGAGCGTCGGTTGATGGCCGACGATCACCACCGTCTGTGCGATGCCTTTGGGCCATCCGGCGGCCTCGAGCACGTCAACGGCGCTCGCGTTCGGCGCGAGTTCGCGCACCACGCGATACTGGTCGCTCAAGGTTTCCGCGGTCTGGATCGTGCGAACCGCAGGGCTCGCGAGGATCACCGCGTCGTCGGGCAAGCGGGTGCGCAGCCACTTGGCGACGTTTTGCGCCTGCTTGCGACCTCGCGTGGTTAGCGCGCGGGCGAGATCGCTGGCGGCGAAATCTTCAGCCTCGGCGTGACGCCAGAGAATCAGATTCATGCGTATCTCCTTGACTCGGATTGCGGTGTGGGCTTCCCTGAAGCCCAAAAGCACAAAACCCGCGAAGCCGAAGGCGACGCGGGTTTCGTATTGCTTTTTCGTGGTCGGAGCGAAAGGATTCGAACCTTCGACCCTCTGATCCCAAATCAGATGCGCTACCAGGCTGCGCTACGCTCCGACGAATCCGAGATTCTACGTGGCAGTGGGTGCCAGAGTCAACCACGAAATACGTCGGACTGAAAATGAGCTCGAAGGGGTATGGCTATATGCGTCCCATCAGCAACAACACGATCACGATAATCAGCACGACGCCGAGCAGGCCGGTCGGCCGGTAGCCCCATCCGCTGCTGTACGGCCAACTCGGCAGCGCGCCGATCAGCAGCAGGATGAGGACAATAATCAGTATGGTTCCGACGGTCATTTGATTTCTCCCTGTCGGGCCCTCGGGACTGCCGGGCCGCGTAGTACGGTTGGTCCGGCGTACGCACGCCGGGACGATGGACGTGCAAGACGCACGCTCCTTGTAAGCTGATCCTGAGCAAGGCATGTGCCTACACGGAGCGAGAGAGGGGTGCGTGCAAATAGGGCGGGTGGTACGCAAGGCTGACCGCCCGCGACGACTTGACGTCGACAGCGGACGGGAAAATTGCACGTAGCGATTTGCTGATGGGGCGCTGCGCTCGCATTTGCAGCTACGCGCACGAGCAGCCGGTTTCTCGGCTCAATGCCGGCGACGCGTCCAGTGCGGCATGTGTTGATGAGTGATCCAGTGATGCACCATGCCTTCGCCGTCGTGTTCGCGCCTGTAGGTTCTCGCTTCGAATATCGATAGAGCAAGCAGCACGAGCAGACCTATTGCAAGCCCAATCAGACCTGCGATCGATTCAGCGTCCATGGCAGTCTCCTATGACATGCGGCTGTGCCTTTATAGTAGGTCACGCGTGACAAAATGGCAGGGGGGAGACTGCTTGCCGCGACGTCGTGAAATGCGTTTTGCAGGTAGACTCCCGGCGCCTGGCTGCCATTATTAATGTTCTGTCTGAGAGTCTATGAACCGCGTTTTGTTGATTGCGTTGCTGTTGGCTGCCGGCCTCGCCGGCTGTGTCAACGATTCTTCGGGCCATCATGGTGGCCCGCCGCCGAAAGACCCTGTCGACTACCACGGCGTACCCACCGACGACCGGCCGCCCGCCATGACGCCCGCGCCGGTCTCGCCTTGAGCGCTCGTTGGGCAGGGCATTGGCCGCAGAGTTGACGGCATGCGCAAAGCAACGCGGTGCAACGCTCCTCGCCCGCGCAAAGGCTAGGCGGCCGCGCCCGCCATGCCGCGCACGACGCCCGGCAAAAAGCGCGCGAGCGTGACACCGCGTGCGGCCATGAAGATCAGCATCGCGGCCCACAGGCCATGATTGCCGTACAGCGTCAGCAACGCCCACGACGCCGCCACGAATACGGCAAACGACACCACCATCGACATCATCAATTCGCGTGTGCGAGTCGCGCCGATGAACACGCCGTCGAGCAGAAAACCCCACACGGAAATCACCGGCGAGAGCGCGGCCCACGGCAGAAAAGTTTCAGCCGTGGCGCGCACCGTGGCCTGATCGGTCAGACGTTCGATGATCCATGAACCCGCGCCCCAGTACACCAGCGAGAAACCCAGCGCGCCGAGCGCGGACCACAACGCCGTCACCTTGATGGCCTGCGCGAAAGCATGCCGGTCGCGTGCGCCGATCGCCGCGCCGACCAGCGCTTCGGCAGCGTGCGCGAAGCCGTCGAGCCCGTAGGCCATGAAAGTCTGGAAATTGAGCAGTAGCGCGTTGGCGGCAAGCGTAGCATCGCCTTGCTTTGCGCCGAGATGCGCGAACCAGCCGAACGACGCTAGCAGACACAGCGTGCGCACGAAGATGTCGCGATTCAGCACCACCAGACGTTTGAGCGCCGTGGCGTCGAACAGGGCGGCGCGGTTCAGTGCAGGCAGGCCGCGCGGCCTGCCGTGCCACAGCAACGCGGCGCCGAGTACGAAGCCGAGCGCGTCGGCCGTGGCCGTGGCTGCGCCGATGCCGGCCACGCCCCAGTCGAATACGTACACATACAGCAGCACCGCCGCGATGTTCACGCTGTTGATGAACACTTGCGAGAGCAGCGCGAGCCGTACCTTCTGCGTACCGAGCAGCCAGCCGAGCACCACATAATTGCCGAGCGCGAGCGGTGCGGCCCAGATGCGTGCGTGGCAGTAGATCTGCGCGTGGCGTTGCACCGCGTCGCTGCCGCCGATCGCGCGCAACGCGTAGCCGATCAGCGGCACTTGCAGCACAAGCACCGCTGCCCCGATCGCGGCCGCGAGCAACAGCGCGCGTACGACGTTGTTGCGCAACTCGGCGTGGTCGCCCGCGCCGTGCGCTTGCGCGACGAGGCCGGTGGTGCCCATGCGCAGGAAGCCGAAGCCCCAGAACACGAAGTTGAAGAACAGCCCGCCGAGCGCCACGCCGCCGAGATAGGACGCGCCGTCCAGATGCCCGGCGACGGCGGTGTCGACTGCGCCGAGAATCGGCTGGGTCAGATTGGCGAGGACGATGGGAAACGCCAGTGTCAATACCCGGCGGTGCCAGCGCACAGGGACGGCGGGCGCCGTCGTGGCCGCGCGGTCTCCCAAGGGGGCGCCCCCCAAGGGGACTTCCTTCGGGGCGCCCCCCAAGGGGACTTCCTTCGGGGCGTGCGCGGGGTCGGTCAATTGCGTTCCTGCACGCACACCCACGGCGAGACGACCACCGCCCACAGATCGGGATCGCGCGCGGCGAAATCGGCGGCGGTTTCCGCCTGCACGCGTTCGACGAGGCCGGAAGACAGCCATTGTGCGACCTGCGCGGTGTCGTCGCTGGCGATGGCTTCGGCGACGCTCACCAGATCGAGGTCGCGCGCGACGCGCAGCAGGATGCCGCGTGCGAAAAAGCGTTCGAGTTCGGCCCAGCCGATTTTCGCGGTTTCGGCGAGCAGCGTGGCGTACAGCGGGCTATGGGTGGCGTCGTTAGAGGTCATGGTAAGGCGGGTTCTGACGGGGCCGTTACTATAAACCATCGGCGCAGACCGCCAGGGCGGCACGCGTTCCGGTACGCTTAGGGTCTTTCGAAATTGATTCTGAACCTTCATGTCACTGGATTCAACGGCGCCGGCTTCGGGCGCGCAAGCTCACGTGGTTGCCGACGCCACCCTCACGCGCGCCGACGTGGAGCGCCTCATCGCGGCGAACAGTGCGGCAAATCAGGCGGTGACTCAGGAGCCGCTTCATTTCACCGATTGCGATTTCGAAGGCGCGGATCTGTCGCGACTCGATCTGCGCGGCGCCGAGTTTCATCGCTGCACGATCGTCGAGACTTCATTTTTCGGCGCGACGCTGTCGCACACACGTTGGGTCCGTTGCCGCGGCCGCGAGGCGGATTTTGCATCGACTGATCTGGTCGACGCGGCTTTCCAGTCGAGCGATCTCAACAACACCAACTGGCGGCGCGCCAAGCTTGCCTCGGCGTCGTTTCACGGTTGCAAGCTGACTGGCGCGAACTTCGAGAATGTCGCTGCGCTGGGTCTGAGTTTTGTCGAAACGTTGCTGGTGGGCGCGCATTTGCGTGGCCTGTCGTTTCGCAAGGCCATACTGCGGCAACTCGATTTTTCCGACGCCGATCTGGCGGGGGTCGATTTCCGCGAGGCGATCTTCGACGGCGGCAGTCTGAAGGATGCACATCTGAAGGGCGCGCGCTTCGACGGAGCGGACTTGCGCGAGGCAGACCTGAGCGGCGTGCGGCTCGTCGATGCCGGGCTCTTCAAAGGCGCGACGATTTCACATCAGCAGGCAGCCGTGCTCGTGACCGAACTGGGTTTGCGAGTCATGTAAGCGCTGGTTTTAATGGACCGATTTTAGCTATTTGGCCAGCTTGATTGAATCGGCGTCAATGCTTATCATCCGATTGATCGGCTCAATAATCGAAGGCGATTTGAAAGCATCGCGATTTGTCGGTGGATTTAAAAATTTTTATACATTCGCTGTTCGCGAATTTATTGTGGATAAACCGGACTATTATTAAGTCGTTCAATATCGGTTAATACATCGGCATGGTGCGTTAGCGCACTAAAGCTAAATACCGCCTATTTCGTCCAAGTCAAGCTGGGTAAGGCTAGGGGAAATCGGACAAAAGCCATTCGTCAGGCTTTTTCGATAAATTCAAGTAGGTCCTTGTTTTGCTCGGCGGGGCGCGCGATTCGCGGGGTTTGAATTGCCGGATCAATGGTGCTTCGCATCCAATCTCAGAGCGCGTTTAACCTGGCCATTTCCGACATTTTTGCTTCACATAATGCGGAATCCGTACGTCGTATCACATTGCCCCTGAAATTAATAGATTGCGCTTGTAAAAGCGGGTTGTTAGATTCTGTTCTGGCGCATGGTGAACCGGTCCTTTGCCGATATGCGCCGAACCCCCGTTAGCCCGGCCTCGTGCCGGGCTTTTTTTTGAGCGGCGCAGCGTCTCGCACCGCCACGGGTATTTACTGCTTGCAGCGAACCACCATCGAGCGGTTTTTCACATTCGCGCCGAAAATCCCGCCGACCGAGCCGCCCGAGGTGGCGCCGTTGTCGACGTCCTTCGACACGACGTCGTAGCCATAATTACCGCAAACTTCACCCGCGCGCTTGTAGCACTCGGCCCAACTGGAACTCGCGTCGCTGCCGCTGCAGTTGATCGCAAAGCCGGTGTCGCCGCTTGGCAGGTAGGTCATGGTGGTGGTGCTGGAGCAGCCGCCGAGGCTGCCGAGCGTCAGCAGGCCGAGGCCGATCGCCGCGGCACTCGCTACAGACGCAAATGCGCTCTTCATTGCAATTCCTTACAGAAGACGAGGAAGACGTGGCGCGAGGCCACGTCGTGTATCGGATTGGGCGCTTTATAGCACGCCGGGTTCCCCGACCGTGGGTGCAGATGGCATGCCTGACGCCGGATAGCGAGCACACCACCGGCTAGCGGGCCGGGAGTGCCCGTGACGGGTCGATCGAACGGCCCTGATAGCGCAGTTCGAAGTGCAGCATGACGCGGTCGGTATCGGTGTCGCCCATTTCGGCGATTTTTTCGCCACGCGTGACCGATTGACCTTCCTTCACCAGCAGCACGCGGTTGTGTGCATAGGCGGTCAGGTAGTCGGCATTGTGTTTGACGATCAGCAGATTGCCGTAACCGCGCAAGCCGTTGCCCGCATAGACCACCGTGCCGGGCGCGGCGGCGACCACCGGAGTGCCCGCCGCCGCAGAAATATCGATGCCCTTTGAACGGGCGCCGTCGAAGCGCCGTATCACCGTGCCGTCAGCCGGCCACACCAGCGAGATCGTCGAAGCCGGCGCTGACGTCGGCGCGCTATCGCCAGGTGCCGGGCGCGGCGCGGCGGAAGCGCTCGCGCCACCGCTACTGCGTATCGCGTCGCCTGTCGACGCCGCATTGCCCGGCGGCGTGACACGCAGCACCTGCCCGATCTCGATGCTGTCCGGGTTGGTCAGATTGTTCCAGCGCGCGATGCTCTGCACCGACTGCCGGTTGCTGCGCGCGATCTTCGACAGCGTATCGCCCCGTTCGACGCGGTAAAAGCCGGGCCCCACCGGAGCGGACCCGCAGGCCGCGAGCACCGCCAGCAACGACGCGCAGGCGAGCCGTTTCATCATTCTTGTTGTGTTAAGCATTGGACCTCGCAAAGCGCTGCCACGCGCCGATCCCGATCACGCGGCAGGTAGATGCAAAGCGTCCGATTCTAACGGTTTTGCGCTGCAGCATCCGAAAACGGGCATGGAGGAAGCCACGCGCAGTGAGGAACGCGACGAAACGCCGCGAAACCTCACCGGGAGGAAAGGTGCAAAAAAACCGGCAATCAGCCCAGCTTGCTCACGCTGATGCGCAGCGCAGCCGTCTCGTGTTGTCCCGGTTCGAGCCAGCGCAGCCCCAGGCCGTTGTGGATCGCGTCCGGCAGCCCCAGCCAGGGCTCGACGCAGTAGAAGTCCGAATCCGCGGCTTCGGTCCATGTCGTCACCGCGTACCAGGGCACCGAGCCGGGCCGTTGCAGGTCGATCGTGACGAGCCGGTTCAGGCCGGGGGCAACGAGGCGCACGGGTTGGTCCGGCGCGCCGACGAGGCAATGAAAACGGTCCTGAATGCGCGCCTCGTCGAGCGTGTAGCGCGCCGCACCCGGCTCGGCCGCGCTGATCGAGCCGTCGTCCTGCTGATGGCGCCGTTCGGTGTGCGGCAGTTCCAGCGAAGTCGCGCTGCGCTGCGTGTGCGGGAGCGTGAAGTAGAAGTGATGGCCTGCGTAGTAGGGCAGCCGCGCGCGGCCGGTGTTGGCCGTGCTCAGAGTGACTTCCAGCGTCTGCGCATCGACGAGCCGGTACGCGGCTTCGAAACGGAAGCCGAACGGATAGCCGCCGCAGGTCACGTCGCTGTCGGTGAGGGTCATGCGCAAGCCGGCGCCGTGCACATCGGCATGGGCGTCGAAGGGCAGGTCGCGTGCAAAGCCATGCATCGGCAACTCGCGCACCGTGCCTTTTGCGTCACGCCAGTAGCCGATCTTGCCGTCCACGCGATGTCGGCCGAGAAACGGAAACAGCAGCGGGTTGCCGCCGCGAATCCTGGCGGGCTGGCTCCAGTCGGCGTTCTCAGGCCAATGAATCACCGCTTCGCCGTCGACTGTCCAAGATAAAAGACGGCCGCCTGCTTGCGGCGCGAAACGGAGCACGGAGGCGTCCTGGGCGATCTCGAGAATGTCCTGTTGCGGAGAGAGGGGCATGGTCGATGGGCTGGGTTGATAAAGGTTTGAATGGGTTGGATGCGGGTCGAGGCCGTTTGAACGCGCCGCATGGCGCCGTGCGAGAGGACGATTTTGCGCTGCTTTACGCTACGGGGAAACCCTTCTGGGGAAATTGCGGGTGTCGCGGAGGCACCATCTTTGCCGATAATCCGCTGACTGCCCGGTAGTTTCGACTGCCGGGCCAGACCGGCTCAGGAGGCGTGATGGATCTCGCAATGGCAATGGGTGTGGCACTGTTCGGCATGTTCGCAGTCAGCACCGTCTATTTCTTCTACAAGCTCGAGCGCTGATTCAACCTCTGTCTGACGCCTGCGGCGTCGCGTCAGTGCGCGCCCGGCAAGCGCCTCGCGCTTCAGGCGTACTGAATTCCTCATGATCGCAGGGCGGCCGTCGACGGCGCCCCGTTTCTTTTCTGCGGCGTAACAACGGTTTCCAGTTGTGACGCAGCGCATCAATATTTCTTCGAATGCGGTTCAAACGCTTGGCGCTGACATTGCAGCCAGGCATAATCGGTGCGCTTTTGATGCGCCGACTCTTCTTTCCGCGGCGTGCTGTTTCCCGACATTTTCCTTACAAGGACGCCGCGTGAACCTGTCGTTTCTGATTTTCCTGAGCGTGCTGCAAGGCGTCACCGAATTGTTTCCGGTGAGCAGCCTCGGCCACACGCTGCTCGTGCCCGCCTTGTTCGGTATGCATATCGACAAGCATGCGCCGCAACTGCTGCCGTTCCTCGTCGCGTTGCACCTCGGTACGGCGTTCGCGCTGCTGTGGTACTTCCGCAAGCGCTGGTGCGCGCTGGTGCGCGGCTTCTTCGCTTCGTTCGGCGGTCGTCGCAACGACGACGCGCACATGATGTGGGCGCTCATCATCGGCACGATTCCCGCGGGCCTCGTCGGCTTGCTGCTGGAGAAGCGGCTCGAGCGGCTCTTTCACGATCTGCGCATCGTCGCGGTCGCGCTGATTATCAACGGCGTGCTGCTGTGGTTCGGCGATCGTCTGCAACGCGCGCGCGCGCATCGGGCGCCGGAGAAGCTGAGCTTCCGCCAGGCGTTTCTGGTCGGTCTTGCACAGATCGGCGCGTTGATTCCGGGTTTCTCGCGCAGCGGTCTGACGATGATCGCGGGCAATGCGGCCGGCCTGACGACCGAGAAGGCCGCCGAATTCTCGTTCCTGCTCGGCACGCCGATCATCTTCGCAGCGGGCGTGCTCGAAGTGCCCAAGCTGTTCCATGCGCCGGGCCAACTCGCCGATGCATTGCTCGGCGGCGTGCTGACCGCGATCGCCGCCTATCTCAGCGTGCGTTTCCTGATGCGCTATTTCGAAGGTCGCGGACGTCTGGCTTCGTTCGGCTTGTACTGCGTGATCGCGGGGATCGTGTTCCTCGGCTGGTTCATGTTGCACCCGCAGCCGGTCTGATTGCGTTCTATATGCCTGCTGCCGCCCGCGGCGTGCTGGCGGCCGAGTAGCGATCGGTTATAATCCGGGCCCGGCTCAAGCTGCCGGGCCCGTTTGTTTTGTGATGTGGCGATCGCCGATCTGGGCTGCCGCGCGCGGGGTGAGATTTCCAGTCCGCCGCCCGGTCAGTTAGAATTTCGGTATTCCACGAACCCTGTGGCGTCATACTGCACAGGTTCCAATGCCCGATAGCGGGTTCTCATTGCGGGCGATGCACGTTGTACACGTTCGTGTAGCATCGCCTCTCTTCATTACGGCAGTAGCTCAGCTGGATAGAGCATCGGCCTTCTAAGCCGAGGGTGGGGGGTTCGAGTCCCTCCTGCCGTACTTCAAATGCCTGCGCCGCGCATCGAAGCCCCAAGGGTGCGATGCGCGCCTTGCCATTCACCCCGCCGGTTGCACATCGATGGAATCGACCCGGTTCGGATAGAACGCGAGGCGCTGAGCGATCTCTTTCACGGCCGCGTAGGGCGACTCGTAGGTCCACACCGCATTCACCGTCCGCTCGCCCCCTATGGGAATGCTGTAATAAGCGCACTCGCCCTTGTACGGACAATAGGTCGCATGATCGGTGCGTTCCAGCAGTGTCATTTCGACGTCGTTGCGCGGAATGTAATACACCGCCGGATACGACGCCTCGCGCAGTACGAGCGCGTTGCGCGTGTCGGCGATTACGCGGCCGGCTACCGTGACCACCACACGGGCTTTGTCCGGCTCGACCGTGATGGGATGATCGGGGCCGGGGACCTTGATGGTTTTTTCAGTCATGTCGTCGAACTCCTGGATGAGTGGGCAAACCTGCAAGACGTTGGTGGGGGTTTCGAGCCGCCATCGACGGGAGCGATTGCGCCTTGGGTCGAAGCATACGCCGGTCATGCAAACGCGTTGTGCCGCAGCCTGGGTTCGCCACGAGCCGCGTGCCTCGTCATGGGTCCGCGTGAACAAAACAAAAAAGGGCAGCCGAAGCTGCCCCGTCAAAGCGTCCTGCCATGAGGCGGACTGTTGCTCACTGACTTTCTCCGCCGGCGTATTGCTGATCGCCTGAGGCCAGTCGCCTATTGCTGAACGCGGATCCCTCGCACACTTGTCCGCGGGCGCTGCTGCCTACTGCTTGATGTTCAGTGCGGCCGTCAAATCGCCCATCGGCTTGCTGCCGTTGCTGACCAGCGCAGCGTCACGCGCCGCGATACCCGGCAACGTCGGCAGCGAGAAGCGGTGCGTGATGAAGCGCAGGATCGACGTCGTATCGTATTGCGTGTGATCGACGTAACCCTTCTTCGCGTACGGCGAGATGATCAGCGCCGGAATCCGCGTGCCCGGACCCCAGCGGTCGGCCTTCGGCGGCGCCACGTGATCCCAGAAGCCGCCGTTCTCGTCGTACGTCACGACCACCAGCATGTTGTTCCACTGCGGGCTCTTCTGCAGATGCGAGATCACATCGGCAATGTGCTGATCGCCCGAGCTGACGTCGGTGTAGCCCGGGTGCTCGTTCAGATTGCCCTGCGGCTTGTAGAACGACACTTGCGGCAGCGTGCCGGCATCGATCGCCTTGATGAACTCGGCGCCCGCGAGGCCGCCGTCCAGCAAATGCTGCGAGCGGTTCGCGGAGCCCGGTGCGAGATCGGCGAAGTAGTTGAACGGCTGATGATGCGGCTGGAAGTTCGGCGCCGTCAGATTGGCGCCGTAGATCACGTTCGACGTGCCGGTTTGCGCCGCCGATACCGCCGCGCCCCACGCGCCGCCGTACCACGCCCACGACACCTGGGCGTTGTTCAGCAGATCGCCGATGTGCTGTTGTGTCTGAGCCGGCAGCGTGGTGGCTGCGCCCGGATCGGCGAGGTTGGCGTCGCCGCCCGCAGCCGCCTTGTTGCCGCTCGGCTGATACGGCGGCTGCATCGTGTTGATCGCGTAGAAGTCCGGCGTCAGGTTGCCCGAGAGAATGTATTTCGGTGGCCCGCTCAAGGCTGAAGCCGGCGAGTTGGCCGCGACCTTCAGCGTGACGCCGTCGCTTTCAACCGACGAGATCGAGCCGGCTGCCGGGCTCTTGTCCGCGTTCGGATAGGTCGGTGTGCAGGCGCAAACCAGCCACTGGTGATTCAGGAACGAGCCGCCGAATGCGCCCATGAAGAAGTTGTCGGCCAGCGTGTATTGCTGGGCGATCTTCCAGAGCGGCAATTGGTCGGCGTTGAGCGAGTAGTGGCCCATCACGAGGCCGCCGGAGTCCGCCCACGCAGCGAACTTGTCGTTCTTGCCGCCGTTGATCTGCATCTGATTTTCATAGAAGCGGTGATACAGATCGCGCGTCGCGGCGGTGATCGGCGTGTTGAAACCCTTCGGGTCGTCGATGGCGAAGGGGCTGTTCGGCAGGTTGGCCGTCATCGCCTGAGTCACCGCCGGCGTCACGCCGGTTTGCGTCAGACCGTTCCACACTTGCGGCAGCGTCGCGAGCGGCGTGCCGTCGCGGTCGACTTGCGCGGCGCTCGTCGCCGTCACGTTCTGCAGACCGTTCGCGCCCGGGAAGTTGCCGTACAGATTGTCGAAGCTGCGGTTTTCCGCGTAAATCACCACGACCGTCTTGATCGAGGTGATATCCGGTTGTGTGACTTCATGGCCGCCGCATGCATACAGGCTCAGCGCTGCTGCGATCGCGATAGGCGTCGCGCAGATCCATTTTGTGTTCATAGGGTGTGTGTTCTCTCTGTCGCGTTGGGGACGGGCCGCGTGCGGTACTTACACGAATGGCCGCCGGCGAAAGTTTGACTAAGAAATTTGACAGAAAGATGTAATCGATTACGAATTACTTGGATTTTAGAATTTTAGTCGGCTGGATGTCATTGGGGCGACATATCAATGAAATATGCTCGCGGGCTTGATATCGCAACTGACATCATTCATATGCGGCTTGATCTGGCGGGGATTCGGAAAACGGCGGTTCGGCCGAAAGCGCGGCGGCGCGCGGGGCCGGCTGGAATCGGCTCGGTGCTGACGATGGTGCTCGCGGCCATGACCCTGACCTTGCCGGCGTGCGATGCAGGCACGGCGGCAGCAGAGGCCACGGCGGGCGCGAGGGCGAATATGAGCGCCAAGGCAACTGCGGGCATCGAGGCAAAAGCGAATGGATCGCTTGCGTCCGCGCCCGTGGCGGCCTCTGGTGTGCAAACGGCCGCCCCGGAAGCCGGTCAGACCCGCGCCCAAGTCTACGAATCCGTGCGGCAGATGACCGCGCTCGGCAAACAGTTGTTCTTCGACGCGTCGCTGTCCGGTTCGGGCAAGCTGGCGTGCGCGTCGTGCCATAGTCCCGATCATGGGTTCTCGCCAGCCAATTCGCTGTCGGTCCAACTGGGCGGCAGCGACATGCATCGCACGGGCATGCGCGCCGCGCCCACGCTCAAATATCTGCAATCGGTACCGGCGTTTGCCGAGCACTTTCACGAGTCGGACGACGAAGGCGATGAAAGCGTGGATGCCGGCCCGACCGGCGGCTTGACGTGGGACGGGCGGGTCGACCGGGGTTCGGACCAGGCGCGCATTCCACTGCTGTCGTCGTTCGAAATGGGCAGCACGGCAACGAAGGTCACGGCCGCGGTGAAAGCGGCTCCGTATGCCGACGCATTCCGCGCGGCATTCGGCGAGCACATTTTCGATAGCGACGACGCCACCTTCAAAGCCGTGCTTCAGGCGCTGGAGACCTTCGAACAAACGCCTGAGCTGTTCTATCCGTACACCAGCAAGTACGACGCCTATCTGGCGGGCAAAGCACAACTGACCCAAGCTGAGCTTCACGGTCTGCGAATCTTCAACGACGAAAAGAAGGGCAATTGCGCGAGCTGCCATATTAGCCAGCGCGCGAGAGACGGTGCGCCGCCACAGTTCAGCGATTTCGGTCTGATTGCAATCGGCGTGCCGCGCAACCGCGCGCTGCCGGTGAATCGCGATCCGCATTTTTACGACCTCGGCGCCTGTGGACCGGAACGTACCGATCTGCAGGGGCGTGCCGAGTTTTGCGGCATCTTCCGCACGCCGACATTGCGCAACGTAGCGTTGAAGAAAAGCTTTTTCCACAACGGTATTTATCATTCGCTGGATCAGGTGGTGCGCTTTTATGCGGAACGCGACACGAATCCGGAAAAGTTCTATCCGGTCTCGAAGGGGAAAGTGCAGAAGTTCGACGATCTGCCGCAGCGTTATTGGGCCAATCTGAATACCGAGGCGCCGTTCGATCGCAAGCGGGGTGACAAGCCGGCCCTCGACGACGCCGAGATCAAGGACATCGTGGCGTTTCTGAATACGCTCACAGATGGATATGAAGCGGGAAACAAGGCTGCCGCGAATTGATCAACGGGTGATGATCGTGTCGCCGGTTGGGGCGGCATGTGCCGCCGCGGCCATGCTCAGTTGCCCGTGTCGATGAGAATGTAATAGCAGGCGACCAGCAGCAGTGCGAACGACATCAGCAGGCACGCAATGCCGACGCGCGTCAGCAGATTAGGCCAGCGCGCATGAGGTAATCCGTCCATCCGCACGATGCGCCGTGCGAGACCGGGATCGCGGTGGATGGCGACCGGCACGAGCGCGACGCAAAGCAACGCGAGCGCGACGGCGAGGGTTTCCAGGGCGAGAGAGAGATCCATGATGAGGCGTAGGAAGTGTGATCCGCGCTGTTGCGCAATAGGCCTATCTTAAGAAGACGTTTCATAAGAAGATATGAGACTCGTCCGAAAATTTGGGCGGTCGCCGTTCCTGCTGCGCGTGCAGCGAGGCGCTCCAGGTCGCTGCAGGTCGAGACAAGCCAGCTTCAGACCGTCACGTCGAGGGCGACATGCTATGCTTTTGGGGTCCAGATCACGAGCCGCTGTGAGCGTGCTCGAGACCGCCTGAAACACTCTTCGAGGAGAACCCTTCATGTTGATGCGAACCCGTGCCTTGATTCACCTGACCGTCGGTGGTCTGCTGCTTGGCGGAGCGATCGGCGCGCAGGCAGCCAACCTCGGTTTTCTGAACGACACGCCGATCAGCTACATGAAGCAACGCGACGTCGACTCGATCAAGAAGGCCGTTTTCACCGCGCTGGATGAAAAACAGGACGGCGAAAGCATGAGCTGGGTCAACGAAGGTACCGGCAATAGCGTGAAGATCGACGCGACGATCACCGTCGCGAGTACCGCGAAGGACGGCGAGCGTACTTGCCGCGACCTCGGCGTCGCTCTGAACGCGAAAGGGCAGTCGATGAACCTGCGCCCGCAGTTCTGCAAGCAGGGCGGCGGTAGCTGGCAATTGCAGAAAAAGCACTGAGCGTGCGGGCTGGTATGACGATGCGCGCCGGCTTCCCGCCGGCGTGGCGCGAAGCCGCGGGTGAGGCCGGTAGCGCGGTGCGGCAATGAGCGCGCGCGTCGTTTCGTGCGGCATCGTGTTGCTCGATCCGGACGGCCGGGTGCTGCTCGCGCATGCCACCGAAACGTCTCACTGGGATATTCCGAAGGGTCACGGCGAAGAGGGCGAGGCACCTCACGTCACGGCGCTGCGCGAGATGGTCGAGGAGACGGGTATCGCGATCGCAGCTGAACGACTGAACGATCTCGGTCTGTTCGTTTACCGGCGCGACAAGGACCTGCATCTGTTCGGGGCGCGGGCTCATGCCGACGAACTCGATCTGACTTTGTGTACCTGCACGTCATTGTTTCCGCGCCGCTCGGACGGCACGCTGATCCCAGAAATGGACGCGTACCGTTGGGCCTCGCCGGACGAGGTCGAAAAGTATGCGAGCCGCAGTCTCACACGGCTTTTTCAGACCACGCTTTCGCTCGCGGAACTGCATCGTTCGCTTTAGCGGGCGCGCTGTTGCGCCCGGCAGCCACGATCGCAGCCATAACGGCCACGGCGGCCGCGGCAGCGTGGACGATCTGATCCTTCAGTCGAGCGCGCGGTCGTTCGGATGCGCGAACAGCGCGCGGTTCTGCCCCGACAGCGGAAATTTCAGATTGATGCCGTGCGGCGGAATCGGCTGCGTGAACCATTGGTTGTACAGACGTTCCGCGTCGCCGGAA
Organism: Paraburkholderia sp. IW21; assembly: GCF_041321145.1. Taxonomy (NCBI): domain Bacteria; kingdom Pseudomonadati; phylum Pseudomonadota; class Betaproteobacteria; order Burkholderiales; family Burkholderiaceae; genus Paraburkholderia; species Paraburkholderia sp. IW21. The sequence goes on along the minus strand of NZ_JBGGWA010000002.1, from coordinate 36,306 downwards.
GTTTGGCCGCGCGTGATCACCCCATTCACGAGCGTGCGCAACGGCTCGTCGCCCTTGCGAAACATGCAGGCGTAGACCTCATAGCCGAGCGGCGTGCCGGTTACCACGAAGTCGTTGGGGTGCGGGGCGGTCGATTTGAAGCCGTACACGATCGGCTCGTCCATCACGAAGGCCGCGGCCCGGTCATCCCTGACCGCCTCGAACGCTTCCTGATGATCGCGCGCGCTGGTGATGCGCATGTTCAGGTGCTTTTCGGTGTTCAGGCGGCGCAGCAGGTGTTCGTCGGAGGTGCCGGCGGTCGTCACGACGGCCTTGCCGGCCAGGTCCGGAAAATCGGTGATGCCGCTGCTCTTGCGCGCGATCATGCGTACCGCGTACTGGAAGAAACTGTTCGAGAAAGCGGCCACATTCTCGCGCTCGACTGTGTGCGTGGTCGAGCCGCATTCCAGATCGATCTGATTGTTCAGCAGCATCGGCGTACGGTTCGAAGAGGTCACGGTGATTTCGTGTACCTTCAGTTGCGGCATGCCGAGCTTTTTCTTGATTTCGTCGACGATCTTCAGCGCGATGGTCTGCGAATAGCCGACCGTGCGCTTGCCGTCGAAGTACGAGAAGGGAATCGACGTTTCACGCACGCCGAGCACGACCACGCCGTCGTCGTGGATTTTCTTCAACGTGCCGGTCAGTTCGTCTGCATGAGCGGGGCAGGCGAGCGACACCACGCCGGACGTGACCAGCACGCCGAATGCGCAACGCATGCTGTGTGCGATGCGTGCGGCGCGGGTCATGCGCGCGGCAGGAATGGCAGGCGCGTGGCGCGTGCCCTGAGCCATGCCCCCTGCACTCGCCGCGCGGCGGACTGCAACTTTCATCGGACCTCCCGGACTGGCGTGTGCACGTATGCCACGTTGTCACTATGGATGGAACATGATGCAACGAAACGGCGTGCATCTCGCTCACGAGAGGCACGCCGTATTCAACTTCAGATGTGCCGCCGGCTTACGCCGGCTTGCCCCAACTGTCGCGCAAGCTGACGATGCGATTGAACACGGGCTTGCCCGGTTTCGAATCGACGCGGTCGGCGACGAAATAGCCATGGCGCTCGAACTGATAGCGCTGTTCCGGCAGCGCGTCGCGCGCACCCGGCTCCAGATAGGCGTTGACCACGCGCTTCGAGTCAGGATTCAGCGCTTCGAGGAACTCGCGGCCACCGGCGTCCGGCTGCGGTTCCTTGAACAGACGGTCGTAGATGCGCACTTCGGCCGCGTACGCGGTTGCCGCGCTGACCCAGTGAATGTTGCCCTTGACCTTATAGGTGTTCGCGCCTTCGGTGCCCGATTTGCTGTCCGGGAAGTAGTTGCAGTGAACGGCGACGATGTTGCCGTTCTCGTCCTTATCCGCGCCCGTGCACTCGATCACATAGCCGTAGCGCAAGCGCACCTTGTTGCCCGGGAACAGGCGGAAGTAGCCTTTCGGCGGCGTCTCGGTGTAGTCGTCGCGCTCGATCCACAACTCGCGCGAAATCGGGAATTCGCGCACACCTTGTTCCGGATGATGCGGATGGACCGGCGCGCTGCAGGGCTCGGTCACGCCTTCGGGAAAGTTGTCGATGATCAGCTTGACCGGATCGAGCACGGCCGCGGTGCGCGGCGCCTTCTCATCCAGATCGTCGCGCAGCGCGCCTTCGAACACGCTCATGTCGATCCACGAATCGACCTTGGTGACGCCAATGCGTTCGCAGAACAACTGAATTGCTTCCGGCGTGAAACCGCGGCGGCGAACGCCGACGATGGTCGGCATACGCGGATCGTCCCAGCCATCGACGTGGCCTTCGGTCACCAGTTGCAGCAGCTTGCGCTTGCTGGTGATCGCGTAAGTCAGGTTCAGGCGCGAAAACTCGATTTGCTGCGGCAGCGGACGCGTGAAGATGCCGGCTTCGGCCAGCTCGTTCAGAATCCAGTCGTATAGCGGACGGTGGTCTTCGAACTCGAGCGTGCACAGCGAATGCGTGATGTTTTCCAGCGCGTCCGAGATGCAGTGCGTGTAGTCGTACATCGGGTACACGCACCATGTGTCGCCGGTGCGGTAGTGGTGTGCAAAGCGGATCCGGTAGATGACCGGATCGCGCATGTTGAAGTTCGGCGACGACATGTCGATCTTCGCGCGCAGCACGTGCTCGCCTTCCTTGAACTCGCCGGCTTTCATGCGGCGGAACAGGTCGAGGTTTTCCTGCACCGAACGATCGCGGAAGCGCGACGGTGTGCCGACTTCGCTGGCCGAGCCGCGGTTCGCGCGCATTTCTTCGGCCGACTGGCTGTCCACATAGGCCTTGCCGCGTTCGATCAGCAGTTCGGCGAATTCGTACAGCTTGTCGTAATAGTCGCTCGCGAAGTAAAGCTGTTCCTTGCCGTCTTTTTCCCACTCGAAGCCGAGCCAGCGCACGGAGTCGGTGATCGAGTCGACGTACTCGACGCTTTCCTTTTCCGGATTCGTATCGTCGAAGCGCAGATGGCACACGCCGCCGTAGCTGCGTGCCACGCCGAAGTTCAGGCAGATGCTCTTGGCGTGGCCGATATGCAGATAGCCGTTCGGCTCAGGCGGAAAGCGCGTTTCGACGCGCTGACCCCACTTGCCGGTGCGGTTGTCTTCGTCAATGATGTTGCGGATGAAATTGGATGCCGCTGGCGCGTCGTTGCGTTCGGTATTCATGCGAGAAGGTGAAAGTCGGTCCGGGGCGCGCAATGCGCCCACTTATTCGTCAATTCTACCTGACGCGTCCGGTCGCGGCGGCCGAGTGCGGCGCGCAGCCAACGTTTGAGCGGTTTCGACGGTTTTTTGCGCTCCGGCGGTATCCTGCAAGCTGGGTTTAAGGTGCTGTAACAGGAGGTAAAACGCTTTGTTGACGGGCACGTTACCGCCTTAGGATGCGAGCGGCAGCGGCTCTCGCCGGCGCGGAGACCGCATGCCCGCCCAGTGATTTCTCCGGCGCTGCTGTGCGTGCATGCCGCGCAAGCCGGGTCGCCGCGCTGCGCACCCCGCGCGCCGCTCAACCTGTTGCGGGTTGCGCTGCCCGTGCTCTGCCGTGCAGCGCGCCCGCAATCCGGCGCGGTTGCGCGGATCGCCCCACCTCACCCATTGGACCGCCTTGCACAGACGCTTTCCGTTCATGCAATATGGCGCCCTTAGTTCCCGGAGTTTCTCGGATGTCCGTCCCGACGCATGACGCGCCTCGCGCGCCTTTCGCCTCTTTGTCTTTCGCCCGAATCGCGACAGTCGCGGCGGTGTTCGCCGCGTTCACCGGCAGTTGCGTCGCGCCGGCCACCGCGCTGGCGAAAACGCCGCCGCCTAAGGCTGTGCTCGAGGCGTCGGCCGTGGCCGTGCCGGATCGCTACAGCGCCGACACCGCGCAGCAGATCTTCGCCGCCGGCGGCAACGCGGTAGACGCTGCCGTGGCGATCGCCTTCACGTTGGCCGTGACCTATCCGGATGCGGGGAACATCGGCGGCGGCGGCTTCATGACACTGTTCATGGACGGCAAACCGTACTTTCTCGACTACCGTGAGCGCGCACCGCAACAGGCGACTCGCGACATGTACCTCGACGATAAAGGCAATCTCCTACCGGGCATGAGCCTCGTCGGCCATCGCGCGGTGGGTGTGCCGGGCACCGTCGCGGGTATGTGGGAGGCGCAGCAGCGCTTCGGCAAGCTGAAGTGGAAGCAGGTGCTGGCGCCCGCGATCCGTTATGCCACCGACGGCTTCAAGGTCGAGCCGTGGTTGCAGCAGCGCCACGACGCGGCGGCGAAAAACTTCGCCGGCAAGACCAATTTCGATGCCTACTTCTCGAACCTGAAAGCGGGCGTGACGTTCCGTCAGCCTGAACTCGCGCAGACCCTCTCGCGCATCGCCGGCGACGGCGGCCGTGAGTTCTACGAAGGCCGCACCGCCGATCTGATCGCCCAGCAGATGTACGGCCACGGGCTGGTCACGAAGCAGGACCTGATTCAGTACAAGGCCGTCTGGCGCCAGCCCCTCACCGCCGACTGGAACGGCTATAAGGTCGTGACCGCTCCGCCGCCGAGCTCGGGCGGCATCGGGCTGATCCAGATGCTGAAGATGAAAGCCGACCTGAAGCAGGTCTTCGACGGCGTCGAGCTGAATTCCGTGCCGTATATCCATCTGATCGCGCAGATCGAAGACCGCGTGTTCGCCGATCGCCAGCAATACATCGGCGACCCCGATTCGTACAAAGTGCGGGTCGACAAACTCACCAGCGACACCTACCTCGCGCAACGCGCCGACGAAGTGAAACCGGACGAAGTGCCCGGCGCCATCCCAGTCAAAGGAGGCCTGGGCGACGCAATGCCGGAAAAGGCGCAAACCACGCATTTCTCGGTGGTCGACAAATGGGGCAACGCGGTGTCGAACACCTACACGCTGAACGGGCCCTTCGGTTCCGGCGTGGTGGTGGACGGCGGCGGCTTCGTGCTCAACGATGCAATGGACGACTTCGTGACCAAGCCCACTGCCGCCAGTCCCGCCGGCGCAACGGCCGACGATCTGAATGCCGTGGCGCCCGGACGCCGGCCGCTTTCCTCGATGACGCCGACCATCCTGTTGAAAGACAACAAGGTGTCGCTCGTGATCGGCACGCCTGGCGGCTCCCGGATCCTGACCTCGATCTTCCAGGTAATGACCAACCTGTACGACTTCAAGATGGCGCCCGCCGATGCGCTGGCCGCGATGCGGTTCCATCATCAGTTGCTGCCGCCGAAGACGATTTACTTTGAGCCGTACCATCCGATCACGGGCGAGCTGGCCGACCAGTTGAAAGCCAAGGGCTACACGCTGGAAGGGCAGCCGTTCAACGGCGACGTGCAGATGATTCGCGTCGAAGGTACGACGCCCGAGCCCGCGGCCGATCCGCGTGGCGTGGGCGTAGGCCGCGTGATGCATTGAACGGCGGCTTCGGCACACCGATAAACAGACTGACCACACTGCGACGGGGAACGCGATGAGCGCACAAAAATTAAACATGCTCGTGCTGCCGGGCTATCAGAATTCGGGAATCGGCCACTGGCAGACACGCTGGGAGGCGCTCGATCCCGCCTTCGTGCGCGTGCAGATGCCGGATTGGGATCATCCGGCGCGCGAGGCCTGGTGCCGCACGCTCGACGCTGCCGTAGCCGCCGCCGATGCCCCGGTGGTGTTCGCCGCGCATAGCCTCGGCTGCCTGGCGACCGCTTCCTGGGCGTCGCAGTACGCGAACGCCACTCAGCTTGCGAAGGTGGCGGGCGCGCTGCTCGTCGCCGTGCCCGATCCGGCCGGGACACATTTTCCGCGGGACGCCAGCGGTTTCGCGCCCGTGCCGCTCACGCGCTTGCCGTTCGCGAGCATCGTCGTGGCGAGCAGCGACGATCCTTATGGCGGCGTGCCGTTTTCGCAGACTTGCGCGAACGCTTGGGGCAGCCGTTGGATCGACATCGGCCCACGCGGTCATGTCAATGCCGACAGCGGGCTCGGCGATTGGGACGAAGGGCGCGACTGGCTGGCCTCTTTGGGCCGGCGGGATTGAGGTGCCGTCGAGCGGGCTGCGCCGGCACACTTCCGAAAGCGCACTAAGCCCGTGCCGCCGTGCCGCCGCCGCACTCAAATCACCGACTGTGCCCGCAATGCCGCGATTTGCGCCCCGTCATAACCGAGCACATCGCGCAGGATGCTGTCGGTGTGCTCGCCGAGCGTCGGCGGATGGGCCAGCGCTTCAGGCGGCGTCCCGGTCATATTGATCGGATTGCGCACCAGTTTGACCGTGCCGCCCGACGGGTGCGGCAGATCGACCCGCATTCCACGCGCCACCACCTGCTCGTTCTCGAACACTTCACTCAGATCGTTGATCGGCCCGCATGGCACACCCGCGGCTTCCAGCGCGGCGAGCCATTGCTGCTTGCCCTGCAGACGCACCATGTCGGCGAGGATCGGCACGAGAATGTCGCGGTGGCGCACGCGAGCCGGGTTGGTCGCAAATCGCTCGTCGTTGGCCAGTTCGGGATGGCCGCCGGCTTCGACGAACTTGCGGAACTGCCCGTCGTTGCCGACCGCGACGATGATCCAGCCGTCGCTTGTCTGGAAGGTCTGGTAGGGCACGATGTTCGGATGCGCATTGCCCCACCGCACCGGCGGCTGGCCGCTCGCCAGATAGTTCGAATTCATGTTGGCGAGCATGGCGACCTGCACGTCGAGCAGCGCCATGTCGATGTACTGACCTTCGCCCGTGCGGTCGCGGTGCGTAAGCGCCGTGAGCACGGCGATGGTCGAATACATGCCGGTCATCAGGTCGGCGATCGCTACGCCGGCCTTTTGCGGGCCGCCGCCCGGCTGGCCGTCGCGCTCGCCGGTAATGCTCATGAAGCCGCCAATGCCTTGCACGATGAAGTCGTAGCCGGCCCGCTGCGCGTACGGCCCGGTTTGCCCGAAGCCCGTCACCGAGCAATAGACCAGATCGGGCTTCACTGCCTTTAGCGACGCGTAATCGAGGCCGTACTTCTTCAACTGCCCGACCTTGTAGTTCTCGAGGACCACGTCACTCTGCGCGGCCAGCTCGCGGATGATCCGCTGGCCCTCGGGCGAGGCAATATCGACTGTGACCGAGCGCTTGTTGCGGTTCGCCGCGAGATAGTAGGCCGCCTCGCGCGTATCGGCGCCTTCGGGCGTTTTCAGGTATGGCGGCCCCCAGTGGCGAGTGTCGTCGCCGACCTCGGGGCGTTCGATCTTGATGACGTCCGCGCCGAAATCGGCGAGCGTCTGCGCGCACCAGGGCCCGGCGAGCACGCGTGTGAGGTCCAGCACGCGGATATGACTGAGAGCGCCCATATTCTTCGATGTCTCCTAGGTAAGCAAAGCGGCGCGCAAGTCGCCGCAGATGTGGGCAATCTTAAGCGATTCCCGGGCGTGGGCGCAGTCAGCCGAACGGCATAGGACGAATGGCGCGCCTCGCCATGTCCTGCGCTACCCGGCCAAACCTGGCCGAATGGCTAACTGTACGAGCAGGCGGGGAGGCGCCGCCGCGCACGGGCGCCGATCCCGTATAATCAGTCGTTTAAGAAACAAACAGTTGGCGCATCCCATGATGCCGCCGGTAACAGCCAGGACCGTCCCCCGCACGCTATGAAAGCCGCCGAAATCCGCGAGAAATTCCTCAAGTTCTTCGAATCGAAGGGCCATACGATCGTTCGCTCGTCGAGCCTTGTGCCCGGCAACGACCCGACACTGCTCTTCACCAATTCGGGAATGGTGCAGTTCAAAGATGTGTTCCTCGGCGCGGAATCGCGTCCGTATTCGCGCGCCACGACCGCGCAGCGCAGCGTGCGCGCCGGCGGCAAGCACAACGATCTGGAAAACGTCGGCTACACCGCGCGTCACCACACGTTCTTCGAAATGCTGGGCAACTTCTCGTTCGGCGACTACTTCAAGCGCGACGCGATCCACTACGCGTGGGAATTGCTGACGGGCGTGTACCAATTGCCGAAAGACAAGCTGTGGGTCACCGTCTATCACGAAGACGACGAAGCGCACGACATCTGGGCGAAAGAAGTCGGCGTGCCGGTCGAGCGGATCATCCGCATCGGCGACAACAAGGGCGCGCGCTACGCGTCGGACAACTTCTGGCAGATGGCCGACACCGGCCCGTGCGGTCCGTGCTCGGAAATCTTCTACGACCATGGCCCGGACGTATGGGGCGGCCCGCCGGGATCGCCTGAAGAAGACGGCGACCGCTACATCGAGATCTGGAATCTCGTGTTCATGCAGTTCAACCGCGACGCGCAAGGCAACATGACGCCGCTGCCCAAGCAGTGCGTCGACACCGGCATGGGGCTGGAGCGTATCGCCGCGGTGCTGCAGCACGTGCACAGCAATTACGAAATCGACCTGTTCCAGGCGCTTATCACAGCGGCTGGCCGCGAGACCGGCGTGACCGATCTGACGAACAACTCGCTGAAGGTGATCGCCGATCACATTCGCGCGTGCTCGTTCCTGATCGTCGACGGCGTGATTCCGGGCAACGAAGGCCGCGGCTACGTGCTGCGCCGTATCGTGCGCCGCGCGATCCGCCACGGCTACAAGCTGGGCAAGAAGGGTTCGTTCTTCCACCGCATGGTGCCGGACCTCGTCGCGCAAATGGGCGGCGCCTATCCGGAACTGAAGGAAGCGGAACAACGCGTGACCGACGTGCTGCGTCAGGAAGAAGAGCGCTTCTTCGAGACCATCGAGCACGGCATGTCGATTCTGGAAAGCGCCTTGGCCGACCTGGATGCCAAGGGCGGCAAGACGCTCGACGGCGAACTCGCATTCAAGCTGCACGACACGTACGGCTTCCCGCTCGACCTGACAGCGGACGTGTGCCGCGAGCGCGAAGTGTCGGTCGACGAAGCCGCCTTCGACGAAGCAATGGCGCGTCAGCGCGAGCAGGCTCGTGCGGCGGGCAAGTTCAAGATGGCGCAAGGGCTCGAATATTCGGGCGCCAAGACGACGTTCCACGGTTACGAAGAAATCGTCTTCGACGATGCGAAGGTGATCGCGCTGTATGTGGACGGCGTATCGGTCAAGGAAGTGGCGCATGGCCAGCAGGCAGTCGTCGTGCTCGATCACACGCCGTTCTACGCGGAATCGGGCGGCCAGGTCGGCGACCAGGGGTTGCTCGCCAACGCGAGCGTGCGCTTTGCCGTCGCCGATACGCTGAAGGTGCAGGCCGACGTGGTCGGCCATCACGGCACGCTCGAGCAGGGTGCGCTGAAGGTCGGCGACGTCGTAAAGGCGGAAATCGACGCGGTGCGCCGCGCCCGCACGGCCCGCAATCACTCGGCTACGCATTTGATGCACAAGGCGCTGCGCGAAGTGCTCGGTTCGCACGTGCAACAGAAGGGTTCGCTGGTCGATCCGGACAAGACGCGTTTTGACTTCGCGCACAACGCGCCGATGACGGACGAGCAGATCCGTCAGGTCGAAGCGATCGTCAACGCGGAAGTGCTGGCGAACGCGCCGGGCATCGTGAAGGTCATGCCGTTCGACGAAGCGGTGAAGGGCGGCGCGATGGCGCTGTTCGGCGAAAAGTACGGCGACGAAGTGCGCGTGCTCGACCTCGGGTTCTCGCGTGAGCTGTGCGGCGGTACGCACGTGCACCGCACGGGCGACATCGGTTTCTTCAAGATCGTGATGGAAGGCGGCGTGGCTGCGGGTATCCGTCGCGTGGAAGCGATCACGGGCGATAACGCCGTGCGCTTCGTGCAGGATCTTGACGCGCGGATCAATGCGGCTGCGGCCGTGTTGAAGGCGCAGCCGTCGGAACTGACGCAGCGGATCGTGCAGGTGCAGGATCAGGTGAAGTCGCTGGAGAAGGAGCTGAGCGCATTGAAGTCGAAGATGGCTTCGAGCCAGGGCGATGAGCTTGCCGGTCAGGCAATCGAAGTGGCCGGCGTGCACGTGTTGGCTGCGACGCTTGAAGGCGCGGACGTGAAGACGTTGCGCGAGACGGTCGACAAGCTGAAGGACAAGCTGAAGAGCGCGGCGATCGTGCTGGCCTCGGTTGAGGGCGGCAAGGTGAGTCTGATTGCCGGTGTCACAGCGGATGCCAGCAAGAAGGTGAAGGCCGGTGAATTGGTCAACTTCGTTGCGCAGCAGGTCGGTGGCAAGGGCGGCGGTCGGCCGGATATGGCGCAGGCCGGCGGTACCGAACCGGCGAATTTGCCTGCGGCACTGGCAGGCGTGAAGGGTTGGGTCGAAGCCCAGCTTTGATTTGATCGGGGTTTGATTGGGCCACGCAGGGCGCCGGTTATCTGGGCGTCTCGCGTGGCCTTCGGTTTTTTGGACCCGACCGCTCCTTGTCGTGCCTCGTTGGGTTGTGCGTGCCTCGTCGCGCTTTGTTTTTCCTCTGCGTGGCTTGGCGCGGTGCGGTTGATGGTTCGTCTTATAACGGTCGCCGTCGCGCATTCCCGACGTCGGGCGGGCAAAGGTTCAAGCTACGCCTGTCACAGCCGCCGCAGCCACCGTTGCCGCATCCTCCCGCGCCACGAGGGTCTGCCTCAACGCATTGAGCGCGGAAGAAAAATGCCCTCGCCGCCAGACAAGCAGCGTTTCAATCATGCCAATGTCGGGAAGCTCATGAACCGCGATATTGCTGGCATCGGCTTGCAAATCCAGCACTGACCTCGGCGCCACGGCCACCCCTGCGCCGGCGGCGACGCAAGCCACAATTGCATGGTAAGAACCCAGCTCCAGCACCCTGGCTGGCCTCACACCATGCTCCAGATACCACTTCTCGATATAAGCCCGATAAGCACATCCGCGCTCGAACGCGATTAGCGTCGATAGAGCAACATCCCGCACCTCGCGAATCGGCCGATGCCCCCGCGGCGTCAGCATCACCAGCTCTTCCCTGAATACCGGCACCGTTTCGAATACTTCGCCAAGTGCAGCAGGATCGAGTGGCGTCGCTACCAACGCGGCATCCACTTCGAATTCGCGGACCCGTTCGATCAACTTGCCCGTTGTGCCGGTTTCGAGTTCGAGCGCGACATCCGGCCACTGCTGGTGATAGCGCGCGAGCAATCCGGGTAGACGCGTCGCCGCGACGCTTTCCATCGTGCCCAAACGCAAACGCCCACTCGGACGGTCCTCGCGCACCGCATGACGCGCCTCGTCGGCGAGCGCGAGCAAACGTTCCGCGTAGGGCAGCAGCGTCTCACCCGCGGGCGTCAAAACGAGGCGGCGGCCGTCACGGATGAACAGGTCGGTGCCGAGTTGCTCCTCAAGCTGCTTGATGCGCGTCGTCACATTCGATTGCACGCGATTGAGCTTGGCGGCGGCGCGCGTCACGCCGTTTTCCCGCACGACAGCACGGAAAATGGTCAAGGCGGCCAGATCCATGATTCTCTCTCGGTGATGGGTGATATCCGAATTATTCATTTTTAGTGATTGAAAGGTCAAGCTAATATGGATGGAAGAACCGGTGACCGCCGGCCCGATTTCATTTAACGTCTGCCCATGAACGATCTCACCTCCAGCGCGCACGAAGCCACCGCCGAACCTCACGCCGCCCGCCGCGCGGCGCTCGCCTGCATGCTCACGCTGGCCGTGGCGCTCGGCATTGGACGCTTCGCGTTCACGCCGCTCTTACCGTTGATGCTCCACGGCGGCGCCTTCGGTCAGCCGCAGCTCGATATCCAGCATGGCGGCTGGCTCGCGTCGTTCAACTACGCAGGCTATTTCGTCGGTGCCGTCACCTGCGCGGCGCTGCGGGTCGCGCCGGCGCGCATGGTGCGCGTCGGGCTTGTGGTGACGGTCTTGCTGACGCTGGCGATGGGCCTGACAGACCAGTTCTGGGTGTGGGCCGTCGTGCGCTTCGTCGCCGGCGTGGTCAGCGCGTGGACCTTCGTGTTCGCATCGCAGTGGGGATTGCGGCGGCTCGCGGAGCTCGGCGCGCACGGGTGGGGCGGGGTGATCTATACGGGCCCGGGCGTCGGCATCGTCGGGACGGGGCTGCTGGTCAGCGTGGCCGGCGGCTATGGCGCGACGGCGGGGTGGATCGGCTTCGGGCTCATCGCCGCGGTGTTGTCGATGGTGATTTGGCCGGTGTTCAGGACCGCGTCCGATACCACCTCGGGAGGCGCGGCTCTCCGTACAAGCGCGGCAGCCACACGCGTTCTTGCAAGCCAACACGCGCCCACCGGCCAGCCCCCCACAGGCCGCACGCCGCACCGCGCCGACGCCTTCTGGCTAATCGTGCTCTACGGTGTGCCCGGCTTCGGCTACATCATCACCGCGACGTTCTTGCCGGTGATCGCACGCCACGCGCTGCCAGGCTCGTCCTGGCCCGATCTGTTCTGGCCGATGTTCGGGGTGGCGTTGATCGTCGGCGCGCTGCTGGCGGCGCGCCTGCCGGTACATTGGGACAACCGCGCGCTGCTCGCCGGCTGCTACGTGCTGCAAGCCTGCGGCATTGCCCTCGGGATCGTCTGGCCGACGGCGGGCGGCTTTTCGCTCGGCAGCATCCTGATCGGTCTGCCGTTCACGGCGATTACGCTGTTCGCGATGCGCGAAGCACGGCGTCTGCATGGCGACGAGGCGGCCGGCCTGATGGGCTATGCGACCGCGGCATATGGTGTCGGTCAGATCATCGGTCCGCTGGTGGCCGCGCCGATCGCCGCACACACAGGGTCGTTTTCGCCGGCGCTATGGCTGGCGGCCGGGGCGCTGGTGCTTGGCGCGGCCGGCCTGGTCATCGTGGCGCGCATGCCTCGCGGCCGCGACCGCATGCCCAATTGCGGTTGCAACTAACTGCTTTCCTGGCGACGCCGGGCGGGGACTGATCCGCGGCAACCGCCCGCCGCCGCGCGCACGGTACGCTCGTCGGTCTTGCGTCTCGGCGAAACACGTAAGTGTTGAGCATGCCGCCGTCCAAAATCTACTGCTTCAGTTGTTGCCACCGATGCGGTCGGACGGCAAGCCATTCGCTCAACAGTTCAGCGAAAACACGCCACTGTCGAACCCGCCACCCCACGTTCCGGCAAGCGATCGAAAAACAAATAACTCACCAGCGCACTAAAATGACCGCTTTCCCGTCATCTGAGCGCGCCTGTCGCCGGGCGCGCCGCCTGCCATGCAACATTTCGCGTCCGACAACTACGCCGGCATCTGTCCCGAAGCGCTCGACGCGCTGATCGCCGCCAACAACAGCGGCCACGAGCCGGCCTACGGCGACGATTCCTGGACCAACCAGGTCTGCGATCGTCTGCGCGAGTTGTTTCAGACCGACTGCGAAGTGTTTTTCGTGTTCAACGGCACGGCCGCCAATTCGCTGGCGCTGGCGTCGCTATGCCAGTCGTATCACTCGGTGATCTGCCACGAACTGGCTCATATCGAAACCGATGAATGCGGCGGCCCCGAGTTCTTTTCGGGCGGCTCGAAGCTGTTGACCGCGCCGGGTGTCGGCGGCAAGCTCACGCCGGACGCGATCGAAGCCGTCGTCACGCGCCGCGCGGACATTCACTACCCGAAGCCGAAGGTCGTCACGCTCACGCAAGCGACGGAAGTGGGCACCGTCTACAGCGTCGAGGAAGTGCGCGCGATTGCGGCGATCGCCAAGCGGCGTCATCTGAAGGTACATATGGACGGCGCGCGTTTTGCGAACGCGGTCGCGGCGCTCGATGTGCATCCGTCCGAGATCACGTGGCGCGCGGGCGTCGACGTGCTGTGCTTCGGCGGCACCAAGAACGGTTTGCCGGTCGGTGAAGCCGTGGTGTTCTTCGACCGCGCGCTCGCCGACGATTTCGCCTACCGGCTGAAGCAGGCCGGCCAACTGGCTTCGAAGATGCGCTTCATCTCCGCGCCGTGGCTCGGTCTGCTCGACAACGACGTTTGGCTGCGCAATGCGCGTCATGCCAATGCGATGGCGCAATTGCTGCAATCGCGGTTGCAGGAAATCCCCGGCGTCAGCATCATGTTCCCGGGCGAATCGAACGCGGTCTTTGCGCAACTGCCTGCGCAAGCCGCCAAAGCGATGCGCGCGCGGGGCTGGAAGTTCTACGAGTTCATCGGCGCGGGCGGTTGCCGGCTGATGTGCGCCTGGGACACGCAGCCCGAAACCGTCGAGCGTTTCGCAGCCGAAGTGCGCGAACTATGCGCGGCGTGAATCGCGCTGGAACCGCGTGGTGACCCAGACGTAGGAACGAAATGCATGAACGAGGCGCAGGAACGAGACGCTGCACGAGGCGCAGGAACGAGACGCTGCACGAGGCGCAGGAACGAGACGCTGCACGAGGCGTTGAAACCTCGCACTTGACAATGCGCCGAACAGCGCGCGGCACGCAAGCTCGACGCCCAACATAATCAGACCCAAAACACAAAGAGACGACCCACTCGCCATGACCGAACACCGATTTTGTCCGCGCTGCGCCACGCCCTTGATCGAGCGCGCCGATGCCGAGCACGAAGGCGGCCGCCTTCGTCAGACCTGTCCCGATATGGAATGCGGCTACGTCCACTGGAATAATCCGCTGCCGGTGGTCGCGGCGATCGTCGAGTACGAGGGCAAGATCCTGCTCGCGCGCAACGCTGCGTGGCCGGAAGGCATGTTCGCGCTGATCACCGGATTTCTGGAAAACGGCGAGACCCCGGAAGAGGGCATCGCCCGCGAAGTGCTGGAAGAAACCTCACTGCACACGGAGACGGTCGAGCTGATCGGCGTGTATGAATTCATTCGCAAGAACGAACTCATCATCGCGTATCACGTGAAGGCGTACGGAACGATCGCGCTGTCGCCGGAATTGCTCGAATACCGGCTGATCGAGCCGGCGAAATTGCGGCCATGGCGCGCGGGCACCGGTCAAGCGCTCGGCGAATGGATGCGGCGGCGCGGCTTGCCGTTCGAGTTTGTCGAAAAGCCGGGGCAGTAAGCCTGGACAACGAGCCTGACCCAGGATTTCGCGCTCGGGGAGGAGCACGGTATGGCCTGTATCTACTTAACCGGGCCGCTCCCTCCACGATAACCACCAGGACAATCAGCAAGCCAACCCCTACGCCACGCTACGATGAACAAACCCGCACCCGCCGCGCGAACCGCCTACCCGCATTTTCTGCCGATCACCACACGCTGGATGGACAACGACGTCTACGGCCACGTGAACAACGTCATCTATTACAGCTACTTCGACACGGTGGTGAACGAGTATCTGATCCGCGCCGGTGCGCTCGACATCGAGCACGGTCCGACGATCGGCCTCGTGGTCGAGACGCATTGCAACTACTTCGCGCCGCTGGTGTTTCCCGAGCGCGTCGAAGCGGGCTTGCGGGTGGTGCGGCTCGGCACGTCGAGCGTGCATTACGAAGTGGGGCTTTTCAAGGAAGGCGAAGATCAACCCGCCGCGCAGGGCCATTTCGTGCACGTGTACGTGGATCGCGTCACGCGTCGTCCTGTCGCGCTGCCTGCGCCATTGCGCGCGGCGCTCGAACCGCTGACCGTCGCTGAGCAAGCGGAATAGGCGCGTGCAGTCGTTCGTCATCAATCTGCTCAATGGTGTCAGTTACGGCCTGCTGCTCTTCATGTTGTCGGCGGGCTTGACGCTGATTTTCAGCATGCTCGGCGTGCTGAATTTCGCGCACGCGAGCTTCTATATGCTTGGCGCTTACGTCGGCTTTTCAGTGGCGGCGCATGCGGGTTTCTGGACTGCGCTGGGGGTCGCGCCGCTGATCGTCGGCTTGATCGGCGCGGCACTGGAGCGTTGGTTGCTGCGCCGCGTGCGGGTGCATGGTCATCTCCCCGAGTTGCTGCTGACTTTCGGCGCCGCGTATGTGCTCGGCGAACTCGTCAAGCTCGGCTGGGGCTTGAGTCCCCTCAGTGCGACCGTTCCAGCCGCGCTCGATGGGCCGTTGTTCACCGTCTACGGCGCAGCCTTCGCACGCTATCGGGCCTTCATGATGGCGGTGTCGCTGGCGATGCTGGCGGCGCTGTATGCGGTGCTGCGGGTCTCCAGGGCGGGGCTGATCGTACGCGCCGCGCTCACGCACGCGAGCGCCGTCGAAGCGCTCGGCCACAACGTGCCGCGCGTGTTCACGGGCGTGTTCGCGGCGGGCACGGCGCTCGCGGCGTTGGCCGGCGTGATCGGCGCGCCGCTCTTCGTGATCGAACCGGCGATGGCGGACTCGCTGGGGTCGATCGTGTTCGTGGTGGTGGTGATCGGCGGATTGGGTTCGCTGAGCGGGGCGCTGGCGGCGTCGCTGATCGTCGGCTGCGTGCAGACCTTTGCCGTGGCGAGCGACGTGTCGTTGGGCGATTTCACGTCGATTTTCGGAGGCGCGCTGCCGTCCGGATGGGACACGCTGACGCTCGCGCAACTCGCGCCGCTGATTCCCTATCTGCTGCTCGTCGCGATGCTGGCGTTGCGCCCGCGCGGACTTTTCGGCCGGCGTGACGACCATGCGTGAGCCGCCGGACCCATCCGCATGGCACGCCGGAGCGGCGCGCCCAATGTGGCGCCCGCTTGCGCCGTGGCTCGCGCTCGTCCTGTTCCTCGCCGTGCCGCCCTTTGTGTGGCCACAAGGCTGGTTGCTCGCCTATCTCGCGCAGACCGCGGCGATGATCGTGTTCGCGCTCTCGTACAACCTGCTGCTCGGCGAGACGGGTTTGCTGTCGTTCGGTCATGCCGCTTATTCCGGCCTCGGCGCGCTCATCGCCGCGCAGGTGTTCAACCGCGTCGGCGTGCCGCTCGTGCTGCTGCCGTTGATCGGCGGCATTGGCGCCGCGCTGTGCGGCGTGCTGTTCGGTTTCGTCTCGACGCGGCGCGCCGGCACGGCCTTCGCGATGATCACGCTTGGCATCGGCGAACTCGTCGCGGCAGCCGCGTGGACGCTGCCCGACTGGTTCGGCGGCGAGGCCGGCGTGCCGATCGATCGCGCGAGCGGGCCGATGCTCGCAAGCTGGCGTTTCGGCCCGGCTCGTGAGGCGTATGCGCTGATCGCGCTGTGGTGCGTGCTGGCGAGCGTGGCGATGTTCGCGTTGTCGCGCACACCCTTCATGCGGCTCGCCAATGCCGTGCGCGACAATCCGGCGCGCGCTGCGGCGATTGGCTGCTATCCGCGCCGCATCCGCTACGGCGTGGTGGTGATGTCCGCGTTTTTTGCGGGCATCGCAGGCACCCTGGGGCTGATCAATGTCGAATTGGTGTCGACGGAAAGCGTCGGCATGATGCGCTCGGGCGCCGTGCTGATTGCGACGGTGATCGGCGGTACGGCGGCGTTTTTCGGGCCGGTCGCGGGCGCGGTCGTCCTGACGTTTTTCAGCGTCGCGGTGGCGAGCGTCACGCGGGCATGGCTGTTCTATCTGGGACTGTTCTTTATCGTGATCGTCGTGGCGTCGCCGGATGGACTGGCGGCCTTTGTACAGCGGCACACGGCACGCGTCGCCACATACGGCTGGCGCATGTGCGGGGCGGCTTATCTATGGGGCGCGGTATCTGTGTTGCTGTGGACGCCGGCCGTTGTGCTCGCGGTGCAGTGGGCATACGCCGCGCAATTCGGCGCGGACGATGGCGCGGCCTTCAACGTCATCGGCATGCCGCTGGCGACGGCCTGGTCGCACCTTTGGCTCGGCGCTGCGGTTTTCGCTCTGGCCGCGCTGGGGGCGCTCGCAGCGCGCTACGCGGTTCGGGCACAAGCACGTCTTGCCGTTCGCGCCCGCGCCACGCCGACCATCGGAGACGCGTGATGATTCCGGCCCTTGCGCTTTACGGCATCGAAAAGCGCTTCGGCGCCACGCAGATTTTGCGGGGCGTCGATCTTGCGATCCAGCCAGGCGAGCGCCATGCTTTGATCGGCCCGAACGGCGCCGGCAAGTCGACGCTCTTCAATCTGATCGCAGGAGGCGCGCGGCCGAGCGCCGGGCGCATCGATCTGTTCGGCGCGGAGATCACGCGTCTATCGCCGGCCGCGATTACGCGCCGTGGCCTCGCACGGAGTTTTCAGACCACCAGCGTGTTCGCGCGCCTCAGCGTGTTCGACAACCTGCGCTGTGCGGCCATGCTGGCCGAGCGCGACCGCACGCGCTGGTGGCAGCGTTTCAGCGGCTCACGCGTGGTGGACACGCGCGCCGAGCAGGTGCTCGAAGCAGTGGGCTTAAGCGCGCGCCGGCAAATCCAGGCCGGCACGCTTAGCTATGCCGAGCAGCGCGCGCTCGACCTCGGCCTCGCGCTCGCGGGTGGCGCGCACACCTTGCTGCTCGATGAGCCCACCGCCGGCATGAACCGCGCCGAAGCGGCACGCGCCATCGAACTGATTCGCTCGACCAGCGCCGGCCGCACGCTGCTGATGGTCGAGCACGACATGGACGCTGTGTTCGCCATCGCCGATCGGATTTCCGTACTGGTGCAAGGCCGCATCATCGCGACCGGCACACCTGCGGCGATTCGCGCGAATGCGGCGGTGCGCGCCGCTTATCTCGGCGATGGCTTGCGCACATGACCGCCTTACTCGACATTCGGCAACTGAACGCCTGGTACGGCGCGAGCCAGGCGTTGCATGGCGTCACGTTGCGGATCGACGCGGGTGAGGTCGTCGCGCTGGTCGGGCGCAACGGCTCCGGCCGCTCGACGCTGGCGCGCGCGCTCATGGGCCTCGTGCGCAGCGAGGGTGCATTGCAGTTTGCCGGCCACGCACTCGGCGGCCTGCGCACCTTCGAGATCGCCCGCCTGGGACTCGGTTACGTGCCGGAGCATCGCGACGTCTTTCCGACGCTAAGCGTCGAAGAGAATTTGCAACTCGGTGTCGCGCCGCGCGCTCGCAGCCGCACGCCGCGCTTCGCCTTCGACGACGCTTACGCACTGTTTCCCGTTCTGCGCGAAAGAAAGCGCACGCGAGCCGGCGCATTATCGGGCGGGGAGCAGCAGATGCTGACGCTCGCCCGCTCGCTGCTCGGCGACCCCGATCTGCTGGTCATCGACGAGCCCGGCGAGGGGCTGGCGAGCCAGGTGATGGAGCAGGTCGCGCAGTGTCTGCGGATGCTGCGTGGTCGCGGCGTGGCGATGCTGCTGATCGAACAGCGGCTTGTGATCGCGCAAGATATCGCCAGCCGGGTTGCGGTGATGGGACATGGTGAGATCGTCTTCGACGGCGAGCTTGCGTCGTTTTTGAAGCGTCCCGATGTGATGCAGGAATGGCTCGGCGTGGGGTAGCCGAGGTGTAGCGTAGGGGGGCGTGGTTACGCGTTTCTTGTGTTGTAGCGTGGGTCTCGGCGTCTGACTGCTTGGCTGGCGTTCGCCGCGGTATTTGGGGTGGTTTTTTTTTATGGCTTTGGCCTTTCCTTGATTTGTTTGTGGTCTATTAGCGTTGCCCCTGTGCGGGGCGGCACCTACTTCTCTTTGCCGGCTGCAAAGAGAAGTAAGCAAGAGAAAGCAGCTCAAACCGCTAATGCTAAGCGGCTCTCGCAGTCGGCCAACGATAGTGGCCCCGTGGAATCCGTGCTCTCGCACATTCGGCGCTAGTGACAAGGGCGTCATACTTCCGGCGGCGCTGCGCGCGCCGAAGAGTAGTTCCAAACCATCGCCTGTTTCGGCGCCGCGCCGAGGCGAAGCCGATGGCCCCCCGTTTTCGAACGAAGCGCCTGTTTTCCCATGCAGACCGGTCCGCGACGCACGCAGTGCGGAGTGGGAGCTAATGAGTCCTTTGTCACTAACGCTTGAGGTGGGAGGGCACGGATTCCACGGGGCCACTACCGTTGGCCGACTGCGGGAGCCGCTTAGCATTAGCGGTTTGAGCTGCTTTCTCTTGCCTACTTCTCTTTGCAGCCGGCAAAGAGAAGTAGGTGCCGCCCCGCACAGGGGCAACGCTAATAGACCACAAACAAATCAAGGAAAGGCCAAAGCCATAAAAAAACCACCCCCAAATACCGCCGCCAAAGGCAAAAAAAATCCCTTAACTATCCTTAGTAATAATCCACTCATGCGCCGGATCATTACGAAAATGCCAAACCCGCTGCCCCCCGGCCATGACATTCAAATAATAAGACTCATACCCATAGGGAACAACCACAGGATGATATCCCCGAGGCACCATCACGACATCGTGATCCTCAACGGCCATCGACTCATCGATATCACGCATATCGGTATACACGCGCTGAAAAGCAAACCCTTGCGGCGGATCGAGCCGATGATAGTAAGTCTCTTCGAGCGAGCTCTCATGAGGCACATTATCGGTATCGTGCTTATGCGGCGGATAGCTTGAGGCATGCCCACCGGGCGTCCGAACCTCAACCACCAGCAAAGACTCCGCAAGCTCAGTCTGCGGAAGAATATCGCATACATATCGCGTATTCAGCCCCTTCCCACGCGTGGAGCGTTTCATCGCCGAAGGCTCAATCAACCTCGCCGGATAGGCGCCCTTGGCAGGCGCACTCGCCACGCCAACCTCAGCATCGCGGCAAGCGCGAACGGTCACCCGAACCCCAGGCGGCAAATACACCGCATACGGCGCAGCATCTTCGAACACGCTATCGCGCGACCCCAGCGAACGCCAGGTAGCGTCAGCGGTTTCAATATCCACCGCGCCCGCGAGCACCACTATGCAAATCTCTCGAGACGGCTCAAACACATGCACAACCTCCTTCGCCTCCAGTCGATAGGCAGCAAATCCCACATACCGCCAGCACGCCGACTCCGGCGTCACCCGCGCGATCGTCTGGCCTTCGCGCTGCGCCTTCACCAATAAACTCATGCTGCCTCCTGCTTAGTCTTGTCACTTGCGTCAAGCGGCGCATCAACCAATGTCCGCAACGTCCTGAATCCTTTCTGTGCATATTCAAACGACGGCGCCACCACCGGGTCCTGTTCCGCCTCGACGACCAGCCAGCCGCGATAGCCGTGCCGCTTCAATCGATCGATGATCGCCGGAAAATTCACCGCGCCGTCGCCGGGCACCGTGAATGCGCCGTTGATCACCGCGTCGAGAAAACTCCAGTTACGATTGCGTGCCAGCTTCATCACCGCCGGCCGAACGTCCTTGCAGTGCACGTGGCACACACGTCCGATATGTTTATCGAGGACCGCAAGCGGGTCGCCGCCCGCAAACGTAATATGCCCGGCGTCGAATAGGAGGCCGACGGCGTCGCTGGTGCGCGACATCAGTTGGTCGACGTCAGCCGGTGTCTCGACATACGCGCCCATGTGATGGTGATAAGCAAGCCGTACGCCGCGGCTCAGCGTATAGCGCGCGAATTCCTCGACGCGCGCCGCATACGCGGCCCACTGCGCTTCGCTGAAAAAGCGCGGCCGTTGATACAGCGGTTGCGGTGCGCCCTGGATCGAATCGGCGACTTCGCCATACACCATCGTCGTCGCGCCGTTCTGGGCGAGCAGGTCGAGATGCGGGCCGACCGAGGCGATTTCCTCTTCCACGCTGCGCCGTGCAAGCCGTCCGGAATACCAGCCGGATACCAAGGCCAGATCGTATTGGGCGAGCAGCGTCTTCAGTGCCTGTGGCTCGCGCGGAAACTTGTTGCCGAGCTCGAAGCCCTGGTAGCCGATCTGGCGTCCTTCTGTGAGCGCGACTTCGAGCGGCGTTTCGCCGCCGAGCGAAGGCAGGTCGTCGTTCATCCACGATAACGGGTTGATGCCGATACGTACGTCGAAAGCAGTCATGCGGGCGTCCTTATTCGTGATCGATGTGACCGGGGCGATCAGTGGGGTCGGCCGCCGCGGCGCGTGCGGTGAGTTGCGCGTCGTATTGCGCACGCGCGGCGCGCACGGTGTCGCGCGCCGATACTTCGGGCACGGCCACTTCCCACCACCAGCCGCCGTCGTCGGTAGTACGGGCAGGGTCGGTGTCGATGCTGATGACGTAAGTGCGGTCGGCGGCGCGCGCGCGTTGCAAGGCAGCTTCAAGTTCGACGATGTTCGCGACGTGCTCGGCCTGCGCACCGAGCGCGCGCGCATGGGCAGCGAAATCGATCCTCGGGGCGCCGAACGGGCCTTGCATGCAGTCGTCGAGCAGGTTGTTGAACGGCGCGCCACCGCAGGCCTGCTGCAAGCGGTTGATGCAGCCGTAGCCGCGATTGTCGAGCACCACGACGATCAGCTTCGCGCCCACCATCACCGAGGTCGCGATCTCGCTGTTCATCATCAGATAGCTGCCGTCGCCGAGCATCACGATCACTTCACGCGCGGGGCGCGCGAGCTTCACGCCGAGGCCGCCGGCGATCTCGTAACCCATGCACGAGTAGCCGTATTCGACGTGATACGCGCCCGGTTTGCCGGCGCGCCACAGTTTATGCAATTCGGCCGGCAAGGTGCCGGCAGCGCAGACCACGATGTCGTCCGTCGCGGACCTCGCCTTCGAGCGCTGCACCGCGCCGATCACGTCGCCTTCATAGGGCAGCACGGTATCGCGTTGCGGTGCATGCGTGAGCGTACTCACGGTATCGCGCCAGCTCGCCGCGAGTTTGTGTGCGCGCGCGGTCCAGGTGCGGTCCGCGTGCCAGCCTTGCAGGGGTTCGGCGAGCGCCTCCAGCGCAAGACGTGCGTCGGCTTCGACGACCAGCGCGCGATGCTTGAGGCCGTCGAACGGATTGGCGTTGATACCGATCACGTCGGCCTGGGTGAACAAGGTGTTCGAGCCGGTGGTGAAATCCTGCAAGCGTGTGCCGATCGCCAGCACGCAGTCGGCATCGTGTGCGAGCGCGTTCGCAGCAGGCGAGCCGGTCACGCCCAACGCGCCGGCGTTCAGCGGATCGTTCCATGCAAGCGAACCTTTGCCGCCCTGCGTTTCCGCCACCGGAATGCCGTGCGCGGTCGCGAAGCGGTGCAGTGCATCGCTCGCGCGGCCATAGAGCACGCCGCCGCCCGCGACGATCAGCGGACGTTTGGCGCGACGCAGACGGACAAAAGCTGCCTCGATGTCTTCGGCACGCGGCGCGGGGGAATGAAACGTGACGACGCGCGGCGCAAAAAAATCAGCAGGGAAATCCCATGCCTGCGCTTGCACGTCCTGCGGCAACGCGAGCGTGACGGGCCCGCACAGGACAGCGTCGGTGAGCACACGCACGGCGCGGGGCAACGCGTTGAGCAACTGCGCCGGATGCACGATGCGGTCGAAGTAGCGCGACACCGGTTTGAACGCATCGTTGGCGGAGACCCCGCCGTCATGGAAATCTTCAACTTGCTGCAACACCGGATCGGGCGCGCGCGAGACGAACACGTCGCCGGGCAACAGCAGCACAGGCAGACGGTTCACATGCGCGAGCGCGGCCGCCGTGATCAGATTGGTGGCGCCCGGTCCGATCGAGGTCGTGACGGCCATCATGCGGCGGCGGAAGTGCGCCTTGGCATAGGCGATCGCGCTATGCGCCATCGCCTGTTCGTTATGGGCGCGCAGTGTGGGCAACGCTTCGCGATGCTGATATAACGCTTCGCCCATGCCGGCCACATTGCCGTGACCGAAGATCGCGAACATGCCGCCAAAGAGCGGCTCGGTGCCATCGTCGTCTTCGGTCGCGACGCGTTGCGCGGCAAGATAGCGAACGAGCGCCTGGGCGGTCGTCAGGCGGAGGGTGCCGCCCGATGGCGCGTGGGCCTGGGTGGCGTCGTTGGCGGACGCCGCATCGTGATGCAATACGTGCTCGTTCATGCCGCCTGCTCCTGATGTGCGTGGCTTCCCGGGGTGGGCTGCGCGGTAGTCGCTCCGCGCGTCGCACGCCATGACGCGATCAGCGTTTCGAACGTACGGCGCACCCGCGCGATCAGTTCGTCGTCGCCGATTTCGCCTGCCAGCCAGGCATGGCTCGGCTCGTGAAAGATCGTGCGGCCCACGGTAAAACCTCGGCACGTTGCCGATTGCGCCGCCGCGCGAAAGCCCTCGTTCAATTGCTCGACACCCGCCGACAAGCCGAGCAGCACCACCCCCCGGCAGTAGGGGTCGCGCTCGGCGATCAGCGCATCGACTGCTTGCCATTGAGCGGCGTCCATTGGTTCGAGCTTCCACCATTCCGGATAGATGCCGATGTTGTACAGGCGCTTCAACGCGCGATACACGACGTCCGGCGCTTGCGGCAGATGCGCGTGCTTTGGCGGGATCACTTCGAGCAGCAATTCATGGCCGCTTGCTTGCGTCGCGTCATAAAGCGTGCGCAACTGGGCTTCCTGTTCGAGACGTTGCTCGACCGGTTCGTCGGGATGGAATTGCACGAGGCACTTGACGACGTGCTCCTGCGGCCACGCGATCAACGATGTGCCGATCGAGCGGCCGTGGTCGAACACGAGCGGCACGGAACCGGGTAGTTCAACAGGTCGGCCGATCCACCAGCCGCGGCCGGTTGCAGCGTTCAACGCATCCTGACCGTAACGGTCGTCGATCAATACGCCGATGCGGCCTTGCAAATCCAGGGTGTTTTCCGTTTGCGCGACGGCTTCGACGAACAAGCCCTTGAGTTGCGCGATGCGCGCTTCGTCGGCGCCAGTTTGCTGCGCGAGTTCGAAGAACTGGTTGCGGTGATCGAACGCGAAGCCGAGCACTTCCTGCCATTGTTTGCGGGCAGGGGAGACGCGATGCAGGCGCGCGAGCGTCGCGTCGCGGTCGGGGCGGCGCATGCGGTGCGGATCGGCTTTTGCTTCGCGCAGGAAGTAGTCGAGTTCGGCGGGCGTCGGCATGGCGGGGGCGCAACCGTGACGCGATACGACCAGCGCGCCGCTCGCGTTCGCGGCACGCGCGCAGGCTTCGAGCGGTTGATCGCGCAACCATCCTGAGAGAAAGCCCGAGGCGAAGGCATCGCCCGCACCGAGCACGTTGAGGACTTCAACTTCTACGCCGCCTTGAATCGGCACATCGTCAAGCGTTGCGGGGACCTTGCCGTCGATAATCTGGCAGCCCATCGGTCCGCGCTTCAGGACGAGCGTCGCCGGTGTCACGGCGCGCACCATCGCGAGCGCGTCGATGAGTTCGGTCTTGCCGCCGGCGATGCGGAATTCCTCTTCAGTGCCGATCACCAGATCGAAAAAAGGCAGAATGCGCTGCAGATGCGCGGTCACGCCTTCGCTGGCGACAAAGCGGGTTTCGCCATCGGCTTTGCCCGTGAGACCCCACAGCACCGGGCGGTAGTCGATATCGAGCACGGTGCGCACCTGGTTGCGCCGTGCGTAATCCAGCGCGCGACGGCTCGTGCGGTTCACCTGCTCGGTCGAAAAGTGCGTGCCGGTGATCAGGAGCGCTTTCGACGATGCGATGTACGTTTCGTCGAAATCCGCTTCATCCACCGCCATATCCGCGCAGTTCTCGCGATAGAAGATCAGCGGAAACGTATCGCGGTCTTTCAAACCCAGCAGAACGAGAGCGGTCAAGCGCTCCTGATCGATGCGTACATGACTGACGTCGCAGCCTTCCTTCGTCAACGTCCCGGTCAGAAACCGGCCCATGTGATCGTTGCCGACGCGCGCCAGCATCGCCGATGCAAGGCCGAGCCGCGCGCAGCCGAACGCGATATTCGCCGACGAACCGCCGAGATACTTCGCGAAGCTCGACACGTCTTCGAGCCGTGCGCCGACTTGCTGCGCGTACAGATCGACAGCGAGGCGGCCAAGGCAGACGATGTCGCGGCTGCGGCCCGGCGCGAAGCGGCTGGCCGTGGCCGCCGAAGCGGACGTGGACCCGCTGCCGTTCGCGACCCCGGTTCCGCTGGATGTGCTGGAATGATCCATGAATGTTCCTGAATGGCTGGGCGCGGCGACCGGCGCGGCAAGCGCCGGAAAAGCCGCGCGAATGAATCAGATCGTCGTGCCTTCGAGTTCACCGATCATCTTCTGCATCTCGGCGCCGCCGGCCATCATGTCGAGCACTTCGTCCTTGCTGATGGTTTCCTTCGTGAACGTGCCGAGCGATTTACCGCGATTGAGCAGCGTGAACGAATCGCCGATCGGATACGCGTGGTGCACGTTGTGCGTGATGAAGATCACCGAGATGCCTTTCGCGCGCGCCGTGTGGATCAGCTTCAGCACATTGAAGCTCTGCTTGACGCCGAGCGCGGCGGTAGGTTCGTCGAGAATCAGTACGCGCGCGCCAAAGTGGATCGCCCGTGCAATCGCGAGACATTGCTTCTCGCCGCCGGACATCGTGCCGATCGGCTGATGCGGGTCGCGCACGTTGATGCCCATTTCCGCGAGTTTGTCGCGGGAGGTGGTGGCGCAGGTTTCCAGGTCCATCACGTTCAGGAAGCCGAAAAATTTTTTCTGCGGCTCGCGGCCCATAAAGAAGTTGCGCGCAACCGACAGCAACGGCACCAGCGCCAGATCCTGATAGACGGTGGCGATACCGAGATCGAGCGCGTCTTTCGGCGACTCGAACAGGACGGGCTGGCCGTCCACGAGATACTGTCCGGACGAGGGCTTGTGCACGCCTGCGAGGGTTTTGATCAGCGTCGATTTGCCCGCGCCGTTGTCGCCGAGCAGGCAGTGCACTTCGCCGCGTTTGAGCCGTAACGTGACGTCGCTTAACGCGATCACATTGCCGAAATAGCGGCTGACCTTTTCCAGCGCGAGAATGGTGTCGTCGCCGGTCGATTGCATGGCGGTCATCATGAACTCCTGTTAGCGGGACGCCGAGACGCGACTGCGCACGTAGTGGTTGAAAAGCACGGCGAACAGCAGCATCACGCCAAGGAAAACGCGGAACCAGTCGGAGTCGACATTCGTGTAGGTGATGCCGATCTGCACGACGCCGAAGATCAGCGCGCCGAAGCAGGCGCCGATCACCGAGCCGTAGCCGCCGGTCAGCAGCGTGCCGCCGATCACCGCCGCGATGATGGCTTCGAATTCGGCCTGCAGGCCGCGGTCGGCCGCGGCCGAGCCGATGTCGCACACTTGCAGCACGGCGAACAGGCACGCACAGAACGCGGTCAGAACGAAGAGCGATATCTTCACGCGCCGCACCGGCACGCCGACGTTCTTCGCTGCATTGGCGTCCCCGCCGACCGCGAAAATCCAGTTGCCGAAGCGGGTCTTGGCGAGTGTGAACGCGCAGACTGCGGCAAGCGCGAACCACCAGAGAAGGACTTTCGGAATGCCCGGCACGAGCGGATTGCCGTTGTCGAGCAGTTTCACGACACCCATGTGGCCTAGCCAGATGAACAGGCCCTTGAACGCGACGCCCTGAAACAAGGTATGGGCGAGCCAGTCGTGGGCGGCAACGTCGCCCACGCCGGAGATGATCGTGCGGTCCGCGAACATGACCGACAGCGCTAGCGTGAGCCCACGCAGGATGAACAGAAACGCCAGCGTCACGATGAACGATGGCAGCCGCGTGCGCATGACCAGGTAGCCGTTGAGCGCGCCGAGCAGCATCGAACCCGCGAACGCAAACACGATCGACAATGCAATCGGCCAATGGAAGTACATGGTGGGCAGCGCGACCATCATCCCCGCAAAGCCGATCATCGAGCCGATCGACAGATCGAATTCGCCGGCGATCATCAGCACGCATGCGCCAACGGCAATCAAGCCGAGATACGCGGCCACCTGCGACCAGTTCATCACGCCGTCGAGGTTGAACATGCCGGAGTTGCCGGCCGCCAACCCAAACACGAGGAACACCATCACGGTGCCGGCCAGGGCGGCGAATTCCGGACGGTTCAGCAGATGCCGGAACCATGATTCCTTGCGTACACGCTCGTCGGACGCCGCGGACGCACCGCTGGACGTCGACGCTGAAGGCGTCTGCGTTCCCGAAGGGGGCTGCTTGCGGTGATGTGAGTGGAAGGGGTTGGCTACGCCCATAAAGCTCTCCTTGATGCGCCGGTGAGTAGCAGCCGTTGGCGGACCGCGTGGCGCGTGATGCACGTAAAACGTGACGAACGCGGGCGTGGGGCGGCCGGGCCGATCGCGGCCGGCCGCATCCACTTTCTTCATATCTGCCGGAACGGTTTGCCCGTGTCCTCACTTCCTGCGAAATGCGTTAGCGGTACTGCCCGGCGTACTTGACGACCTTGTCGATATTGGCCTTGGTGATGAAACCCGGGCCGGAGCCGATATTGCGCGGCCCGTAGGCGGGCGCGAGCCCGTAGGTGGCGAGGCGTTGCTGGAACTTCGGATTCGCCTGCAGGATCTGGCGGATCTTCGCCGGATCGGTGGTGTGTTCCTTTTTCACGATAGCGAGCACGGCGACCGGGATATAGCCTTGGAGGTAGGGTTGCTGGTCGATCGCGAACTGGATCGTGCCATCCTGGATGCCCTTCGCGATGTCACTGTCGAAGTCGAAGGTGGCGAACCAGACCTTGCCGGCGAGGCCCATCTGCTTCAGTGCCTTGATCGTCGGCGCGGCCGACAGCGGGCCGAGCGTGAGCACCGCCTGGGTGTTCGGGTGATTGCGCAGATACGCGCTCACTTTCGATTGCACGCCGGTCGGATCCTGGCCGGCGTCGAGCGTGGCGGCCTTGAAGTCGACGTCGATCGCGTCGGCAAAGCCTCGGCAGCGTTCGAACGAAGCCGGATTGGTCGCGTAATGGTTCACGCACAGGAACGACTTGATGCCCGCTGCCTTCGCCTTTTCACCGGCCGCCTTGCCCGCGGCGTATTCAGGCTGGCCGACGTGCATGATTGCGCCCAACTGCGCGCTTTGCTCCTCGGTACCGGAGTTGATCGTGACGAGCGGGATGTGTTTTTGAGTGACCTTGGCGATCGCACTCTTGAGCACGTCGAAGTCGGCGATCGAGACAATTACGCCGTCGTAGTTGCGCGCGGCGGCCTGTTCGATCAGACGCGCCATGTCGGCGATGTCGCCGTTCGGGGGATTGCGGTAATCGGTCTCGACGTTGAAATCCTCGTCGGCCTGTTTGATGGCGTTCTTGATGGTGTTCCACCACGAATCCGAATCCGGCGCGTGACTGATCAGCACGAAGTGAGCGTCAGCCGCGCGGGCGGCCGACGCCGCACCGAATCCCGTCGCCAACGTCAATGCCGTCACCAGAATCCTGAGCGTAGCCTTGCCCTTGCAAAGTCTCATTGTCTCCACCTTTCTCGGTCTGTCGTTATTGAAGGGAGCGGCGGGCGGGCGGTTGCGCCGGGTGAACGGTCACATGCAGTTGCCGAAGCACCATCGCTCACGACCAAGATTAGGTCATCTTCCGAAGCGTTGCAATTAAAATTTCATGACAAATAAAAATGGAAAATACATTCCATTCGAGGAGAGGCCTGCCTATAATCGGCAGCGTCAGGACGTCGTGCGGCGGCCTTTGAAAGCGTCTCCCGCACTGCAATAAGCAACGAAGAGAGAGCCATGGCGGAAGAGAGCACCGAAGACTTGCCGAGTGTCGAAGAATTGATGCAGCGCATCGCGGAAAACTACGAGGCGTTGCCGCGTCAATTGAAGAATGTCGCGACCTATCTCGAACAACATCGCTCGAGCGTGATGGTGGATCGCACCAGCGATATTGCCGCGAGTTGCGGTGTGCATCCGTCCGCAGTAGTGCGTTTTGCGCAGCGCTTCGGTTTTTCCGGCTTCTCCGATCTGCAGGCGGTGTTTCGTCAGGCTTATACGGGGCAGGGCACTTCGTCGCCGAGTTATCAGCAACGCATTCGCAAGCTGATCGACGAGAAACCCGGCGCGTTGTCCGGGGGCGCGGTCGCGCGTGAATTCATCGCGGCGTCACGGGGCGGCCTCGAAGAACTTGAAGCCGGGCTCGACGACAAGCAGTTCGACGCCGCAGTGAAGATGCTTCAGCAGGCGGACAACATCTATGTGATCGGCGTGCGGCGCTCGTTTCCGGTGGCGAGCTACATTGTCTACGCGTTGCAGCACACGCCCAAGCGCGTGCATCTGGTGTCCGGTTTCGGCGGCATGTACCGCGAGCAGATTCGCAGTGTGAAGAAGGGCGACGTGGTGATCGCAATCAGCTTTGCGCCGTACGGGAAAGAAACGCAGTATTGCCTGCGCGTCGCCCATCATCATCAGGCGAAGACGCTGGTTATTACGGATAGCCAACTTTCGCCGCTCGCGCGCTACGCCACCGCGCAACTGTATGTGAAAGAGGGCAGCGCGTTTGCATTCCGTTCGCTGACCAGCACGATCTGTTTGTGCCAGGCGTTGTTCATCGCGCTCGCGTACAAGCTCGAATTGAACGTGGAAGAATCCAGGGACACGGGAGGATACGATGACTGAGGCGGTCAAGACGATCGACGTAGCGGTATTCGGCGCGGGACGTATCGGCAAGATTCATGCGGCGAATCTCGCACGGCAACCGGGCGTGCGGCTCAAGTATGTGGTCGATGTGAATCGCGAGGCGGCCGCGGCGCTCGCCGCCGAGCATGGCGCGCAAGTTGCGGATATCGAGGGCGCGATGGGCGATGCGTCGATTGGCGCGACGGTGATCTGTTCGAGCACGGACACGCACGCGGATCTGATCATGAAATCGGCTGCGCAGAAGAAGCATGTGTTCTGCGAGAAGCCCGTGGACCTGGCTTTGGAACGCGCGCGAGCCTGCGCGAAAGCGGTGGAGCGTGCCGGCGTGGTCTGCATGATCGGCTTTCAGCGCCGCTTCGACCCGACGTTTTCCGCGTTGAAAGCGCGCATCGATGCGGGCGAGATCGGCACGCCGGAAATGCTGGTGGTGACGAGCCGCGATCCGGGTGCACCGCCGGTCGAGTACATCAAGCACTCGGGCGGCATCTTCAAGGACATGCTGATTCACGACTTCGACATCTTCCGTTGGATTCTCGACGACGAAGCCGACACGCTGCACGCCACCGGCAGTTGTCTTTCAGATCCAGCGATTGCCGAAGCCGGCGATATCGATTCGACTGCGGTCACGATCCGCACGAAGCGCGGGCGCCTCTGCCAGATCAATACCGCGCGGCGTGCGGCCTATGGCTACGACCAGCGCTTCGAAGTGCTCGGCAGCACCGGCATGCTGCAGGCGGGCAATGTGCGGCCTACCGAGGTCACCGCGTATTCGAGAACGGAAGTGTCGAGCGACGTGCCCGAGGCGTTTTTTCTTGAACGCTATCGCGCGGCTTACGCACTGGAAATCGCCCATTTCTTCGACGCGGTCACGCGCGGCAAGCCGGTGCGTACGACCGTCGCCGACGGTCTGAAAGCGCTCGAACTCGCCGAAGCCGCCACCCGCTCGTGGCGTGAGGGCCGCGCCGTGAAACTCGGCGAGGCATCGTGATGAAGGCGGTCGGCGGGCGGCTTCGTTTGGGCGTGGTCGGCTTGGGCCGTTTGGGCAAGCGTCACGCGGAGAATCTGGCGTACCGCGTGCCGGGTGCAGCGCTCGTGGCCGCTTGCAGCCCGCTGGAAGAGGAGCGGGTGTGGGCGCGCGAGGCGTTGCCCGAACCGCGTCTTTACGACGATTATGCGGACCTGCTCGCCGATCGCGAGGTGGACGCGGTGTGGCTCGTCACGCCGTCGTCGTTGCACGCGCAACAGATCGTCGATGCATTGCGCGCCGGCAAACATGTGTTCTGCGAGAAGCCGCTGTCGCTGGATCTCGCGGAGTGCGAGCGCGTATTGGCTGAAGCCGCGCGCTATCCCCATCTGCTGGTGACCATCGGCTTCATGCGCCGTTTCGATCCGAGTTACAAGGATGCGTTCGACAAGATCCAGTCCGGCGCGATCGGCAGACCTTTCCTTGTGCGCTCGCAAACCACCGACAAGAACGACAACGACGGCTTCTTCGTGCGCTTCGCGGCGACCTCCGGCGGCATCTTCCTGGACTGCACCGTGCACGACATCGACGTCGCGCGCTGGCTGCTTGGCAAGCCGCGCGCCAAACGCGTGTTTGCGGCGGGCGCGGTCGCGCTGCACGAAGGTCTGCGGGAATTCGGCGATGTCGATAATGGCGTGGCGATCTGCGAATTCGAAGACGGCAAGCTCGCGATGTTCTACGCATCGCGCACGCAAGCGCACGGCAACGACACGCACAGCGAAGTGATCGGCACGGCCGGGGCGCTTGCGATCGGCCACAATCCGCGGGCGAATCGCGTCGAGATCTACGACGCCTCGGGCATCCGCAACGAATGCACGCCGAGCTTTTTCGATCGGTTCGAAGACGCGTTTCTGCACGAGGCGCGTGCTTTCGTTGCGGCGGTGCAGGGCGGGGCGGCATCGCACGCGCAAACGGGGGCTACGCTAGCCGACGCACTCGAAGCGACGCGGATCGGAATGGCGCTGCGGCAGTCGCTGCAAAGCGGGCAGGCGGTGACGCTGTAGGGCGCTTTATTGCTGCCGGATTGCGATAATCGGCACGACAGCGTCAGGTCGGGCGGCTAAATGACGCCTGCTGTAGAATTTGACCCTCTCCCCGGCGTCGCGAACGACGCCTCATCCCGAAGGTCATCGTCGATGCAAATTCAGGTTCACAAGGAAGTCGATGCGCGCGGGCTGATGTGCCCGCTGCCCATTTTGCGCGCCAAGAAGGCGCTCGCCGACATGGAAAGCGGCCAGATTCTCAAGGTGCTGGCCACCGATCCGGGCTCGCAGCGCGATTTCGCCGCGTTTGCCAAGCAAACCGGCAATGAAATCGTCGAGAGCTCGGCGCACGACAAGGTTTTCACGTTTTTGATGAAACGTCGCTGACGCGCTAGCGCTTAACCTCGCGCCCCTAACCGAGCGACCCCAAAAAAAAGACGCTGTGCCCGCGAATGCGGGCACAGCGTCTTTTTTACGTCCGGCTGATGCTGTCGACTGTCGACCCGGCTAATTCACGCAACGCGCAGCCGTTCAGCCTTCCAGCACCGGCGAACGGGTACGCAGATACTCTTCGAAATCGGCTGCCACTTCCGGGTGACGCAGCGCGAACTCGACCGTCGCCTTCAGGTAACCCAGCTTGCTGCCGCAGTCGAAACGCGTGCCGTGGTACTTGTACGCCAGTACCTGTTCATCGGCGAGGAGCGATTGAATCGCGTCCGTCAGCTGAAATTCGCCGCCTGCGCCCGGCTTCAGCGCGCGCAGATGTTCGAAGATACGCGGTTTCAACACATAGCGGCCCACCACACCGAGATTCGACGGCGCGGCGCTCGGTTCCGGTTTTTCGACGATGCCCGACATCTTGATGATCGAGTCTTCCCACTCCTTGCCGTCGACGATACCGTACGACTTGGTTTCCTGAGTGGGGATCTCTTCGACGCCGATCACCGAGCTGTGATAGTGGTCGAACACCTCGATCATCTGCGTCATGACGGGCGGCGTGCCGTACAGCAAGTCGTCGGCGAGGATGACGGCGAACGGATTGTCGCCCACCAGTTTTTCGGCGCACATCACCGCGTGGCCGAGGCCAAGCGCTTCCGGCTGGCGCACGTAGAAGCAATCGACATGGCTCGGCTTGATGCTGCGTACGAGTTCCAGCAGCTTGTCCTTGCCACGCGCTTCGAGTTCAGCCTCGATTTCGTATGACTTATCGAAATGGTCCTCGATCGCGCGCTTGCTGCGGCCCGTGACGAAGATCATTTCGGTGATGCCGGCCGCCATGGCTTCTTCCACCGCATATTGAATCAGCGGCTTGTCGACGATCGGCAGCATTTCCTTGGGACTTGCCTTCGTGGCAGGGAGGAACCGGGTGCCAAGACCTGCTACCGGAAATACCGCCTTTGTAACTTTTAGCATGTGATTACCCTGAATCCTCTGGTTTAGCTTGAGTCCCTGTCGGCCCGCCATGAGGCTGACATGGAGCGCCGATCAGGCCGGCAAACGGCCCAATTGGGCTTTCAGCTTGCCGATAGTGGTTTCGAATTCTGCCAGCCTTTTCTGCTCCTGCTCAACGACAGCCGGCGGCGCCTTTGCAACAAAGCTTTCATTCTGCAATTTGGCATTGCACTTGACGACTTCCGCGCCGAGTCGCGCGATTTCCTTCGACAGGCGCTCACGCTCCACGGCTACGTCAATCTCCACCTTCAACACCAGCTTGTCATTTCCTACGATAGCAATTGGCGCGCCATCTGCTTGCGCGTCCAGCGTCGCCTCGTCGGCAATGATCTGCACGTCCGACAAACGGGCCAATGCCTGAGCGTACGGAGCAAAGGTGCGCAGACGCTCCGCGTTGCCGGTAGCGAGCAACGGCACCTTGACCGCCGGCGACAGATTCATTTCGCCACGCAGATTCCGGCACGCATCGATCACTGCTTTCAGGTCGGCCGCCCATTGCTCCGCGTCTTCGTCGATCTTCGACGGTTCTGCAACAGGGTAAGGCTGCACCATGATGGACGCTTCACCCTCGGCTTTCCCCTCGGGATAACGACCCGCCAGCGGTGCAACTTTTTGCCACAGCGCCTCGGTGATGAACGGAATCACCGGATGCGCGAGGCGCAACACCGTCTCGAGCACGCGCAGCAGCGTGCGGCGCGTTGCGCGCTGCTGGTTCGGCTGACCCGTCTGGATCTGAACCTTGGCGAGTTCGAGATACCAATCACAGTATTCGTCCCATACGAACTTGTATAGGGCGTTGGCCACATTGTCGAAGCGATAGTCGGCGAAGCCCTTGGCGATTTCCGCTTCCACGCGTTGCAGGCGCGAAACGATCCAGCGGTCGGCCGACGAGAAATTCAGATGGCCGTCCGGGCCGCATTCGCCGCATTGCTCTGGCTTGCCGAAACCGCAATCGTGACCTTCGCAGTTCATCAGCACGAAGCGGGTGGCGTTCCACAGCTTGTTGCAGAAGTTGCGATAGCCTTCACAGCGCGCCAGATCGAAGTTGACGTTGCGGCCGAGCGTGGCCATCGACGCCATCGTGAAGCGCAGCGCGTCCGTGCCGAACGCCGGAATGCCGTCCGGGAATTCCTTGCGGGTTTTCTTTTCGATCGACGCGGCCTGCTTCGGATTCATCAGGCCGGTGGTGCGCTTGGCGACCAGCGCGTCGAGCTCGATACCGTCGACGATATCGATCGGATCGAGCGTGTTGCCCTTGCTCTTCGACATCTTCTGGCCTTCGGCGTCGCGCACGAGACCGTGCACGTAGACCGTGTCGAACGGCACCTTGCCCGTGAAGTGCGTGGTCATCATGACCATGCGCGCGACCCAGAAGAAGATGATGTCGAAACCGGTGACGAGCACCGACGAAGGCATGAAATGCTTCAGCTCCGGCGTTTCGTCGGGCCAGCCGAGCGACGAGAACGGCACCAGCGCCGACGAGAACCACGTGTCGAGCACGTCTTCGTCGCGCTTGAGCGGGCCCGTGTAGCCGGCCTCCGCAGCCTTCTGGCGCGCCTCTTCCTCGGTCTTGGCGACGAAGATTTCACCGTTTTCGCCGTACCACGCCGGGATCTGATGGCCCCACCAGAGTTGGCGCGAGATGCACCAGTCCTGAATGTTTTCGAGCCACTGATAGTACGTGGTGGACCAGTTTTCCGGCACGAACCTGATTTCGCCGCTGCGAACCACGCCCAAGGCCGTTTCCGCGATCGACTTGCCCGGATTGAAGGTGCCTTCCGGCGCCGGCTTGCTCATCGCGACGAACCATTGGTCCGTCAGCATCGGCTCGATCACGACGCCCGTGCGGTCGCCGCGCGGCACCATCAGCTTGTGCGGCTTGACCGATTCGAGCGCGCCGAGCGCCTCGAGGTCGGCGACGACCTGCTTGCGGGCTTCGAAACGGTCCAGGCCGCGATATTTTTCCGGTGCGTTGTCGTTGATCTTCGCGTCGAGCGTGAGGATTTCGATTTGCGGCAGCTTGTGGCGCAGGCCGACCTGATAGTCGTTGAAATCGTGCGCCGGCGTGACTTTGACGACGCCGGTGCCGAATTCGCGGTCGACGTAGTCGTCGGCGATGATCGGAATTTCGCGGCCGGTGAGCGGCAGCGTGACTGTTTTGCCGATCAGGTGCGCGTAGCGTTCGTCTTCCGGGTGAACCATCGCAGCGGTGTCGCCGAGCATGGTTTCCGGGCGCGTGGTGGCGACCGTCAGATGGCCGGAGCCGTCCGTGAGCGGGTACTGGATTTGCCAGAGGTGGCCGTTTTCTTCTTCGCTGACCACTTCGAGGTCGGAGACGGCGGTGAGCAGGACCGGATCCCAGTTCACGAGGCGCTTGCCGCGATAGATCAGGCCCTGTTCATACAGGCGGACGAATACGTCGCGCACGGCGGCCGACATTTTGTCGTCCATCGTGAAGTATTCGCGCGACCAGTCGATCGACGCGCCCAGGCGGCGCACCTGATTCGTGATGGTCGAGCCGGATTGCTGCTTCCATTCCCAGACGCGTTCGGTGAACTTTTCGCGGCCGAGATCGTGGCGCGACACGCCTTGGGCGTCCAGTTGGCGCTCGACGACGATTTGCGTGGCGATGCCCGCGTGGTCCGTACCCGGCACCCACAGGGTGTTTTCGCCGAGCATGCGGTGATAGCGGGTGAGGCCGTCCATGATCGTCTGGTTGAACGCATGGCCCATGTGGAGGGTGCCCGTGACGTTCGGCGGCGGCAACTGGATCGAGAAGTCTTTCTTGTTCTCGTCGAAGGTAGGCGCCGCGTGGGCGCGCTTTTCCCATTCGGGGCCCCAGTGGGCTTCAATGGTGTGCGGCTCGAAGCTTTTGGCAAGGGTGGAGAGGGTGTCGCTCGGGGTGTCGCTCATTTGTCGATCTGCTGGTGAATGCGAATAATGCTCGATTATAAGCGGCGCTGCGCGCGGGGGCTTTGGGGGTTGGTTTTTTGCCTGCTCGGCGCTTGTTGTCTGGTTGCCTGTGGCTTTGGCCTTTCCTTGAATTGTTAGTGGTCTATTGGCGTTGCCCCTGTGCGGGGCGGCACTTACTTCTCTTTGCCGGCTGCAAAGAGAAGTAAGCAAGAGAAAGCAGCTCAAACCGCTAATGCTA